>NZ_JBIAUC010000013.1:0-192910 GCF_042892355.1 Streptomyces sp. NPDC001796 | reverse complement strand
AGCAACGCCCTCAAGAACGACGGCACCACCGAACTCGACATCCGCGCCACCACCTCCCACGGCGACATCACCGCCCGCAGCCTGTAGATCCGCAGTCAGCAATAGGGGGCACCTCTCATGACCAACCTGGCCATCGCGGCGAACGGACTGCGCAAGTCCTACGGCGACAAGGTCGTGCTCGACGGCGTCGACCTGGCCGTCCCGGAAGGAACGATCTTCTCCCTGCTCGGCCCGAACGGCGCCGGCAAGACCACCGCCGTGAAGATCCTCTCCACCCTCATATCCGCCGACCCGGGCACCGGCGACATCCACATCGGCGGCCACGACCTGGCCGCCGCCCCCCAGGCGGTGCGCGCCGCGATCGGCGTCACGGGGCAGTTCTCCGCCGTCGACGGCCTGATCACCGGCGAGGAGAACATGCTCCTCATGGCGGACCTGCACCACCTCTCCCGCAGCGAGGGGCGGCGCACCGCCGCCGGGCTGCTGGAACGCTTCGGCCTGGCCGAGGCGGCGAAGAAGCCCGCCTCCACCTACTCCGGCGGTATGAAGCGCCGCCTGGACATCGCCATGACCCTGGTCGGCAACCCGCGGATCATCTTCCTCGACGAGCCGACCACCGGCCTCGACCCTCGCTCCCGGCACAACATGTGGCAGATCATCCGGGAGCTCGTCTCCGACGGCGTCACCGTCTTCCTCACCACCCAGTACCTGGATGAGGCAGACGAGCTCGCCGACCGTATCGCCGTGCTCGACCACGGCAAGATCGCCGCCGAGGGCACTGCCGAGGAGCTCAAGCGGCTGATCCCCGGCGGACACGTGCGGCTGCGCTTCGCCGACCCGGCCGCGTACCAGAGCGCCGCCCTCGGCCTGCGCGAGGCCACCAGGGACGACGAGGCACTGACGCTGCAACTCCCCAGCGACGGCAGCCAGCGCGAGCTGCGCTCCATCCTCGACCGGCTGGACTCGGCCGGCATCGAGGCGGACGAACTGACCGTGCACACCCCCGACCTCGACGACGTCTTCTTCGCCCTGACCGGCCAGGCCGACGTCCCCGACCAGCCCGAGGAGAACGTCCGATGAGCTCCTTCTCCCTCGCCGTACGCGACTCGTCCACGATGCTGCGCCGCAACCTCCTGCACGCCCGGCGCTACCCGTCCCTCACCCTGAACCTGCTGCTGACCCCGGTCATGTTGCTGCTGTTGTTCGTCTACGTCTTCGGCGACACCATGAGCGCGGGCATCGGCGGCGGCGCCGACCGCTCCGCATACATCGCCTACCTCGTGCCGGGCCTGTTACTGATGACCATCGGCAGCACCACGATCGGTACCGCGGTGTCCGTCTCCAACGACATGACCGAGGGCATCATCGCCCGCTTCCGCACGATGGCGATCCACCGCGGGTCCGTGCTCGTCGGGCACGTCGTCGGCAGCGTGCTGCAGTCGATCATGAGTGTGGTCGTCGTGGGGGCCGTCGCCGTGGCCATCGGCTTCCGGTCCACGAACGCCACAGCCCTGGAGTGGCTCGCGGCGTTCGGGCTGCTCACGCTGTTCGCCCTGGCTCTCACCTGGATCGCGGTCGGGATGGGCATGGTCAGCCCGAACGCCGAGGCCGCCAGCAACAACGCGATGCCGCTGATCTTCCTGCCGCTCATCTCCAGCACCTTCGTCCCGGTCGACGCGATGCCGGGCTGGTTCCAGCCGATCGCCGAGTACCAGCCCTTCACGCCGGCCATCGAGACCCTGCGCGGGCTGCTGCTCGGCACCGAGATCGGCCACAACGGATGGCTCGCGATCGCCTGGTGCCTGGCACTGACCGTCCTCGGCTGTCTGTGGTCGAAGTCGGTGTTCGACCGCGACCCGAAGTAGCCGACATGAGCACGCGGGTCCCCTCCCGCAACCCGATCGCGCCCGAGGGCGGCGTACACCGACACCGCGTCGACGTACGCCGCCCCGTCGGCGTTCTCGGCCATCCACCGGACCGGCGGTGTCCGCACCTGGCACCGCGGCTCCTCCCCCGAGGGAACCGCCTCTCCTGCCGGTGGACCCCCGCCGGAACGGGGGGTTGTCCCCAGTGCGGGGAGCTCACCGCTTCCCTACCGTTGTGCGCATGACCGGAATGGACGCGCGCGACGCCGATCTGAAGAAGGAACTCAACGCCACCCTGCAGGCCCGCAGGGAACTGGGCGAGGAGTACGAGTCGGCACTGGTCGAATCCTTCCTGGAGAAGGTCGACCGGCGCATCGACGGCGCGATCGACCGCCGCGTGCGGCGGCAACTGGCCGAGCAGCGGATGGTGGTGGCCCGCGGCGCCCGGTCCCCCCGCGCGACGGACTCCTGGGGCGAGCGCTTCGGCTTCGGCATCGTGTCGCTGGTGGTGGCGATCCCGCTCTCGGCGATCGGCGGCTCCTTCGGCGGCATGTCCGGCCTCGTGGCCGCCTGGCTCGGCATCGTCGGCGTCAACGTGGTCCAGGCCGCCCGCACCAACCCGGCCCTCTTCGGCCGCCGCCGCAAGTCCCCACAGGACGGCGAGTGGGATGACTGACCCTCCCGTGCCCGGCGGTCCCGCGAGCGGAAACAAACAAGCGACGCCCACTGCAACCATCGATTGAGCAACCCCGACGGCGAGCGACCACGCCCGGGAGAGCGGCGCCGGCTCAGGCGCAAAGGGGTGTGCGCGGGGACCGCCGCACCCCCGTTGCCGGGGGGCGGGACGACGGCGGTCCCCGCGGGGGACGCGGGCCGGGTCAGGGCCGGGCTTGCGCGTCCATGGCGTCCATGGAGGTCCGGGAGCCGCTCCGGAGGTCCTTGGCGCCGTTCGCTGCCGGCCGGGGCGGGGAGCCGCTCCCGCCCTGCCGACACCCCCTAATGTGCCGGACCCGTGTTAAGCGGGTGCTGCGCGGACGTGACGCGCTCGTACCACTTCCGAAAAGCCGCTCTTCCCGCGCGTCACCGGAAGTTCCCCGGCGACGCGCCCGGTTCACCGGAAGTTCCCTACTGCTTTCCCCCCTTGGCCAGGAACGCCAGCAGGTCCTGCCGGCTGACCACCCCGGTCGGCTTGCCCTCGACCAGGACGATCGCCGCGTCGGCCGCACCGAGCACCGACATCAGGTCCGCGACCGGCTCACCGGAGCCGACCTGCGGCAGCGGCGGGGACATGTGCTTCTCCAGCGGGTCGTCGAGGGAGGCGTGCTTGGTGAACAGGGCCGCCAGCAGCTCGCGTTCGACGACGGACCCCACGACCTCGGCGGCCATCACGTCCGGGTGGCCCGCGCCCGGCTTGACGATCGGCATCTGCGAGACGCCGTACTCGCGCAGCACCTCGATGGCCTGGCCGACGGTTTCGTCGGGATGCATGTGGACGAGGGAGGGGATGGCGCCCTCCTTGTCCTTGAGCACGTCACCGACGCGCGCGCTCGGGCCCGTGTCCTCGAGGAAGCCGTAGTCGGCCATCCACTCGTCGTTGAAGATCTTGCTGAGGTAGCCGCGTCCGCTGTCGGGCAGGAGCACCACCACCACGTCGTCCGGTCCGAGCCGCTCGGCGACCCGCAGGGCGCCGACGACGGCCATGCCGCAGGAGCCGCCCACCAGCAGACCCTCCTCCCGGGCCAGCCGCCGGGTCATCTGGAAGGAGTCCTTGTCGGAGACGGCGACGATCTCGTCGGCGACGGTGGGGTCGTACGCGGTCGGCCAGAAGTCCTCACCGACGCCCTCGACCAGGTACGGCCGCCCGGAGCCACCGGAGTACACCGAGCCCTCGGGGTCCGCGCCGATGACCTTGACCCGGCCGTCGCTGACGTCCTTCAGGTAGCGGCCGGTGCCGGAGATGGTCCCGCCGGTGCCGACGCCGGCGACGAAGTGGGTGATCTTCCCCTCCGTCTGCTCCCACAGCTCGGGGCCTGTGGAGTGGTAGTGCGACAGGGGGTTGTTGGGGTTGGAGTACTGGTCCGGCTTCCAGGCGCCGGGGGTCTCACGGACGAGCCGGTCGGAGACGTTGTAGTACGAGTCCGGGTGCTCCGGGGCCACCGCCGTCGGGCACACGACCACCTCGGCGCCGTACGCGCGCAGCACGTTGATCTTGTCGGTGGAGACCTTGTCCGGGCAGACGAAGATGCACTTGTAGCCCTTCTGCTGGGCCACGATCGCCAGGCCGACGCCCGTGTTGCCGCTGGTCGGCTCCACGATCGTGCCGCCCGGCTTCAGCTCGCCGCTCTGCTCGGCCGCCTCGATCATGCGCAGGGCGATGCGGTCCTTGACGGAACCGCCGGGGTTGAAGTACTCGACCTTCGCGAGAACGGTCGCCTGGATGCCGGCGGTCACGCGGTTGAGCCTGACCAGCGGGGTGTTGCCGACCAGGCTGATCATCGAGTCGTGGAATTGCACCGTTGTCTCCGGTTGCTGCACAGGAAGTGGTCGTGATGGTTCCGCCAGCGTAAGCGCTCGTACGGCCGGGACGTGCGCTTAAGGGAACGAGCCCTCGGGCGCAGTCCGTCCCGGGCGTTCACAGGCCGTTGAGATTGGGCGACGGGGCGTACGGGGCAAGCAGTGGATGTACGGCTACGAGGAGGTGGCGGCGACGCATGTCGAGCATGTCGAGGGCGAGAGTGGCCCGGCGCATCGCGGCGGGCGCGGCGTACGGCGGCGGCGGTATCGGCCTGGTCGGGGCGGCCGCCGTCGGGCTGCTGGTCGCCGAGGTGCAGTTGGCCAAGCGCCATGTGGGCAACGGACACAGCCCGCATCCGCCGAGCGCGGACGGCCTGTACGGACGTGGCTACAGCGCCCTCGGCGAACCACCCCTGAGGCTGGTGATGCTCGGCGACTCCACGGCCGCGGGACAGGGCGTGCACCGCTCCCGGCAGACGCCGGGGGCGCTGCTGGCGTCGGGGCTGGCGGCGGTGGCGGAACGGCCGGTGGAGCTGCGCGTCGTCGCCCTTCCCGGGGCTCAGTCGGACGACCTGGACCGTCAGGTGGCTCTGACGCTCGCGGTCCAGGACCGGATTCCCGACATCTGCGTCATCATGATCGGCGCCAACGACGTGACGCACCGGATGCCGCCGACGCGGTCTGTGCGGTATCTGTCGGCGGCGGTGCGGCGCCTGCGCACGGCGGGCGCGGAGGTCGTCGTCGGCACATGTCCTGACCTGGGCACGATCGAGCCGGTGCAGCAGCCGCTGCGGTGGCTGGCCCGGCGGGCCTCCCGCCAGCTGGCCGCTGCCCAGACGATCGGGGTCGTGGAGCAGGGGGGCCGGACCGTGTCGCTGGGCGATCTGCTGGGTCCGGAGTTCGAGGCGAACCCTCGGGAGCTGTTCGGCCCCGACAACTACCACCCCTCGGCGGAGGGGTACGCCACGGCCGCGATGGCGGTCCTGCCGACGGTGTGCGCCGCGCTCGGCCTGTGGCCGGCGGAGGAGGAGCGCCCGGACGCGTCCCGCCGCGAGGGCTTCCTGCCGGTGGCCCGGGCCGCGGCGGAGGCCGCCGACGAGGCGGGCACGGAGGTCACGGCCGCGATGCCGACGGGGCCGCGGGGGCCGTGGGCCCTGCTCAAGCGCCGCCGTCGGCGCCGCCTGCCGACGCCGGAGGCGACGCCGACCACGGCTCCGGAACCGTCCGTGTGACGCCGGGGGCGTTCCTCGCCCTCCGCCGCCGCGCCCCTACGTGGGGGGTTCCTCGCCCCCGCCGCCCCTACCCGTCCCACCTCCAGGGGCTTCGCCCCTTCAACCCCACCAGGGGCTCCGCCCCCCCACCCCGCTGGGGCTCCGTCCCCTGCACCTCGCGCGGGGCTCCGCCCCCCCCACCCCGGTGGGGGTCCGCCCCCTGCACCCCTTGCGTAGCTCGGCCCCGCACCCCACGCGGGGCTCCGCCCCCGCACCCCGGGCGGGGTCTCCGTCCCCTACACCCCTCCCTGGGTTCCCCCAACCGGGGCTGCGCCCCGAAAGGGGCGCGGGGAACTGCGCGACCAGCCACATACAACCCGCAGCCGCCCTCCCACCCACGCCACCCCTCCCGAGGCGCGAGCGGCGCCGCCCCGCAACGTTCCGCCCGTCCGGCGGCCGACGGCCGATGACCGGCGGCGCTGACCGGCGGCGCTGACCGGCGGCGCTGACCGCTGACCGGCGGACGGTGACCGGTGGACCGGGCCGCAGGCCGGAGCGGGGCCCTGGGGGCGCAGCCCCTGCGAACGGCGCCCCCAGCGAACGGCGCGCCCACCCCACCCGCACCGTTTCCGGCCGAACCGCCGGAGGCCCAAGCAAGCGCTTAGAAAATTGCGGCCCGAGTCACATGCCCATGCCCGTGACCTCCACGGTACGTACGGGTAACTTCCCCCACAGCCCTGCTCACCCTCGCGCAATGGAGCCGTGATGCCCGAAGCCGTCATCGTCTCGACCGCCCGTTCCCCGATCGGCCGTGCCTTCAAAGGCTCCCTGAAGGACCTCCGCCCGGACGACCTCACCGCCACGATCATCCAGGCCGCCCTCGACAAGGTCCCCGCCCTGGACCCGAAGGACATCGACGACCTGATGCTCGGCTGTGGCCTCCCCGGCGGGGAGCAGGGCCACAACCTCGGCCGTGTCGTCGCCGTACAGATGGGGATGGACCACCTCCCCGGCTGCACGATCACCCGGTACTGCTCCTCCTCCCTCCAGACCTCCCGCATGGCCCTGCACGCCATCAAGGCCGGCGAGGGCGACGTCTTCATCTCCGCGGGCGTCGAGATGGTCAGCCGCAGCGTCAACGGCACGTCCGACACCCCCGAGACCCACAACCCCCTCTTCGCCGAGGCCGAGGCCCGTACCGCGGCCGTCGCCGAGTCCGAGGGGGCCGACTGGCACGACCCGCGCGAGGACGGCCTGCTCCCCGACCCGTACATCGCGATGGGGCAGACCGCCGAGAACCTCGCCCGGCTGAAGGGCGTCACCCGCGCGGAGATGGACGAGTTCGGCGTCCGCTCGCAGAACCTCGCCGAGCAGGCCATCGCCAAGGGCTTCTGGGAGCGCGAGATCACCCCGGTGACCCTCCCGGACGGCACGGTCGTCAGCAAGGACGACGGGCCGCGCCCCGGGGTGACCCTGGAGGGCGTCGCCGGCCTCAAGCCCGTCTTCCGCCCCGACGGCCGCGTCACCGCCGGCAACTGCTGCCCCCTCAACGACGGCGCCGCCGCCCTGGTCATCATGAGCGACACCAAGGCCCGGGAACTGGGGCTCACGCCGCTCGCGCGGATCGTCTCGACGGGTGTGTCCGGCCTGTCCCCGGAGATCATGGGCTACGGCCCCGTCGAGGCCAGCAAGCAGGCCCTCAAGCGCGCCGGTCTCACCATCGGCGACATCGACCTCGTCGAGATCAACGAGGCCTTCGCCGCCCAGGTGATCCCGTCCTACCGCGACCTGGGCATCCCGCTGGAGAAGCTGAACGTCAACGGCGGCGCCATCGCCGTCGGTCACCCCTTCGGCATGACCGGCGCCCGCATCACCGGCACCCTGATCAACTCGCTCCAGTGGCACGACAAGCAGTTCGGCCTGGAGACGATGTGCGTTGGCGGCGGCCAGGGCATGGCCATGGTCATCGAGCGCCTCAGCTGACCTCCGCCCGCGCCACCCGCGCGACGGCCCGGAGCTCCGCCGCTCCCAGATGCGGCAGAGCTCCGGGCCGATTCGTAACCCAATCTCCCCCAGGATGTGACCTATCTCCCTCGGAAATGGATTTTCCCAGGTCACAGCGGTTCTCCTGGTAAACATTGAGGGCAACCTCATGTCCGTTTCGTGACGTTACGCACTGACAGCTGGTTAGTCCACCCTTCAAGCTGATGTAGGAAGTCGGGGGGCCGACCTTGAACCAGGAGTACGTCAGTGAGCGCCATGCCGATAGCTCTGCTGCTCACCACCGCCACGACCGCGGGCGTGGGCGTCGCCGTCCTGTGCAGTGTGCGCGCGCTGCGCCGACAGGTCGCGGCCCTGCACGCAGAACTCGCCGAGAGCCGTGCCGTGCAGGCACGCGGACTGGTGCCCGCCGCCCGCACCGCCGCCGACGCCGAGGAGATACGCGCCGCCGTGGCCGAGGCGCTCGCGGAGGAACGGGAGCGCGAGCTGGCCGAGGCGCGCGCCTTCTGGGCCGCCCAGGAGGCGCGGGACATCGCTGACGCCCCCACCCTGTTCGGCCTGCCCGACAACGAGCTGTTCCTGCCCCGTCCCGCGGACTTCGCGGGCCTGGAGCACGACAGGCTGGAACCGGTGACCGAGGCCGGCGCCGACGAGACCGAGTTCCCCGGGGACTCCCCCGAACTGGCCGCCGCCCGCCGCCGTCACCCCTCGCACCCGGACTTCGTCCCGGCCCCCTCCCCCGTCACGGGCGACCACGAGCGCACGGTCGCCTGCCTGGAGAGGCTGGCCGACGCCGGCACCGAACTCGCCGACGTCCGCCCGGGCCCGCTGGGCACCCTGGACGTGTACGTCTTCTCGGACGGTACGACGCTGTGCATGACCCCTGGCCACCGGGAGACCGCGGAGCGCCTGGCCGCGGCCCTGGCCGCCGGCCACACCCCGTTCCTGCTCGGCGGCTCGGGCGTCTCGGGCGCCTACGCCCTCACGTTCGCATGCGGTGAGGAGACCGTCTACGTCCTCGCGGACCGCGTCATCGCATCCCTGTAGTCACGCCACCGCGCCCTCGCACCGTCACAGCACGGGGCCGCGCCGGGGAGCTGGAATCCGCCGTCCTGCCCCGGCGCGTTCCAGCGCCCGGTCGACCCCGGCGCGTCGTGGCGCCTCCTCACACCCCGGCGCGCTTCTGCGCCTCCTTCACCAGCGCCACGGCCTCGGCGAGTTCCCTCTCGTCCCGCAGGACGATGGCAAGATCATGTCCGGCGACCGTGATCTGGTCGGCGGCCGCGAACATGCCCGCGTCCGGCATCTCCCGCGGCTCGGCCGAAGGGTCCTCCAGAAGCTGGGCGCGACGCGCCAACTCCCTGGCGAGCGCGAGCGCTTCGGCCGCCCCGCCCCGTTGCAGCCGGCTCTGGGGAGCGGCCCGCAACCGGTCGGCGAAGTGATCCACGGCCCGGGTCAAAGGCGTCGTATCAAGCACGCGGCGAGCGTACGCGTCGCGGCAGCACTGTTGCCAACAGGCGAACGCTCAGGCACGGTGACCTGAAGGACCGGCTTCATCGAGTGCGTCCGGAGGCGCCGATGTCCCAAGTCTTCTCCGAGGAGACCCATCGCAATCTGCTCGCCCGCATCCCCCACTGCACCGGTCGTGAAGTGTCCGACTGGCTGCGAACCGTCGACGAAGGCCCCGCTCTCTGCTTCGAGGAGAAGGTCAGCTGGCTCCGGCACGAGCACAATCTCGCGTACGGCCATGCCAAAGCGATCATCCACGAGTACGACCTGAGGAGGGCCGCGCGCAAACTCATGTGAGCCGCGCACAGTGAAAGGGCCCGTGAACCACGGTTCACGGGCCCTTCAAAGCGCCGGGAGCGCCGGCGGCGACTAGTCGTTGTTACTGAAGATCGCGACGAGCCGCAGCATCTCCACGTAGATCCACACCAGGGTCATGGTCAGGCCGAACGCCGCCAGCCAGGCCTCCTCGCGCGGCGCGCCGTACGCGATCCCGTCCTCGATCTGCTTGAAGTCGAGGGTCAGGAAGAACGCGCCGAGCAGGATCGCGACGACACCGACCAGCGCGCCCAGCGGGCCCATGCTGCGCAGACCGCCGTCCGGCGCGACGCCGAACGCGACCAGCAGCAGGTTGACCGCCATGGTCAGCACGAAGGCGATGGCGATGGCCATGCCGATCCGGGCGTACCGCGCGGTGACGCGGATCCAGCCCGCCTTGTAGACGAGCAGGGTCGCGCCCGAGACCGCGATCGTGCCGAGAACGGCCTGGAACGGTGCGCCGTGCCACTGCGCGTTGTACATCTCGCTGATGACGCCGAGGAAGACGCCCTCGAAGGCGGCGTACCCCAGGATCAGCGCGGGCGACGGGGTGCGCTTGAAGGACTGCACCATCGCCAGGACGAACGCGACCAGCGCGGAACCGAACGCGAGGCCGAAGCTGGTGGACGAGACCGGCAGCAGCGCCCAGGCGAGAATCGCGCCGACGGCGACCGTGCCGAGCGTCATCGCCGAGCGCATGACGACGTCGTCCATCGTCATCCGGCCGGGGGCGGCCGGGGCCTGCGGCGGGGCGCCGTACTGCGTCTGCTGTCCGTACGGGTTCTGCGCGTAGGGGTTCTGCGCGTAGGGGTTGCCGCCCGCATAAGGGTTCTGCGCGTACGGGTTGCCCTGCGTGCCGACGGCGGCTCCCCCGGCCTGCGGCGCGGTGTTGAAGCCCGCGTAGCCGTTGTCGCGGCTGAACCCCCGTCGCGAGAAGACCGGGTTGCTGCTCCTCATTTCACTCCTCCATGACCACCCTGCGTGGCCTTGGCTCAAGAGTAATAGACAGGCAAAGAATTGGCCGTACTGCTTGAGGAGGATCTTCCCCGCCTCATCGCAGGCAACACGCTACGCGCTCGTGTGATTCCCGGCGAGGATCCGTCTCATCCATGACGAAGCCGGTACAGAGTCGAGACCGGCCACTGATCATCCGGGCGGGCGGCCAGGGCCTTCTTCACCCGGACGGGTGGCGCCGCCCGCGTCACCCGTGACGTCGTCGGGCGGCAGGCGTCGCTCCCCGGACGTCATCCCAGCGGGAAGCCCGTGTACCCCTCCGCGAGGTCCGTCTCGGCGGCGCGCGAGGTGGTGAGCCGATCCAGCCGGGCCAGTTGGATCCGGTCGTCGAACGGTGTGGCGTCCGGGGCGCGGTGCAGCAGCGTGGTCATCTCGTACGAGAACCGCTCGGCCTGCCAGACGCGGCGCAGACAGGTCTCGGAGTAGGCGTCGAGCAGCTCGCCGGAGCCCGTCTCCTGCTGGTGCGTCAGCGCCCGCGCGAAGGTGACGACGTCACCGACGGCGAGGTTGAGCCCCTTGGCGCCGGTGGGCGGCACGATGTGGGCGGCGTCCCCGGCGAGGAAGAGCCGGCCGTGGCGCATCGGCTCGTGGACGTAACTGCGCATCGGAGTCACCGACTTGGAGGTGATGGGACCCCGGGTGAGTGTCCAGCGGTCGCCGGTCTCGAAGCGGCGCTCCAGCTCGTCCCAGATCTCCTCGTCGGCCCAGTCCTCGGCGTCCGTACCCTCCGGCACCTGGAGGTAGAGCCGGGAGACGGACGGGGAGCGCATGCTCAGCAGGGCGAAGCCGCGGTCGTGGCGGGCGTAGACGAGTTCGTCGTGCGAGGGTGCGACATCGGCGAGGATGCCGAGCCAGCCAAATGGGTACGTGCGTTCGAAGACACGGGACAGCCCGGCGGGAACCGCCCTGCGGGACACTCCCCAGAAGCCGTCGCAGCCCACGACGTACTCGCACTCGAGGACGTCCTCGCTCCCCTGGTGCCGGAAGCGCACCCGCGGACTGTCACCGTCGACACCTTCGACGGCGAGCGCCTCGGCCTCGAACAGCAGCGGGCCGCCGTCCTCGAGCTGGAGCGCGATGAGGTCCTTGCAGACCTCGGTCTGCGCGTACACCATCACGGAGCGGCCACCGGTGAGCGCGGGGAAGTCGACACGGTGGCGGCGGCGCGCGAAGCGCAGCTCGATCCCGTCGTGCCGCAGCCCCTCGCGGTCCATGCGCTCACCCGCCCCGGCGGACCGCAGCACGTCGACGGTCCCCTGCTCCAGGATCCCGGCCCGCTGGCGCCGCTCGACATAGGCCCGGTCGCGGGCCTCCAGCACGACGGAGTCGATGCCGGCGTTGTGCAGCAGCCGCGCGAGCAGCAGCCCGGCGGGCCCCGCTCCGATGATGCCGACGGTGGTACGCATCCCGACGCCCCTTCGCGCTGTTCGCATAGTGAAAATTACTTCACTTCATGATGGAGAGAGTTTCCGGCCGCCCGGCCCTCCTGTCAACGACCGCTCCTGCCCTTGTTCCGCGACACCGGGCGGTGCGCACGAGCGCGGCCGTGGCCTGTTCCTGGTGGCACAGCCGTCCCATCGCCGGGGCACTCGGTACACGGCCGGCGAAAAGGTCATCCGGACCGGGCGGGAGCCGGCCTGAGCCGGGCAACCGCCGTTCGGCTCATCAGCGGTGGTGGACCGCGCCGGCCGCGCCCAAGGTGGAGCTGGCGAGGACATGGGCAGGGAGCCGAGGCCGGGAGGACGCGTGGTACTCGATGAGGTCCAGCTGCTCAAGGCTGGAGAGCAGCGGCTGGAGGACATCTTCCGTACGAGTCCACCCGGCGAGATCCCGAGGGGTCCGCTGGAGGGCACGGCGATCCTGCCGTGGGCCGGAACGGTGGGAGCCCGATTCCTCGCCGTGTTCGTGAGCCTCGGTGTGTGGCGGGGCAAGGTCTTCAGCCCGGACGGCCATCTGAGCAACCGGTTGACGCCGCTGGACGTGCTCGCCGTCGTCGCCAAGGTCGGAGTGGGGCCGAGCCTGCTGGACGGCAAGGACTGCATCGTCATCGACTACTCGCGAACGTCCCTGCTGGCCATGGGCGTACGGGACGAGATGCGCAAGGTGGCCCCGAGCCTGTACCTGGGCGTCGTCTGGCTGTTCGGCCACAAGGTCGGCTGGTTCTCGTTGCGGCTGTCGGGAGCCCGGGCCACGAAGCCCGCGACCCACCTCGACGAGACCTATCTCTGACCACACGCCCCGGACCCACCCGCCCGTGCGGCCGGCGTCCGGCGTCCGGCGTCCGGCTCCAGGCGTCAGCCCGGTGTTCTGGTGTGGTCTGGCAGAAGCCGTTGAGGCCCCACCACTCGCCGTCGACGCTGGGACTCGCCCCTATGACGAAGGCCACCCGCACCGTGCGGGTGGCCTTCGTCATACATGCATCGTACGGAGACTCAGCGGTCCCTGGTGATTCTCAGGACCTTCTGCGGTCCGCCGCTCGGTACTCGTAGAAGCTCCAGTGGCTGTGTCTCTTGCCTGGCTTCTTCCCCTCTTCCTCGCCCTTACCGCAGTGTTTTTTGTCCTTGATGGTGGCGGTGTCGGTGGCGGTGTGCGTCGTTATATCGCCGCCTCCACTGACAGTTGCGATGTTGGTGACCTGGCGTTTGCGGCCTCCGGTGACGGTGGCGGCGTCGGTGTCCCTGACAGCGGTGCCGTCGGTCGAGCCAGGGCCCGAGTCGCCCACCGTGATGGTGTAGGTCCCCGTCCCACCCTGAGTGAAGTTCCCACTGTGGCTCTTGCCGATGGTCAGCGACGGCTGGCAGTCGGGGATACCCGTGCTCCCGTGGGAGCACGCCCGGGAGCACACAATCGGCTCACCGGCGGCATTCGGCACGCCGCCGCAAGCTGCCGAGGCACCGCGGCCGACGGCGGCGACGCCACGGCAGACATGGCTGGAGACCCGGGCGCTGTTGGCGAATCCGCTGCGGCCGGGTCATTGACCCGCGGAGTGCGACACTTTCCCGGAAAGTGTCGCACTCCGCCTTTCGCACACCCCGGGACCACCGGCACGAGTCGGAGCGCCCACGCTGTCGGCGGGATTCGCCAACGGCGTCCATCACGAGACGGGGGCAGCGACGCCGGCACGGACGGGGTCAGGCGGTCCCGCCCGGAGAAGCGCGGTACGGGCACCTACAGCACGTGCGCCCTGGCTGCGGCGGCTGCACACCTGGCGATCTCGCCGTCACTCGTCGGCCTCTCCAACGGCCGCCGGCAGGAGCAGGCGAGAGACGACGACATGCACCGACGAACCGGTCTGGGCGGCCTCGCCGCCGCGGCCACTCCCGTAGTCGCAGCCTCGCCGGAGACCGCGGATGCGTCCGGCGGCCGGGCCGCCGCGCTCCGCCTCAGCACGACCGCATACCGCAGACTCGACGGCACAACCCCGTCTCGCGACCTCACAGAGACAGTCGAGTTCCATATCCGGCTGATCCAGAGCGTCACCCGATCCGCGACCGGGAACAGCGACAGGGCACGGCTGGCCGCAGTGGGGAGCGAAGCCGCGTCCTTCGCTCCCCACTGCGGCGAGCGAAGCGCCGCGTCCTTCGCGGGCTGGCTCGCGTGGGACAAAGGTGACTACGGGTCGGCCCGCTCCTGGTACGGCGGGGCCATCAAGGCCGCCCGTACAGCCGGTAATCCACTCCTGACGGCCTACCAGACCGGCCTCCTCGCGCAGTTCGAGGCGCACGCTGGAAACGGTGGCGAGGCGCACCGGATACGGCGGCGGCACGAGACCGCTCTGGCAGCCGCCATCGCGGAAGTCACCGGTGCCCCCGAAGGTGACGTCCGCGTCGCTGCCCTGGCCCGCTTCGTCATGGAAAGCCCCAGCCTGGTCCACGGATGTGAGGACCCCCGCAGAGCTCTGGACGAGATCTTCGACCTGCTCAAACGCGGGTGGACAGACGGATCACGCTGAGCCTCGCGGTCCCCGCAGAAAAGAGGCGCTGCGAGACGGCTACCGCCGTGACCGTCGCGCGGACCGCCGCCGAAGCGAGCGTCACTGGTCAGTCGCGGTGTACGCGGTGGTGCCCGGAGCCGGACTTGAACCGGCACGCCCGCGAGGGGCAGCGAGGTTTAAGCTCGCCGTGTCTGCATTCCACCATCCGGGCAGGCCGTGGGCCCCGCATCGAGCGCTCCGAGCCTATCGGGACGCATCGCCCGAACAGCGGACCGGCGACGCCATGTTGTCTTATTTTATTGTCGCCTGAGGGTGCATCAGCACTCGGTACGGGCCATCCGCACTTGCCAATAGCCTTTCGGGGAAGCGCGGCCCTTGCATGCGAAATGACGGAATTTCACCGCCCTGAAGGAGGCGTGCGGGAGCCATTCCGCTTGGGGTGAGCAACCGCTTTTCCTGTCCAGCGCCTCAGGGGACCCCGTCATCCCCAGGTATGACCCGGGCCGTGACAGTCCGACCGAAGACTGTCCCGGGAACCGGAACAGCGGCTGACTCCACGGCGGCGACGGGCCGCGACGATGGGACACGTCCTCTTCACCGTCGCCGTCCCGACAGGAGCAGCTCCCGTGACCAGCACCCCCCTCGCCGACCGGACCACCACGGTGGCCGCCCGCGCCACGGACCTGTCGAAGGTCTACGGCCAGGGCGAGACCCAGGTGGTGGCCCTGGACCGGGTCACCGTCGACTTCCAGCAGGCCCAGTTCACGGCGATCATGGGTCCCTCGGGCTCCGGCAAGTCGACGCTGATGCACTGCGTCGCCGGGCTCGACACCTTCTCCTCCGGTTCCGTCCGCATCGGGGACGTCGAGCTGGGGGCGCTGAAGGACAAGCAGCTCACCCGGCTGCGGCGGGACAAGATCGGGTTCATCTTCCAGGCGTTCAACCTGCTGCCGACGCTGACCGCCCTGGAGAACATCACCCTTCCGATGGACATCGCGGGCCGCAAGCCGGACAAGCAGTGGCTGGACACCGTGATCCAGATGGTCGGCCTGTCCGACCGGCTGAGCCACCGGCCCTCGCAGCTGTCCGGCGGTCAGCAGCAGCGCGTGGCGGTGGCGCGGGCGCTCGCGTCCAAGCCGGACATCATCTTCGGCGACGAGCCCACCGGGAACCTGGACTCCCGCTCGGGTGCCGAGGTGCTGGGCTTTCTGCGCAACTCCGTAAGGGAGTTGGGGCAGACGGTGGTGATGGTCACCCATGACCCGGTGGCGGCGGCGTACGCGGACCGGGTGATCTTCCTGGCGGACGGGCGGATCGTGGACGAACTGTACGGGCCGAGTGCGGAGGGGGTGCTGGACCGCATGAAGCGGTTCGACGCGAAGGGCCGCACCAGCTGACCCTGCCGCGCCCCCTCCGGGGGTTCCCCCGACCTGCGATCGGCCTGCGGACTCCCCAGACCCCCGATCGGCCTGCGGCCTCGTCCTCGAACTGCCCCGAAGCTCTGCGAGCCGGCGCCCGGAGGACGGGCTGAACCACCAGCAACCAAGCCCTGGACACACACATGTTCCGTACCGCCCTGCGCAACGTGCTCGCGCACAAGGCCAGGCTGCTCATGACCGTGCTCGCCGTGATGCTCGGCGTGGCGTTCGTGTCGGGCACCCTGGTGTTCACCAACACCATCTCGAACGCCTACCAGAAGAGCTCCGCCAAGGGCTTCGACCACGTGGACGTGGCCATCCAGCCCGAGGGCCGCAACGACACCGGCGACACCGTCGGCAAGGAGCCGAAGCTGACACAGGCGCTGCTCGGCAAGGCCGCCAAGGTGCGCGGTGCCGACAGTGCCGTCGGGGTCGTCGGCGGCTTCACCGCCGTCGCCGGCAAGGACGGCAAGCTCATAGGCAGCGGCTTCCAGTCCCAGGGCGGGAACTACTGGGGCGACAAGGACCCGCGGTACCCGCTCGTCACCGGGCACGCGCCGAAGGGGCAGGACGAGGTCCTCATCGACTCCCACACCGCACAGCGCGCCGGCTTCAAGGTCGGGGACACCGTGCGGCTCTCCATCGACGGTCCCGTGCTGACCCCGAGGATCGCCGGCATCTTCACCACCGACGACGGCAACGTCGCCGCCGGAGGCAGCCTCGCCCTCTTCGACACGGCCACCGCCCAGCGGCTGTTCCACAAGGCGGGCTCGTACGACGAGATCGATGTGAAGGCCGCGCCCGGCACCAGCCAGACCGCCCTGCAGGACGCGATCGACGCGATCCTGCCCAAGGACGTCGCCTCCACCACCACCGGCAAGCAGCTCGCCGACGACCAGGCCACGCGGATCGCCGACCAGACGAGCAGCCTGCGCAGCTCGCTGCTGGCCTTCGCGGGCATCGCGCTGTTCGTCGGGACGTTCATCATCGCCAACACCTTCACGATGCTGGTCGCCCAGCGCACCAAGGAATTGGCGCTGCTGCGGGCGGTCGGCGCCTCCCGCCGTCAGGTCACCCGGTCCGTGCTCGTCGAGGCGTTCGTGGTCGGCGCGGTCGCGGCCGTCACCGGGCTCGTCGCCGGCATCGGCATCGGCGCGGGCCTGCGGTCCCTGATGGGCAGGCTCGGCGGCAGCGTTCCCGACGGGCCGCTCGTCATCTCCCCGGGCACGGTCGCCACCGCCCTCGCCGTCGGCATCCTGATCACCATGCTGGCCGCCTGGCTGCCCGGCCGCCGTGCCGCGAAGATCCCGCCGGTCGCCGCGATGAGCAGCGTCCACGCGAAGGCCACCACCAAGTCCCTGGTCCTGCGGAACACGCTGGGCGCCCTGCTGGCCGCCGCCGGCGTCGTCACCGTTCTGTACGCCACCACGCTGGACAACACCTCGGACGCCCAGGCCCCGATGGGCCTCGGCGCGGCCCTCCTGGTCGTCGGCGTCTTCGTCCTCACGCCGCTGCTGTCCCGCCCGCTGATCGCGGCCGCCGCTCCCGTCCTGCGCGTCTTCGGTGTCGCGGGCAGGCTGGCCCGGCAGAACTCGGTGCGCAACCCGCGCCGTACCGCGGCCACCGCCTCCGCCCTGATGGTCGGCCTGACCCTGATCACCGGTCTGACCGTGATGGCGGGCAGTCTGCAGACCGCGATCGACAAGATGGCGTCCTCCGCGATCAAGGCGGACTACGTGGTGTCCATGGCGAACCGCTACCCGCTCTCTCCCGACGTCGAGAAGACCCTGAAGTCGACCGAAGGCGTCACCGCGACCAGTCCGCTGCGCAACGCTCCCTCCCGCATCGACGGACAGACCGAATACCTGACCGGCGTGAACGGCGCCACGATCGGCGAGCTGACGGATCTGAAGCTCGACGAGGGCACCTTCAAGGTCGGCGGCACCCAGGTCGTCGTCGACGAGGACACCGCCACGTCCCACCGCTGGACGGCCGGGTCCCGGTTCACGGTGTCGTACGAGGACGGCAGGAAGCAGCAGCTGACGATCGCCGGCGTCTACCAGGGCACCGAGATGATGCGCGGCATCATGCTGGACAACGCGACGCTCTCCCCGCACCAGAGCGACCCGTCCGACATGCAGGTGATGGTGAAGACGTCCGGCGGCGCCTCCTCCTCGGCCAAGGACCGGCTGGTGAAGGCCCTCGGCGACAACCCGGCCATCGAGGTGCAGGACAAGAAGGACATCTCCAACAGCGTCGCGCAGATCTTCACGCTGATGCTGAACATCCTCTACGGCCTGCTCGGCATGGCGGTGATCGTCGCCGTCCTCGGTGTCATCAACACCCTCGCCATGTCCGTCTTCGAGCGTGCGCAGGAGATCGGGATGCTCCGCGCGATCGGCCTGGACCGCAAGGGCATCAAGCGGATGGTCCGTCTGGAGTCCCTCGTCATCTCGCTGTTCGGCGGGGTGCTCGGCATCGGGCTCGGTGTGTTCTTCGGCTGGGCGGCCGGTGAACTGCTCGGCACGAAGATGGCGACGTACGAACTGGTCCTGCCCTGGGCCCGGATGACCGTGTTCCTCCTGCTGGCGGCGGTGGTCGGCGTCCTGGCGGCGCTGTGGCCGGCCCGGCGCGCGGCGCGCCTGAACATGCTGACGGCGATCAAGTCGGAGTAACGGTAAGCGCCGGGGCCCCGTTCCGCGCCGGAACGGGGCCCCTTCGCCGTACCGGCGAGACTCACCCAGCCCAGGTGCGCGCCCGCAGCGGCATCCCGGAGGCGCCCGAGTCCGGTGTCCGCACCGCGAGGACCTGGTTGACGCCGATGCGGTTGCGTTCGAAGGCGAGGGCGGAGGCCGCCATGTACAGGCGCCAGACGCGGGCCCGGCCGGGGCTGGTGAGCGCTTGCGCCCGCACCCACTCGGCCTCCAGGTTGGCGACCCAGCGGCGCAGGGTGAGGCCGTAGTGCTCGCGCAGCGACTCCACGTCGCGGACCTCGAACCCGGCGCGCTCCAGCTGGGTCACCGTGGTGCCGATGGGCGCCAGTTCGCCGTCGGGGAAGACGTAGGCGTCGATGAACGCGTCGACGGAGTACGCGGACTCGTCCTGCTCGGGGCGCCGGGCGATCTGGTGGTTGAGCAGCCGCCCGCCTGGCTTGAGCAGGGCGTGCAGAGTGCGGGCGTACTCCAGGTATCTCTGCGCGCCGACGTGTTCGGCCATGCCGATGGAGGAGACGGCGTCGTAGGGGCCGTCGGCGACGTCGCGGTAGTCCTGCACCCGGATCTCGACGCGGTCGGTGAGGCCCTCGTCGGCGACCCGCTTGCGGGCGTAGCCGGCCTGCTCCTGGGAGAGGGTGACGCCGACGACGCTCACGCCGTGCTCGCGGGCGGCGTGGATGGCCATGGAGCCCCAGCCGCAGCCGACGTCGAGGAGGCGCTGACCGGGCTTCAGGTCGAGTTTGCGGCAGACGAGTTCCAGCTTGTCGCGCTGGGCGTTCTCGAGGGTGCCGTCCGGCGACTCCCAGTAGGCGCAGGAGTACACCATGGACGGGCCGAGGACGATCTCGTAGAAGTCGTTGCCGACGTCGTAGTGGTGGCTGATGGCGCGTTTGTCGGTGCGCCGGGTGTGCAGGTGGCCGCGGGCCCGGCGGACCTCCTCACGGGGCGGCGCGGGCGGCGGGAAGGGCCCGGCCAGCTTCACGAGCCCGCGGACGGCGGCGCGGACTTCAGGGTCGCGGAGCGCCTGTGTGAGGGTGCGGGCGTCCTCTCCGCGTTCCCAGATCAGGCCGGCCATGAGGTCGAGGGCGGTGTACAGGTCGCCGTCGATGCCCAGGTCCCCGGCGACCCAGGCGCGGGCGAGGCCCAGTTCACCCGGCTTCCACAGCAGGCGGCGCAGGGCGCGGCGGTTGCGCACGACGAGGGCGGGAGCGCCCGGAGGCCCTGCCTCGGAGCCGTCCCAGGCGCGGACGCGCACGGGGAGCGGGGCTCCCACGATCTGTTCGACGAGGCTCTTCAACCGCGGCGCGGCGTCTGCCATGGTGCACACCTCCGTGACGGGGGATCCCGGAATGTCCGACACCACGTAAACATCTGCGGGGCGCGGCCGCAGTCCCCCGTTGGCGTTACGGCTGTGCAAAATGCCTGCGCACACCGTGGAAGGGGTGCGGGCCCGGCTACGCCGAAGGGGCCGCCCGCACCACGGATGGCGGGCGGCCCCTTCGGGCGCTGTCGGTGACCGGGGGTCAGGAGGCCTTGGCCTTCTCCTCCGACTTGGGCGCGGCGGCGACCGGGGCCGGCTTGGCGGCCTCGTAGAACTCCTCGCGCGGGGACTCGATCGCGCCGAGCGAGACGACCTCGCGCTTGAGGAACATGGCGAGCGTCCAGTCGGCGAAGACGCGGATCTTGCGGTTCCAGGTCGGCATGGCCAGACCGTGGTAGCCACGGTGCATGTACCAGGCGAGGCGGCCCTTGAGCTTGATCTTCATCTTGCCCATGACGATCATCGCGACGCCCTTGTGCAGGCCGAGGCCCGCGACCGCGCCCTTGTTGGCGTGGCTGTACTCCTTCTGCGGGAAGCCCCGCATACCGGAGACCACGTTGTCGCCGAGCACCTTGGCCTGGCGCAGCGCGTGCTGGGCGTTGGGCGGGCACCAGGCGTTCTCCACACCGGCCTTGCGGGCGGCGAGGTCGGGCACCTGGGCGTTGTCACCGGCGGCCCAGATGTAGTCCGTGCCCTTGACCTGGAGCGTGGGCTCGCAGTCGACGTGACCGCGCGGGCCGAGCGGCAGGCCGTATCGGGCCAGCGCCGGGTTCGGCTTGACGCCGGCGGTCCACACGATGGTGTTGGAGTCGACCTCGAGGCCGTTCTTGAGCACCACGTGGCCGTCGACGCAGGACTCCATGGAGGTGGACAGGTAGACCTCGACGCCGCGGCCCTCGAGGTGCTCCTTGCCGTACAGGCCGAGCTTCGGGCCGACCTCGGGGAGGATCTTGTCGGCGGCGTCGACGAGGATGAAGCGCATGTCCTCGCGGGACACGTTCTTGTAGTACTTGGCCGCGTCCCGGGCCATGTCCTCGACCTCGCCGATGGTCTCGGCACCGGCGAAGCCACCGCCGATGAAGACGAAGGTGAGCGCCTTGCGGCGGATCTCCTCGTCGGTCGTGGAGTCGGCCTTGTCGAGCTGCTCGAGGACGTGGTTGCGCAGGCCGATGGACTCCTCGATGCCCTTCATGCCGATGCCCTGCTCGGCGAGGCCGGGGATCGGGAAGGTGCGGGAGACCGCGCCGAGCGCGATGACCAGGTAGTCGAAGGGCAGCTCGTACGCCTCGCCGACCAGCGGGGCGATCGTGGCGACCTTGCGGTCCTGGTCGATGGTGGTGACCCGGCCGGTGAGGACCTCCGCCTTCGGCAGCACGCGTCGCAGCGGGACGACGACGTGCCGGGGGGAGATGCTGCCGGCGGCGGCTTCGGGGAGGAAGGGCTGGTAGGTCATGTACGAGCGCGGGTCGACGACCGTGACGGTCGCCTCGCCGTAGCGCATCTTCTTCAGAATGCGACGAGCTGCGTACAGGCCTACGTACCCACCGCCTACTACGAGGATCCTGGGACGCTCCGTGGTGCTCATGCCATCGAGTATCCACCCGCCTCAGGGGGGTGGCTCGTGCGCCCCTTCACAAGCTTGGTTGGGGTGTCTGCTACACTGCGCCGCCCACGTGACCCAGGTCATGGTGTCCGGCAGCGGACTCCGGGGGGAACTGTCCGTTGTCAAGGCCACGTGAGCTGCCCTTCCGGGTTCCGAAGCGTCCCACCGAGGCCCCGCACAGGGCCGCTCGGACCCCCTCGGGAGACCCTCCGACACGCTCGTGCGAGCAGCCTCGGAGTCCCCATGAGCCACACGGACGGCCCAACGGGCGCGAATCGTCGCCCAGCAGGGGCGTTTCTCTTGTGAAGAACTTCACGAAGTTTTCCTGCGGCGTGTCGGCCAGGGACAGAAGAGGCCCCGGAGACCGCGCTCATACGTTACCCAACCTGCTCAAGAGAGGCTACCGGTGAGTAGAAAAATCTCGGTATGAGGACACGTGAGGGGCTGTCAGGGTGGTGGCGAGAAGGAGGAGTCGGGCTTCATGGGGCCGGCCGCGGCACGCGGTGCGGGCTGGGGGCCGCTCGAGGGGTGCGGGCGCGGGGATGCTCGCCCCGGGGATTCTGCCCCGCCGCACCTGCCCGTCGCCTCCCCGGGCGCCTGCCGGCCTCGGGGCGACCCCGCTGGAGGGCGACCCGCACCGGCCGCGCTGCCGCGCCCGCCCGTGGCCGTCCCCTGGGGTCGAGTTCAGGGGACGGCGGTGGCTACGCGATCGACCAGGCGATGCCGTCGAGGATGTCGTGTTCGCTCACCACGACCTCCGTCGCGTCGATCCGTTCCATGATCGCCAGCAGTACGAGGGCGCCCGCACCGATGACGTCCACGCGGCCCGGGTGCATCGACGGGATCGCCGCGCGTTCGGCGTGGGTGGAGTGGAGCAGCGCACCGGTGATCTCCCGAACCCGGTCGCGGGAGATCCGGGAGTGGTGGATCCGCGTCGAGTCGTACTCCGGGAGGTCCTGGGCGATCGCCGAGACCGTGGTGACCGACCCCGCGAGGCCCACCAGCGTGTGCGCCTCCCGCAGCGGCACCGTCTGCTCCGCCAGGTCCAGCGCCGCCTCGATGTCGGACCGTATGGCCGCGATCTGCTCCTCGGTCGGCGGGTCGGTGACCGCCCCGTCCCGCACGAGGTGCCGCTCGGTCATACGGACGCAGCCGATGTCCACGGACCGCGCGGCGCGCACGTGCCCGTCGCCGACGACGAACTCCGTGGAGCCGCCGCCGATGTCCACCACCAGGAACGGCGTGGCCAGATCCGTACGGCCCGTCAGCTCCCGGGTCGCCCCCGTGAAGGAGAACTCCGCCTCCTGGTCGCCGGAGATGACCTCCGGTTCGACGCCGAGGATGTCCACCACCCCACGGACGAACTCGTCCCGGTTCTCCGCGTCGCGTGAGGCGGACGTGGCGACGAACCGGATCCGCTCGGCGCCGTGCTTCTTGATGACCTCGGCGTACTCCCGGCAGGCGGCGAACGTGCGCTCCAGCGCCTCGGGCGCCAGACGTCCGGTGCGGTCCACGCCCTGCCCCAGCCGGACGATGGTCATCCGCCGGTCGAGTTCGACCAGTTCACCCGTGCCAGGGTCGGCGTCCGCGACCAGGAGCCGGATGGAGTTCGTACCGCAGTCGATGGCGGCGACCCGAGTCATTCGGCGTCCTCCTCGCAAACCCCGGCCCCCACACAGGACCCCTTGCGCCACCACTCCGGCAGCATCGCGATCGCCTCGTCGCCGAGCGGGTTGACGCCCGGTCCTGCGGCCAGGGAGTGCGCCACGAGGACGTGCAGGCACTTCACCCGGTCCGGCATGCCGCCCGCGCTGGGGAAGCCCTCCAGGACCTCGATGGCGTCACGGCGGGAGATGTAGTCCTCGTGCGCGGCGCGGTAGGCGGCGGCCAGTTCCGGGTCCGTGCCCAGGCGCTCGGTCATCTCCTTCATGACGCCGTCGGCCTCCAGCGTGCCGATCGCGGAGGCCGCCTTAGGGCACGTCAGGTAGTACGTCGTCGGGAACGGGGTGCCGTCGGGGAGCCGCGGCGCCGTCTCCACGACGTCCGGCTGCCCGCAGGGGCACCGGTGCGCGATCGCGCGCAGCCCGCGCGGGGGGCGCCCGAGCTGCTGCTTGACGGCCTCGACGTCCGCGTCCGTCGGCTCGGTGCGCGGGGTGGGCGGCGGAGGGGTTTCCATGGCTCTCTTTCAGGCTGTCTTTCTCATGGGTGCGTCAGGGTCCGTCGGGGTGCGTCCGGGCGCGTGACGGGCACGTCAGGGCGCTGTGCGCTCACCGGCCGGACCGTCGGCCCTGTCCGCCGTGTCGGCCCTGTCGACCCCGTCCCAGAGGCCGGCGTACCAGGGGCGTACGGCCGTCGTCCGGTCCGCGCGCGACGGCTTGACCACGTCCGGGTCGATCACGATGTAGCCGGTCTCCCCCGGCATCACATAGTGCAGCCGCTGCCGGATCTGCTGCTCCGCGTAGGCGTCGTCCTGCCAGCGCGCCTTCAGGTCACGCAGCTGTTCGACGCGCTTGCGGGCCTGCTCCTGCTGCCGCTCCAGGTCGGCGATCTCGCCGCGCTGGGAGACGTACTGGCGCATCGGGTAGGCCAGTGCCACGATCAGCGAGCACAGGACGAGGGCGAGGAGCGCGGCCCGGCCGGTGAGCCGGGAGCGGCGGGCCTGGCGCCGGGTCTGGGAGCGGTAGACCCGGGCGGCCGTCTGCTCGCCGAGCAGCCTGAGCCTGGTCGCGGTGGAGAACCGGTCGCGGTCCTTCCCGGCCATGTCTCCCGCCTCCCCTTCACACGCGCGTACGTCCCCGCACACGGTACGGGACCGAGTACGGGGACGTACGTACGACCGGCCAAGCCCTGCCCGGGCTTGTCCCAGCGGCTTGCCTCGTCTCAGCCCTTGAAGCGCGGGAAGGCCGAGCGGCCGGCGTACACCGCGGCGTCGTCGAGGATCTCCTCGATGCGCAGCAGCTGGTTGTACTTGGCGACGCGCTCGGAGCGGGCCGGGGCGCCGGTCTTGATCTGACCGCAGTTGGTGGCGACGGCCAGGTCGGCGATGGTGACGTCCTCGGTCTCGCCGGAGCGGTGGGACATCATGCACTTGAAGCCGTTGCGCTGGGCCAGCTCGACGGCGTCCAGGGTCTCGGTCAGCGAGCCGATCTGGTTGACCTTGACCAGCAGGGCGTTGGCCGCGCCCTCCTCGATGCCGCGGGCGAGGCGCTCGGGGTTGGTGACGAACAGGTCGTCGCCGACCAGCTGGACCTTGTCGCCGAGCTTGTCGGTGATGACCTTCCAGCCGGCCCAGTCGTCCTCGAACAGCGGGTCCTCGATGGAGACGAGCGGGTAGGCCGCGACGAGCTCCTCGTAGTACTCCGTCATCTCGGCGGCGGAGCGCTCCTTGCCCTCGAAGAGGTACTTGCCGTCCTTGTAGAACTCGGAGGCGGCGACGTCGAGCGCGAGGGCGATCTGCTGGCCGGGGGCGTAGCCGGCCTCCTTGATGGCCTCCAGGATGAGGTCGAGGGCCTCACGGTTGGAGCCGAGGTTCGGGGCGAAGCCGCCCTCGTCGCCGAGGCCGGTGGCGAGGCCCTTGCTCTTCAGGACCTTCTTCAGCGTGTGGTAGACCTCGGTGCCCCAGCGCAGCGCCTCGGAGAAGGACTCCGCGCCGATCGGGGCGATCATGAACTCCTGGATGTCCACGTTGGAGTCGGCGTGCGAGCCGCCGTTGAGGATGTTCATCATCGGCACCGGCAGCAGGTGCGCGTTCGGGCCGCCCAGGTAGCGGAACAGGGGCAGGTCGCTGGCCTCGGAGGCGGCGTGGGCGACGGCGAGGGAGACGCCGAGGATCGCGTTGGCGCCGAGGGAGCCCTTGTTGTCGGTGGCGTCCAGGTCCATCATCGCCTGGTCGATCAGGCGCTGCTCGGTGGCGTCGTAGCCGACCAGCTCCGGGCCGATCTGCTCGATGACGGCGAGAACGGCCTTCTCGACGCCCTTGCCCTGGTAGCGGTTGGGGTCACCGTCGCGGAGCTCGATGGCCTCGAAGGCGCCGGTGGAGGCGCCGGACGGAACGGCGGCACGACCCGTGCTGCCGTCGTCGAGGCCGACCTCGACCTCGACCGTGGGGTTGCCTCGGGAGTCCAGGATTTCCCGGGCTACGACGACGTCGATGGACGGCACGAGCATCTCCTTCTTGGATGTGACGCTGGAAGTGCGGGGCTGTCTGCCTTGCGGCTGTGCCTTGCGACTAGAGCCTAACCGCCCCGGGCTGTCGGCCGACCTACCGACCGTCCCGTGGACAGGGTGACGGTACACATTGTTCCCGTTCGGAACAAAGGGCGGGGGAAAGGTCCGGTGAAATCCGTGCGGCCGGACGGCGAACGGGCCGGACAGCGAACGGGCCGGACAACGGCGAGGCGGACAGCAAAAGCCCCGCTCCGGCGCGTACGGGGGAACACGCGCCGGAGCGGGGAGCCCGTGGGGACGGGGGGTGGGCCCTCACGTGACCCCCACGGTGGGGGTCACGCCTGGCAGGGGCCTGTGGCCCGGCTACCGGGTGGCTGTCACTTCAGGTGCAGCTGCTGGCCCGGGTAGATCAGGTCGGCGTCCTGGATGATGTCCTTGTTCAGGTCGAAGAGCTTCTTCCAGCCGCCCTGGACGTGGTGGCTCGCGGCGATCGAGCTGAGGGTGTCGCCCTTGACCACCTTGTACTCGCCGTCGCCCTTCTTGACCTTCTGACCGGTCGGGGTGGTGACCGTCTTCTTCGGGGCCGTGCGCTGCACGGAGCGGTTGGCCGCCTGCTGCTCGGTCGAGCGAGTGGTGGTGCTCTTCGGGGCGCTCTTGGCACCGCTCGACGAGCCGGTGGCCGCGGCGCCGTTGTACGTGGCGTTGGTCAGGCCCTTGCCGCACACCGGCCAGGCGCCCTTGCCCTGGCCCGCGAGGACCTTCTCGGCGACGGCTATCTGCTGGCCCTTGGTGGCCAGGTCGGCGCGGGAGGCGTAGGCGGTGCCGCCGTACGCGGCCCAGGTGGAGTTCGTGAACTGCAGACCGCCGTAGAAGCCGTTGCCGGTGTTGATGTGCCAGTTGCCGCCGGACTCGCACTGGGCGACGGCGTCCCACTGGGCGGCGGTGGCCGCGGAGGCGTTTCCGGCCGCGAGGAGCGGGCCGGCGATGGCAGCGCCGGCGACACCGGCGAGCGCGATGGCACGGGTGGCCTTGGACGGGCGGCGGTGCTTGCCGTTGCCGGAACACAGCATGGTTCGTTCCCCTCACCGACGCCTGCGAGGTGAGCTGTCGGGTTCGGGCCGGTTGAGTTGCCCGGCCGTGCCCTTGCGGGACACGGCTTCACCCCGAGCCGCTTCCGGTCAACTCCCGGACGCGGCGCCTACCTTGGGTCCCCCGCTCCTGCCTACGGCGCTTGACGCGACGACTGTTCCCGTACGGCCGCTGGCAGGATTCGGCGTTGCGACCGCAGGGGCTCGCTGTGGCGAGCGATCACGACCGTAAGCAGTCGATCGCCGGAATTTCAAAGACGATCAGGGCTTATGAGACTCATATCTCACTTTCCCTAAACGGGACATTCAGCGCGAAATAGGTCGTGAACTTCCGCCACGCAAGGGGCAGTTCAGGACGAGCCGCCGGCCGGGTCGGCGTCGAGCGCAAGGCTCTGACCGGGAAGGATGAGGTTCGGGTCGGCACCGACCGTCCGCTTGTTCGCCTCGTACAGCGCCGTCCATCCACCGCTGAGTTCAAGGGAGTCGGCGATGGACGACAGATTGTCCCCGGGGCGGACGGTGTACGAGCCGTCGACGGCGTCGCGCGCGTCCGCGGTGCCGCGTGAGGCGTGCCGGCCGGAGGCGTCCGACGTACGGCCGTCCGCGACGCTCTCGTCGGCACTGTCGCCGCGATGGCGACCGGCGCTCGAGGTCTCGGCCGAACTCGCCCCGGATGAGGCGTCGTTCTGTGCCGACTCGTCCGGGTCATCGCTCTTCGTCGTGGCCGTCGGCGCACTGCCGGACCCCTGTGCGCTCTTGGCGGCGTCGGCGGTCGACGCCTCGGACGAGGACGAGGACGAGGAGGGCGAAGGGGACGAAGAGGATGAAGAAGGCGACGGAGTGGTCGACGCAGACGATCCGGACGAGTCGGACAGACCGGAGTCAAGTCCGGCCCCGAGACCGGAGTCGAGGCCGGAGTCGGAGGACGATCCGCCGCCGGACGCCGAGTCCCCGGCGACACCCGTGTCGACGCCGGCGGAGCCGGAGTCCTTGCTCAGACCGTTCAGCAGGCCGCAGGTGCCCCAGACCCCGACGCCCCGGGCCGCCAGGACCTTCTCGGCGACCGCGATCTGCTGCGAGCGGCTCGCCTGGTCGGGGCTCGGCGCATAGTCGAGACCCCCGTACTTGTCCCACTCGTCCTGCGTCAACTGCAGCCCGCCGTAGCGGCCGTTGCCGGTGTCCGCGCTCCATGAGCCACCGCTGACGCACTCCGCGACCTGGTCCCAGGTGGTGCCGGTGGCCGCGCTCGCACCGGTGGCGCCGAGCAGCGGGATCGCGATCGCTGATCCGGTCACCCCTGCCGCGACGAGGAGAGCCGGAGCCTGACGGGGGCGACGGTGACGACCGTTCCCGGAGAGCATGCGGTTGCCTTTCACACGACAGCATCGAACGACGCGACGGCCGTGGCGTGCGGACCGCCGCGTTGCTGCGTGAACGTATCGGCACTAGATCGCTTGTCACAAGTTAATGCAGCGTAGATCACGTGAAGATCACAGAGGTGAGATCCTGTCACCTTCTTGTGACCATCGGCGTGTTCGTCGTGTCATGTCCGGATGTCGGCGGGAGCTTCGTGACCTTTCTCCGGTACCGGTGTGAACGCCACGGGCAGCGTGCGCAGGCCCCGCATGATGAGTCCGCCGCGCCATCGCAGGTCGGACGGGTCGACCGCGAGCCGCAGGTCGGGCAGGCGGGTCAGGAGCGTGGCGAGCGCCGTCTGTCCCTCCAGGCGGGCCAGGGGAGCGCCCAGGCAGTAGTGGATGCCGTGCCCGTACCCGAGGTGCTGGTTGTCGCGGCGGGAGAGGTCGAGGACGTCCGGGTCGGCGAAGCGCGCCGGATCCCGGTCCGCGGCGGCCAGGACCACCAGGACGGGGTCGCCGGGGGCGATGTCCTGCCCGCCGATGGTGAGCGGCCGCGTGGCGAACCGCCAGGTGGCCAGCTCCACCGGACCGTCGTAGCGCAGCAGCTCCTCGACGCCGGTCTCGAGCAGGT
The DNA here is from genome assembly GCF_042892355.1 of Streptomyces sp. NPDC001796. NCBI lineage: Bacteria > Bacillati > Actinomycetota > Actinomycetes > Kitasatosporales > Streptomycetaceae > Streptomyces > Streptomyces sp. NPDC001796. Next base: position 164,247 of record NZ_JBIAUC010000013.1, on the reverse strand, counting down.
CGCGTTCCCCGGCGGCGAGCGACCGCTGCAGACGGGCCCGCTGCCCGGGGTGCCCGAGGAGCGCGAACGTGCCGTTCCCGATGAGGTTGACGGTGGTCTCGAACCCGGCGAAGAGCAGGATGAAGGCCATCGCGGCGGCCTCGTTCTCGGTGAGGTGCTCGCCGTGGTCGGAGGCGCGGATGAGCCCGGAGATGAGGTCCTCGCCGGGGCCGGGCTCGGCGGGCAGCGCCTGGCGCTTGCGGTGGATGAGGTCGGCGAGGTAGCCGCGCATCCTCTTCACCGACCGCGCGACGCCGCCTCGCGGTCCGCCCCCGTGCCGGATCATCATCCCGGCCCAGTCCCGGAAGTCGTCCTGGTCCTCGCGCGGGACGCCGAGCATGTCGCAGATGGCGTAGATGGGGAGCGGGAAGGCGAACTCGTGGATGAGGTCGGCCTCTCCCCTGCCCGCGAACCGGTCGATGAGATGGTCGGTCAGTTCCTGCACCCGCGGCGCGAACTCCGCGACACGCCGGGGCGTGAAGGCCTTGGAGACGAGCCGGCGCAGCCGGGTGTGGTCCGGCGGGTCGATGTTGAGCAGATGCGTCATCAGCTCGGCCTTGCGCTCGCCGGGGATGCCGGTCTTGCCCTTGGCGTGCGCGGGCTCGTCGTGGTGCGCCGGGTTCTTGCTCAGCCGTTGGTCGGCGAGGGCCTGCTTGGCATCCGCGTACCGGGTGACCAGCCAGGCCTCGACACCGCTCGGCAGCCTCGTCCGGTGCACGGGGGCGTGCTCGCGGAGCCAGGCGTAGGCGGGGTACGGGTCGGCTGCGAACTCCCAGGTGAACAGTTCGGGGGCGGGGGAGGCGGTCTGGCCGTTCACTGCTCCGAGCCCCCGCTCTCCACCTCCCGGATCGCGTCCCGGTACGCGCGTGCCGCCGCGCGCAGGGCCGCCTCCGGGTCCACGCCCTCCGCCTCCGCGCGCGCGGCCAGCGCCAGCAGCTCGTAGCCGATGCCGTCGCCCTGCGGGAGCGGGACGTCGAGGCCCGCCGTGCGGACCCGGGAGTGCAGCTTCGCGGCGAGGGCGAGGCCCGGCTGGCCGAGCGGGATGCCCTCCGTCACCGACGTGCGCCGCTTCTCGACCGCCTTGGTCCTCAGCCAGTGCTCCTTGACCTCCTCCGGCGTCGTCGCGGTCTCGTCCCCGAACACGTGCGGATGGCGGTGGATCAGCTTGGCGACGATCCCGCCCGCCACGTCGTCGATGGAGAACGGCGCCTGAGGGTGCTCCTCGGCTATCCGGGCGTGGAAGACGACCTGGAGCAGGACGTCGCCCAGCTCCTCCCGCAGCTCCTCGCGGTCGCCCGCCTCGATGGCCTCGACCAGTTCGTACGCCTCCTCGATGCCGTACTTGGCCAGGCCCAGGTGGGTCTGCCGGGACGACCAGGGGCACTCGGCGCGGATGCGGTCCATGACCTGCACCAGGTCCAGGAGACGGGCGCCCGGGAGGTCGTACGACGCGGGCAGCAGTTCCAGCTCCGGCATGTGGACGCGCCCCGATCCGGCGAGGCGCGCCAGGCCGTCCGTCAGCGCGGGCTCACCCTCACCCGTGGCGACGACGACCACCGTGCGGCCGCCGGCGCAGGCGTCGACCAGCTGCTGCGCGCTCGGCGCGCTCTCCTCGACCGCTATGCCCGCCTCGCGCAGATAGGGCAGCTGCGGGTGCGCGCCGTCCGCGCACAGGACCCGGTCGGCGGCGTGCAGTGCCTGCCAGGCGGGCCAGGACAGGAGACCGGGCGCGACCCGGTGGCTGGTGGTGAGCAGGACGATCCGGCCGGGCTCGGCGGTCGCCTCCGGTCCCGGGGCCGCTTCGAAGCTGGTTGCGTTCACCCTCCGAACGTAACGCACGCCACGGACGGCCCCCGGAGTTGTCCACAGGCGAGGACCAGCGTTCCTGGAGTTGTCCACAGGCGAGGACCAGCGTTCCTGGAGTCGTCCGCAGGCCCGGAGCACCGCCCCGGGCCCCGAACCGCCCGTCTACGCCGTCTGCTGCGCAGCCGCCGCCGTGACCTCCTTGACCCACGGCGTCTTCGCGTCGGCCCGGCTGCTCTTCTGCACGTCCCAGGTGCCGTAGCGGGGGTTCAGGTCGACGCGCAGCTCCCGCGACGCCTGCGACATGGCCTTCCAGAACGCGGCCTTGCCCTCGGTCGTGCTCATGTCGGCGCCGAGCGCGGCGGCCAGCTTCTGCGCCTCGACTTCCGTGCGGAGGCTGTCGTCGAGGCGCTGGGGAGCCACCCCGTACTGCTGCAACCACACGGTCTGCAGCTCCTTCGAGCCGCCCGCCTGTGCCTGAAGGTCCGCCCGCATCTGTTCGACGTCCCTGCTGGTGACGCTCACGCCCGCGTTCTTCGCGGCGCGGTCCAGGACCCGGTCCAGGACCAGACTGTGCAGCGTGTCGCGGGCGAGGCTGCTGGTCTGGGCGACCGCCTGCTCGTACTGGGCGTCGTCCGTGGCGGCGGCGCGCTGGGCCGCGCGCACCTCGTCCACCCGGCTCTCCAGCTGCGCGACCGTGATCCGCTCACCTCCGACGACGGCCGCGGCACCCGGGTGCGGGGTGCCGCCGCACGCGGTGAGGAAAGGGGCCGCGATCAAGGCGGCGCTGAGGGCGATCGCGGGGCGACGGCGGTGCAAAGTGACCTCCCATTGGGGATTGTGCGACGGTGCACAAGGTCTTGCGGTGATCGATGGTAAGGAGCGGACCGGCTCCGGCCAACCCATTCGACCAACGATTCACCGACGCTTCGGGCACCGCCCGCCCCTGGTGAGCCCCGTCCGGCCGCTCGCGCCCGCCCGTCCACCGCTCGCCCGACCGCCCCGGCCACGTCCGTGCGCAGCGTGTCGCCGGTGTCGAGCCTGGTCACATCGGCACCGGCGGTCTCGCCGCCCGCGCTGCCGACGAGCACAAGCCGACCTTCCGGTACCGCGCCGCCGCCCCTCGTGTCGTGGCTCGGCTGCCGGGTCAGCCGGTGATGGCGACGGGCGCGTCCCAGGCGTCACGGTCCACGGTGATCGTGTAGCCGTTGCGCGTCTCCTTGCTGTTCACCATGTACTGGTGGGCGCGGCTGTGGTTGGTGTACTGGGTGGAGCCCCACGGCCAGTCCGTGGTCGTCGTGTACTGCTTGTCCCACAGCGCGTACCAGAGGTTGCCCGGCAGGTCGGTCTTGTTGGTCGCGGTGGCGATGGCCTTGGCGCTGGAGCTGCTGAAGCCGTAGTACCCGGCGCGGTAGATCTTGGCGCGCAGCTGCTTGTCGAAGGCTCGGACGTACGTCAGCACGGCGTTGTTGCACGACGTGTTCGTGATGTCGTACGGCTCCATGTCGAGGTAGATGGGGCTGCCGGCCTTCATGCCGAGCGCCGACGCCTTGGCCACCGCGTCGTTCGCGTCGCTCGTCCCCAGGGTGGCCGCGGTGGTGGCGGTGAGCTTCTCCGGGTTGGAGCCGCTCTGGCAGGGCGGCTGGGCGCCGACGTAGATCGGGATGAGCTTCCAGCCCATCGAGCTGACGGACTTCACCCAGGACGCGGTGAGGTTGGGCTGGCTGCAACCGCGGTTCTTGCCGCCGACGTAGACGGCGGCCGCCCCGTAGGCGCCGGTGTTCCAGGCCTTCATCGCGGCCGCCGAGGGCGCGGTGCAGGTGTCGAAGGCGTGTCCTGTGTAGGTCTTCTGGGCGGGCCAGGTCGTGGCCGCCATCGACGTCTGCGCCGCGATCCCGGCACCCGCGACGACGGCGGCACCCGCGACCGACCAGGTGATGTACCTGAACTTCTTCGACTGCCGATGGCCGGCCATCCCCACCCCAATTCATGACAGGCGGACGCGTGCGGCGTCCGCCGGAAAGTCTTCTGAGCCCCTGAAGCGACGCGGGTCCGGCACGGCGACGTCTGTACGGATTCGCAGGGAAACGTCCGCAGGCACACGGGACTTGAGCGTCCGAAGCGGATCGCACCGTAACCGACGGCGCCCTTGCGCTTGGAAAACGGACCCCCTCGATCGCCACAAGATTATCTCAGGGAACGGCAAAAACACCGGTTACGGGGAACGGCGGCCCGGCCCACCACGTCACTCCCGCCCGATCGGTGATCACTTGGACGGCCTCAGGGCCGTGTACGACCTGCGCATGACCTGACCCGCGCAGGGTACGGTCGGCGCGGCGCCCCACAGACGCTCTAGCCTTGCCCCCTGCGCTCTTCCCGCCCGTCTGCGGCGGAGAGCCGGGGGTCGAGGGCTGGGGATTGGGGGCCACATGGAAAGACGGCTGGAGGCCGGCTGGTTCCAGCGGATCGCCTGGGCGGTCCTGGTGTGGGCATCGCTGGGCCTGCTGGCGTGGGTGCCGTTCCTGTACGCGGCGATCCGCCGTGGGCGGCCGTCGGACTGGGGCGCCTTCGGGTCGTTCGTGCTGTACGAGTGCGTGACCCTGCCGTGGGGGGCGGCCAGGGGAGAGGGGGCGGGTGACCCCGTCCTCGGCGCGGTCGTGATGCTGAGCCTGCTGACGGCGACGGGCCTGCTGCTGTTCGCCCTGTTCGACAGGCGGACGCCGCAGCGGGCGACGGTGCACGGGGTGATGCCCGCGCCTCCGCCGCCGCAACGCAACCCGTACATGCGGTAGTCCGGCGCCGTACGCCCGAACGGCCACCGTCCCGGTGCCGCCCCGCAGTGCCCCTCACGCCCTCCGTGTCCGCCGCAGGATCCGTACGGCGGGCCAGGCCAGCAGGGCGGTGACGCCCCACATGAAGCCCGCGATACCGAGCCACTCCCCGGTGCTGGTCTGCGGGTCGCGGCCGAAGACCGTGACCGCGAGGGCCAGGAAGGCGAAGAGGCCGGCGAGGAGGCCGAACACGACCACCGCCGCCGTCTGCCGCCCGGTGCGCCGGGCGGGTGCGGGCCGCTGCTCGCCGTTCGCCGAGGTCTCCCCGTTCCCTTGGCTTGCCGCGGCCGGTCGCGCCTTGGGCTGCTGCTGCCGGGGCGGCAGCCACACCACCGCGGACTGCGGCACGGCGGCGTCGACGGCCGCCATGGTGTGCGCGTCGACGCCGTACAGGCCCGGCTCCACCTCCACGACCAGACCGTCGGTGCCGATGAGCTGACGGCCGCCGTCGGGCCAGCTCAGCACCGCCGCACAGGCGCGGTAGGCCACGGTGACCGCGTTCTCCGTCCCGTCCTTGGCGCGCACGGTCATGCTGACGCCCTCGTCCCCGAACACCAGCGCCGACCCGTCACCGCCCACGGAGGCGAACCGCCGTCCGGTCACCGCGTACGCCGAACGCGTGGGGGCCGCCGTGTACCCGGCCCAGTCCGCGCTGTGCCCGGCGGGCACCTGCATCAGGGCCGTCCCGGCCGCCTCCAGGGCGACCGCGTGCAGGTGCTCCGGCGTCACCGCCCACAGTTCGGAGCGCAGTTCGTCGAGGCCGCGCAGCGACCGCCCGGCGAGCAGGTCCTCCGCCGCCCCCGGCAGCCTCCGGGCGGCCGCGTCGGGCACGGTCAGCGCCCCGTCGGCCCGGGTGCGCACAGCCTCCAGGTCACCCTGCGCCATCCGGCCCACCTGGAGCCCGGCGAGGACGTCGACGAAGCCGCCGAGCACCGCGTCCTGCTTGGCGGGCAGGGCGTCCGCGAAGGCGGTCACGAGGGCGAAGCCGTCGCGGCGCGAGGCGTAGTCGGTGGCCGCCGTGTAGGAGTAGCCGCCCTCCTGCCGCAGGGCGCGGGACAGCTCGCGCTCGAGGACACCCGCGTACACCCGGGCGGCAGTGGTGTCGGTGACGACGGCGTCCAGCAGGACGCCGCCCTTGCCGTCGGAGAAGTAGGCGGGAGCGGCGGGCAGCGCGGAGGTGACGGCGGGCAGGGGGCGCCGCGGGCCGGCGGGCAGCTTGAGGGTGAGCCCGGCCGGCAGCCGCTCACCGGCGATCCACAGCGCGGCGTTGCCCTGGGTGAACCAGGTGTGCACCCACTCCCGTACGTCGTCCGGGCGCAGGCTGCGCACACCCCACTCCGGGTAGCTGACCAGGCCGTATCCCTGGGCGCCGTACCGCCACAGCGGCAGCTGGCCGACATCGCGCCGGGACTCCTCGGTGCGCAGGATCTCCTTCTCGGTCTCCAGGCGCTCCATGGGCAGGTCGGTGAGGGACGCGCAGACGCCCTGGAGGTAGGCGACGACCTCGTTTTCGGCGCCCTCCACGTGGAAGTGGGTGAAGGCGGCCTTGGTGGCGCCGTTGAAGTGGTAGTCGGCCAGGCCCTGGCGGTGCAGGGCGAGGTGCTCGACCAGGTGCGTGACGCCGGTCCGGGCGAGCGTCTCGTCGGCGACACCGACACGGAAGACGAGTCCCGCGCGCATCGGCCCGGTGGCGTGCGCGAAGAGGGTGGGTATGCCGTCGACCTCGGTGGGGTGGATGGCTGCCTGGGGGTTCATCTGGTGCCTCTGTTCGGCGTGTTCGTCGGGGTCATCCGGGTCATCCTCTGGCGAGCGCGGCGTCGCGGTGCTTGACATAGACCGCGGTGGCGTCTCGGCCCAGATCCGCCCAGGGGTACTCGGACGCGAGGTTGCCGAGCACGCGGAAGCAGGCGGCGGCCCGGGACAGGTCCCCCACGAGGGAGAACAAAGCCGCGAAGTAGCCCGCGACGGTGATCCAGCCGTAGCCGCGGTGGAAGCGAGGGTGGAGCACGGACCGCTCGGCGGCTTCGACGAGTTCGGTGCGCACGGCGTCCTGGAGCAGGTAGTCCTCGCGCTCCTTGCCCTTCAGGACGAGCCAGTGCTCCATGTGCGCCTCGGCCACCATCCCGCCGTTCATGGCGCCCTCCGGAGCCTTGACGAGGCATTCCCGGGCGAAGCCGTGGGCCGCCTCCCAGCTCCCGCTCCACTTGGGGCACAACTGCTGGAGCAGCCGACCCTGCGCGCTGAGATGGTGCGGGTGGAACGCGGCCAGTCGGTCGTACCGGCGCCGCGCCTCGTTCTGCCCGAGCTGCAGCCCCATCGCCGTGGTGAGGCGTGAGGCCCAGGCCGCGTCGAACGAGGGGTCGAGCGCGGTTGCCCGGATCAGATGCTGCTCGGCCTGCCGCAGGTGCGCGTGCAGCCCGGCGAACTGCTCACGGCTGACCTGCTTGGCGGGCGCGGTGGTACGGATCTCCCAGCCGATCTCCACCTCGCGGCTGCCGAGGACGGTGAGCGCGAGCACGTCGTCGGGCGTGGCGGCGAGGATGTCGCGCATCCACTCCTCGACCCCCTTCACATCGGACAGCACCCCGACGGCGAAGCTGCGGTCCGTGCCCTGCGGGAGCCCGTACACGTACTGACGTATCGCCGCCCAGTCCCACGCGCCGGCGGCCTGCCGCAACCAGGCGGCCTCGGGGAAGGCGGAGGCCACCTCGAAGTCGGGGGGCGGCAGGGAGGGGGCGGAGGGGAGCGACATGTCGCGGATACTAAGCGAGGGCGGTGACAACGGAACTCGCCGGGGATGTCGGACCCGAGCAGGCAGAAAGATGACCACACTTTGGTCAATTCCATGCTCTTCTGTCACCCTGCATTAACCGAATCTCCGTAACGTCCGTCCGTCTTGATCACCGCCGTGATCCGCGCGTCGCTCTCGCCGCCCCTGGTCACGTGCATCCCACCGAGCGCTCTGCTTCGCACCCCTGCGCGTCTCCCTCTCCCCTTTTTTGGAGTCCCCGTGGCCCTCAACGCCCGCCGTACCAGGCAACTGCTGGAAACCGCCGCGCCCTTGCTGCTGCAGGGCGAGCAGGTGGAGATGACGACCCTGGCGGGCGTCGGCTCGGTGTCGGTCCGCAAGCAGGCACTCACCGCGGCCGTGGTGGGGGTACTGAGCGCGGGCACGGTGATGGCGACGGTCACGCCGCGCCCGATGTACATAGTCCTGACCGACCAGCGCCTGCTGTTCTTCGACGGCAACCGCGGCGGCAAACCGGGCAAGCTGCTGCTGAACCTCCCGCGCCCGTACGTGTCGGCGGGCGGCTCGAAGAAGGCGTTCCTGGGCCTGCAGTACGTCACGCACCTGACGCTGGCCGACCAGGAGAAGGGCCTGAAGGTCACGTTCCCGGTGCAGCACAAGGGGGACGGGCCGCGATTCGTGGCGGGGTTGCCGGTGACGCGCTGAAAACAGCCTCCGATAGCCGCAGTCGCACCCGACCAGCCCACCACGCAGACGCGCGGGAGCCCCCACCACGAAGCACGGGTGGGGGCTCCTGGCATCCGCCGGCGTAGCTGTCAGCGTTGCCGCCAGGTCACCACGTCGACCACTTCTCAACCCGCGAGGCCGCCGCCTCAGCCGCCGCACTGCCGCAGCATCATCTGCTTGTCGGCCGCCGTCACGGGAAGGTCGTACTTGAGCGACACCTGGGCGAAGCGCACCGAGTAGGCGCAGCGGATCTGTGTGTTCGGGGGCAGCCAGGCCGCCGGGCCGGAGTCGCCCTTCGCGCCATTGGTCGGTCCGTCCACCGGGATCAGGTTCAGCGGGTCGTTGGCGATGTCCTCCCGCTTGTCCTTGGTCCAGCGCGAGGCACCCATCTGCCAGTCGTACGACAGCGGCATGACGTGGTCTATCTGGACTGTCGCCGCATGGGACTTGGTCCACTCGATCGTCTTCCCGGTGTACGGGTCATGCAGCGTCATGGAGGTGACGACGCAGTCCGAGCCCGTCCGGAAGCGGACTTTCTCGCCATCGCGTTTCAGGAGATCGTTTCGCGAGTCGCACCCGTTGTGGGAAAAGGGGATGCCGCCCGGGGCCGAGTCGGTCCAGGCATAGCCGAACTTGTCCCGCTCGTACCCCGTCTTGGGGCCGCGGCCCTTCGTCGCCACCTTCTCGATCAGCGACCGGGCCTTCGCCTTGTCCGCACTCGAGGTGACGGCCGCCAGCCCCGGCTTCGTACCGTCGGGGTTGTCCAGCGGGTTCACCGCGCGGCCGTCGGCGGCCGTCGGGACGGCGGAAGCGGAGGGTCCGCCGTCCGCGGGCGGGGCGAGACCCTCGCACCCGGTGACCATCAATCCGGTGGCCAGAAGCGCGGCGGACATCAGCAGGCCCCGCCGCCTCCCGCCACGGTGCCCGACGTGCCGCTCGGTAAGCATCGCGCGACGCCCTCCCCTTGCCTGTACCGCCCGCGCCGGGCGGGTTCTCCCGGCCTCACGGTATCCGTCAAGGGGTATGTCCCTCACATCGCCTTCGTCATGCGTACGAGAATCGGCCCGCTCACGCCCTGCGACCCGATACGAGCGCTACGACCTGCCAGGACTGATCCACCGCCAGGTCCCCAGGACCTGATCCGGCCTGCCAGACCCACTAGGACCCGCCAGGAGCTAGGACCCACTAGGACCCGCCAGGACCCGCCAGGGCCCGCCAGGGCCCGTTACGATCCCAGGATCGACGTCAGGAACTCCCCGACCCAGCCCAGCAACTCCCGCCCGACCAGCGGCTTTCCGCCCACCTTCGCCGTCTTGGGGCGGGGCACCAGGACCTGGTGGACGGCCGGCTTGACGATGGTGCCGGGGTACAGGCGCTTGAGCCGCAGCTCCTGGGACTCCCTCAAGTCGACCGGGGCGAAGCGGACGTTGGTGCCCTGCAGGACGATCTCGCCGACACCGCAGGCGCGGGCGAGCATGCGCAGGCCCGCCACCAGCAGGAGGTTCTCGACCGGCTCGGGCAGCTTGCCGTAGCGGTCGACGAGTTCCTCGCGGACGGCCTTGATGTCCTCCTCCGAGTTCACGGATGCGATCGCGCGGTAGGCCTGCAGACGCAGCCGCTCGCCGGGCGCGTAGTCGTGCGGGACGTGGGCGTCGACGGGCAGCTCGATCTTGACCTCGAGCGGCGCCTCCTCCTCGATCTCGCCGGTCTCCAGCTGGCGCCGGTAGTCCGCGACCGCCTCGCCGACCATCCGCACGTACAGGTCGAAGCCGACGCCCGCGATGTGGCCGGACTGCTCGCCGCCGAGCAGGTTTCCGGCTCCGCGGATCTCCAGGTCCTTCATCGCCACGTACATGCCAGCGCCCATCTCCGTGTGCTGGGCGATGGTCGCCAGCCGCTCGTGGGCGGTCTCGGTGAGCGGCTTCTCCGGCGGGTAGAGGAAGTACGCGTAGCCGCGCTCCCGGCCACGGCCGACGCGGCCGCGGAGCTGGTGCAGCTGGGACAGGCCGAAGGTGTCGCCGCGCTCCACGATCAGCGTGTTCGCGTTGGAGATGTCGATGCCCGACTCGACGATCGTCGTGGAGACCAGCACGTCGAACTTCTTCTCCCAGAAGTCGACGACGACCTGCTCCAGCGCCTGCTCCGACATCTGGCCGTGGGCCGTGGCGATCCGCGCCTCGGGGACGATCTCGCGCAGCCGCGCCGCCGCCCGGTCGATCGACTCCACCCGGTTGTGGATGTAGAAGACCTGGCCCTCGCGCAGCAGCTCACGGCGGATCGCGGCGCCGATCTGCTTCTCCTCGTACGGCCCGACGAAGGTCAGCACGGGGTGCCGCTCCTCCGGCGGGGTGGTGATCGTGGACATCTCGCGGATGCCCGTCACCGCCATCTCGAGGGTCCTGGGGATCGGGGTCGCGGACATCGTCAGCACGTCGACGTTGGCGCGCAGCTTCTTCAGCTGCTCCTTGTGCTCGACGCCGAAGCGCTGCTCCTCGTCGACGATGACCAGACCGAGGTCCTTGAACCTGGTCTCCGAGGAGAACAGGCGGTGCGTGCCGATGACGACGTCCACCGAGCCCTCGCGCAGCCCCTCCAGGACCGCCTTGGCCTCCGTGTCCGTCTGGAAACGGGACAGCGCCCTCACGTTCACCGGGAACTGCGAGTAGCGGTCGGAGAACGTGCCGAAGTGCTGCTGCACCAGCAGCGTCGTCGGTACGAGGACGGCGACCTGCTTGCCGTCCTGGACCGCCTTGAACGCGGCCCGCACAGCGATCTCCGTCTTGCCGTAGCCGACGTCGCCGCAGATCAGGCGGTCCATCGGGACCGACTTCTCCATGTCCTCCTTGACCTCGGCGATCGTGGTCAGCTGGTCCGGGGTCTCCGCGTACGGGAACGCGTCCTCCAGCTCCCGCTGCCAGGGGGTGTCCCCTCCGAAGGCGTGGCCGGGGGCCGCCATGCGCGCGGAGTACAGCTTGATGAGGTCGGCGGCGATCTCCTTGACGGCCTTCTTCGCGCGCGCCTTCGTCTTGGTCCAGTCGGCGCCGCCCAGGCGGTGCAGGGTCGGGGCCTCGCCGCCGACGTACTTGGTGATCTGCTCGAGCTGGTCGGTCGGGATGTAGAGGCGGTCGCCGGGCTGGCCGCGCTTGGCCGGGGCGTACTCCACCACCAGGTACTCGCGGGTGGCCCCCTGGACCGTGCGCTGGACCATCTCGATGTAGCGGCCGACACCGTGCTGCTCGTGGACGATGTAGTCGCCGGACTCCAGGGTCAGCGGATCGATCGTCTTGCGGCGGCGGGCCGGCATCCGGGCGCCGTCGCGGCCGGCCGCCCGCTGGCCGGACAGGTCCATCTCCGTGAGCACGGCCAGCTTGAGGGCCGGGTCGACGAAGCCGTACTCGATCGAGCCGCACGCCACGTGCACGACCGACGGGGACAGCGCCCCGAGGTCGGCGTCGAGGCGGGCCGCGATGCCCTCGTTGCCCAGGACCTCGACCGTGCGGGACGCCGGGCCGTGGGCCTCGGTGACGAACACGGTGCGCCAGCCGTCGGCGAGCCAGCCCTTGGTGTCGGCGAGCGCCTTGGCGGTGTCGCCGCGGTAGGTCTCGGGCGCGTGCATGCCGAGCGTGAGGGTGTCCGCGTCGAGGTCGGCGTCCGCGGCGAACGGGGACACCGACCACCACATCATGCCCAGCTCGCCGGCCCGGTCCCGGACGTCCGCGAGGGGCCACAGGGAGGCGGCGCCGACGTCGATGGGGGCCTCTCCGCCGCCGGCGGTGGCCGCCCAGGACGCCTGCAGGAACTCCTGCGACGTGGCCACCAGGTCCGCGGCGCGCGTGCGCACCCGCTCCGGGTCGCACACGACGGCCATGGCGCCCGCGGGCAGGACGTCGAGCAGCAACTCCATCTCGTCGACGAGGACCGGTGCGAGGGACTCCATGCCCTCCACGGCGATCCCCTCGGCGATCTTGCCGAGCAGTTCGCCGAGCTCCGGGTGGTCCTCGGCGAGGGCGGCGGCGCGCCGGCGCACGTCGTCGGTGAGCAGCAGCTCGCGGCAGGGCGGTGCCCACAGGCCGTGCTCGGCGACCTCCAGGGAGCGCTGGTCGGCGACCTTGAAGTAGCGGATCTCCTCGACGTCGTCGCCCCAGAACTCGATGCGCAGGGGATGTTCCTCGGTGGGCGGGAAGACGTCCAGGATGCCGCCGCGCACGGCGAACTCGCCGCGCTTCTCCACCAGCTCCACGCGGGAGTACGCGGCGGCGGCCAGGGCCTCCACGACGTCGTTCAGGTCGGCGCTCTGGCCGGTTCTCAGGGCCACCGGTTCCAGGTCACCGAGGCCCTTGACCTGGGGCTGGAGCACGGAACGCACGGGGGCGACGACGACGGAGACCGGGCCGGTCTCGGGGTCGTCGGAGCTCGGGTGGGCGAGCCGTCTCAGGACGGCGAGGCGGCGGCCGACGGTGTCGCTGCGGGGACTGAGGCGCTCGTGCGGAAGGGTCTCCCAGGACGGGTACTCCACGACGCCGTCGGGCGGCAGCAGGGAGCGTAGCGCGGCCGCTAGGTCCTCGGCCTCGCGGCCGGTCGCGGTCACGGCGAGGACGGGCCTGCCCGCGTCCCGGGCGAGTGCGGCCACGGTGAAGGGGCGTGCCGCCGGGGGGCCGACGAGGTCGACGTGCATACGGTTGCCGTCGGTCGCGGCCTTGACCGCTTCCGCGAGTGCGGCGTCCTTGACTACGGCGTCGAGCAGACCGTGCAGGCTCATGGAGGGGCATCCGTCCCGGGGTGGGCAACACGAACACCCGGCCGCGAGGTTTTCAGGGGCCGGGGTTGTCCAGCGTACGACGCCGGACTCGGCTGCGCGGAGGCTGTGGACAACCGCGGCCGGGGAGCGGCAGCGGCGCGGGACTCACCCTTCGGACGCCTGGCGGCCGGTCCCCGCCCACCGGAGACCACGGAGTACCGCTCACGGAGCCTGCGCCGCATGCGCGTGGGCCGCTGTCGAGTCACATGCGAGATCACCGGAAGCACTGTCACGGTCGTGGTCGTGGTCCTTCACCCCGGCCGCAGGGCGTGAAGGTGGGGGCCGGGTCCGGTGGCTCTCCACCGGACCCGGCCCGTCCCCGTCACGCCCGCCTCCCGGGCTACTCCGTCGCGATCGCGTTCAGTACGTTCATCCGACCCGCCCGGAACGCCGGGATCAGGGCCGCGAACAGGCCCACGAAGGCCGAGGCGACGAAGACGCTCGTGATCGTGCCCCACGGGATCTGGAGGACGTTCAGGCCCTCCAGGGCGAGGAGCTTCTGGGCCGTGGCGCCCCAGCCCATGCCCAGGCCGAGTCCCAGCAGCGCGCCGAAGAGGGCGATCACCACCGACTCCAGGCGGATCATGCGGCGCAGCTGGCGGCGGGAGAGACCGATCGCCCTGAGCAGGCCGATCTCCCTCGTCCGCTCCACCACCGACAGGGCCAGCGTGTTCACCACGCCCAGGACCGCGACGATGATCGCCAGGGCGAGGAGGCCGTAGACCATGTTGAGCAGCTGGCCGACCTGGTTCTTCAGCTCCTTCTTGTAGTCGGTCTGGTCGCGCACCTGGTACTGCGGGTACGGCTTCATCGACTGCTTCAGCGCCGCGTACGCCTGTTTCTCCTGGCCGTTCTCGGCCTTGGCGAACATGATCTGGTTCGGCGGGATCCTGTCCTTCGGGACGTACTTCTCCATGGTCGCGATGCTCATGTAGCGGGCGCCCTGGTCGAGGGCGGTGTCGTCGCTGGTGATCGCCGCCACCTTGAGCTTCGCCGTCCGGCCGCCCTTGAAGGCGACGGTGATGGTGTCGCCGACGTGCACACCGTGCTTCTTGGCGTAGTCGGAGCCGACCGACATGGCGTCGTCGCCGTAGGCGGCGGACAGGGTGCCCTGCGTGGTCGTGCGGCGCAGGTCGTCGGCGTACGAGGGGTCCGCGGCCGTGATCCCGGTGTCGTCGGCCTTGCCGTCCGGCGAGGTGAGGGTGGCGTCGAGCATCTTGTAGCGGGTGACGTGCGCCAGATGCGGACTCTGCTGCATGGCTTTCTCGGCCTGCGGCACGATCCGCTGGTTGCCCTGGACGATGAAGTCCGCGCCGACCGACTTGTCCAGCTCGCTGGTGGCCGAGGCCACCATCGAGGAGCCGACCACCGAGAGGCAGGCGACCAGTGCGAGGCCGATCATCAGGGCCGCGCCGGTGGCGCCGGTGCGGCGCGGGTTGCGCAGGGCGTTGCGCTCGGCCATGCGGCCCACCGGGCCGAAGGCCCGCAGCAGCACCGCGCTGATCACCCGGACCACCCCGCCCGCCAGCAGTGGGCCGATGACCACGAAGCCGATCAGGGTCAGGACCACGCCGACGCCGAGGACGAGCGAGCCTTCGCTCGCCTTCTTGGCACTCGCCGCCGCGTACAGGGCGGCGGCACCGGCGCCCGTGAGGACGAGCCCGATCAGGGCGCGCACCCGGCCCGCCTTGCCGTCGGCCGGCGTGCCGGCGTCCCGCAGGGCGGCCATCGGGGAGACCTTGCCGGCGCGGCGGGCCGGCAGGTAGGCGGCCAGGACGGTGACGACGACGCCCAGGACCAGGCCGGCCACCGGTGTGGTCGCCTTGATCGTCAGGTCCCGCGTCGACAGGTCCATGCCCATCGAGCCCATGACCTTCATGAGGCCGATCGCGATACCGACACCCGCGCCCACACCCAGGACCGACCCCAGGACACCCAGCAGCAGCGCCTCGACCAGCACCGACCGGTTGACCTGCCGGCGGGAGGAGCCGATCGCCCGCATCAGGCCGATCTCCCGCGTCCGCTGGGCGACCAGCATCGAGAAGGTGTTGATGATCAGGAAGATGCCGACCAGGAACGCGATCCCGGCGAAGCCGAGCATGGCGTACTTGATGACGTTCATGAACTGACCGACGTTCTGGCGGTTCTCGTCGGCGTTCTCCTTGGCGGTCTGGACCTTGAAGGACCCGGCCCCGGCGAGTGTCCGGGTGACGTTCTGCTTCAGCTGCTCGTCCGACACACCGGACGCCGCGGTGACGTTGATGTTCGTGAACCGGCCCGTCGCCCCGAGCAGTTCGCGCTGCGCGGTGGCGGTGTCGAAGTAGACGACCGCGGCACCGGGGTTGGTCACCTTGAAGGTGGCGATGCCGACGATCCGCGCCCGGAAGTCACCGGTCTGCGCGATGGTGCGCAGCTCGTCGCCCAGCTTGAGGTGGTGCTTGTCGGCGGTGTCGGCGTCGACCATCATCTCGGTCGGCCCGCGCGGGGCGTGACCGGACGTGATCTCCATCGACCGCAGGTCGTTGCTCGTCCAGTTGCCGGCGATCGTCGGGGCGCCGGTGGAGGAGCCCATGTTCTCGTTGTCGCTGTCGACGACGGTCACGTTCATCGAACTGACGCCGCCTTCCACCGACTTGACGCCCTCGGCGTGCCGGGCCTTGTCCAGCACCGAGGCCGGCAGCGACTCGGGCACGCCGTTCTGCGGGGTCTCGTCGCTCTTGGCGACCTTCGGCGAGACGGTCACGTCGGACGCCGTCACCGCGAACAGCTTGTCGAACGTCGTGTTCATCGTGTCCGTGAACACGAGCGTGCCGCACACGAACGCCACCGACAGCAGGACCGCGACGGCCGACAGCGCCATGCGCCCCTTGTGCGCGAAGAAGTTGCGCAGCGAGGTCTTCAGGACGGTCATGACGTGCGCCCCCGGGCGTCGAAGTCCTTCATGCGGTCCAGGACGGTGTCCGCGGTCGGCTTGAGCATCTCGTCGACGATCCGGCCGTCGGCCAGGTACAGCACGCGGTCGGCGTAGGAGGCGGCGACCGGGTCGTGCGTGACCATGACGATGGTCTGGCCGAGCTCGTCCACGGACCGGCGCAGGAAGCCCAGCACCTCGGCGCCCGCGCGGGAGTCGAGGTTTCCGGTCGGCTCGTCACCGAAGATGATCTCGGGGCGGGCGGCCAGGGCGCGGGCCACGGCCACGCGCTGCTGCTGTCCGCCGGAGAGCTGGCTGGGCCGGTGCTTGAGCCGCCCGGCGAGCCCGACGGTCTCCACGACCCGGTCCAGCCACGCCTTGTCCGGCTTACGGCCGGCGATGTCCATGGGCAGCGTGATGTTCTCGATCGCGTTCAGGGTGGGCAGCAGGTTGAACGCCTGGAAGATGAACCCGATGCGGTCCCGGCGCAGCTGGGTGAGCTTCTTGTCCTTCAGGCCGGTGATCTCGGTCTCGTCGAGGTAGATCTGGCCGCTCGTCACGGTGTCGAGCCCGGCCAGGCAGTGCATCAGCGTGGACTTGCCGGACCCCGAGGGGCCCATGATGGCGGTGAACTGGCCGCGGGCGATGTCCACGTCGACGTGGTCGAGGGCGACGACGCGGGTCTCCCCCGCCCCGTACGCCTTCACGACCTGCCGAGCCCGCGCGGCAACGGCCGTACGCCCTCCAGTGCCCCCGTGCCTGGGAATGGTCACGGCCGATGTCATGGTTAATCCCCTTTGTCCATCAGTGAATACATGCGCGTAAGTGCGCTGATCGGTGGCGATCGGTGCAGGGCCATGCCGATCGGTGGCGATCGGTGGCGATCGGTGTGGTGAGTACGCCGGTCAGTCTGGTGCCGGCGCACGGTCCGGCGCGCTGGTGCCCGGCCCCGTCTTCCGCTGGGGAAAACCCCACCCCCTCTGGTGCGGCCGGCGCGACCCCCGTGCGCCCCGACCGCTCCCCAGCGGCGTAAAGCCAGGCTAAGGAACGGGCCCGGTCCCTCTCGTCCTCCGATGGGACGAGCCCTCCCCGAGCCCTGATACGGAGGAACCCCTATAGGTCCTCCACCTCGAGGTGGACCGGCCTCGGGGCCTGCCTCCACCCGTCGGCCCACCCACTCTCCACCCTGACGTCGCGTGAGGGTCAACTCTCCCCAGGCAGGGGCCGCGAGTGAGAGGGTGTCGTACGGCAGATACGTGCACAGGGAAACGACCGGGAGAGGATTCCTGTGGACCAGGGGGACACGGACATACGGACCGCGGCGGCCGGCCGCACCCAGGACGCGACGCGGCGCCGCGGGGCCGTCGTCGCCGCGCTGATGCTGGCGATGGCGCTGGCCGCGCTGGACTCGACGATCGTCTCGACGGCCGTACCGCAGATCGTCGGCGACCTCGGCGGATTCTCCGTCTTCTCGTGGCTGTTCTCCGGTTATCTGCTGGCCGTGACGGTGACGCTGCCCGTCTACGGCAAGCTCTCCGACACCTTCGGCCGCAAGCCGGTGCTGATCGCGGGCGCGTCGGTCTTCCTGCTGGGCTCGCTGTTGTGCGCGTTCGCCTGGAACATGGGCTCGCTGATCGCGTTCCGCATCGTGCAGGGCCTGGGCGGCGGCGCCCTGCAGGGCACGGTGCAGACGCTCGCGGCCGACCTGTATCCGCTGGAGGAGCGTCCGAAGATCCAGGCGAAGCTGTCCACGGTGTGGGCGGTCTCCGCGATCGCGGGCCCGGGGCTCGGCGGGGTGCTCGCCGCGTACGCGGACTGGCGGTGGATCTTCCTGGTCAACCTGCCGATCGGGGCGGTCGCGCTGTGGCTGATCGTCCGCCATCTGCACGAGCCGAACCGGGAGTCGGGCCCGCGCCCCCGCGTCGACTGGGCGGGCGCCCTCGCGGTGTTCGCGTGCGGGGGCGTGCTGCTGACGGCGCTGGTGCAGGGCGGGGTGGCCTGGCCATGGCTGTCGACGCCGTCCCTGGCGCTGTTCGGGACGGGAATCGCGCTGGTCGCGGTGGTGGTGGCGGTGGAGCGCCGGGCGGCCGAGCCGATCATCCCGGGGTGGGTGTGGCGGCGCCGTACGATCGCCGCGGTCAATCTGGCGCTCGGCGCGCTGGGACTGCTGATGGTGGCCCCGACGGTCTTCCTGCCGACGTACGCCCAGGCCGTGCTCGGTCTCGCCCCGGTGGCGGCCGGGTTCGTCCTGTCCGTGTGGACGCTGAGCTGGCCGGTGTCGGCGGCGCTCTCCCAGCACGTGTACCGGCGCATCGGCTTCCGTGACACGGCGATCCTGGGCATCGGCCTGGCCGCGCTGCTCCTGCTGGCGTTCCCGTTCCTGCCCTACCCCGGCTCGCCCTGGCAGCCGGCCCTCCTGATGCTCCTGCTGGGCGGCGCGCTGGGCCTGTTCCAGCTGCCGCTGATCGTGGGTGTGCAGTCGACGGTCGGCTGGGCGGAGCGCGGGACGACGACGGCGTCCGTCCTGTTCTGCCGTCAGACCGGCCAGACGGTCGGGGCGTCGGTGTTCGGCGCGGTCGCCAACGGGGTCCTGGCGTCGCGGCTGGGCGGGTCGGGCGGCCTGGACGCGGTGACGCGCGGCCTGAACGCGGGCACCACACCGGAGGTGACGCGCCGGGCGATCGCGGACGCGGTGCACGCCGTGTATCTGGGTGCGTCGTGCGCGGCCGCGTTGGCGCTCCTGGTGCTGCTGTTCGTGGCCCCGCGGAGATTCCCCGTGCTCAACGAATGAGCGGTCCCCCTCCCCCGGCTCACGGCACCGGCGGAGCCGACGGGTATGCCACCGCACGCCCCGACAAGTCCCGCTCAGGCCCGACGAACCCCCGCTCCGCGGACCGCGGAGCGGGGGTTCTCTTCAGAGCGCCGGGCAGGCCTTGCACCTGCATCTCCCCGCAGGAAGCGGGGCGTCTTTCCTTGGACCACCAACGCACCACCGGACACCGGGAGTTGCGGCGACCAGCACATGATCAAGTGTAGCCCACTCCCGTCAGGCGCCGCACATCGCGCCTCAGGAGGGCAGCTGCTGCCGGTACGCGGCCAGCGCGGGCGCCGTCTTCGTCGCCAGGAACTCGGTGACCCGGTACGCGCACACCCCCGCCGCCACGAACGGGTCGGTCGCCGTCAGGCGCTCGATCTCCTCGCGGTCCTCGCCGACGGCCAGGACGACCCCGCCGTCACGCGGGACCTTGCGGCCGGAGGCGAGGAAGACACCTGCGGCGTACTGCTCGTCCAGCCAGGCCACATGCGCCGGAAGGACTGCGTCGACGGCTTCGAGCGGGGCGGTGTAGGTCAGTTCCAGTACGAACACGCGCGCCAGCCTATCCGCCCCTCCCGCCGGCCAGATGGTCATTCACCCGTGAAGCAACCTCGAGTAACCGTGGGTAACGTCACAGGTCGGTGTAGTAAGCGCATACCGACCGGCCAGTTTGCCGAAAAGCCTACGCGTCCCGGATCTCCACGAGTAGCGTGCGTCGCTCACCCCCCGCTCCCTGCGGTCCGCCGCACCGGACCCGAGCCACGCAAGGAGAACCGGGATGTCCGACGCGTTCATACCGCGGCACTCGTCCCCCGAGTACTCAGTACCGCACCACTCACCACCGCCGTACCCCACGTACCCCTGGCAGCAGCCGCCCGCCCCGCCGACCCGTCCGCGGACGCCGGCCCATCCGCCGCTCGGACACCACAGCGACCTGCGCCTCCTGCGCACCGCCTATCGCTGGCAGCGGCGCGTGGCCACCTTCACCGCGCTCGGCTACTTCGTGGTGTTCCTCCTGCTGTCCGCGTTCGCGCCCTCCTTCATGACGGCCACCGTCTCCGGCGGCCTCACCATGGGCCTGCTGCTCGGACTGCTCCAACTCCCCGTCACCTGCGTCGCGATCGGCGTGTACGAGTACACGGCACGCCACGGCGTCGACCCGATCGCCGACCGCATCCGCAGGCAGATGGAACCGGACACCGGGCGGGGGGCGGCCCGATGACCACGGCGAGCCTGCCGGGAGGGATCACCGGGTTCAGCAGCTCCGCACAGGCCATGTCACTCGTGGCGTTCACCACGGTCGCCACCATCACGCTCCTGCTGTGCGTGATGACCGGACCCGACCGCGACGACCTCGTCGAGTTCTACACCGGCTACAACTCCCTGTCCCCGATGCGCAACGGCCTCGCCATCGCGGGCGACTACATCTCCGCCGCCACCGTACTCAGCACGGGCGGGATCATCGCCCTCACCGGATACGACGGCGTCGTCCTCGCACTGAGCACGGCGCTGTCGCTGATGCTGCTGATGTTCCTGCTGGCCGAGCCCCTGCGCAACGCGGGCCGGTTCACCATGGGCGATGTGCTGGCACGGCGGATGCCCGGGCGGGCGGTGCGTGGGGCGGCGTGCGCCGTGACCATCGCCGCGCTGCTGCCGCTGATGCTCGTACAACTCGCCGGAACCGGCGACCTGCTGGCCTTCATCCTCGGCTTCTCCAGCGACGCCCTGAAGACGGGCTGCATCATCGGCATCGGCGCGCTGATGATCAGTTACGCGGCGATCGGCGGCATGAAGGGCACAGCCCTCATCCAGATACTGAAGATCGTGATGCTGCTGGGCTCCGGCGCGGCCGTCGCCATGCTGATCCTGCACCGCTTCGACTGGGACCCGGGCGCGCTGTTCGCAGCCGCCGCGAAGAACAGCGGCGTCGGCCCCGCCTTCCTGCACTCGGGCCTGGAGTTCGCGGGCGGCCCGGCACCCCGCCTCGACATGATCAGCTCCGAGCTCACGGTGGTGCTCGGCGGCGCCTGTCTGCCGCACATCACCATGCGGATGTACACGGCGAACAGCGCCCGGCAGGTGCGCCGCTCGTTGTCCTGGGCGGTGCCGTCGGTGGCCCTGTTCGTGCCCATCATCACGGTCGTCGGGTTCGGCGCGACCGCCCTGATCGGGCGCGCCACCATCGCGGCGGCCGACCCCCAGGGCCGTACGGCCTATCTGCTGGGCTCCCGGGCCGCGCTCGGGACGGACGTGTCGATGGGCGCGACACTGCTGTTCACCGCGGTCACGGCGGCGATCTTCCTGACCCTCCTCGCCTCCGTGGCCGGAATGATCCTCTCCTGCGCCAACTCCCTCGCGCACGACGTCTTCGCCGCCCTGAAGCACGAGATGCCCCCGCGACGCGAGATGACCACGGCACGCCTGTCGGCGATGGCGGTGGGTGTCGTGGCGGTCCTGCTCGCCACCCTCGTCCAGCACCGCAGCCTGCAGCCGCTGGCCACGCTCTCCTTCTGCATCGGCGCGTCCTCGATCGCACCGGCCCTGGTGTACAGCCTGTTCTGGCGCCGCTACACCCGAACCGGCCTGCTGTGGACGCTGATCGGCGGCACCCTGACCACCATCGTGCTCATGACCGGCACCAACCTGGTCTCCGGCTCCCCCGCCGCGGCCTTCCCCGACGCCGACTTCAACTGGTTCCCGTTCACCACCACCGGCCTCGTCTCCATCCCGCTCGGCTTCGCCTACGGCTGGCTGGGCACGCTCGCCTCCGGCCGCGGCCAGGCCGCCGAGCAGCGCCGGCAGTACGAGGCGGTCGAAGGCTGGATCCTGGCGGGGGCGACCCGCAGGAGCGGCTGACGAACGGCCGGGCGCGCGCGGAGTCCCTGAGGGGACCCCTTACTCCGCGGGAGCCCGGCCCGTCAGCATGGCCAGGCTGTTGCGCACATGGTCCATCTGAGCCTGCACACAGTCCCAGACCTCACCGTGCTCCCGCAGCACCCGCTCCGTCTCCCGGGCGATACGGTCCTCCCGCAGCCGCGCCTCCGCGACCAGCTCGGCGGCGCGCGCCTGGGCGTCCCGCTGCACCTGCCGGGCCGACTCCTCGGCCTCGGCCAGCGCCCGCTGTGCCTGAGACAGCGCGGCCTGCGCGCGCGCCACCCGCTCCGCCTCCCACGCCTCGGCCTCCGCGACCCGTTCGGCCGCCGCCCGCTCCTCGTCCGCGCAGCGCTCGGCGTGCTCCCGTTCCTGCTCGGCGAGCAGCGCCGCCGTACGCTGCCGCACCTCACGCAGCGCGGCCAGCGCCTCCCCGCGCCCCTCCTTCACCTCACGCCGCGCCGTGATCCGTACGTCGTCGGCCTCGGCCCTCGCCGCCAGCAGCCGGGTGCGGACCCGCTCCTCGGCCTCACCGCGGACCTCGTCCGCGTACGCCTGCGCCTCGTCCCGCACCCGCCGCGCCTCCTGCTCCGCCTCCGCGAGCACACGCCCGGCGTCCTGCCGCGCCTCCTCCCGCAGGGCCTCGGCCTCCTCCCGCGCCAGGTCGAACAGCCGGCCGGCCCGACCGCCCAGGCCCTCGTAGGTCTGCGCGGGAAGCTGCGCCACCCTCTCCCGCAGCCGCAGCAGACCGGCCTCCATCTCCTTGGCCAGCACCGTCAGCCGCGCGGCCCGCTCCCAGGCGGCGTCGCGCTCGCGCGAGAGGGCCGAGGTGTAGGCGTCGACCTGGTCGGGACGGTAGCCGCGCCGCACGGACACGAAGCCGTACGGCGACCTCGATGCGCTGCTCATCGTGGAACCCCTCTCCAGCTGACCCACGAATCGATGATTTTGCGCACATCTTGATGGATCAGTCAGAAGTGTTCATAACGCGACACTCCACGCACAAGCAACGGATCGCCCCGAAGATCACCCGAAAAAGCGGCCGGGCCCGGTCGTCCGTACGACCGGGCCCGAACTGACGAAGCGTCAGACATGGGTTGTGCGGGAAGAGCTCACAGCAACCCGTCCCACATCTGCTCCAGCAGCACCGACCACCAGCTCTCCGGTGAACTCAGCGCCGCCGGGTCCAAAGAGGCGAGCTGCGCCTGGAAGTCCACCGTCCAGCGGCCCGCCTGCTCCTGGTTGAGGCCGTAGCGCAGCCGCCACATCCGGCCGAGCAGGGCCAGAGCGCGCACGAACTCGGGCAGACCCGTGTTCACGAACTGCGGCGGCACGGAAGCACCGCCCGGCCCCGCCTCCACGGGCACCGCGACGATGTTCGCCGTCCCGTACTGCACACAGATCGCCTTGCCGAAGTCGCTTCCCATGACCAGGTACGAGCCCGCGTCCGGGGCCGGCTGCACCCCGCGCTCCTGCGCCAGCTCCGCCAGCGTCGGCACCGGACGGCCCGGCTGGGCCTGCGCCCAGAAGAACGGGCCCATGTCGAAAGGCAGTCCCGCCACCACCAGGGTGTGCGCCACGATCGGCGGCACACCCTGCCGGGACACCGCGGCCTGCTCGAACCGGAAGATCCCCGGACCGAAGGAACCCGCCAGCTCCTGCGCGATGCCCTCCGGCGGGACCGGCGGCGCGGGCTGCACCGCGGGCAGCGGCGCACGCACCGGCCCCGGGCGCGCCGGACCGTCCGCCACCTGATGCAACTCGCCCTGGTGCGCCAGCAGTTGCCGCATGCCCTGCTGGCGGGAGGCGTGGTCGGTGCCGTACGGGGCGATGCTGGTGATCCGCGCCTGCGGCCAGTTCTCCCGGATCATCCGCGCACAGTACGCGCCCGGCAGCTCGCACGACTCCAACTCCGTGTGCAGCTCCAGCACCTGGTCCGGCGGCACGTTCATGGCACGCAGCTCATGGAAGATCTGCCACTCCGGGTGCGGCATGCCCGGCGCCGAGCGCCGGATCAGCTGCTGCTCGGAACCGTCCTGCGCGCGGTAGCGCAGCACGGCCTGATAGCCGGGGCCGACGGTCGGCGGACCCTGCGGCGGATAACCGTACGACGGCTGCGCACCGGACATGGGCTGCCCGGGCGGCTGCTGCCCGGGCGGCTGCTGCCCCGGCACCGGCGGTCCCGGCACCGGCTGTCCACCCATGGGCTGTCCGGGCACCGGCGGTCCGGGCAGGGGCTGCCCCGGCGGCTGCGGGGCGCCCGGAGGCATGCCGGGGGCACCCGGAGGCGGCGGGGCCGCACCGGGGCCTCCGGCCGGCGGCCCGGCCAGCATGGTCTCGGCGTGATGAACGGCACCGGGGGCACCCGGCAGCTGCGAAACCCCCGACGGATTCGGCGCGCCGGGGGCGCCAGGCCGTCCGGAAGCCGCGGGCTGTCCCGGAGCACCGGGCTGTCCCGGAGCCGCGGGCAGGGCCGAAGGGCTCGGCGGACCGGGGGGGTTGGGGGCACCCGGAGCGCCGGGGCCCGGCCGGTACGGGTCCGCGAGCACGGTGGCCGCGTGCTGCACACCGCCCGGGGGCGGGCCCGGAGGGTTGGGCGCTCCCGGAGCATGCGGCGCCCCCGGAGGGTTCGGCACACCCGGCGGCTGGGGGCCGCCCGGCGGCGGTGTTCCCGGCGGAGGCGGCGGAGGCGGAGGCATGCCGGGGCCCGCCGCGCCCTCGGGCCCGTCCGGGCCGAGCTGCGAGACGAGCTGGGTCGGCACATACCCGCCCGCCGAAGCGCCCGGTGCGGGCGGCGGCGGGGGAGGCGGCGGAGGCACGGCACCCGGCCTCGCACCCGGAACCCCGGGCGCGCCCGGCGGATGGGGCGCACCACCGGCCCGCGCAGCCCGTGGAGGCGCCGCCTTGCTGGTCGCGGCATCCGCGATGTCCGCGGCGTTCGGCGCGGGAGCCTGCGGCCCGCCGGGCGCAGGCGTGCCCGGAGCCTGCGGATAGCCGTACGCCGGAGCACCCGGCGCCTGCGGAGCACCCGGAACACCACCGGGAGGCTGCGGATAGCCGTACGCCGGCGTCCCCGGAACGCCCGGAGCACCCGGAGCACCAGCAGCACCCGCCCCCGGCGTCCCCGGAGCGCCCGGCGCACCCGGAACCTGCGGACCCGGCGGCGTACCGCCCGACATCCTCGCCGCCTTCGCATCCGGCGGCGCGGCACCCTCGTCCGAGTCGCTCAACGGCGGAGCGAACACCGTCTCCGGCAACGGCACCGAACCGTCCTCGCCCGCCTCCGCGTTGGTGTCGGTCCCCGCCCACGGCGTATCCCCCGCGGACCTGTCCGGCACCTCCCCGCCACCACCGGCCGCAGGCCACGCCGTACCCGACGCACCCGAAGAAGCCGCCGCGGCCGGACGCGAACCCGCCCCGTCCGACACACCGTCACCGGACGTCCGCCCCTGCGGAACCCCCCTCCTGTCCGCCGCCTCCTGGAGCCACTCCGGCGGCGTCAAAAGGAACGACGTCTGGTTCAGATCCACCCGGGCCCCGGGCGCCGCAGCCGTGGGTACCTCCTCGTCCCGCGTCCCGTACTCCTCCTCGTACCGGCGGATCACCTCACCCACGGGCAGCCCCGGCCACAGCGTCGCCTCACCACTGTCCCGGGCGATCACCAGCCGCTGAGCGCCCCCGTCCGAACGCGGCCCCCCGTCCCGGTCCTCCGCCCACACCACGAAGCCGAGCTCGAACTCCCGCACCCGCACCTCACGCTGCAGATACGCCGGAACGTCCCCGTTGATCCACTCTTCCGCGCGCTCCTGCGCCTGCGCGAACGTCACCATCGCCCGAACTCACTCCCCCACCGAAGACGCCGACGACTCCGACGACACCGGCACCGCACGCGCGAACCCACCGTCCACCATCAGATTCGCCACGGTCTCCAACTCCGGCGGATCACCCGCAAGCCGCCCCAGGAACTGGTCGAAGTCGTCACCGCACGGCAGCAACAACCGCTCCACCCGCTCCGCAGGCGCCCACGATGCGTCCACATCCCGCGCATCGTCATACGCGCAGAACCACACCGAACCGATCCGGTCACCCTTCACCTTCACGGCCAGCAACCCGCCCTGCACAAAACCGACGCCCAGATAGTCCTTCGTCAGATGGTCACGCAGACACTTGTTCACATACACCAGGTCATTGACCGCCGCCTCGTCCCGCACCGTGAAGAACGGCTGGTCCACCAGCAACCCCAACTCCGCGTCCAGCGCCGCACCCACCGGCGCACAACCACCCGCAGCCTTCAGAAACGACCGATAAGCACCAGGCAGCCGATACCCCAGATCCTCCTCGACCCCCTGCACCTGCGACTCCGTCACCGCAACCGACGACTTCGGCAACCCGAAATGCACCGGCCGCGTCTCCTGCAACGGCCGCGTCCCCCGCTTGCCCTGATCCACCCTCGCCGTCGCGATCCCGCCGTGATGCCGCAGCAGCGCCTTCACCTCGACCGGAACCAACTCCAGCCGCCGCGAACCCCGCACGTGATGCCACGTCCAACCATGCGGCGTCGCCACCGACGCGACCGTGTCCCACAACTCGTGCCCCGACGCCGCCAACGCCGCGTTCGCCGACACGTAGTCCGTCAGCCGCAACTCGTCCACACCGAAACCCTCCGGCGGATCCGCGATCTCGGCGGCCGCACGGGCGTACGGCGAGAAATCCGGATAACCGTACTCATCGACCCGCACCCCCCTCGGATGCCGGGCCGCCCTCACCGGGTCCGGAAAGTGCACGACCTGCCCGGCGTATGCCGCGTTCGGCGGCGCGGCCTGTCCCCCAGCCTGGCGGCTGGGCGGTGCCCCCAGCCCGAGCCGACCTGTCGTCACGGTTGCCCCCTGCGGCTTTCTGTCTGGCCTGTACGGCGATACGGATCGCGGACCCCGACAGCCTATGCGGTACGACGACACCGGTCACCGGCCCACCGCTCCCCCGCCCACCCCACATGACCAGCCGTCACCCCACAGTCACCGAAAGACCCGACCCGGGCGTGTCACAGCGCCCCAGCTTCCGCACCCGCCACGGCATTTGGCAGTCTGTGTCCCCACCGGGGGGATGCACGGAGGGGAAGACGATCATGAACACCGCACCGACAGACACGTCCGCCGACCCGCGCATCGGCTGGAGCGCGACCGACGCGCCCCCCGCCCCCACCCTCCGCCACCGCCGCGACGGCATCCTCCCCACCGTCGCCGCCGCCCTCTCCGTCCGCGGCACCACCCTCACCGGCACCGCAGCCCGCGGCGACCAACCCCCCGCCCTGCACCCCCTCGTCCAGGACTTCCTCGACGCCCTCACCACCAGCCAACGCGACCGCTACACCGGACGCTGCGCCGAAACCATCCTCATCTCCCGCCACATCGCCGCCGCCGACGCCGCCCGCAGCAAACGCGCCGCCCGCAGACCCATGACCAACGGCGAAGCCCGCAAAGCCCTCAGACACGCCAAACTCACCGCCCGCCGCATCCGCGAGGACGGCGACCCCCTCCACGGCAGCTTCGCCCCACCCTGCCGCGCCTGCACCGCACTCAGCGCCCACTTCGGCGTCCGCATCATCGACCCCACACCGCAGGACTGACCCCCCCCCACACACACAACGGCAGCCCCCACGCCGGACCAGGAACCCGACGAACGAAGAGCAGATGCACGCCGACCGCTCCACAACCACCCGCTTCCCCGTCCCCGTCGACGCCGCACTACGCGCCGCAGGCTGGCAACCAGGCCGCTGGGACATAAAGCAAGCGGAAATCTGGGCCGACACCCTCCGCAACCACACCTCACCCGCAGGCCACCGGCACGCCGTCTTCCCCGCCGCCGTCGAAGCCTGGGCCGAATTCGGCGGCCTCCACCTCACCGCCCAGGGCCCCGGCCGGCAACTCGCCCCCGCCGCCCTCCACCTCGACCCCCTGCACGGCCTCCACATGGCCCGCACCCTCGGCGACCTCGGCCGCGCCCTCGACACCGAAGTCAGCCCCCTCGGCGAGGAAACCGACAGCCACACCCTCATCGCCATCGACTCCGAAGGCCGCGTCTACGCCCTCGACCACACCGGCGACTGGTACCTCGGCCCCGACATCGACCACGGCCTCACCACCCTGCTCACCGGAATCGCCCCCGTACGACTCACCGCAGGGTGACTCAGGCCGCCTCCGCCGGAATCACCGCCGACACCCGGAACCCACCGGCATCCGTCGGCCCCGACACGAACACCCCACCCAGCGCCCCGACCCGCTCCTTCATCCCCAGCAGGCCATTGCCCCCACTCGGCAACCGCGCCGCCCCCACCGCACCCGGCTCCGGCGGCGGCTCGTTCTCCACCTGCATCGCGATCTCCGCACTGCGATGCGCCAACCGCACATGCGTCTTCGCCCCCGCCGCATGCTTGTGGACGTTCGTCAACGCCTCCTGCACCACCCGGTACGCCGTCTGCTCCACCTCCGGCGCATACGACCGCACCTCCCCCTCCACCGACAGATCCACCACCATGCCGGCCGCGGCGGACTGCCCGATCAACTCCTCCAACTCGGCAAGGCAAGGACCCTCGGAGGACTCCGGATCAGCCGCCCGGGACGCCGCAGCGGCAGCCGCCACCCCCACCGCGGCAAGAGACACAGCAGCCGGAGCCGGCCGCGCCACGGCCCCCTCCCCGCTCCGCAGCACACCCAGCATCTGCCGCAACTCGGTCAGCGCCTGCCGCCCCATGTCCCCGACCAGGGCGGCGTTCTTCACCGCCTTCTCCGGATCCTTCCGCGCGACAGCCTGAAGCGCCGCCGCATGCACCACCATCAGACTCACCCGATGCGCGACGACGTCATGCATCTCCCGCGCGATCCGCGTCCGCTCCTCGTTCCGCGCCCACTCCGCACGCTCCTCCGCCCGCTCCGCGAGCAGCATCAGCTCCCGCTCCAGCGAATCCGCCCGCTCCCGCAGGCTCTCCATCAGCCGCCGCCGGGCACCGACGTACAGACCGAGAAGCACGGGAGGCGCGGTCATACCAAGGGCCGTGGTCACAGAAAGAAACGGGATGAACCCACCAGCGATGGACAGATCTCCCCGCACCATCCCCTGATGCGCCCGCACATACGTGACGACGAACATCCCCACGAACGACATCCCCGCCAGCGCACCGATGATCCGCCGAGGCAACTCCGAAGCCGCAAGGGTGTACAACCCGACGAGCCCCATCAGGAAACCCATCTGCGCCGGCGTGACGGCGATGCTCACCAGCACCACAGCAACGGGCCACCGCCGCCGCAACAGCAGCGTCAGCCCCGCGAACAGCCCGAACACCATCCCCACCGGAGCCGGCAACCCGGCATCCCGCGAGAACTGGAGCCCCTCCACCGCACACTCCACGGCGGACACCGCCGCGAGCCCGATATCGAGCACGGCACTACGCCACCGCACCCACCACCACGGCCCCCCGGCCGCGATGTGCACTTCCCCCGACGTGGTCATGGCTCCAGCCTACGGGCGCCCACCGCGGCTTTTCCGGCGAGTTTCCACGACTGCGCCACACCACACTCCGTAACCGAACAGAAGCGAAACGCCCCGGAATCCCTCGAACTGCTGAATCGCACACTGTTCGACCCCGGAAGGACCGATTCCGCCCAGAGGTTATGCCCATGCACGGGGCAAGTACGCGGACTTCGAGGGACTACGGGAGCGGGTGGTGGCGCTGCGGCGCGCGGGCCTCAGCCGCCGACAGATCCGCGACCGGCTGCACGTCGACAACAACGACATCCTCAACCGGCTCCTGGAGGGAGAGCCGCCCCCGGAATGGACGAAGCGCCCGAACGCGAAGGACGACCTGCGCGACAGGGCGCGTGAGCTACGGCTTCAGGGCTGGACGTACGACCAGATCCAGGTGGAGCTGGGGTGTTCCAAGAGTTCGATCTCGCTGTGGGTACGGGATCTGCCGAGGCCGGAGCGACGGGATCCGTCGGAGCAGGCCAAGCTGGCAGCGAGGAAGCGCTGGGAGCACGAGCTGGCCGTACGGGATCAGGTGCGACAGCAGACCAAGGCCGCAGCGACGCAGGAGATCGGGGAGATGTCCGACCGAGACCTGTTCATGATCGGCGTTGCCCTCTACTGGGCGGAGGGCTCCAAAGACAAACCGTACGATCGACGTGAGAACGTCCTCTTCGTCAACAGCGACCCTGGTGTGATCCAGCTCTACCTGGCGTGGTTGGGCCTCCTGGGCGTGGAGCCGGAGCGCCTGCAGTACCGCGTGATGATTCACATGACGGCGGACGTGGAGGCAGCCAAGCGCTACTGGGCCGACCTGGTCGGCGTCGACGTCTCAACCTTCCAGAAGACGACGATCAAGAAGCACAATCCCAAAACGGTCTGCAAGAACGTGGGCGAGAACTACCGAGGTTGCCTGGTGATCCGCGTAACACAGGGCGCCGAGCTCTACCGCCGTATCGAAGGTTGGTGGACCGGAATGGTGA
This sequence comes from Streptomyces sp. NPDC001796, assembly GCF_042892355.1. Classification (NCBI taxonomy): domain Bacteria; kingdom Bacillati; phylum Actinomycetota; class Actinomycetes; order Kitasatosporales; family Streptomycetaceae; genus Streptomyces; species Streptomyces sp. NPDC001796. The sequence continues at coordinate 134,203 of NZ_JBIAUC010000013.1, read as the reverse complement.
CCCAGGCGCCAGTACGTCTCCGGTAAGGTCTGAGGCAGTGATCCGCCGTGGGGTAATCGGTAGCCCGCGGGACTTTGAATCCCTGTAGTGCTGGTTCGAGTCCAGCCGGCGGAGCTGCTCGGTTCGGGCCCTGACTGACCCAGTCAGGGCCCGCTCGCATGTCCCCCGAGAAACGCCCCGGTATCCTGCGGATGTCCACCCCACTCCTTGAAGCCGAAGGGCATCCCCGTGAGCGCCAACCGCCCGGCCGCCGTCGTTGTTCTTGCAGCGGGTGAGGGCACCCGTATGAAGTCGGCCACACCCAAGGTTCTGCACGAGCTCTGTGGTCGTTCCCTCGTCGGGCATGTGCTCGCCTCCGCGCGCGAGTTGAAGCCCGAGAATCTCGTCGTCGTCGTGGGCCATGCCCGGGAGCAGGTCACGGCGCACCTGGCCGAGATCGACCCGGATGTCCGCACGGCCGTGCAGGCCGAGCAGAACGGCACGGGGCACGCTGTGCGGATGGCTCTGGAGGAGCTGGGCGGGTCCGTGGAGGGGACCGTGGTGGTCGTGTGCGGTGACACCCCGCTGCTGACCGGTGAGACGCTGCGGCGGCTGGCCGCGACCCACGGTGAGGACGGCAACGCCGTCACCGTGCTGACGGCCGAGGTCCCGGATGCCACGGGTTACGGCCGGATCGTGCGGGACGACTCGGGTGCGGTCACCGCGATCGTCGAGCACAAGGACGCGACTGACGCGCAGCGGGCGATTCGTGAGATCAACTCGGGTGTGTTCGCTTTCGACGGCCGGTTGCTGGCCGAGGCGCTGAAGCAGGTGCGGACGGACAACAGTCAGGGTGAGGAGTACCTGACGGATGTGCTGGGGATCCTGCGGGAGGCCGGGCATCGGGTGGGGGCGTCCGTCGCCGCCGATCATCGTGAGATCGCCGGCATCAATAACCGTGTGCAGCTCTCGGAGGCGCGCCGCATCCTCAATGACCGGCTGCTGACGGCTGCCATGCTGTCGGGTGTGACCGTGGTCGATCCGGCGACCACGTGGGTCGACGTCACCGTGACCTTCGGGCAGGACGCCGTCGTGCACCCGGGTACGCAGCTTCTGGGTTCGACGCACGTCGGTGAGGGTGCGGAGGTGGGTCCGAACTCGCGGTTGAAGGACACCGAGGTCGGTGCGGGGGCGCGGGTCGTCAACGCGGTGTCGGACGGTGCCGTGGTCGGGCCGCAGGCGTCGGTCGGTCCGTACGCGTATCTCCGTCCGGGCACGCGTCTTGGGCTGAAGTCCAAGGTCGGTACGTACGTGGAGACGAAGAACGCGTCGATCGGTGAGGGGACGAAGGTCCCGCACCTCTCCTATGTCGGTGATGCGACGATCGGTGAGTACACGAACATCGGTGCCGCGAGTGTCTTTGTGAACTATGACGGGCAGGACAAGCACCACACCACGGTGGGGTCCCATTGCCGTACCGGTTCGGACAACATGTTTGTGGCTCCTGTCACGGTCGGGGACGGCGCGTACACCGCGGCCGGTTCTGTGATCACGAAGGATGTGCCGCCCGGTTCGCTGGCTGTGGCCCGTGGTCAGCAGCGGAATATCGAGGGTTGGGTGGCTCGTAAGCGTCCGGGGAGTGCCGCTGCGAAGGCGGCGGAGGCGGCTTCCCGGGAGTCGGATGGCGAGGGCTGACCGGAAACAGGTGCGTCTGTGACGGCGTACCGTGATAAGTGCACATCCGCACCCCACCAGCTGAGACGGTCGTCCGTGTTCCAGCCGTTGTGGCTGTGGCGGCCTCTGGATGCCCAGCTGAGTTATGACCTCTGAGGAGACAGTGTCGTGACCGGGATCAAGACGACCGGCCTGAAGAAGTTGATGTTCTTCTCCGGCCGCGCCCACCCCGAGCTTGCCGAGGAGGTCGCCCAGCAGCTGGGTGTCGGGGTTGTCCCGACGAAGGCCTTCGACTTCGCGAACGGTGAGATCTATGTTCGTTATCAGGAGTCGGCGCGGGGTGCTGACTGCTTCCTGATCCAGAGCCATACGGCTCCGATCAACAAGTGGATCATGGAGCAGTTGATCATGATCGACGCACTGAAGCGTGCGTCGGCGCGTTCCATCACCGTGATTGTGCCTTTCTACGGTTACGCGCGGCAGGACAAGAAGCACCGGGGGCGTGAACCGATTTCGGCGCGTCTGATCGCTGATCTGATGAAGACGGCGGGTGCGGACCGGATTCTGACGGTGGACCTGCACACGGATCAGATCCAGGGTTTCTTCGACGGTCCGGTGGATCACCTGTTCGCGCTGCCGCTGCTGGCGGACTACGTGGGCGGGAAGGTGGACCGGGACAAGCTGACCGTGGTGTCGCCGGACGCCGGCCGGGTGCGGGTCGCGGACCGCTGGTGCGACCGGCTCGGTGCGCCGCTGGCGATCGTGCACAAGCGGCGGGACAAGGACGTCGCGAACCAGGTGACGGTGCACGAGGTCGTGGGTGAGGTCGAGGGCCGGGTGTGCGTCCTGGTCGACGACATGATCGACACGGGTGGCACGATCTGTGCGGCGGCGGACGCGTTGTTCGCGCACGGTGCGGAGGATGTCATCGTGACGGCGACGCATGGTGTGCTGTCGGGTCCTGCTGCGGACCGTCTGAAGAACTCGCGGGTGAGTGAGTTCGTCTTCACGGACACGCTGCCGACGCCGGGTGAGCTGAGCCGGGACCTGGACAAGATCACGGTGTTGTCGATCGCTCCGACGATCGCGAGTGCGGTGCGTGAGGTGTTCGAGGACGGTTCGGTGACGAGCCTGTTCGACGAGCAGTAGGTCCTGTCGGCCCTGGGGCTGGTGGAGATCGTTTTGGGTGCGGCCTCCTTCTGCGAGTAAACTGCTGCAGTTGCTCGGCGAGGGAGGCCGCACTCGTTTTTCGATTGCGGTGGTCCGTTATCGACGCGCTCTTCGTAGCAGGCCGTTCGTGGCCGGGTGACCCCGACCGTTGTCCTACGTACTACTACGAGGAGTGTTGAGATGTCCGAGGTGAAGATCGCCGCTCAGACGCGCACCGAGTTCGGCAAGGGTGCCGCGCGTCGTATCCGCCGTGACAGCAAGGTTCCGGGCGTGCTGTACGGGCACGGTTCCGAGCCGCTGCACCTGACGTTCCCGGGTCACGACCTGCTGCTGGCGCTGCGTACGCCGAACGTCCTGATCGCGCTGGACATCGACGGCAAGTCCAACGAGCTGGCGATCCCGAAGTCCGTGCAGCGTGACCCGATCAAGGGCTTCCTGGAGCACGTGGACCTGCTGCTGGTGAAGCGCGGCGAGAAGGTCACGGTCGAGATTCCGGTGCACGCCGAGGGCGAGCTGGCTCCGGGTGGCAACCTGCTGGAGCACGTGCTGAACGCGCTGCCGGTCGAGGCGGAGGCCACGCACATCCCCGAGGCGCTGACCGTCTCGGTCGAGGGCCTGGAGGCCGGCGCGTCGGTGCTGGCGAAGGACGTCGCGCTGCCGAGCGGTGTGACGCTGGCCGTGGACGAGGACGCGGTGGTCCTGCAGGTGCTGGCCGCGCAGGTCGAGGAGGCCGCCGAGGGCGAGGCCGAGGGCGAAGAGGCCGCTGCCGAGGCCTGATTTCTCACCGGCACTGTTTTGTCAGCCGCTGCTCCTTCGGGAGTGGCGGCTGGCGCGTATCGAGGAGACGTGGACGTGACGACCGATCCAGGCGCGCCCTGGCTCATCGTGGGGCTCGGTAATCCTGGGCCCGAGTACGCCATGAACCGGCACAACGTCGGGTTCATGGTGGCGGATCTGCTGGCGGGGCGGATCGGGGGGAAGTTCAAGCGGGCGGGGAAGGCGCAGGCGCAGGTCGTGGAGGGCCGTATCGGGCCGCCGGGTCCGGGGAGCCGTCGGGTGGTCCTGGTGAAGCCGATGTCGTACATGAATCTGTCGGGTGGCCCGGTGAACGCTCTGCGGGATTTCTACAAGGTGCCGGTGGGGAATGTCGTCGCGGTGCACGACGAGCTGGACATCGACTACGGGACGCTGCGGCTGAAGCTCGGTGGTGGCGACAACGGTCACAACGGGTTGAAGTCGATCACGAAGGCGCTGGGGTCGGACTATCACCGGGTGCGGTTCGGGATCGGGCGTCCGCCGGGGCGCATGCCGGTGGCGGACTTCGTGTTGAAGGATTTCTCCTCTGCGGAGCGCAAGGAGCTGGACTACTTCGTGGACCGGGCGGCGGATGCGGTGGAGTGTCTGGTGATCGATGGGCTGGAACGGGCGCAGAGTACGTACAACTCGTGAGGTGCCGCCCTGCGGGGTTGACCGCGTGTGTGGGGATGTCCCATGATCCCCGCCATGTCTGCCACCGCCGCCCGTTCTCGCCGGGTCTCGTCCGCTGCGTTCCGGTCGGTGCGGGTGGTGGTGATGGGGGCCGTCGCCCTGCTGATTCTGGTCGGTGGGCTGTGGGGGTCCTGGGGTACGGCGCAGTTGGTGATGCTGACCAAGGGTCGTGAGCGCGGCACGATCGAGGTCACGCGGTGTGGGTCGGATGTGTGCAGTGGTCCGTTCAGGCCGTTGTCGGCGGGGGCGGCGGCGCGTGACCGTGTGACGATCGAGCAGACGGTGGCGGTGCGGCGGGGGCGTACGTACGCCGTGGTGGTGAGGCCGGGCACGGACGATGTGGTCCGTTCGGGTCCTGCGGGGGTTCTGTATGCGTGGCTTCCGCTGGGCGGGGCGTTGTTGCTGGCCTCGGTGGTGGTGGCGGGCGGGCTGCGGCTGAGGCGGACGGCGTGGGTGCTGGCGGGGTCGGGAGTGGCGCTGCTGACGGCTGCCTTCGTGACGATGTGACTGCTGTCCGCTCGCCTGGCGTTTGTGAATGAAGTGTCTGTTGCCTCTTCGTGATTGACGTGTGGTGTTCTCGGGCCCGATGCTGAGCCGCCCCCTCCACGTCTTCCGTTCCGTTCCTCGAAGTTGGACTGCCCATGCGTACCCTCATGCGCGCCGGTGCTTTCGTCGCCGTCGCCTCAGCAGCGTTGCTGACCGCTCCCTGCGCCCATGCCTCGGCTCGGGGCGACAACGGCGACGTGAAGATCCACAAGTCCGCCACGGACGAGTACGACCAGCGCAACGAGCCGCACGTGTGCTCGTTCTACCTGGACGCCTTCAATTTCGATGGCCGGCAGCAGGTGGACTGGCACATCGAGGCGTGGGCCCCGACCGCCGCCACCAAGGGTGAGACCGTGAAGAGCGGTGCGGTCACCCTGGACGCCGACGGCCACGGCCGTACGGCGGACATGACGCTGCCCGACGGGCACTACAAGCTGTTCTGGAACTTCGACGGCGAGAAGGGCGCCGCGAAGCACAAGGTGTTCTGGACGCAGTGCGAGAGCTCGGGCGGGGGCGGTACGACGCCGTCGGGCTCCCCCTCGGCCTCCGCGTCGGCCTCCGCGTCCGCCTCCCCGTCGGGCACGGTCGGCGCGAGCGCCTCGCCGAGTTCGTCGTCGGGTGCGGGGGCGTCGGTGCCGGCCTCCGCGTCCCCTTCGGCGCAGGGTGGCAGCGGTGACCTGGCCGAGACGGGCAGTGGTGCTCCGGTGGGGCTGCTGTCCGGTGCGGCGGCCGTGCTGGTGGCCGCCGGTGGTGGTCTGGTGCTGTGGCGCCGCAGGGCCGCCCGGGGCTGACGTCCGCGGGATGTGACGGTGCCCCCGAGCCTGCACGGGCTCGGGGGCACTGTCGTGTCCGGGGCTGTGTCAGCCGGTGTTGCGCAGGCCGGCTGCGACGCCGTTGACGGTGAGGAGAAGGGCGCGGGAGAGCAGCGGGTCGGGTTCCTCGCCTGCGGCGGCGGCGTCGCGCTGGCGCTTGAGGAGGGCGACCTGGAGGTAGGAGATGGGGTCGAGGTAGGCGTCGCGGATGGCGAAGGTCTGCTTGAGGACCGGCTGGGCGTCGAGCAGTTCCTGTTCGCCGGTGACGCGGAGTACCTCGCGGACGGTGAGTTCGTGTTCGGCCCGGATGGTGTCGAAGATGTGCTTGAGGTTGTCGGGGACGAGTGTGTCGACGTAGTGCTGGGCGATCCGCAGGTCGGTCTTGGCGAGGGTCATCTCGACGTTGGAGATGAAGTTGCGGAAGAAGTGCCACTGTTCGTGCATCTCGTTGAGCACGCTGTCGAGGCCGGCTTCGCGCAGGGCCTTGAGGCCGGAGCCGACGCCGAACCAGCCGGGGACGATCTGCCGGGACTGGGTCCAGCCGAACACCCAGGGGATGGCGCGCAGGCCGTCGAGCGAGACGCCCGAGCCGGGGCGGCGGGAGGGCCGCGAGCCCAGGTGCAGGTCGGCGAGCTGGTCGACCGGCGTGGAGGCGAGGAAGTACGTCGGCAGGTCGGGGTCCTCGACGAGCCTGCGGTAGGCGGCGTGGGCGGCGTCGGAGACGACGTCCATGGCGGCGTCCCAGCGGGCGAGTGCCTCGTCGGACTGGCGGGGGGCGGTGTGCAGGGCGGAGGCCTGCAGGGTGGCCGCGACCGTCAGTTCGAGGTTCTCGCGGGCGAGGGACGGGATGAGGTACTTGTCGGAGATGACCTCGCCCTGTTCGGTGACCTTGATCTCGCCTTCGAGGGTGCCCCAGGGCTGGGCGAGGATGGCGTCGTGGGTGGGGCCGCCGCCGCGGCCGACGGTGCCGCCGCGGCCGTGGAAGAGGCGCAGGCGGACGCCGTAGCGGTGGGCGACGTCGCGCAGGCGGCGCTGGGCGCGGTGAATCTCCCACTGGGAGGTGGTGATGCCGCCGAACTTGGAGGAGTCGCTGTAGCCGAGCATGACCTCCTGGACGTCTCCGCGCAGCGCGACCAGGCGCCGGTAGGAGGGGTCGGAGAGCATGTCCTCGAGGATGGTGTCGGCGGCCTTGAGCTCGTCGGTGGTCTCCAGGAGGGGCACGATGCCGATCTTGGCCCAGCCGGCGTGGAGGTCGATGAGTCCGGCTTCGCGGGCGAGGACGGCGGCGGCGAAGACGTCGTCGGCGCCCTGGCACATGGAGATGATGTAGGACTCGATGACTTCGGGGCCGAAGACCTTCAGGGCGCGCTTGATGGTCTCGAAGGTGCCGAGGGTCTTGGCGCCGGCCGCGTCGAGCGGTGCCGGGGTGGGGGCGAGGGGGCGGCGGGAGCGGAGTTCCTTGGCGAGCAGCTTGTGGCGGTACTCGCGGGGCATGTCGTCGTAGCGCCAGGATTCCTCGCCGAGCCGGTCGAAGAGCTGGCCGAGGGCGTGGTGGTGGGCGTCGGCGTGTTCGCGGACGTCCATGGTGGCGAGCTGGAGGCCGAAGGCGGCCAGGGTGCGGATGGTGCGGGCGAGGCGGCCGTCGGCGAAGAGGCCGCCGCGGTGGGCGCGCAGGGAGGTCTGGATGAGTCTCAGGTCCTGCAGGAGCTGGCTGGTGCCGAGGTAGTCGCGGCCGGGCTCGTGCTGGGTGCCCTTGGCGAGGCGCTGCTTGGTGTTGACGAGCTTCTGGCGGATGCAGGTGGCCTTGAGCCGGTAGGGCTCCTCGGCGTTGAGGCGCTTGTAGCGGGGACTGATCTCGGGCAGGACTTCGAGGTCCGTCTTGAGGGAGTCGAGGAGTTCCTCGGTGGCGCCGGTGTAGCGGATGGAGTTGGACAGGAAACCGCGCAGCTCGTCGATCATCTCCAGGGCGTCGTTGATGCCGTGCTCGTGCTGGAGGATGAGGACGTCCCAGGTGACCTGGGGGGTGACGTTGGGGTTGCCGTCGCGGTCACCGCCGATCCAGGTGCCGAAGGTGACGGGGCGGGTCTCGTCGGGGAGCTTGACACCGACGCGCTCGAGTTCCGCGGTGAGGTCCTCCAGGACGTCGCCGACGGCGCCGGCGTGCAGCTCGTCGAGGTAGTAGATGGCGTTGCGGGCCTCGTCGGCGGGCTCGGGGCGCACGACGCGGAGCTCGTCGGTCTGCCAGACGAGGTCGATGTTCTCCGCGAGCCGGGTGTCGAGGCGGCGGCGGTCGGACTCGAGGACGGGGGTTTCCAGGAGTGCGGCGATGCGCCGGAGCTTGTTGAGGACCGACCGGCGCGCGGCCTCGGTGGGGTGCGCCGTGAAGACGGGGCGCACGTTGAGGTTGCGGACGGTGTCGCGCAGGTGGTCGGGGTCGGCGTCCTTGAGGCGGTCGGCGGTGCGGGAGAGCAGCCCGCCCTCAGCGGCGCGCTTGGCGCGCAGTTCGCGGCCGCGGTGCACCTGCTCGGTGACGTTGGCCAGGTGGAAGTAGGTGGAGAAGGCGCGCACCAGCTTGGCGGCGGTCTCCAGTTCGGTTCCGCGCAGCAGTTCCGCGGCGGCGTCACCGTCCTCACGGGTCAGCCGGCGGACCCGTTCGACCAGGTCAAGGAGCTCGGGGCCTTCCTGGCGGACCAGGGTCTCGCCGAGCAGGTCGCCCAGTCGGCGGATGTCGGCGCGCAGTTCACTGCTGGTCGTCGTCGTCTGGTCGTCGGCACTGCTCACAGGTGCGGCTCCTTGCAGTGTTGAAGCTCGTCTGGGAGGGGACCCGGATGGGTGCCGTGCGCGGCGGGTGCCGCATACGGTCCTGGCATCCGGGAAGAAATCAGAGCGGACCGCGCTGTCCGACCGACTCCAAGGATAGGTGGCGATGCGGACGCGCAGGCTTTCGGGCTCTTGCCGCCGAGCGACGCACTGCCATACTTACGACGCCGTAGGTTACGGAACCGTAGGGTGTCCCGTCAGGTGGCGGGAGCACGCTGGGTGCCGTATCCGGGCATTTGCCTCGACCCTCGACCCCACAGGGGACGCCCCATGACCACGAGCTCCGATGTGATCGAAGACGCCCCGAAGGCGAACGACGACTCTCCGCTGCCCTCCGCGACGCTGGGTGGCGAGCAGAAGCGCTCGATCGAGCAGATCACGCTGCTGCTGTTCATCACCGTCCCGTTCCTGGCGCTTGTCGCGGCGGTGCCGCTGGCGTGGGGATGGGGCGTGAGCTGGCTCGACATGGGCCTGCTGGTCTTCTTCTACTACCTGGGCTGCCACGGCATCACGATCGGTTTCCACCGTCACTTCACGCACGGTTCGTTCAAGGCGAAGCGGCCCCTGAAGATCGCGCTGGCGATCGCGGGGTCGATGGCCGTGGAGGGGCCGCTGGTGCGCTGGGTGGCCGATCACCGCAAGCACCACAAGTTCTCCGACGCGGAGGGCGACCCGCACTCCCCGTGGCGGTACGGGGAGACGGTTCCCGCGCTGATGAAGGGCCTGTGGTGGGCCCATGTCGGCTGGATGTTCGACGAGGAGCAGACGCCGCAGGACAAGTACGCCCCGGACCTGATCAAGGACCCGGCGATGCGGGCGATCTCCCGCCAGTTCGCGCTGTGGACGGCCGTGTCGCTGCTGCTGCCGGCGCTGATCGGCGGGCTGGTCACGATGTCCTGGTGGGGTGCGTTCACCGCGTTCTTCTGGGGGTCGCTCGTTCGGGTGGCTCTGCTGCATCACGTGACATGGTCGATCAACTCGATCTGTCACGCGGTGGGCAAGCGGCCGTTCAAGTCGCGCGACCGTTCGGGCAACGTGTGGTGGCTGGCGGTCCTGTCGTGCGGCGAGTCGTGGCACAACCTGCACCACGCGGACCCGACGTCGGCGCGGCACGGTGTGGAGCGGGGCCAGCTGGACTCCTCGGCGCGGATCATCCGCTGGTTCGAGCAGCTGGGGTGGGCGTACGACGTGCGCTGGCCGTCACGCTCGCGTATCGATTCACGGCGCGCGGTGACGGGAGTGGCTCCCGACTCGGGAAGGTGACCGCCGGCACGGCATGATGGCGGGGTGGCGACCGACTCCAGCACCCCCAGCAGCGACAAGCCGCGGCGCGCACGCCGTACTCGGATGACCGGTGCGGAGCGCCGCCAGCAGCTGCTGGAGATCGGTCGCACGCTGTTCGCCGCGAAAGGTTTCGAGGGCACGTCGGTGGAGGAGATCGCGGCCAAGGCCGGGGTGTCCAAGCCGGTGGTGTACGAGCACTTCGGCGGCAAGGAGGGTCTGTACGCGGTGGTGGTGGACCGCGAGATGCGGCGCCTGCTGGACATGGTGACCAGCTCCCTGACGGCCGGGCACCCCCGTGAGCTGTGCGAGCAGGCGGCGTTCGCGCTGCTGGACTACATCGAGGAGTACACGGACGGTTTCCGGATCCTGGTCCGGGACTCCCCCATCCCGCAGTCGACGGGCTCCTTCGCGTCGCTGATCTCGGACATCGCGACGCAGGTGGAGGACATTCTGGGCCGCGAGTTCAAGAGCCGCGGCTTCGACCCGAAGCTGGCCCCGCTGTACGCGCAGGCGCTGGTCGGGATGGTCGCGCTGACGGGCCAGTGGTGGCTGGACGTGCGCCGCCCGAAGAAGGCCGAGGTGGCGGCGCATCTGGTGAACCTGGCGTGGCACGGGCTGGACGGGCTGGAGCCGAAGCCGCGACTGATAGGTCACCGCAAGAGCTAGTGCCGCAGCAGGCACTGGCAGTGGATTGGCCGACCCCGTGTGTCGATCACCCGGTGTGACGACCTTTCTCGGTTCCGGCGGCTAGCGTGGGTACTCAGGCCGTTGAATCCCGCTCATGGGAGGAATCACCATGACTGCCGAGCCGAGCGCCGCCCACGACTCCGAGCCCGGCATCCACCTGCCTGTGCCGCCCCCCGAGGGCTTCACGGTCGACGACCTGTTCACCCTGCCGGGCCTCCCGCCGCACACCGAGTTGATCGACGGGAGCTTGGTCTTCGTGAGTCCGCAGCGTGACTTCCACAGCGTCGTGATCGACCTGCTGGTGACTGGCCTGCGCCGTACGTTGCCCAGTCGGCTGAAGGTGCGTCGTGAGATGACAGTCGTCATCGACCGGCGAAACGCCCCTGAACCCGACGTCAGCGTTGTCCGTGCGGATGCGTTCACGGGACGGGAGCAGACCCGGTACCACGCCGAGGACCTCGTACTCGCCATTGAGTTCGTCTCCCCTGACTCCGAGGCCCGCGATCGGGACACCAAGCCTTTGAAGTACGCAGCCGCCGGCATCCCGCACTTCTGGCTGGTCGAGATGGCAGAGGGAAACCAGCACCCGGTGGTCCGGACCTACGAGCTGGACCCGGTCGTCGGCAACGGCTCACCGGCATCCACCACGACAAGCTGGAACTCGCCGAGCCGTTCGAGATCGACATCGACATCACCTCTGCCGCACTCGACGAGCTGTGACCAGCGGCTCCAGGAACTCCAGCCGGTTGCCCACCGGATCCTCCGAGTAGAAGCGCCGGTGCCCCGGTAGGTCGTCGTCCCAGGTGACCGGCGCCCCGCGTTCGGCCAGCCACGCCGCGTACGCCTCGATCCCCGTGACCCGCAGCCCGGGGTGGGCCTTCTTCGCAGGCCGGAAGTCGTCCTCGATTCCCAGGTGGAGCTGCACGGCCCCCGCCTGGAACCAGCAGCCCCCACGTGCCGCGAGGACCGGTGGCTTGGGGATCTCCGTCATGCCGAGGACGTCCACGTAGTACGCGCGCAGCAGGTCCTCGGAGCCGGGCGGGGCGGCGAGCTGGACGTGGTCGACGGCGGTCAGCATCGGTCAGGCCCCCTTCCGGGCGACGGCGAAGATACGGCGGAACGGGAACACCGTGCCGTGCTCGGTCGCCGGGTACGCCTCGCGCAGCGCCACGCGGTAGTCGGCGACGAACTCCTCCGCCTCCTCCCCCAGCTCGGTGAGGACCGGCCGCAGTCCGGTGCCCTTGACCCAGTCGAGGACCGGGTCCTCGCCCTGCAGCAGATGCAGGTACGTCGTCTCCCAGACGTCCGCCGCGCAGCCGAGCGCGGTGAGGTGGTGCAGATACGCCTCCGGGGTGAGGACCGCGTCGTCGTGGCGCAGGGTTTCGGCGAGGCGGTCCTTCCAGCGGGCGGAGTGGGCGAGTTCGCGCATCAGCCGGTGGCTGGGGGAGGCGAAGTTGCCGGGGACCTGGAAGGCGAAGGTGCCGCCCGGCTTCAGGGCTGTCACCCACTCGGCGAAACGCCCGGCGTGTCCGGGTACCCACTGGAGGGTGGCGTTGCTGATGATCAGGTCGTACGGCTCCTTCGGCGCCCAGGTGCGGGCGTCGGCGTGTGCGAAGTCCAGGCGGCCGCCGCCGGCCGTGGGGCCCGCGTGGGCGTCGGTCTTCGCGAGCATCTCCGGGGAGTTGTCGTAGCCGGTGATGTGCGCGGTGGGCCAGCGCTCGGCGAGCAGGACGGTGACGTTGCCCGGTCCGCAGCCCAGGTCGGCGATGCGCGGCGGGTCGCCGGGAAGTCCGGGCACGCGGGAGAGCAGGTCGGTGAAGGGGCGGGCGCGGTGGTCCGCGTGACGGAGGTACTGGGCGGGGTCCCAGACGGGGCCGGTGGCGGGCATGGCGGGGCCTCCTCGGGGCGGGCGGACGAGCAGCGGGCGGCGCGGCCGCGTGCGGCGCCGCCGTACGGAGGCGTCGCCCCCGTTTGACGCCGCCTCCGTACGGCTCGCCATCCTCGTACCGCAACTATCTCGACGTCAAGAGACTCAACGTCAAGATGTCTCCCATCAAGAGACTTCACATCGACACAACCACTACACTGATCGCATGGAGGACGAGGTCGATCGGCTGGTCGCGGCGTGGCGCAGGGAACGCCCGGACCTCGACGTGGAACCGCTCGAGGTGCTCAGCCGGGTCAGCAGACTGGCCCGGCATCTGGACCGCGCACGCCGGCTGGCATTCTCCGAGCACGGCCTGGAGCCCTGGGAGTTCGACGTCCTCACCGCGCTCCGCCGGGCCGGCAGCCCCTATCAGCTCTCCCCCGGCCAGTTGCTCACCCAGACGCTGGTCACCTCGGGCACGATGACCAACCGCATCGACCGCCTGGCGAAGAAGGGCCTGGTCGAGCGGCTCCCGGACCCGAGCGACCGCCGGGGTGTGCTGGTGCGGCTCACGGACGAGGGCCGGGACCGGGCCGACCAGGCTCTGGCCGGACTTCTCGACCAGGAGCGCGCGATCCTCTCCGAGCTCAGCTCGGCCCAGCGCGGTGAGCTGGCCGCGCTGCTACGCCAGCTGACCGCCCCGTTCGACAACATCCCCGGCTAGGTCGACCGGTCCGACCCCGGCGCGGCGGGCGAGGGCGACGGCGGCGAGCGTGGAGTGGACGCCCAGCTTCCCCAGCACGTTCTGCATGTGCGTGCGGACGGTGTGCGGGGACAGGAACAGCCGCTCGGCGACGGCCTTGCGGCCGAGTCCGGCGACCATGCACCGCAGCACCTCCCGCTCCCGGGGCGTGAGGGACTCCACCAGACGCTCGCTCTCGGTGCGGTGCTTGCGGGCCGCGGTCAGCTCGCGCAGCACCCCGGTGAGCAGGGCGGGCGGCAGGTGCGTCTCGTCCCGCAGGACGCCCCGGATGACCGTGAGCAGCCGCTGCAACGAGCAGTCCTTGGCGACCCAGCCGGAGGCGCCCGCCTGCAGGGCCAGGGCGGCGCGGCGCGGGTCGTCCTTCTCGGCGAGGACGACGGTCCGCACGTTCGGCTGGCCGGAGCGGACGCCGGCGACTAGGGAGATGCCGTCGACGAGGCCGTCCTCGTCGCCGTCCTGTACGGGGACCGCCGGGCGTGAGCCCAGGACGTTGCCACCGAGATCCGCGTCGACGAGCATCACGTCGAATCTGCGGCCCTCCGCGGCCGCCCGCTCCAGGCAGCGCAGCGCGGCCGGGCCGCTGCCGGCCGCGGACACGTCGACGTCCGGTTCGGCCGCCAGGGCGGCGGCGAGGGACTCGGCGAAGATGCGGTGATCGTCGACGACCAGAACTCGGATGCGAACCACTGATACCCCCACTGTTCGGGGGACGGCCCGGCGCGGATAGGGCGCCCGGAGCGCTCCCCGGATTTTCTCCTGGGACGGGTAACGCAGCGGCACGGCCGCCGCCGTGTCGGAACTGCTACCCCCGCCCCGGGCGCCGTACCCGACTGTCTCGCCCCCTGATCAGCACCGGCCCCCACCGGCGCTGTTTCACAGGGTAGGGCCGCCGGCCTGGAGCGGAAGGAGAATTGCAGAACTGGTCGGCCGACGCGTTTATGGTGAGCCGCATGTTTCGTATCGAGACAGAAGTCGACAAGGAGCGGCGGGACCTGCTCCGCGCTCGGCTGCGTGAGACGAACACGGCGGCGTCCCCGGTGCTGCGCGCGCTGCGCGGAACGCCGGCGGAGCGCGATGTTCCGCTCCATGTGTGGGCGTTGGACGCGGCGGGGGAACTGGCGGGCGGGCTGGTCGGGCACACCTGGACGACGTGGCTGCACGTCGCGTACCTGTGGGTGGACGACCGGCACCGCGGCGCGGGCCTCGGCACGCGGCTGCTGGCGCAGGCTGAGCGGACGGCCCACGAGGAACGCGGCTGCACCGCGTGCCGCCTGGAGACGTGGGACTTCCAGGCCCCGGAGTTCTACCGGAAGCAGGGCTACGAGGTGGTGTGCGTGATCCCCGACTACCCGCCGGGGATCACGGAGTACACGTTGACGAAGCGGCTGGGCCGAGCCGGGGCGTGATCAGCTCAGGCGGCGCGCCCCGGCCGACGGCACCGCAGGGAACACCCGGGGTGCCGTGTAGCCGGCGGCGGTGAACGCCTCCTCGATCGCCTTGGTGATCGTGTCCGTGTCCGACGCCTCCACCAGGACGATCGCCGAGCCGCCGAAGCCGCCGCCCGTCATCCGTGCCCCCAGCGCGCCCGCGGCGTTCGCCGTGTCCACCACCAGGTCCAGCTCGGGGCAGGAGATCCGCAGGTCGTCGCGGAGGGAGACATGGCCCTCGGTCAGCACGGGGCCGATCGCCCGGACCTCGCCCGCGTCCAGCAGCCGGACCACCTGGTCGACCCGGTGGTCGTCCGAGACGACATGGCGCACATAGCGGCGCACCCGCTCGTCGGACAGGCGCGCGAGCGCGGCCTCAAGCTCCTCGTATGCCACGTCCCGCAGATGCGAGACGCCCAGCTGCCGTGCGCCCTCCTCGCAGCCCTCGCGCCGCTCGGCGTACGCCCCGTCGCCCAGCGCGTGCTTCACGCGGGTGTCGACGACCAGCAGCGTCAGGCCCTGCGAGGCCAGGTCGAAGGGAATCTGCCGGATGGACAGGTCGCGGCAGTCCAGGTGCAGCGCGTAGCCGTCCGTGGCGCACGCCGACGCCATCTGGTCCATGATCCCGCAGGGCACGCCCACGAAGTCGTTCTCGGCGCGCTGGGCGATCCTGGCCAGCTCGGGGCCGGTCAGGCCGAGCTCGTACAGGTCGTTGAGCGCGAGGGCGACGACCACCTCCAGCGCCGCCGAGGAGGACAGGCCGGCGCCGGTCGGCACCGTCGAGGACAGGTGGACGTCCGCGCCGGCGATCGGGTGGCCGGCCTCGCGCAGCACCCAGACGACACCCGCGGGGTAGGCGGCCCAGCTGGTGTTGGTCAGCGGCTGCAGTTCGTCGACGTGCAGTTCGACGACCGGGCCCTCGATGTCGGCCGAGTGCAGCCGCAGCACACCGTCGGTGCGCCGCGACACCGCCGCGACCGCCGTGTGCGGCAGCGCGAGCGGCATCACGAAGCCCTCGTTGAAGTCCGTGTACTCGCCGATCAGGTTGACCCGGCCAGGTGCCGCCCAGACGCCCTCGGGAGCCGTCCCGTAGATCTCCCCGAAGCCCTCGCGTACGCCCACCTACTGCTCCCTTGCGTTGCTTGCGACGTGCCGTGCGAACTGCCACGCGTCCGCGACGATTCCCGCGAGGTCCGCGCGGGACGGGTTCCAGCCGAGCTTCTCGCGGGCCGTGGCCGCGGAGGCGACCAGGACCGCCGGGTCGCCGCCCCGGCGCGGGGCCACGACCTCGGGGATCGGGTGCCCGGTGACCTGGCGCACCGTTTCGATGACCTCGCGCACCGAGAAGCCGTTGCCGTTGCCGAGGTTGCAGATCAGGTGTTCGCCGGGGGCGGCGGCGCCCAGGGCGAGCAGGTGGGCCTCGGCGAGGTCGGCGACGTGGATGTAGTCGCGGATGCAGGTGCCGTCCGGCGTCGGGTAGTCGTCGCCGAAGACCGAGATGGCCTCGCGCCTGCCCTGCGCGACCTGGAGGACGAGCGGGATGAGGTGGGACTCGGGGTTGTGGCGCTCGCCGTAGGCGCCGTAGGCGCCGGCGACGTTGAAGTAGCGCAGGGAGACCGCGCCCAGGCCGTGCGCGGCCGCCTCACCGGTGATCATGTGGTCGACGGCGAGCTTGGAGGCGCCGTAGGGGGAGGTCGGCGCCGTCGGGTCGGTCTCGGTGATCGGGGTGTTCACCGGCTCGCCGTAGGTGGCCGCCGTGGAGGAGAAGACGAGCCTGCGCACACCGGTCTCGCGCATGGCGCCGAGCAGGGCCATGGTGCCGCCGACGTTGTTGTCCCAGTACTTCTCCGGCTTCACGACCGACTCGCCGACCTGCGAGAACGCGGCGAAGTGCAGGACCGCGTCGAAGGAGGCGTCGAGCCACTTGGCGGCGTCGCGGATGTCGCCCTCGATGAAGGAAGCACCGGTGGGCACGCCCTCGCGGAAGCCGGTGGAGAGGTTGTCGAGGACGACGACCTCGTGGCCGGCCTCCAGCAGGTGCTGCGCGACCACGCTGCCCACATAGCCGGCGCCGCCGGTGACCAGGTACTTCCCGCTCATGAACTCGCTACCTCTCGCAGTCGCCGGGCCGCGGCCTCCGGCGGCACGTCGTTGATGAACACGCTCATGCCGGACTCGGAACCCGCGAGGAACTTCAGCTTGCCGGAAGTGCGGCGAATGGTGAAAAGCTCGAGGTGGAGCGCGAAGTCGTCCCTCGTCACGCCGTCGAACTCGTCCAGTGTGCCGAACGGCGCCTGGTGCCAGGCGGCGATGTACGGCGTCGGAGGCTCACCCTCGCCGAAGATCCGGTCGAAGCGCTTCAAGAGTTCCAGGTAGACCTTGGGGAACTCTGTGCGTGCCGCCTCGTCGAGCCCGAGCAGGTCGGGGACGCGGCGGCGGGGGTAGAGGTGGACCTCGTAGGGCCAGTGCGCGGCGTACGGCACGAACGCCACCCAGTGCTCGCTCTGCAGGACGATCCGCTCGTCGGCGAGTTCGTGCTCCAGGACGGCGTCGAACAGGTTCCCTCCGCCGGTCGCCTCCTTGTGGGCGGCCAGCGAACGGAGCATCAGGGCGGTGCGGGGGGTGGTGAAGGGGTACGCGTAGATCTGCCCGTGCGGGTGGCCGAGGGTCACGCCGATCTCCGCGCCGCGGTTCTCGAAGCAGAAGACCTGCTCGACGGCCGGCAGGTGGGACAGCTCGGCGGTGCGGTCGGTCCAGGCGTCCAGGACCAGGCCCGCCTGCTCCTCGGTCAGGTCGGCGAAGGAGGCGTTGTGGTCGGAGGTGAAGCAGACGACCTCGCAGCGGCCGGAGTCGCCGGCGAGCGAGGGGAAGCGGTTCTCGAAGACGACGACGTCATAGGACGAGTCGGGGATCTCGCTCAGCCTGCCGTCCCGGGAGGGGCACAGCGGGCACTCGTCGGCGGGCGGGTGGTAGGTGCGGCCCTGGCGGTGCGAGGCGACGGCGACCGAGTCGCCGAGCAGCACGTCCTGGCGGATTTCGGAGGTCGTGACGGTCCGCTCGAGCGGCCGGCGGTCGACCGCGTCCCGCACGACGTCGTCGCGCAGGTCGTAGTAGATGAGCTCACGACCGTCGGCCAGCCGGGTCGAGGTCTTCTTCACGTTCGACTCTCCATTCGAGCCACTCACCCTTCAAACATAACCCAACACACCAAAACACAAGTCACCACCGGCGTCAACGTCACAATCCAACAAAGACCGTCATCAGAAGAGTTCAAATATCGAACGTGGGGGCGTACGGTTCCGCACTGATTGGTTCACGCAACGAAGCGAGTGCTCATGCATACCCCCACATGTCTGGCAGCCGAGCTACGACTCCCCACGAACGGGCTCGACTACGCGATCCTCGGGATCTACTTCGCGGTCGTCCTCGGCATCGGCTTCGCGGCCCGCCGCTCGGTGAAGACCAGCCTCGACTTCTTCCTGTCCGGGCGCTCGCTGCCCGCCTGGATCACCGGTCTCGCGTTCATCTCCGCCAACCTGGCCGCCACCGAGATCCTCGGCATGGCCGCCAACAGCGCCCAGTACGGCGCCTACACCGTGCACTGGTACTGGATCGGCGCCATCCCGGCCATGGTCTTCCTCGGCCTGGTGATGATGCCGTTCTACTACGGCTCCAAGGTCCGCTCCGTGCCCGAGTTCCTGCTGCTGCGCTTCGACAAGGGAGCGCACCTGCTGAGCTCGATCCTGTTCGCCTTCGCCGCGATCCTCATCGCGGGCGTGAACCTCTACGCCCTCGCGATCGTCGTCGAGGCGCTGCTGGGCTGGCCGCAGTGGGTGGCGATCGTGGTCGCCGGCTTCTTCGTGCTCGCGTACATCACCCTCGGCGGCCTGTCGTCGGCGATCTACAACGAGGTGCTGCAGTTCTTCGTGATCCTCGCGGCGCTCATCCCGATCACCGTGCTCGGCCTGAAGAAGGTCGGCGGCTGGGGCGGGCTGACGGACAAGCTCACCAAGACCCACGGCCACGACTTCGTCACCGCCTGGGGCGGCACCGGGATCGGGCACGCCAACCCGCTGGGCGCCAACTGGCTGACCATCGTCCTCGGCCTCGGCTTCGTGCTGTCCTTCGGCTACTGGACCACCAACTTCGCCGAGGTGCAGCGCGCCCTGTCCGCGAAGAACCTCTCCGCGGCCCAGCGCACCCCGCTGATCGCCGCGTTCCCGAAGATCTTCATCGTGTTCCTGGTGATGATCCCGGGCCTGGTGGCCGCCGTCCTGGTCCCGAAGATCGGCACGCCCGGCTCCTCCCTGCAGTACAACGACGCGATCCCGTACCTGATGCAGGAGCTGCTGCCCAACGGCGTCCTCGGCATCGCGGTGACCGGTCTGCTGGCGGCCTTCATGGCGGGCATGGCGGCCAACGTGTCGTCCTTCAACACGGTGTTCACCAACGACATCTGGGCGCGGTACATCGTCAAGGACCGCGAGGACGCGTACTACGTCCGCTTCGGCCGCCTCATCACGGCGATCGGCGTGCTGGCGTCGATCGGCACGGCGTTCCTGGCGTCGTCGTTCTCGAACATCATGAGCTACCTGCAGACGCTGTTCTCCTTCTTCAACGTGCCGATGTTCGTGGTGTTCGTCGTCGGCATGTTCTGGAAGCGCGCGTCCGCGAAGTCCGGCTTCTGGGGCCTGCTCGCCGGCACGGTGACCGCGATGGTGAACTACTTCGTCATCTACAAGCACGGCGTCATCGGCATCCCCTCCGACCAGGGCGCCAACTTCGTCTCCGCCATCGCCGGTTTCGTGGCCGGCGCGGTCGTGATGGTCGCGGTCTCGCTGTTCACCAGGCCCAAGCCGGCGGACCAGCTCCAGGGCCTCGTCTACGGCACCCGCTCGCCCGGCATGGCCGAACCGCCCTCCGCGGGCGACGACGCCTGGTACCGCAGGCCCGCCCTGCTCGGCTGGGGCGCGGTCGTCCTCGCCGCCGCCTGCTACATCCCGTTCTCGCTCTGACCGCGGAGGATTGACCGACCATGTCCGAGTACTCCGAACACGACGTCCAGCGCCAAGTCACCGAGCTGGAAGGCAAGTCCGCCACCGCGGCACGCATCTTCGACCTGCGCCGCATCATCGGCGGCCTGTTCGTGCTCTACGGCGTGATTGTGATGATCGCCGGGTTCACGGCGTCCGACGCCGCGATCCGCAAGGCGGAGGGCGTCAACATCAACCTGTGGACGGGCCTCGGGATGCTGATCCTGGGCCTGCTGTTCCTGCTCTGGCTGAAGCTGAGGCCGATAGCTCCGCCGTCCCTCGACGCGGCGTCGGAGGAGAGGCCCGAGTAGCACGGCCACGCGGCTTCATCGGGCGCCGGGGAACTGCGCGCCGTACGTCGGCCGCGGCTGGTCCGTGGCTGATCCCGCGCGGTTCCCCGCGCCCCTGTGGGGCGCACCGCCCGGTCACTTGCTTCCGATGGGCCCCGCCCGGTCCAGGAGGCCGGTCCGCGCTGCCAGGGCGGCAGCCTCCAGGCGGGAGCCCACGCCCAGTTTCATCAGGACGCGCTGGACGTGGGTGCGGGCCGTGGACGGGGCGATGCCCATGCCCGCCGCGATGAGGCGGGTGTCCTCGCCGTCGGCCACCCGGACCAGGACCTCGACCTCCCTCGGGGTCAGCATCTCCAACAGGCGCTGGCCCTCGTCGTCCGGCTGCGCCGCCGGGTTGAGCAGTTCGTTGAACGCGCCCTGCAACAGCTGCGGCGCCACGGCCGCCTCGCCCGCCCGCGCCTTCATGATGGCCCGCTCGACGCCCTCGATGCGCTCGTCGTGCCGTACGTAGCCCGAGGCTCCGGCGGCGAACGCGGCCGCTATCCCGCGCGGGCTGGGCACCGGGCCGAGCACCAGCACCGCCACCTGCGGGCGCTCCCGTTTGATGCGCACCACCGGGTCGAAGGCGCCGGGCTCCGCGGGTGCCGCCGTGCCCAGCAGGCACACCTCGGGCGCCCTGCTGATCACAAGGTCCGCCGCCCCCGCGGCGGGCGCCGCCGCGGCGAGCACCCGGTGCCCCCTCAGCTTCAGAGCCGAGGCCAGCGCCTCGGCGAGCAATCGGTGGTCGTCGACCACCATGAGCCGCACTCCCATCGAGCAACCCCCCAGTCCCCCCCCGTGGATGCCCACTATGGATGCCCACTGGCCCGCATGGACAGAAGCCCCCCGGGCGCACCCCCCGCCCTTCATGCCCCCGGAAGCTACACGCTTGTTCGACATCGCGCTTCCCCTACCGGCCAGAAGTGCCCCGGATTACCGAAATCCCGCCCAATGGCGGCTGATGACGGGTACGTGAAAGGCCCCGCCCCCGAACAGGAGCGAGGCCTTCGCCGTGCGCCGCGTACGCGCTACTTCGCGCCGAAGCCGAGCGCGGTGTACGACTTCTGGTCGGCCGTGAACGGCTTGCCGACCAGGTCCTTGCCGAGGAAGAGCCGGCCGTCGGTGTAGAGCAGCTCGGACGTCTTCGGCACCATGCTCATGATCGCGCCCAGCACCTCCTGGGAGGCCGGGGTCTCCAGCAGTCTCGTCTGCTTCAGGGACCCGCCGTCGACCGAGACCACCTGGGCGCCCTTGTTGTACGGGCCGCTCTTGTACGCCAGCACGTTCCCGCCGTCCATGCGGATCGGGAAGATGTCGTAGCCGTCGCCGGCGTCGATCCGGTCGCCGGTGGTCTTCCCGGTGGCCAGCGAGAACGCGATGATCTCGTTGGTCCGGGTTCCCTCGGCCGAGCCGTCGTGGTCGTTGGTCGGCACGTACAGCTTGTCGTTGCCCACCGTGATCGCCTGGCAGTCGTGCACCTTGCCGAGGCCGCAGTGGTGCTCGTACTTGCCGTCCTCCAGGGCGATCTTCGTCCGCAGCCCGCCGGTGTCGTCCAGTGAGAAGACGTCCGTGGCTCCGGAGGCGGTGATGCCGCCCGAGTCCACGCCGAACACCACCGGCTTGGTGGAGATCACCTTGGCGTTGTCGATGCCCTCGGGGAGCTTGTAGCTCCACCTGGCGCCACCCGTCCTCGGGTCGAGCAGCTGCACCTCGTACAGCTCCTTGCCGAAGGGGCCGCACCTGCGCACCGCGACGAGCTGATCGCCGCCCGCGTAGCCGACGTCCGTGCAGGAGCCCCTCCCGTGCTGCCACAGCACCTTGCCGGTGGCCAGGTCGAAGGCGGCACCGCCGTAGAGGCCGGCGCCGGCGGCGACCGTCGTGCCGCTGATGGAGACCTCACCGAACGGGACCGCCGCGCCACCGGTGCCGACCGATTTCGTCCACAGCTTCTTCCCGGTGGCGACCTCGAACGCGGTGACGTCGCCGCACGGCTTGCGGTCCCGCACGTTCGCCCGCTTGCCCGACTCGGAGACCACCGCGGCGATCCCGGAGGAGCTGATCTCGGGGGAGCCCGCGCAGGTCTGGCCGTTCAGCGGCAGCGTCCACTTGGTCGCGCCGGTGTCCGGGTCGTAGCCCACGATCTTGTTGATGCCGGCCTTGGCGTAGACGGAGCCGGTGAGCCAGGAGCCGGCGACGTTGTCGAGTTCCTGTCTGTCCGTGATCCGCGGCGCCGGGATCCGGAAGAGAACCCTGGCGCTGGGGTCGGCCGGCGCCTTCTCCTTGCCGGAACCGGAGCCGCCGGTGCCGCTCCCCTGGCCGCCCTGGCCGCCGTCGGCGCCGGAGGCGGGGCCGCCGCCCGTGTCGCTGCCGGAGGAGTTGTTCGCGTACCAGGCCCCGACGCCGACGACCAGCGCGATGGCCGCGACCGCCGCGACGACGATCCACACCGTGGCGCTCGGCCCCTTGCGGCCGCCGCCCGGGGCGCCATGCGCCGGTACGGGAACCATCGGCGGCTGGTGATGGCCGTAGCCGGGGTGCTGGTTCGGGTAGCCGTAACCGGGCTGCTGGGCATACCCGTATCCCGGCTGCGGCGGGGCCGGCGGCTGCGGATGGCCGTAGCCCGGCCCCTGGGCGGGCGGCGGGGGCGCCTGGGGCGGCGGCTGGGGTGCGCCGAAGGCGCCGAAGCCGCCCGGCGGCGGAGGCTGCGGGGCGTCGAAACCACCGCCCGGCGGAGGCTGGTGGGGCGGCGGGGGCGGCTGGTGGGGAGGGGGTGGCGGCTGGCTCATGGCGTGAGGACCTCGAAGGACACAGGAACAGTGGGCGGGGACGGGCGGGTCGGTGAACCGCTCACCTGCCGTAGGCCAGCATCAGCTTCTCCTTGGACCGGGTACCGCCCGTCAGCCGGGTCGTGGAGAGGTACAGGCGCCCGTCCACGTAGTCGATCGCCTTGGCGAAGAAGCCGCTCTCGACCTGCGCGGCGCCCGCCGGGTTCTGCAGCAGCTTCGCCGCGGTGTGGCTCCCGCCGGCCGTCGCGATGGAGACGACCTGGCCGCCCGTGTCGTACGACGGCTCGACATACGCGATCAGATGGGTGCCCTCCATCTTGAGCGGGAGCATCGACTCGTCCGCCGGGGACTTCACCCGCCACTTCTCCTTGCCGGTGTCCAGGCTGATCGCGACGATCTCGTTCGGGCCGCTCTTCGCGTCGGTCGGCAGGTACAAGGTGCTCGCGTCGGCCACGGCGCCCGTGCAGCCCTGCAGGTCACGGTTGAGGATGGCCCAGCCGCACCGGGGTGCGAAGGACTCGTCGACGTTCAGCTGGGAGCGCACGCTGCCGTCGCTCCTCAGTGTGGAGACGTTCCACCGCGTCTTGTCCTCGTCGGTGAGGTAGAGGACGACCGGATCGACGGAGTAGGCGTGGGCGACCGACCAGCCCTTGGGGATCTTCTTGGTCCACTTGGTCCTGCCGGTCGTGGGATCCAGTTCCTGCACCTCGTCGTGCGCGTCGGAGCCGCCGGCGCCGCAGGAGGCGACCGAGAGGAGCTTGGCGCCGCCCGCGAACGCGGTCGGGAAGCAGGCCGCGCCGTACCGCTGCTTCTCCCACAGCTTCTTGCCGGTGGCCACGTCGTACGCCAGGCCGGACTGCGCGCGGGCGACCAGCAGGGTCCTGCCCGTGACGGTCAGGTCGACGGCGAGCGCGCTGTCGAAGAGGGCGCCGTCGGCAATCTGCGCGCTCCAGCCCTTCTTGCCGGTGTCGAGGTCGATCTCCTGGATGTGGTTGCACTTGGCGCTGTCGCTCACGCCGCTCATGTAGGCGACCACGACCTTGTCGTCCGCCGTCTTCTGCGGAGTGACCGCGCAGATCTTCTGTGGGAAGGAGATCGGGTTCCAGGTGGGGCTGCCGCCCGCGACGTCGTAGGCGAAGACCTGCTTGTACGCGGCCTTCACCGCCGACCTGCCGGTGATCCACATGCCGGGGGCGTCGGCGCCGTGGCCGGGCGCGTCGGGCGCCTGCCGGTACCAGAGGACCCTGTCCTCCCCCGGCTTGCGGTCCTGGTTGAGGTTCTCCGGGTCCGCGCCGCCGTCGCCGCTGCCACCGCTCGCGTCGGCCGGGGCGGAGGCGGTGGAGGACGGCCCGGAGCTCTGGTTGCTGTCGGCGGTGGGCTTCTTGTCGCCGCCGCTGCCGACCGCGTACACGGTGCCGCCTATGAGGAGCAGCGCGGCGACGGCGGCGCCCACGACCAGCGCGGGCTTGCCCCTGAAAGGGTTCCAGGGGCCGCCGCCGGGGGGCGGGAGGGGCGCGCCGGGGAACCGGGGCGGCTGCTGCGGGTAGCCGTAGCCGGGGTGGGGAGCGGCGTAGGGGCCGGGCTGCTGGGGGTAGGGGCCGGGCTGCTGGGCGTACGGACCGGGCCGGCCGGGCTGCTGGGCGTAGGGACCCGGCCCGCCGTACGGGCCCGGCTGCGGATACGCGCCCGGCTGCTGGAACGGGCCGGAAGCCGACGGCTGCTGCGGCTGCTGCGGGTGGCCGTACCCCGGCTGCGGTGGGGTCGCCGGGGGCTGGACGGGCGGTGGCGGGGTCGCCGGCCGGGGGTCCTGCGGGGCACCGAAACCACCCTGTGGCGGCGGATTCTGCGGTGCCCCGAAACCGCCGCCCAGGGGCGGGTGTTCGGGCGGCTGAGTCATCAGCGCTTTCCCCCTCAAACTGATGTGTCCCCACGCCCGTGGTGCTCGTTTCCGCCACGCCGGTGGTACTCAGGCTGTTCTCAGACGGACCTTTCTATCACTGGGGCGTCCTCGAACACGGGGCCGGTCCTGCCCCTGTTCCCAAGGGAGGACCGGCCCGTGATGCCCTCGTTACGCGCCTTCCCGCGCCGCTCGCGGCGCGCGTTCCGCGCCCGTCAGCACCTAGGCGTCCTCGGCGAGTTCGAGCCAGCGCAGCTCCAGCTCCTCACGCTGCCCCACCAACTCCCGCAGCTCGGCGTCGAGTCCGGCCACCTTCTCGAAGTCCGTGGCGTTCTCGGCGATTTGCTGGTGGAGCTTGCCCTCCCGCTCGGAGATCTTGTCCAACTGCCGCTCGATCCGCTGAAGTTCCTTCTTCGCGGCCCGGGCGTCGGCGGCGGAGGCGGTCGGCTTGGCCACGGCGGGTGCCGGTGCCGCGGCCGCCGCGGCGGCCTCCTCCATGCGGTGGCGCCGCTCCAGGTACTCGTCGATGCCACGGGGCAGCATCCGCAGCGTGGCGTCGCCGAGGAGGGCGAAGACCTTGTCGGTGGTGCGCTCGATGAAGAAGCGGTCGTGGGAGATCACGATCATCGAGCCGGGCCAGCCGTCGAGGACGTCCTCGAGCTGGGTGAGCGTCTCGATGTCGAGGTCGTTGGTGGGCTCGTCGAGGAAGAGGACGTTGGGCTCGTCCATGAGGAGGCGCAGCAGTTGCAGCCGCCGCCGCTCACCGCCGGACAGGTCGCCGACCGGCGTCCACTGCTTCTCCTTGCTGAAGCCGAACGTCTCGCACAGCTGCCCGGCGGTCATCTCGCGCCCCTTGCCGAGGTCGACCCGCTCGCGGACCCGCTGCACGGCCTCGAGGACACGCCAGGTGGGGTCGAGTTCGGCGACTTCCTGGGAGAGGTAGGCGAGTTTGACGGTCCTGCCGACGGTGATCCGGCCGCCCGCGGGCTGCTGCTCGCCCTCGCTGCGGGCGGCGTCGGCCATGGCGCGCAGCAGGGAGGTCTTCCCGGCGCCGTTCACGCCGACGAGACCGATCCGGTCGCCGGGGCCGAGCTGCCAGGTGACGTGCTTGAGCAGCACCTTCGGGCCGGCCTGGACGGTGACGTCCTCGAGGTCGAAGACGGTCTTGCCGAGCCGTGAGGAGGCGAACTTCATCAGCTCGCTGCTGTCGCGGGGCGGCGGCACGTCCTTGATGAGTTCGTTGGCGGCCTCGACGCGGAAGCGGGGCTTGGAGGTGCGGGCGGGGGCGCCGCGTCGCAGCCACGCCAGTTCCTTGCGGACCAGGTTCTGCCGCTTGGCCTCCTCGGAGGCGGCGATGCGCTCCCGCTCGGCGCGGGCGAAGACGTAGTCGGAGTAGCCGCCCTCGTACTCGAAGACCTCGCCGCGCTGCACGTCCCACATGCGGGTGCACACCTGGTCGAGGAACCAGCGGTCGTGGGTGACGCACACGAGCGCGGAGCGGCGCTCGCGCAGGTGCTGTGCGAGCCAGGCGATGCCCTCGACGTCGAGGTGGTTGGTGGGCTCGTCCAGGACGATCAGGTCCTGCTCGGCGATCAGCAGCTTGGCGAGCGCGATACGGCGCCGCTCGCCGCCCGAGAGGGGGCCGATGACGGTGTCGAGCCCCTGAGGGAAGCCGGGCAGGTCGAGTCCGCCGAAGAGGCCGGTGAGCACGTCGCGGATCTTGGCGTTGCCCGCCCACTCGTGGTCGGCCATGTCCCGGATGACCTCGTGGCGGACGGTGGCGGCCGGGTCGAGGGAGTCGTGCTGGGTGAGCACGCCCAGGCGCAGCCCGCCGGAGTGGGTGACGCGGCCGGTGTCGGCCTCCTCCAGCTTGGCGAGCATCCGGATCAGGGTGGTCTTGCCGTCGCCGTTGCGCCCGACGACCCCGATCCGGTCCCCTTCGGACACGCCGAGCGAGACGCCGTCGAGCAGGGCACGGGTGCCGTACACCTTGCTGACGTTCTCGACATTGACCAGGTTGACGGCCATTTCACTCCTGACGCGGGGATCGATCAGCCTTCAAGCGTAGGGCCTCCGGGGGAGGGGGCGGGGTGCACTCGTGTCGTCACTCTTTGTGGTGACGTGATCCGCGCTGGGCCGCTACCGCGGAGGGCACGCGAGCCCGCAGCGCTACTTCCACTTCGCCGCGATCGACCTGCTGGTCAGCGGCCTGCGCCGCACTCTGCCGCCCGGCTTGAAAGTCGCACGCGAGATGACGGTGGTGCTTGATCGGCGCAACGGCGCCGAACCGAACATCTCCGTGATCAAGGCAACAGCCAAGAAGGGGCCGGACCAGACGTATTTCGAAGGCAAGGACGTCGTACTCGCCGTCGAGGTCGTTTCCCCGGAGTCCGAAGCCCGCGACCGGCTCACCAAGACGCACAAGTACGCTGCCGCAGGCATCCAGTACTACTGGCTGGTCGAGATGACCGGACCCTACAAGCATCCGGCTGTAGAGGTATTCGAACTGTCGCAGGAAACGGGCATGTACAGGCCTACCGGCACCTATCGCGACCGCATCAAGGTCGACAGGCCGTACTCCATCGACATCGACCTGACCGCCATCGACGAGCTCTGAGGCTCACTCATCAGACCACCGTCGCCCCCGGCGCCGGGGACACCGCGACCCTCGCCGACTCGCACGTCCCCGACGCCACGAGCGCCTCAGCCACTCTCCCGGCCGAATCCGCATTCCGCACCAGGAACGCCGCCGTAGGCCCCGACCCCGACACCAGCCCCGCCAGCGCACCCGCCGCCTGGCCCGCGGCCAGCGTGTCCACGAGCTCCGGGAAAAGGGACAGCGCCGCCGGCTGCAGGTCGTTCGACACCGTCGCCGCCAGCGCGCCCACGTCGCCCTTCGCCAGCGCGTCCAGCAGGTCCTGGGAAGCGACCGGCTCGGGGATCCGCACACCCTCGTTCAGGCGGTCGAACTCCCGGAAGACCGCCGGAGTGGACAGCCCCCGGTCCGCCGTCGCGAACACCCAGTGGAAGGTGCCCCCGACCTCCAGCGCCGTGAGCCTCTCGCCCCGCCCGGTACCCAGCGCCGCCCCGCCCACCAGGCTGAACGGCACGTCGCTGCCCAGCTCGGCGCAGATCTCCAGCAGTTCCTCGCGCGAGGCCCCCGTGCCCCACAGCACGTCGCACGCCAGCAGCGCGCCCGCCCCGTCCGCGCTGCCGCCCGCCATGCCCCCGGCGACCGGGATGTCCTTGGCGATGTGGATGTGCACGGCCGGATCCAGCCCACGGCGTTGCGCGAGCGTCAGCGCCGCCCGCGCCGCCAGGTTCGTACGGTCGAGCGGCACCTGCGCGGCGTACGGCCCCGAGCAGGTGACGCCCAGCTCGTCGGCCGGGGTCACCGTGATCTCGTCGTACAGGCCCACGGCCAGGAAGACGTTCGCCAGGTCGTGGAAGCCGTCGGGGCGGGCACCGCCCACCGCGAGCTGCACATTGACCTTGGCCGGGACGCGTACCGTCACGCTCACTTACTCGGACTCCTTGTGCTCGGCCAGGCGGTTCTCGGCGATACGCGCGAACTCCTCCACCGTCAGCGACTCGCCCCTCGCCCGGGGTGAGATGCCGGCTGCCACGAGCGCGGCCTCCGCCGCCGCGGCCGACCCCGCCCACCCGGCGAGCGCGGCCCGCAGCGTCTTGCGCCGCTGGGCGAACGCCGCGTCCACGACCGCGAACACCTCGTCCTTCGACGCGGCGGTCTTGAGCGGCTCGGCGCGCCGCACCAGCGAGACCAGCCCGCTGTCGACGTTGGGCGCGGGCCAGAAGACGTTGCGCCCGATGGCTCCGGCGCGCTTGACCTCGGCGTACCAGTTGGCCTTGACGGACGGCACCCCGTACACCTTGGACCCGGGCGCGGCGGCGAGCCGGTCGGCGACCTCGGACTGCACCATCACCAGCGTCCGCTCGATGCTCGGGAAGGTGTCGAGCATGTGGAGCAGGACGGGAACGGCGACGTTGTAGGGCAGGTTCGCGACCAGCGCGGTGGGGGCGGGGCCCGGCAGCTCACGGACGTGCAGCGCGTCGGAGTGCACCAGCGCGAACCGCTCGGCGCGCTCCGGCATGCGCGCCGCGATGGTGGCGGGCAGCGCCGCCGCCAGCACGTCGTCGATCTCCACGGCGGTGACGCGCTCGGCGACCTCGAGGAGCGCCAGAGTCAGCGAGCCGAGCCCGGGTCCCACCTCCACGACGACGTCGTCGGGCCGCACTTCGGCGGTGCGGACGATGCGGCGCACCGTGTTGGCGTCGATGACGAAGTTCTGGCCGCGCTGTTTGGTGGGGCGCACGCCGAGGGCCGCCGCCAGCTCACGGACGTCGGCGGGGCCCAGCAGGGCGTCGGGGGTGGGGCTGCTCACGGGCCAAGCCTACGGGGCGGCGCCCGGGCCTCCGGCCGGTGGCACCGTCACCGGTACAGCCGCGACCCGCAGTGCGGCCACGGGCTGGTCCCCTGGCGTGCGAACAGCTTCTTCGCCCGGTACGTCTGCTCCTCCGCGGGCGCGTCCTGCGGCCGGCCCGAGCCGCCGAGGCTGCGCCAGGTGCGCCGGTCGAACTGGTAGAGGCCGCCGTACGTGCCCGACGGGTCCACCGCGCGTGCGCGGCCGCCCGACTCGCAGACCGCGAGCCCCTTCCAGTTCAGCTGCTCCGCGCCCTCCACCAGGTCCGGGCGCGGCTTGGTGCCGATCCGGACGAGCTGGGTCTGTGGCTGCCGCACCACCTCGTCCCTGATCCGCCGCGGTCTCTCCCTGACGCCGTTGACGGTGCGCAGGGCGTACGTGACCCGGCGTGCGCCCGCCTGCCCGGGGCGTGCGACCACCTCCGTGCCCTTGAGCAGGTTCGGGTCCTTGGTGCGCCGCACGTCGAAGGGGATCGGCTCCTCACGGACCTCCTTGGAGCCCATCACCCGCAGCACGGTCACCGTCTGCCCGTCGCGCGGGAAGCTGTCCGGTGCCACGGACGTCGTGTCCTGCCGGTAGAGCACGACCCCGGCCTGGGCGACGGCCTCGCGGACGGTCGCCGCGTTGGTCCGGATGGTGCGGGCCTGCCCGTCCGCGAGGACCGTCACGGTGCGCTCGGTGCGGACGTCCAGCTCGAGCCCGTCGCGGCCGATCCCCTGGGAACGCGAGGTCGACACGTAGGCGCCCTCCGCGCGCACCCCGAACTGCTGGAGCGCCGCCTCCACCGTGGGCGCCGTCGTCCACACCTCGCGCTGGATGCCGTCGATGGTGAGCCGCACGGGCCGGCCGTAGCGCACCGCGACCTCGTCACCGCTCGCGAGGGGAGTTCCGGGCG
This sequence comes from Streptomyces sp. NPDC001796, assembly GCF_042892355.1. Lineage (NCBI taxonomy): Bacteria > Bacillati > Actinomycetota > Actinomycetes > Kitasatosporales > Streptomycetaceae > Streptomyces > Streptomyces sp. NPDC001796. The sequence continues at coordinate 104,304 of NZ_JBIAUC010000013.1, read as the reverse complement.
CGGGGGCGACGAGGTCGTGATCGCCGACCTTCACGCCCTGCTGGGCGAGCAGTTCGCCGACGTCGGAGGCGAAGGTGTGCAGCGTGCGGGTGCGGCCGTCCACGGTGAGCTCGACGGCCTTGTCGTTGGCGACGAACGCGGTGGTGCCGCCGGCGAGGAACGCGACGACCAGCGCCTGCGGAATCAGGCGGCGCATGGGGTCGGGGCGTGCGCCGCCCTTTCTGCCGCGCGCCGCGTGCCGGGCCTGGGCGCGCCCCGAGGGGCGCGGGATGGGCTTCGGCTGCCGGCGGGGCGGGGGGGCCGTTATCTCCGTGGCGCGCGCGGCCGCGCGTGCGCGCGCCTCGTACGCGGGCCGGTACGTGTCCGGGTGGGCGCGACCGGGGGCCTCACGGTCCTCGTACGCCCCGTACGGCGAGTACTGCCGGTTGCTCACGACGACACGCTCCAGAGAGGTTCCGACACGGCGACCAGAACCTAGCGGCTGGCCGTCACTCTCCAAAGCAACGCGGTTACTCGGTGTCGCGACACGGGCTCCCGGTGGACACCCCGGCCGGGCGGGCCGGTCAGTACGCGAACGCGCGGGCCGTGTTGCGCGCGACGGCCGCCGCCAGCGCGTCCTCCTCGACGCCCTTCACCGCGGCCATGGCGCGGACCGTGACCGGAATGAGATAAGGCGCGTTCGGCCGTCCGCGGTACGGCGCGGGCGTCAGGAACGGCGCGTCGGTCTCCACCAGGACGAGGTCCAGGGGCGCCACGGCCAGGGCGTCGCGCAGCGGCTGGGCGTTCTTGAAGGTCACGTTGCCGGCGAACGACATGAAGTACCCGTTCCGCGCACAGACCTCGGCCATTTCGGCGTCACCCGAGTAGCAGTGGAAGACGGTCCGCTCCGGCGCGCCCTCCTCCTTGAGGATGCGCAGCACGTCGGCGTGGGCCTCGCGGTCGTGGATCACCAGCGCCTTGCCGTGCCGCTTGGCGATCTCGATGTGGGCACGGAAGGAGCGCTCCTGGGCGGCCTTGCCCTCGGGACCGGTGCGGAAGTAGTCGAGACCGGTCTCGCCCACACCCTTGACCTGCGGCAGGGCGGCGAGACGGTCGATCTCGGCGAGCGCCTCGTCCAGCGCAGCGTCCCCGCCAGGCTCCCGGGCGCCCTGCCGGGACCAGCCGTCGGGGTCGCCGTGCACGATGCGCGGGGCCTCGTTCGGGTGCAGGGCAACCGCCGCGTGCACGCAGTCGTGGGCCGCGGCGGTCTCGGCGGCCCAGCGCGAGCCCCGCACATCGCAGCCGACCTGCACGACCGTCGTCACGCCGACCGACGCGGCCTTTGCGAGGCCCTCCTCCACCGTGCCGGACTGCATGTCGAGGTGGGTGTGCGAGTCGGCGACGGGCACGCCGAGGGGCGCGGGAAGCGGCGGCGGCGCGTTCTTGGCGGACTGCTCGGAGGCTCCGGAAGGCATGCCCCGATCCTACGAAAGGGGCATGCCTCGCCTGGGACTGCCTTGCGGCAGGAGCCGTCAGCCCGCCCTGCGGTGGTTCTGGAACGGGTGGAGCAGGTCCGACAGGTGCCAGTGATGGTGGCCGTCGGTGGCCTCCGGCTGTGTGCCCGGCACCTCGCGGTCCTCGCCGTCGGCCTGCGGGACGGGGGCGTGGTGCCGGTGCAGGGAGTTCTGCACGGAGGACACCTGGCCCGGGCGCATGATGCGCACCACGTGGCTGTCGCAGTTGTGGCAGGCCGGGCGGCTCAGCGGCGAGGGGACGACGCGGCCGTTCGCCACGTACATCACGAACTCGTTGCCGTCCGCGTCGAGGTGGTGCTCTATCTCGTACGACTGCTCCCAGCCGTGCCCGCAGCGCATGCACGCGAAGGAATAGGACTCGTGGACGACGGCGGTCGCCGCGTTGCGGTCGGGCTGCCCTGTGACCTGGCCGGCCGCCGTGGCCTGGCCGGTCCGCCCTGATATCTCACTCATTCCAGCTCCTCTTGTCCGCTGGACAAGCGCCCCCGCGGTGCGGGCTTCCCCCCGGAACCCCGCGCGGTCCCACGGTGGCGAGGGACGGGTGCGTCCCTGTCCCAGTGGACGCCTTCACGAGCGGGAGCGGGAGCGGACCTGTCGAGTGTTGGGGGCGATTTGGACTTCGCTTGCCAAACTCACCCGATCGCCCCACTCCGGCTTTGCCTTCGACGACAGCCCTTTGCCGCCCTATGGGGCGCACGCTCAGGAGAGATGCGCCCTGCTCAGAGAGGGTATGAGCCCCCTCACAGGGGCGGACGGCGATCATGGCGGCGCACATCGCCGGGACTCCGCGCCGAGGGGGCGGAACCGCCCGCCGGCCGGCAGCGGGGAGCGCCTGGGCTCAGCCCGCCGCGGTCGCGTTCTTCGCCGCCACCACCGCGTCGAAGACCTCCCGCTTCGGCAGGCCCGCCTCCGCCGCGACCGCCGCGATGGCCTCCTTGCGGCGCTCCCCGGCCTCCTCGCGAACGCGCACCCGGCGCACCAGCTCGGCCGCGTCCAGCTCCTCGGGGGCCTTCTCGCCGGCGCCCTCCACCACGACCGTGATCTCGCCCCGTACGCCCTCGGCGGCCCACGCCGCCAGCTCCCCCAGAGAGCCGCGCCTGACCTCCTCGTACGTCTTGGTCAGCTCGCGGCACACCGCGGCCCGCCGCTCGCCCCCCAACACCTCCGCCATCGCGGCGAGCGTGTCGTCGAGCCGGTGCGGGGCCTCGAAGTACACCAGCGTGCGCTGCTCCTCGGCGACCTCCCGCAGCCGCGACAGCCGCTCCCCCGCCTTGCGCGGCAGGAACCCCTCGAAGCAGAACCGGTCCACCGGCAGCCCGGACAACGCCAGCGCGGTGAGCACGGCGGACGGCCCCGGCACGGCGGTCACCCGGATGTCCTTCTCCACGGCGGCGGCCACCAGCCGGTAGCCGGGGTCCGACACGGACGGCATCCCCGCGTCGGTGACGAGCAGCACCCGCGCCCCGCCCACCAGGGCCTCGACCAGCTCCGGTGTCCGGGCGGACTCGTTGCCCTCGAAGTACGACACGACACGCCCGGCGGGCTGGACGTCCAGCGCCTGGGTGAGCCTGCGCAGCCGGCGCGTGTCCTCGGCGGCGATCACATCGGCGGTGGCCAGTTCCTCGGCGAGCCGCGGCGGCGCGTCGGCGATGTCCCCGATGGGGGTTCCGGCGAGGACCAGGGTTCCGGTCGTAGTCCCAGGTGCAACTGTCACGTTTCCATCCTCGCAGGCGCGGGCCCCACCCGATCGGCCGGGACGACGTCGACGTCGGGGGCTGCCGCCGCGGGGCGCCGTGCCCGGTGGAGCGCCGGAAGACCGGCACGGCCGATCGGGTAGGGCCCAAGCGCGGGACTCACACAGACGTGTTCCCTACGATGGCGCGGTGACCAGTACCGCGTCCTCCACGGACACCCGGCAGGGCCAGGCCGGCGAAGAACCGCGGCCGTCGTGGCAGCAGCGGCTGCGCCGTTTCGGTTACGCGGCGCGCGCGAGAAGCGACGTCCGCGACCGGCTTGTGCCGCCGTACAACCGGCCCAGCCCGCGCATCTGGGCGTCGATCGGCCTGCGGCAGGGCGCCGCCGACCGGATCACGCGCTGGTCGGCGTGGGGCGGCCCGCTGCTCGTGACGCTGATCGCGGGGCTGATGCGGTTCTGGAACCTGGGCAGCCCCAGGGCGGTGATATTCGACGAGACGTACTACGCGAAGGACGCGTGGGCGCTCGTCCACAACGGGTACGAGGCGAACTGGGCCAAGGACGCGAACGACCTCATCCTTCAGCACAACGGCCATGTGCCGGTCCCGACGGACGCCGCGTACGTCGTGCATCCGCCGGTCGGCAAGTACGTCATCGGCCTGGGCGAGCTGGTCTTCGGCTTCAACCCGTTCGGCTGGCGCTTCATGACCGCTCTGCTCGGCACGCTGGCGGTGCTGCTGCTGTGCCGTATCGGCCGCCGCCTGTTCCGGTCCACCTTTCTGGGCTGTCTGGCGGGCGGGCTGCTGGCGGTGGACGGGCTGCAGTTCGTGATGAGCCGCACCTCGCTGCTCGACGGCGTGCTGGAGTTCTTCGTGCTCGCGGCCTTCGGCTGCCTGCTCGTCGACCGGGACAGAGCGCGCGCCAAGCTGGCGGCGGCCCTCCCGGTGGACGCCGACGGCCGGGTGCGCCCGGACGCGCACACCGCAGAGACCACCCGCCTCGGGTGGCGCCCGTGGCGCTGGCTGGCGGGCCTGATGCTGGGCCTGGCGATCGGCACGAAGTGGAACGGCCTGTACTTCCTGGCCGCGTTCTGTGTGATGGCCCTGCTGTGGGACGTGGGCGCGCGCCGGGTCGCGGGCGCCCGCCGCCCGTACCTGACGGTCCTCAAGCGGGACACGGGCCTGACCTTCCTGGCGACGGTCCCGGTCGCGCTCGCGGTGTACCTGGCTTCCTGGACCGGCTGGATCCTGTCCCCGGCCAACGGCTCCGGCGGCTACTTCCGCAACTGGGCGGCCACCGACGGCAAGGGCGGCAACTGGACCTTCCTGCCCGACTGGCTGCGCAGCCTGTGGCACTACGAGCACGAGGTCTACCTGTTCCACGTGGGCCTCACGTCGCCGCACACGTACCAGTCGAACCCGTGGAGCTGGATCGTGGTGGGCCGCCCGGTCTCGTACTTCTACGAGTCCCCGAACCCGGGTGAGGCGGGCTGCCCCACGGACGCGGGCGGGAAGTGCGCCCGCGAGGTCCTCGCACTCGGCACCCCGCTGCTGTGGTGGGCGGCCTGCTTCGCACTCGTGTACGTGCTGTGGCGCTGGGCGTTCCGCCGCGACTGGCGGGCGGGCGCCGTCGCGTGCGGTGTCGCGGCCGGCTACCTGCCGTGGTTCCTGTACCAGGAGCGCACGATCTTCTACTTCTACGCGGTCGTCTTCGTGCCGTTCCTGTGCCTTGCGGTCGCGATGATGATCGGCGCGCTCCTCGGCCCACCCGGCGCGGACGAACGCCGCCGGATCGCGGGAGCGGCGGGCGCGGGCGTCCTGGTCCTGCTGATCGCCTGGAACTTCATCTACTTCTGGCCCATCTACACGGGCACGGCGATCCCGATGGACTCCTGGCGGGCGCGGATGTGGCTGGACACCTGGGTCTAGCCGGGCGGACACACCACGAGGGCGCGGCGGCCGGCCGCGCCCTCGTCGTCGTCGCCGGGCGTCGACGGCTGCCGGCGGCCCCGGGACGGCCCTGAGACCACGCATCGGTGTCGTTGATCACGCCGCCCCGCTCACGTATCCGGCATTCACGTACGTGGTGGCCGAAAACGCGGGTTCAGGTCATATTCCTGATCACTCTTGGACAACGAACGACCACACAGCCCCCAAGCGTCCCTCGGGCTGCCTACAGTGCGAGACCTACGGGGAGGGGGCTGTCTGCCATGCGCAAGGGGGTCAAGGTCGTCATCGTGGGCGGGGTGTTCGCGGTGATGGTCGGAGGGGCCGGATACGGCGCCTACAACGTGCTGAGTGCGCTGAACGAGAGTTCGGGGGGCGGTTCCCAAGGGGCCGCGCAGGTGAAGACCGGGCCGCCGTCGGCCGGCGAGGTCAAGGAGGCGACCGGCAAGTTCTTCGCCGCCTGGGAGAGGGGTGACGCGGCCACCGCGGCCTCGTACACGAACAACGCAGAGGCCGCGGCGCAGCTGCTCACCGCCTTCGGATCCAGCGCGCACATCACCGGTGTGCACATCACGCCGGGCGCGCTCAGCGGGGACACGGTGCCGTTCTCCGTGAAGGCGACCGTGTCCTACGAGGGGAAGTCCAAGCCGATCGCCTACGACAGCAGGCTGTCCGTCGTGCGCGGCGTGACCACCGGGCGGGCGCTGGTCGACTGGCAGCCGTCCGTCGTCCATCCGTCCCTGCAGAAGGGCGACACACTCGTCACCGGGGAGGCCAAGGCCCCGCCGATCGAGGCGGTGGACCGCAACGGGGCGGTGCTGACGAGGGACAAGTACCCCTCCCTCGGCCCGATCCTGGACGCCCTGCGTGAGAAGTACGGCGACGTGGCCGGGGGCACGCCCGGCATCGAGCTGTCCGTCCAGCGCGCCGACGCCGGCACGCCCGGCAAGACCCTGCTGACGCTTGCCGAGGGCAAGCCGGGCAAGCTGCACACCACGCTCAGCGCCACCGCGCAGGCCGCCGCCGAGCGGGCCGTCCAGAAGTACGCGGAGTCCTCCGTGGTGGCGGTCAAGCCGAGCACGGGTGAGGTGCTCGCGGTCGCCAACCACCGCAGCGACGAGTTCAACGCGGCGTTCGAGGGGCGGCTCGCCCCGGGTTCGACCATGAAGATCATCAGTGCGGCGACGCTCATCGACAACGGCATCACCACCATGAACGGCCCCGCTCCCTGCCCCGACACGGCCGTCTGGCAGAGCCAGACGTTCCACAACCTCAAGAACATGGCCCCCAACGAGAAGGCGACGCTGGCGAACAGTTTCATGCGGTCGTGCAACACGGCGTTCGTGAAGTACGCGGACGAGGTGAAGGTCGACTCGCTCACCCGGGAGGCCGAGGACCGCTTCGGGCTCGGACAGGACAACTGGAAGACCGGCATCGTCTCGTTCGACGGCTCGGTGCCCGCCTCCGGCGGCCCGGACACCGCGGCCAACATGATCGGCCAGGGCCAGGTCCAGATGAGCCCGCTGAACATGGCCTCGGTCACGGCGACCGCGATCACGGGCACGTTCCGGCAGCCGTACCTGGTCTCCCCCGACCTCGACCACCGCGAACTGGCCACCGCCAAGGGGCTGTCCGCGAGCACGGTGGCGCAGCTTCGGGCGATGATGCGGCTGACGGCGACCCAGGGCACCGCCGCGCAGGTGATGGCGGGGCTCAGCGGTGACATCGGCGCGAAGACCGGGTCCGCGGAGGTCGACGGGCAGGCGAAGTCCAACAGCTGGTTCACCGGCTACCGGGGCGACATCGCCGCGACGGCCATGACCCAGGAGGGCGGGCACGGCGGCGACGCGGCCGGTCCTATTGTCGCAGCTGTGCTACGAACGGGCAGCTGAAGTCACCCGTGTCACCGCGGGACTCTACTGTGGTGTTCTCGTTGAGGACTGTGAGGGCACTGGGGGACCTGGGGACTGCGGAGGACCGGGAGCTGTGGGCAAGAGAAGGCGCGTCGCCGGGCGCAACAACAGCCGGCCGCTGGTGATCGGCGCGCTGATCGCCGTCGTCGGGCTGGGCGGCGCCGTCGGCGCCTACAGCCTGCTGGGCGGCGGCGCGGCGGCCGAGGACCGCAACGCGGCCTCGGGCCACCGGAAGCTGGTGAGGATCGGGCCGCCGTCCGCCTCCGAGGTCCGTACGGCGGCCACCGCCTTCCTCACGGCCTGGCAGCGGGGCGACGTGGCCAAGGCGGCGGGTGCCACGGACGACTCGGCCGCCGCGGCCGCGGCGCTGACCGGCTACCGCAAGGACGCGCACATCACGGGCGTCACGCTGACCCCCGGCACCGCCACCGGGGCGACGGTCCCCTTCTCCGTCAAGGCCACGGTGTCCTACCAGGGCGTGAGCAAGCCGTTCACGTACGCCTCGAAGCTGACCGTGGTGCGGCGGGCGAACGACGGCGTGCCGCTGGTGCGGTGGCAGCCGTCGGTGGTGCACCCGGACCTGGCGGACGGCGACCGCCTGGTGACCGGCGAGGCGGGCACACCCCCGGTCAAGGCGACCGACCGCAACGGCGGCGAGATCACCGCGGCCAAGTACCCGTCGCTGGGCACGGTGCTGGACAGCCTGCGCGAGAAGTACGGCAAGAAGGCCGGCGGCAAGGCGGGCATCGAGCTGCGGATCATGCGCAGGGCGGCGGCGAAGGGCAAGGAGAAGACGCCCGACAAGACGCTGGTGACGCTGAGGGAGGGCACGCCGGGCACGCTGAAGACGACGCTGAGCCCGGCGCTCCAGGCGGCTGCCGAGCAGCAGGTCGCCAAGCAGGCGAACGCCTCGGTCGTCGTCATGCGCCCGTCGACCGGCGAGATCCTCGCCGTCGCCAACACCGGCCACGGCTTCAACGTCGCCTTCCAGGGCTCCCTGGCTCCCGGGTCCACGATGAAGATCATCACGTCGACGATGCTGTTCGAGAAGGGGCTCGTCACCCCCGAGGCGTCGCACCCCTGCCCCAAGACGTACAAGCTGGCCGGCTGGACGTTCCACAACGACGACGACTCCGAGATCAAGCAGGGCTCGTTCAAGCTGAGCTTCGCGGCCTCCTGCAACAACGCCTTCATCAACTTCGCGCCGAAGCTGTCCAACAGCGACCTGACCGAGGAGGCCCAGCAGGTCTACGGCCTCGGTCTGGACAACTGGTCCATCGGCGTCCCCACCTTCGACGGCTCGATCCCGGTGCAGAGCGGCGCGCAGATGGGCGCCTCGCTGATCGGGCAGGGCGGGGTGCGCATGAACCCGCTGAACATGGCGTCGGTGGCCGCGACGGTGGAGACCGGTGTCTTCCACCAGCCGTACCTGGTGTCCCCGGCGGTGGACGACCGGACGCTCGCGAAGGCCTCGCGCACCATGTCCGCGAAGACCCAGGCCGCGCTGAAGGAGGTCATGCAGTACACGGCGGCGTACGGCACGGCTGCCAAGGCGATGGCGGGGCTCGGCCCGGACTCCGGTGCGAAGACGGGTTCGGCGGAGGTCGACGGCCAGAAGAAGCCGAACGGCTGGTTCACCGCCTACAAGGGCGACCTGGCCGCCGCGGGCGTGGTCCAGGCAGGCGGCCACGGTGGCGACACGGCCGGCCCCATCGTGGCGGCGCTCCTGCGCGCGGGAAGCTGAGCCCCCGGGGACGGAGCTGTCCCCGGACCGGAAGCTGCCCCGCCGGACGGGTAGCCGATTTGTCGGGCGGATGCCCTACCGGCCCGGCCCCGCCCCCACCGTGTACGTCCGGCGCAGGAACCGCATCAGGGCCTTCGACTCGAACTGCACCACTTCCACGCCCTGCGGTGAGTGGAACTCCATCACGGCCTGGACCCGGCCGCACGGCCAGATGCGGACCTCGCCCGTACCCGCCGGAGCGCTCAGGCCCTGCTCCAGCAGGTCCCGCGAGAAGGCCCACTCATGCGGGCCCGGCAGGCCGATGCGCACCGAGCGGGGGTCGGCGTCCGGGTCGTAGCGCAGGACGACTGGGACGGCGTCAGGAGTTTCCGGGGAGTCGGTGACGACATGGCCTCGCGCGTACTGTTCCACCACGGACATCGGATCACTCCTCACGCTGCGTCACCCAAGCAGAAGCTGTGAATCCGCTACCCATCCAATGTCGCACATATGGGCGCCACCGGCCTCCGATGCGAGTGTCGCTCGCCACAGTGCGCGCTCCCGTGCGCCTTTCACGACACTCAAGCTCTTGCAAATGGGTCGCAATAAGCCGCTATCCTCGAACGGTGCATGTCCCGGACGGATTCATCGACGCCCCCACCTCCGCCGCGACCGGTGTCCTCGCCGCCGGCGCCCTGGCCGTCAGCCTGAAAGGCGCCCGGCGTGAGCTCGACGAGCGCACCGCCCCGCTGGCCGGCCTGGTCGCCGCGTTCATCTTCGCGGTCCAGATGCTGAACTTCCCCGTCGCCGCGGGCACCAGCGGGCATCTGCTGGGCGGCGCGCTGGCCGCGATACTCGTCGGACCCTGCACCGGGGTCCTGTGCGTCTCGGTCGTCCTGCTCATGCAGGGCATCCTCTTCGCGGACGGCGGTCTGACCGCGCTCGGCGTGAACATCACCGACATGGCGGTGGTGACGACCGTCGTGTCGTACGCCGTCTTCCGGGGCCTGGTGAAGGTGCTGCCGCGCAGGCGGCGCTCGGTCACCGTCGCCTCCTTCGTCGCCGCGCTGGTCTCGGTGCCGGCCGCCGCGGTCGCCTTCACGCTGATCTACGCCGTGGGTGGTACGACCGACGTGGCCATCTCCAAGGTCGCCACCGCGATGATCGGCGTCCACGTCCTCATCGGCATCGGCGAGGGCACGATCACCGCGCTCACGGTCGGCGCCGTCATCGCCGTACGGCCCGACCTGGTGTACGGCGCGCGGGGCCTGGAGCGGAAGCTCAAACTGCGGGTGAACGGTCAGCTGGTGGACGCGCCCGACGCCGAGCCCGCCGTCCCCGGGGCCGCCGCCCTCCCCCAAGCTCTCGACTCCGCTCGAGCAGGGAGGAACCCCCACCACTGGAAGCTGTGGGTCACCGGCCTGGTCACCTCTCTCGTCCTCGCCGGCTTCGTCAGCTTCTACGCCTCCGCCAGCCCGGACGGCCTGGAGAAGGTCGCCAAGGACCAGGGCATCGCCCGGAAGACCGAGCCGCACGCGTCGGCCGACTCCCCGCTCGCCGACTACGGCGTCCGGGACATCGCCGACGCCCGCCTCTCCGGCGGCCTCGCGGGAGTGATCGGCGTCGGGGTCACCGTGGTCGCGGGCAGCGCGGTCTTCTGGGCCGTCCGCAGACGGCGGACGACCGAACCCTCGCAGGCGAGCTGACATGGGCGCCGGCCACGCCCATCGGCTGTACCGGCACGGGCACTCCCCCGTGCACGCCCTGCCGCCGCACACCAAGCTCGCCGCCGCGTTCGCCTTCGTGGTGATCGTGGTCTCGACCCCGCGCGAGGCGATGTGGGCGTTCGCGCTGTACGCCGTCCTCCTCGCCCTCGTCGCGTACGCGGCCCGCGTGCCCGCCGGTTTTCTGCTGCGGCGGCTGCTGATCGAGGTGCCGTTCGTCGCGTTCGCGGTGCTCATGCCGTTCGTGGCGGAGGGCGAGCGCGTCGAGGTCCTCGGGCTCTCGCTGAGCGTGAACGGCCTGTGGGGCGCGTGGAACGTCCTCGCCAAGGGCACCCTCGGCGTCGCCGCCTCCGTGCTGCTCGCCGCCACCACCGAACTGCGCGAACTGCTCCTCGGCCTGCAGCGCCTGAAGCTCCCGCCCCTGCTCGTGCAGATCGCCTCCTTCATGATCCGCTACGGCGACGTCATCACCGACGAGATGCGGCGGATGCGCATCGCGCGGGAGTCGCGCGGCTTCGAGGCGCGCGGCGTCCGCCACTGGGGCGTGCTCGCGAAGTCGGCGGGCGCGCTGTTCATCCGCTCCTACGAACGGGGCGAGCGCGTGCACCTGGCCATGGTCAGCCGTGGCTACTCCGGCTCGATGCCGGTCATCGACGAGGTGACCGCGTCCCGTGCGCAGTGGTCGTACGCCCTCGCCCTGCCCTTCACCGCCCTCGTCGTCTGCCTGCTGGGATGGACCCTGTGACACCTTCACTCGAAGTGGCCGGGCTGGCCTTCGCCTACCCGGACGGCCACCAGGCCCTGTTCGGAGTCGACTTCCGCATCGAGCGCGGCGAACGGGTCGCGCTGCTCGGGCCCAACGGCGCCGGGAAGACCACGCTCGTGCTGCACCTCAACGGCATCCTGACCGGCGGCACGGGCACGGTGACGGTCGCCGGACTGCCGGTCGGCAAGCGGCACATGGCGGAGGTCCGCCGCCGGGTCGGGATCGTCTTCCAGGACCCGGACGACCAGTTGTTCATGCCGACGGTCCGCGAGGACGTCGCGTTCGGGCCGGCGGCGGCCGGGCTGAAGGGCGCGGAACTCCAGGAGCGCGTCGACCGCGCCCTCGAGCGGGTCGGCATGGCGGAGTTCAAGGACCGCCCGCCGCACCACCTCTCCTTCGGTCAGCGCCGCCGGGTGGCCGTGGCGACCGTCCTCGCCATGGAGCCGGAGATCCTGGTCCTGGACGAGCCGTCCTCCAACCTGGATCCGGCCTCCCGCCGCGAACTCGCCGACATCCTCAGGTCGTTGGACGTGACGGTGCTCATGGTCACGCACGACCTGCCGTACGCCCTGGAGTTGTGCCCCCGCTCCCTGATCCTGAGCGACGGTGTGATCGCGGCGGACGGCAAGACCGCCGACCTGCTCGCCGACGACGAGCTGATGCGCGCCCACCGCCTGGAACTGCCCTTCGGCTTCGATCCGCGGTCCGTGACAATGGGCGCGTGACGAACGAGGAGATGGACGGTTCACTGCTCCTGGACGACCAGCTGTGCTTCGCGCTGTACGCCGCCCAGCGCGCGGTGACGGCCGTGTACCGCCCGCTCCTCGATGAGCTCGGTCTCACCTACCCGCAGTACCTCGTCCTGCTGGTCCTGTGGGAGCGCGGCGAGACGACGGTCAAGGAGCTGGCGGCCGCCCTGCGCCTCGACTACGGCACCGTCTCCCCGCTGCTGAAGCGCCTTCAGGCGGCGGGCCTGGTCCGGCGTGAGCGGTCGGCGCGGGACGAGCGGTCGGTGCTCGTCGCGGTCACCTCGCGCGGGGAGGAGCTGCGGGAGCGCGCGGCGCGCGTGCCCGGCGCCCTGCTCACGGCGACCGGGCTCGACGGCCCGGGCATCGCGCGGCTGCGCGAGGAACTGTGGCGCCTGACGGAGAGGGCGGAGGCCGCGGCGGCCCGCACTCGCTGATCTCGGGTTACCCATGGTTGCTACCCCCTGGTAACGGCGATCCTACCTACCAGCCGGTACCTTGTGCACGATGTACTTGCGCACACTTGTTCTGGGGGAGGCCGACCATGTCCGACGGCACCGCTGTCGACACCCGTCCAACGAAGATCATGTATGTCGCCGAGGCCACCGCCCACGGCGGCCGGGACGGGTACGTGACCAGCCAGGACGGCCACATCGCGCTGAAGGTGGCGATGCCGCCGGAGCTGGGCGGCGACGGCAGCGGCACCAACCCCGAGCAGCTGTTCGCGGCCGGCTACAGCTCCTGCTTCCACAACGCGCTGATCCTCGTCGGCAACCGTGAGGGTTACGACCTGACCGGCTCCGCCGTCGCCGCCAAGGTCGGCATCGGCCCCAACAAGCAGCGCGGCTACGGCCTCGCGGTCGCCCTGACCGTCTCGCTGCCCGTCCTCGACCAGGAGGTCGCGGCCCGGCTGGTGGAGGCGGCCCACGAGGTGTGCCCCTACTCGAACGCCACCCGCGGGAACATCGATGTAACGATTGTGCTGGGCTGAGGAACCCCAGGAATCGCAGGCTCGAGGCACGCGTTACGCCCATAGTCGCAGGCGATCGACCATCCAGGATCGGGACGGGAGTGCGGACGTGGACGTGCACGGCGCTGTGGCCGAGGGCTTCGAGCCGGTCAGGGAGGCGTTCGTACGGAACTTCGAGGCGCTCGGCGAGTGCGGGGCGGCGGTCGCCGTCTACCGGGACGGCCGAAAGGTCGTGGACCTGTGGGGCGGCACGAAGGACGTCGACGGCACGGCGCCCTGGCAGCGGGAGACGGCGCAGATCGTGCGCTCGGCGACCAAGGGCGTCGCGGCGGCCGTGCTGCTGATGCTGGCCGAGCGCGGGGAGCTGGACCTGGACGCGCCGGTCGGACACCACTGGCCCGAGTACAAGGCGCAGGGCAAGGAACACACGACGGTGCGGCACGTCCTGTCGCACCGGGCGGGCGTACCGGTCCTGGACCACCCGCTCACCCCGGCCGAGGCCGCCGACCCCGATCTGGCGGCCGCGGTGCTGGCCGGGCAGGCCCCCGTCTGGGAGCCGGGCACGGACCACGGCTACCACGCGCAGACGTACAGCTGGCTGACGGGCGAGCTGGTGCGGCGGGTCACGGGCCGTTCGATCGGCGAGTGGATCGCCACCGAGATCGCCGGGCCGCTGGGCCTGGAGATGTGGGTGGGCCTGCCGGAGGCGGAGGCGCACCGGGTGGGCCGCGTCGGCCGCATCGAGGCCCCGGCCCGGGAGGGCGCCCTGCGCACCCGCCCCAAGCGGGCGGTCGCCGACGCGTACGCGGACCCGGCGAGCCTGACCCGCCGTGCGTTCGCGGCGATCACCCCGCTGCCCGACGAGAACGACCCCGCCTACCGGGCGGCGGTGCTGCCCGCGTCGAACGGCATCGCGACGGCCGACGCGCTGGCCCGGTTCTACGCGGCGTTGACCGGCGAGGTGGACGGCGTACGCCTCTTCTCCCCCGCGACCGTGGAGCTGGCGCGCCGGGAAGCCTCGGCGGGCCCGGACCGCGTGCTGGTGGTCCCCACGCGCTTCGGCCTCGGCTACATGCTTCACGGCAGCGCGTCCCCACTGCTCACCCCCGGCTCCTTCGGCCACCCGGGCCGCGGCGGCGCGCTGGGCTTCGCGGACCCGGAGTCGGGCATCGCCTTCGGCTATGTGACGAACGGCTTCCACAAGAGCGTGACGGCGGACCCCCGGGCGCAGGCGCTGGTACGGGCGGTGCGTACGGCGCTGGCGTAACCGGGCACGCGGCGCAACGGTGCCCGCACGCCTCGCCGTGCGGGCACCGCGGGGACCCGTACTACCCGTACTCCTCTGTCCCGCTGTGCGTCAGTGGAACGTCAGCGGGTGCGACGTCCGCCCCGACGCCTCGTCGATCTCGTCGTGCGCCTTCGTGAGCAGCTGCATCGCCAGCTCGTTGAGCGCACGCGCCCCCGCGATCTCCTCACCGACGCGCGGCTGATTCGAGTCGGTGCGGTGGCGGCTTGCGTAGCCGCGCGCCCGGACCTCCTTGCCGTCGGGGAGCCGGACGAGCGCCGCCGCCCGCGTCCGCTGGTCGTCCTCCTCGAACTCGAGTTCCACATGCCATCCGACTGCGGTGTGCATAGCCATGACGATCACCTCCGGAACCGCTGATTCCAGGGTGCTCCTCCTCGTCCCCCGATGCACGGCGCGGGCGCCTTCGGAACTCTCCGGCAGACCTCGGAGTCTTCCGGGAGCTCGCCGGAACCTTCAGGAACCGGACTTCTCGTCGAAGCTGGCGAAGTACGCGGCTGCCATGTCCTCGTCGGCGTGGCCCTGGGCGGCGGCGCGGGCGAGGCGTTCGGCGGTCGCGGCGGCCACGTCGAGGCGGACGCCGTGCTCCTCCCCGGCCCGGACGATCAGACGGGCGTCCTTCTCGGCCGTCGCCACGGCGAAACTGGCCGGGGTCAGCGTGCCGTTCAGAAGGAGATCCGCCTTGGCGTGCAGGTAGCCCATGTCCAGCTGGCCGCCCGCGATGATGTCGAAGAACTTCTGCGGGTCCACGTCCAGGGCCTTGGCCAGGGCCAGTACCTCGCCGGTCGCGGCGCTGGCGGCGAGGACCCAGCTGTTGGCCACCAGCTTCAGCCGGCTGGCGCTGCCCGCCGCACCGTCCTGACCGGTCCACAGCGTGCGGGCGCCGACGGCGTCGAAGACGGGCGTCACCGCCTCCCGCCCCTCGACGGGCCCGGCGGCGAGCACCGTCAGCTGCCCGGCCTCCGCGGGCTGTCGGGTGCCGAGCACAGGGGCGTCGTAGAAGGCCAGTCCGTGCTCCCGGGCGAAGGCGGCCAGCTCACCCGTGGCCTCGATCCCGGCGGTGGTGGACTGCACCCAGGCGGTGCCGGGGCGCAGGGCGTCGGCGGCCTCCCGCATGACCTGCAGGACGGTGGCGCCGTCGTAGAGCATGGTCAGCACGACATCGGCATCCCGCACCGCCTCGGCTGGGGTGCCGGCGATCTGCGCGCCGTCGGCGGCAAGCGGCTCGGCCTTGTCACGGGTGCGGTTCCAGGCGCGGACGGTGTGCCCGGCGCGGGCGATGTTGCGGGCCATCGCGGCGCCCATGATGCCGGTACCGAGGACGCTCACGGTGAGCTTGTCTGTCATGACGTCGACTTCCTGATTCCACGGGACTGATGCACTTCCCATGCTGCCTCCCCAGCGGACGAACGTTCCGTCGTCACCCACCCGGCGTGGAGCATCAGCCCCATCCGGACCACCGGCAGCCCGGCCTCCGTCATCCGGGGGCACTGGAGCAACTTCGTCGACTGTGTTGGCGAGTCCGTCTGTGAGGGGCACCCGCGCACGGAGTGCGACGGTTTTTCGGGAACTGTCGCACTCCGCGCAGCGCATACCCGCCGACCCGCGATCTTCGCGCTGTTCTGTGAACGGAACTCGCTCACCTCGACGGTGATCCCCCTGTCGGGGTAGCGCGCGGACAGTGTCTCCTGCGGGATCACCGGTGCTCGCGTACTGGGGTGTCGGCCCCCTCGCCTCCTACCCGGCGTGGAGCATCAACCCGATCCCGACCACCAGCAGCCCGGCCGCCGCGATCCGCGGAATACCGAACCGCTCCTTGAAGAAGACGGCACCGATGGCCGCGCCGACGATGATCGAGGACTCCCGCAGGGCGGCGATGGGGGCCAGCTCGGCCCGGGTCTGGGCCCACAGCACGAGGGCGTACGCCGTCACGGACAGCGCGGAGCCGAGCAGCCCGAGTGCCGCGAACGGCCGGAGCCGCACAGTGAATTCGCCCCGCCACCGGTACCAGGCGTACGCGGGGATGACGACCCCCTGCACGGCCATCAGCCAGGCGATGTAGCCGAAGGAGGATCCCGACGCCCGTACGCCCAGCCCGTCCACCAGGGTGTACGCGGCGATCGTCAGGCCGGTGGCGAGCGCGGCGCCGATGGCCGCCCAGTTCGGGCGGCGCCCGCGCAGCCCCCACAGCGCGACCCCGGTCAGCCCGGCGCACGACACGGCGACGCCCGCCGCCGCCCAGCCGTCCGGCACCTCGTGGGCGAACACCGCCGCCAGCACGGTGACGACGAGGGGCGCGGTGCCGCGCGCGATGGGGTACGCCTGCCCGAAGTCGCCGAGCCGGAACGAGCGCATGAGCAGCGCCATGTAGGCGATGTGGATGGCCGCGGAGGTGAGGAGGTACGGCCACGCCCGTGCCGCGGGGAACGCCGCGAACAGGGCGATCGCCAGTCCGATGAGCGCCCCGCCACCGGAGATCAGCGTGAAGCCGACCAGCTTGTCGGTGATGCGGTGGGCGATGGCGTTCCAGCTGGCGTGCGTGACGGCGGCGAGCAGCACCGCCGCGGTGACGGCGGGCGTCACGAGGTCTGCTCGCGCACGTCCACCAGCGTTCCGCCCGCGTGGGCGATCAGTGACTTCGGGTCCATCGGGAACACGGTGTGGGGGGTGCCGGCGGCGGCCCACACGGTCTCGTGGTCGAGCAGTGCACGGTCGGCGAGGACCCGGGTCCTCCTACGGTGCCCGAAGGGCGGCACACCGCCGATCGCGTACCCGGTGGTCTCCCGCACGACATCCGGTTTGGCCCGGCCGACCTTCCCGGCCCCGAGCTCTTCCCGCACGCGCTTCACGTCCACCCGGGACGCCCCGTCCATCAGGATGAGCACCGGCTCCCCGTCCGCCTGGAACACCAACGACTTGCAGATCTGGGCGAGTTCGCACCCGATGGCGGCGGCGGCCTCGGCGGCGGTACGGGTCGCGTCCGGGAAGCGGCGGACACGCGCTTGCAGTTCACCGAGGCCCATGTCGTCCAGGGCCGCAACGAAGAGGGGGTGCGCTCCCGAGTTCCCGGGGCCATCGGCGTCAGTGGCGGCTGTCGTCATGCAGGGCACGGTAGCGGCGGCTGGACAGGGCAGGCGACTGGGTTGTCGGTGGCAGGCGCGAGCCGGATCACGCCCTCTCGCGCCCGAGGACCCGGAGGACCACAGCAGGGCGCCCCACCCACCGGTGAGGCGCCCCGTTCGCTTTCAGGAGCAGGCTCAGACCCGCACCAGCTCCCTGTCCTGGTCCGGATCCGCGTCCGGGTCCCGGCGGTCGGCCGCGTCGGACGCCGCGCGCAGGCCCTCGCCCTCGACGTCCACGTTCGGCAGTGCCCGGTCCAGCCACTTCGGCAGCCACCACGCCCGGCGGCCCAGCAGCGCCAGGACGGCAGGAACCAGCGCCATCCGGACCACGAACGCGTCGAAGAACACCGCGATCGCGAGGCCGAAGCCGATCATCTTGATCATCGACTCGCTGGAGCCGATGAAGCCGGAGAACACCGCGATCATGATGACGGCCGCCGCGGTCACCACCCGCGCACCGTGCCGGAAGCCGGTCACGATCGCCTGGCCGGGACTCTCCCCGTGGACGTACGCCTCACGCATACGGGTGACGAGGAAGACCTCGTAGTCCATGGCCAGGCCGAACACCACGCCCACCATGAAGATCGGCATCATCGACATGATCGGGCCCGTCTGCTGGACGCCCAGCAGACCGGACAGCCAGCCCCACTGGAACACCGCGACCACCGCGCCGAGCGCCGCCGTCACCGAGAGCAGGAAGCCGAGCGCCGCCTTCAGCGGGACCAGGATCGAGCGGAAGACCACGATCAGGAGGAGGAAGGCGAGGCCGACCACCAGCGCCAGGTAGGGCAGCAGCGCGTCGTTGAGCTTCTGCGAGAAGTCGATGTTCATCGCCGTCGTGCCGGTGACCAGCAGCTTGGCGTCCGTCTTCGCCTCCAGCCCGGCGCCGGTGTCCCGGATGCCGTGCACCAGGTCCTCGGTGGTCGCCGAGGAGGGCTTGGAGTCGGGGACGACCGTGATCATCGCCGTGTCGCCCGCCTTGTTGTACGTCGCCGGCGTGACCGTCGTGACGTCCTTCAGGCCCTTGATGTCGTCGGTCACCGTCGCGACCGCCGCCTTCGGGTCGTCGCTCGCCTTGGCGTCGACCACCACCATCAGCGGCCCGTTGAAGCCGGGCCCGAAGCCCTCCGACAGCAGGTCGTACGCCCGGCGCTGGGTCGTGGACGTCGGCTGGGAGCCGTCGTCCGGCAGGCCCAGTTCCAGCTGGGACGCGGGAACGGCCGCGGCACCGAGGCCGATGACACCCAGCAGCAGGACCGCGACCGGGCGGCGCACGACGAAGCTCGCCCAGCGCGTACCCATGTTCGGCTTGTCCTTCTTGCCGGCGGCGGCCCGGCCGCCGCCCAGCAGCCTGCTCTTCTCTCCCGCCGGCTTGACCCTGCGGCCCGCGTAGCCGAGCAGCGCCGGGATCATCGTCAGCGCGATCAGGACCGCGATGGCCACGGTGCCGGCCGCCGCGACCCCCATCTTCGTCAGCATCGGGATGTTCACGACGGACAGGCCCACCAGCGCGATCACCACGGTCAGGCCCGCGAAGACCACCGCCGAGCCCGCCGTGCCGACCGCGCGGCCCGCCGCCTCCTCGCGCTCACGGCCCTCGGCCAGCTCGGCCCGGTAGCGGGAGACGATGAACAGCGCGTAGTCGATGCCGACCGCGAGGCCGATCATCATCGCCAGCGTGGAGGTCGTGGTGCCGAGGTCCAGCGCGTTCGCCAGCGCTGTGATCGCGGAGACACCGATGCCGACGCCGATCAGGGCCGTGAGCAGCGGCAGCCCGGCCGCCACGAGGGAACCGAAGGTGATGACGAGGACGACCGCGGCGACCGCGATGCCGATGACCTCGGTCGCGCCCGTCTCCGGTGCGGCCTGCAGCGCGTCACCGCCGATCTCGACGGTCAGCCCGGCGTCCCGCGCGTCCTGCGCGGCCTCCTTCAGGGCGTCCTTGGATGAGTCCTTCAGCTCCATCCCGGAGACCTTGTACTTCACCTGCGCGTACGCGATCGTGCCGTTCTTGCTGACGGCGTGCGCGGTGAACGGGTCGGCGACGGAGACGACTTCGGAGCCGGAGCGCAGCTCCGTGACGGTCTTCTCGACGGCCGACTTGTTGTCCTTGGCCGTCACCTTCTCCCCGCCGGGCGCCTTGAAGACGACACGGGCGGTCGCCCCGTCGGCGCTCATCCCCGGGAAGCGCTGTTCGAGCAGGTCGAAGGCCTTCTGGGCCTCGGTGCCGGGGATGGAGAAGGAGGAGGAGCCCGCCGCCGGGGCGCCGGCGGCGCCGACGCCCGCGAGCGTCAGCAGCGCCACCCAGATCAGGGCGACGAAGTGCCGTCGCCGGAAGGCGAGACGGCCGAGTCTGTAGAGAAAAGTGGCCACGAGGGCGTACTCCCGGTCAGTCGTGGGGTTTTCAGGGCATGGGTGATCAGCCCGACGACGTGAGCGGTGACGTCAGGTGGGGGCCAGCCAGGGGACAGGTCAGGTGGTGGGCGCGCCGAGGGCGGGGAGGACCACGGCGTCGATGTAGGAGCGCAGGAACGCCTGCGTGGGCGGCAGGTTGTCGATGAGGGAGCGCGTGGCGAAGGCGCCGATCAACATGTGCACCACGTACTGCAGCGCCGGGTTGTCGGCACGGATCTCCCCGCGGTCGACGGCCCGCTGCAGCACGCGCCGGAACTCTTCCCTCTCCGGTTCGACGAGGTGCTCCCGGAACGCACGCTGAAGGTCGGGGTTGGTGTGCGTCGCCATGGCCAGACCCCGCATCAGGGCGTGGTTCTGCTCCATGGTGCAGTCGTCCTGGTGTGCCGTGAGGGCGTGGAAGTCGCCCCGCAGGGACCCGGTGTCGACGTCGGCGAAGGGGCTCGGCTTGCCGTGCCGGATCGCCCGCGCCACCAGCTCGGCCTTGCCGCCCCACTGGCGGTAGAGCGTCGCCTTGCTGGACCGGGTGCGGGCGGCCACGGCGTCCATCGTCAGGGCGTCGTAGCCGACTTCACGGAGCAGGTCGAGCACGGCCTCGTACAACTCGGCCTCGCGCTCGGGGGTGATCCGACTACGACGCCCTGTCGCGACATCGGTCATGCGACTCACCTCTCCTGCTCGGTGTTTCCGCTTCCCGCCCGGAGCGGCAGGGCTCCGAACGAGACTGTTTCGTACGCCATGACGATACCCCGGCAGCCAAGCGAAACGAAACAGTTTCGTACGTGTTCTGGGTCACGCGGCTTCCTGCGCACTTGCCGACACACCCTCCGTACGAGTTGCCGCGCCCCGTCGCCGGACAAAGCATGGGTAGGTGGATGAAGCGCGCGACGAGTACGAGAACGAGAAGGCGCCCGGCTACCTCCGCTTCCCGCACCTGCACGGCGACCGCCTGTGCTTCGCCGCAGAGGACGACCTGTGGACGGCTCCGCTGGACGGTTCCGGCCGGGCCTGGCGGCTCACGGTGGACCGTACGAAGATCGGGCATCCCCGCTTCTCGCCGGACGGCAGGTTCATCGCGTACACGAGCTGGCGCAGCCTGTTCCCGGAGATCCATCTGACGCCGGTGGACGGCGGCCCCGGCCGGCGGCTGACCTACTGGGGAAGCGTCGACACCCGGGTGTGCGGCTGGACTCCGGAGGGCGACCTCCTCGCCGTCGCCTCGCACGGCGAGCCCTTCTCGCACTACACCTTCGCCTACAAGGTCCCGACCGACGGCGACCCCGGCGGCAAGCTGCCCTGGGGCCCGGTCTCCGACATAGCCGTGGCAGACATCGACGGCGAACGCAGAACGTTGCTGCTCACCGGCACACCCCCGCACGAACCGGCCTCCTGGAAACGCTACCGCGGCGGCGCCATGGGCCGGCTCTGGCTGCACGGGCAGCGGCTGCTCGCCGACCTCGAGGGCCACCTGGACTCGCCGATGTTCGTCGGCGGGCGGATCGCGTTCCTCTCCGATCACGAGGGCATCGGCAACCTGTACTCGTGCGCGTACGACGGCTCCGACCTGCGCCGCCACACCGACCACGACAGCTTCTACGCCCGCCACGCCGCGAGCGACGGCGCGCGGGTGGTGTACCAGTGCGCGGGCGATCTGTGGATCGTCGACGACCTGTCCCCCGACTCGATCCCGCGCCGCCTGGACGTACGCCTGGGCGGACCACGGGCGGGGCGCCGCAAGTACCAGGTGCCGGCGGCGCAGCACGTGGACGGGATCTCGGTGGACGAGACCGGTCGGGCCAGCGCCGTGGTCGTCCGCGGCAGCCTGTACTGGCTCACGCACCGGGACGGCCCCGCCCGCACGATCACGGACACCCCCGGGGTGCGCATCCGGCTTCCTGAGATGCTGGGCGCCGGCGGGCAGATCGCGTACGTCACGGACGCCGAGGGTGAGGACGCCGTCGAGATCGCGTATCTGCCGCGGGCCTCCGGCGACCGCGGGCCGCGCCGGCTGGCCTCCGGGCGACTGGGGCGCGTCCTGGAGATGGTGGCGGACCCGCAGGGCGAACGGCTCGCCATCGCCTCGAACGACGGACGTCTGCTGCTCGTCACCGTGACCGACGAGGAGTCCGGCGGCGAGGAGTCCGGTGGCGAGGCGCCTGGCGGCGAAGATCAGGAAGGCGCGGTCACGGACGGCACGGTCACGGACGGCACGGTCACGGAGTTGGTCCGCTCGGACAACGGGCCGGTGCGGGACCTGGCGTTCTCCCCGGACGGCGCGTGGCTCACGTGGTCGCATCCGGGGATCGGCCGGTCGCTGAGGCAGATCAGGATGGCCCGCATAAAGGACCAGTTGATCGTCGACGTCACCAACGGCCGCTTCGAGGACGAGAACCCGGTGTTCACCCGCGACGGCCGCTACCTGGCGTTCCTGTCCTGGCGCGGCTTCGACCCCGTGTACGACGTGCACACCGGCGACCTGTCCTTCCCCCTCGGCTGCCGCCCGTACCTGGTCCCGCTGTCCTCCGCGACGCCCTCCCCCTTCGCGCTGAACCCGGAGGGACGGCCCGCGGCCGGCGGTCTGGAGGACGAGGAGGAGGGCGGCGGAGTGGTGACCGTCGAGGTCGAGGGGCTGGAGAACCGGGTGACGCCGTTCCCGGTCACGGCCTCGAAGTACTCCGAGCTGCGTCCGGTCGCGGGCGGCGGCCTGGTGTGGCTGCGCTGGCCGATCTCCGGCGCGCTGGGCGAGACCTTCGTCAACCCGGACGACGTCTCCGGCCGCCCCACCCTGGAGCACTTCAACCTCAGCAAGGCGAAGAAGTCCGAACTGGTCGCCCACCTCGACTGGTTCGCGGTGAGCGGGGACGGGACGCGGCTGGTGGTCGTCGACGAGGGCGACCTGCGGGCGGTGCCGTCGACCGAGTCCGGTGACTCCGACACGACGGTGTGGATCGACGCACGCCGCATCATGCACGAGGTGGACCCGGGCGCGGAGTGGCGGCAGGCGTACGCGGAGGCGGGCCGGCTCATCCGGGCCTACTTCTGGGAGCCGGACATGTGCGGGATCGACTGGGACGCGATCCTGGAGCAGTACCGCCCGCTGGTCGAACGGGTCGCCTCCCCGGACGAGTTCGCGGACCTGCTGCGCGAGGTGCTGGGCGAACTGGGCACCTCGCACGCGTACGTGGCGGCGGCCCGGCGCAACGAGGGCCCGCCGCACTACCAGCGCTACCAGGGCCTGCTGGGCGCCAACTTCGTGCGCCACGACGGGCGCTGGGTGGTGAGGCGGATCCTGCCGGGCGAGTCATCGGACTCCAAGGCGCGCTCCCCTCTCGCGGGCACCGGCATCCGTGAGGGCGCCGTGCTGACCCATGTGGACGGGCGGCCGGTGGACCCGGTGACGGGACCGTATCCGCTGCTGGCCGGGGCGGGCGGTACGACGGTGGAGCTGACGTTCCTGCCCGCCGACGGGGAGGGCGGACCCCGTCGTGTGGCCGTGGTGCCGCTGGTCGACGAACGGCCGCTGCGTTACCAGGACTGGGTCGCCAAGCGCCGCGCGGTCGTCAAGGAGTTGAGCGGCGACCGCTGCGGGTACCTGCACATCCCGGACCTGGGCGGCTCCGGCTGGGCACAGTTCAACCGGGACCTCAGGAAGGAGGTCTCGCGGCCTGCGCTCATCGTGGACGTACGGGGCAACGCGGGCGGCCACATCAGCGAACTCGTCATCGAGAAGCTGACGCGCACCATCCTGGGCTGGGACCTGACACGCAACGCCCAGCCGGTGTCGTACACCTCGAACGCCCCGCGCGGTCCGATCGTGGCCCTCGCCGACGAGGCCACGTCCTCCGACGGCGACATGATCACGGCCGCGTTCAAACTGCTGAAGCTCGGCCCGGTGGTGGGCCAGCGCACCTGGGGCGGCGTGGTCGGCATGACGGGCCGTCACCGCCTGGGCGACGGCACGGTGATCACGGTGCCGATGAACGCGGCGTGGTTCGACGCGTACGGGTGGTCGGTGGAAAACCGGGGCGTCACTCCGGACCTGGAGATCGAGCGCACCCCCGTGGACTGGGCGGAGGGCCGCCACAGGCAACTGTCGGACGCGGTCGAGGTGGCCCTGAACCTCCTGGAGACCCAGCCGGCGGCGACCCCACCGGACTACAGCCAGGTCCCGGACAGAACCCGCCCGAAACTCCCCCCGAGGCCGTAACCGCTGTTGGGCACCGAAAAGTGGGGCGCCCCCAAAGCGAAGGGCGCCCCACTCACCGCGGCCGAAGACGGCCGCAGGTTACCGCTCGCGGTCCCGGTCGAAGCGGTCCTCCGCTTCCTCCTGCATCCGCTGCGCCTCTTCCCGCGACTGCTGGCCCCGCTGCTGACCCCGCTGCTGAGCCTGCTGACCGCGCTGCTGCGCCTGCTGCTTGGCCTGCTCCATCTTCTGCTTGGCCTGCTGCTTGATCTGCTCGGACTTGTCCTTCATGCCCATGTGGGTTCACTCCCGAAGTGGGTGAGGGGATCGGGCTCGACCAGACTGACACGCAGGAACAAAGCACGCATTTCGATCAGTTACCGAGCGTACTCCGCCGCTGCTCATCGGCCTGACCACCGGCCCCGACGAGCCCCGTGCGCACCCCCCTGAGCCGCGGCTCGAACCGCCGCATCTCCCGCTGCCCCACGGTCGCGATGATTCCCGGCAGATACCCGCGCACCGCCTGCATCCCGCGCAGCCACGCCTGCCCGTACACATGGGTCGACCGCCGCTCGATCCCGGCCACCAGCCGGTCCACCGCGGGCCCCAGCGGATACGTCTTGTTGGACGGCCACGGCAGCCGCTGCCGCAGCTCCCGCATCACCTCGTCCTGGTCGGCGCCCCGCACCATGTCCGTGTCGGTCCAGGACAGATACCCGACCCCAACGCGTACGCCACGGTGCGCGACCTCGGCGCGGAGACTGTGCGCGTACGCCTCCACGCCCGACTTGGACGCGCAGTACGCCGTCATCATCGGCGCCGGCGTGATCGCCGCGAGGGAGGCGATCTGGAGGAGGTAGCCCCGGCTCGCGAGCAGCGCCGGCAGGAAGGCGCGGGCCGTCACCGCGGAGCCGATCAGATTGACCTCGACCACCCGCCGCCACGCCTCGGGGTCGGACTCGGTGAACGGCCCTCCGCTCGCCACACCGGCGTTGGCGACCACGATGTCGACCTTCCCGAACCGCTGCTGGACCTCCCGCGCGACCCGCGTCATCGCCTCGTGGTCGGTGACGTCGGCGTACCAGTGCCCGCCGTCCCCGTACAGCTGCTCGGCGACGCGCTTGAGGGCGTCCGCCTCCAGGCCGACCAGGGCGACCGTGGCCCCGCGCGCCGACAGCTTGCGGGCCAGCAGTTCGCCGACGCCCCGCGCCGCGCCGGTGACGACGGCGACCCGCCCCTCGAGGCTCGCCCTGCTCATGCGCCCTCCTTGACCGGCTCGTTCGGTGTGTGTGCCGCGTACGCGGTGACGAGTTCGCGGATCCTTCCGGTGACCAGCTCCGGTGCCTCCACGGGTGTCATATGGCCGAGCCCCGGCAGCTCCGTGACGCCCACGCAGTGCGGCAGCGCGGCGGCCAGCGCCCGCGCGTGCACCGGCGGGGTGAGCCGGTCGGCGGTGCCGACCACGACGGCCGTCGGTGCGGTCAACTCCCGTACGGCGTCCTCGAGATCGAGCTGTTCGAGCACGCGCGACCAGGCGTGGCGCACCTCGCGCGGACAGGCGTGCACCACCCGCGCGCACGCCTCCACCATGGCCGGCGTCGCAGCGGCGCCCATGGTGGCGTACTTGAGGATGCGCCGGGCCACCGGTGTGACCGGTCCGAGCGGGGCGCGCGAGCCCAGGACGCGCGCAGTGAGCCAGGTGCGCACGCGCCCGGCGCGCATCGGCACCACCAGCGACTCGGCCACCAGGCGCCCGCTGCCCGTACTGCACAACAGGACGGCCGCCGTGTGCGTCCGGAAACGGGGGCGCGCGGCGGCGGCCAGCACCGTCATCCCGCCCATGGAGTGCCCCACGACCACGGCTCTCTCGCCCGGCGCGAGCGTGGCGGCGAGCACCGCTTCCAGATCGTCGGCGAGCGCCTCGGTGGAGCAGGTGGGGCTCGCGGAGCTGCGCCCGTGCCCCCGCTGGTCGTAGGCGATCACCCGGTGGTCGGCGGCAAGGTCCCTGATCTGCGCCGCCCAGAAGGCGGTCGAGCACGTCCAGCCGTGGACGAGGACCACCGGGGACGCACCCTCGGGTCCGTGCACCTCGACATGCAACCGGGCGCCGTCGGTGGAGAGGACCGAAAGCTCACGATCCGGGGCCGGGGGCGCGTAGGGGCCCGTGGCCACCGGCGTCGGGCGCCTCATGCGCCGGCCTCCACGCGCTCCTCGGTCCGCGCGCTCCGCTGGGCGGGTGCCCGCAGCACGTCGTACTCCGCGAGGTTCACGCGCCGCGTCGCCGCCCGGAACTCCGTCGTCGTACCGGGCCAGACGGTGGTGTTGCGGCCGTCCGCGTCGAGGTACCAACTGGTGCAGCCGCCGGTGTTCCACACCGTGCGCTTCATGCGTTCCTGCACCTTGTCGTTCCAGGCCGCGACGGCACCGGGACGGGCGTCGAGCGCGACCCGGCCGCCGAGGACCCGCAACTGCCGCAGGAAGTCGGCCATGTAGTTCAGCTGGGACTCGATCACCAGGATCATCGAGGAGTTCCCGAGACCGGTGTTGGGCCCGATGATCGTCATCCAGTTGGGGAACCCGGCGGCCGAGGCCCCGCGCAGGGCCTGCATCCCGCCCCTCCAGCTCTCCGCGAGCGTCCTGCCGTCGGCGCCGACGACCCGCTCGGCGATCGGCATGTCCGTCACATGGAACCCGGTACCGAAGACGATCACGTCGACCTCGGCCTCGGTGCCGTCCGCGGCGACGACCGTCGAGCCGCGGACCTCGGCGAGCCCGCTCGTGACGACGTCCACATTCGGCTGCGCGAGCGCCGGGTAGTAGTCGCTGGAGAGCAGGATCCGTTTGCAGCCGATGCGGTAGTCGGGGGTCAGCCTGGCGCGCAGGGCCGGGTCCTTGACGGCGCGGGCCATGTTGGCCTTGGCCAGCCGCTCGACGAGACCCAGCTCGTTCGGGTGCTTGGTGAACGCCTGGATCTGCAACTCCCGTATCCCCCACAGCAGTCCGCGCCGCAGCCGCGCCGTGGCCGGCAGCGCGCGGTGCAGTGCCCGCTCCGGCCCGGTGATCGCGCGGTCGACACGGGGCAGCACCCACGGTGGGGTGCGCTGGAAGAGGACGAGCTTCGCGACGTCGGGCTGGATGGCCGGCACGATCTGGATCGCGGAGGCCCCGGTGCCGACCATGGCGACCCGCTTGCCGCGCAGGTCCTGGTCGTGGTCCCAGCGGGCGGAGTGGAAGACCGCGCCGGGGAAGGAGTCGAGGCCGGGGATGTCCGGGATCTTCGGGTCGGAGAGCGGGCCGGTCGCGGAGACGACGACGTCCGCGGTGAGCGATCCGCTGCTGGTCTCGATCTCCCAGCGCAGCTTCGCGGCGTCCCAGGTCATCAGCTTCACCTCGCTGCGGAAGCGGAGGTGCGGCCGCAGTCCGAAGACGTCCGCCACATGCTCCAGGTACGCGCGGATGTGCTCCTGACCGGAGAAGGTGCGCGGCCAGTCGGGGTGGGGCGCGAAGGAGAACGAGTAGAGGTGGGAGGGGACGTCACAGGCGCAGCCCGGGTAGGTGTTGTCGCGCCACGCGCCGCCCACCGCGTCCGCCCGTTCCAGCACCAGGAAGTCGGTGATCCCCTCCCGGCGCAGTCGCACGGCGGCACCGAGCCCGCCGAACCCCGACCCGATCACCGCCACCCGTACATGCTCGTGCTCGGCCATCCCGCAGCCTCCCGGTCGCCAGACTCTGCCAGTGAACACTGGCGCAATCGGGAGGGTAGGGCAGCGGCCGTACCGATGGGTAGGGGTGGGACAAGGAAAGTTACCGACGGTACGACGTAGGGTTCGGGCGTGGCAGGCAACGGGGAGCGGCACGAGTACCGCATGGAGGAGCTGGCCGGGAAAGCCGGCATCACGGTGCGCACCCTGCGCTTCTACCGCGAGCGCAAGCTGATCCACCCGCCGCGTCGCGAGGGCCGTATCGCCTGGTACGACGACACGCACCTGGCCCGCCTGCGGACGATCTCCGCACTCCTGGAACGCGGCCACACCCTCAGCGGCATCGCGGAACTCGCGGAGGCCTTCGACCACGGCCGTGACGTCGGCGAGCTGCTCGGCCTCGGCGCACCCAGCGAGGAGACCCCGGTCCGGCTCACCCCCGAGGCGCTGGCCGACGTCTTCGGCGACCAGGCGACACCCGAGAACCTCTCCGCCGCACTCGAACTGGGCTACCTCGGCACAGACGGCGGCGAGATCGTGCACGTCAGCCGCCGACTGCTGGACGTCTCAGCCGCCCTGGTGCGCGAGGGCATCCCGCTGGCGGACGTCCTGGCCACCGCCCGCCGCGTCCGCGACCACGCGGAGGCTCTGGCGGAGCTGTTCAACGACCTGGTGGCCACGGGGGACCGCTCCCCGGAGGACGTCAAACGCCTGCGCCCGCTGGCGAAGAGCGTGGTGGAGGCGGAACTGTCACTGGCGCTGGACCGGCGGCTGCTGAGGGATCAGAGGTCGTAGACCACCGTCACCGGCGCATGGTCCGACCAGCGCGCGGTGTGCGTTGCCGCGCGCTCCACGTACGCCTTGACCGCCCTGGCGGCGAGACCCGGCGTGGCGACCTCGTAGTCGATGCGCCATCCCGTGTCGTTGTCGAACGCCCGCCCCCTGTACGACCACCACGTGTACGGCCCCTCCGCATCGGGATGCAGCGAACGCACGACGTCGACGTACCCGCCGTCCGCCGGATCGAACACCCGCCCAAGCCACTCGCGTTCCTCGGGCAGGAAGCCGGAGTTCTTCCGGTTGCCGCGCCAGTTCTTCAGGTCGGCCTCGCGGTGGGCGATGTTCCAGTCGCCGCAGACGACGACCTCGCGTCCGTCGGCGGCGGCCCGCTCCCGCAACTCCTTGAGATGGCCGAGGAACTCGGCCATGAACCGGGCCTTCTCGTCCTGCCGTTCGGTCCCGACCTCACCCGAGGGCAGGTACAGGCTGGCGACGGTGACACCGGGCAGATCCGCCTCGACATACCGCCCGCTGCCGTCGAACTCGGCCGACCCGAACCCGATCCGCACCCGGTCGGGCTCGCGCCGCGTGTAGAGCGCCACCCCCGCGCGCCCCTTGGCGGCGGCCGGGGCGTGCACGACATGCCAGCCGTCGGGCGCCCGGACGTCCTCGGGGATCTGCCCGGGCTCGGCGCGCACCTCCTGGAGGCACAGCACATCGGCGGAGGTACCGTCGAGCCACTCCGCGAAGCCCTTCTTCGCGGCGGCACGGATCCCGTTGACGTTCACGGAGGTCACAGTGAGCACCCGGGAACGATACCGGCAGGCCGGCACAGCCCCACCGGCAGTATTTGTATAGATGTACGATTTCCGGCGTGAATATTCGCCGTGCCTCCTTCGACCACCCCGACGCCGTCAAGCTCAACGACCTCGTCCAGGCCGAGTACCACGTTCGCTACGGCGACGGTGGCGACGCCACACACCTGGACCCGGCGATGTTCGTACCGCCGGTCGGCCTCTACCTGATCGCGTACGACGAGCAGGACCGCCCCGTGGCCACGGGCGGCTGGCGCTCACAGGAGAAGAACGACGAGGGGTACGAGAACGGCGACGCCGAACTCAAGCGGATGTTCGTCATCGAGGAGATGCGCGGCCGGGGTCTGGCGCGCCGCATCCTCGCCGCCCTGGAGGAGGACGCCCGCGCGGCAGGCCGCACCCGCATGGTCCTGGAGACGGGCACCAAGCAGCCGGAGGCAGTGGCCCTGTACACCTCCAGCGGCTACGAGCCGTGCGCGAAGTTCGGCTACTACCGCTTCTACGAATCGAGCCTGTGCTTCGCGAAGCCGCTCTAGGCGTCGGGTGAGGCTCACCCGACGCACAGGAAAGGGGCCGGGAACCCTCGCGGTTTCCCGGCCCTTCCCTTCGGGATCACCGCTTCAGGGTGACCGCCGGGCGGAGTTGGGAACGCCGCGCCCCGAAAGCCGGGACGGGCATGGCAAGAGGCCCGCCTCCCTTACGGGAAGCGGGCCTCCATGCTGCGTGGACCTGAGGGGATTTGAACCCCTGGCCCCCTCGATGCGAACGAGGTGCGCTACCGGACTGCGCCACAGGCCCTTGCAACGAGTGAAACTCTAGCATCCCCATCGGCTGGTCAGGAAATCCGTTCCAGAGCCGCCCCGGCCGCGGGCAATCGTGCCGTCACCGGCCCCTACTCGTTCGCGGCCCGCGGCCGCTCCCCCTCCTCGTACTGGTCGAACAGCGGGGTCCGTCCCCGCTCCCTCGACCGCCGAGCCGACGCCGCCCGCCGGGCATCGCTCCGGTCGGCACCCTCCGAGGGCTCCGCCCGCTCCCCCGGCCCCGCCCCGGGGTCGGCCGCGGGCCCGGGCTCCGCGCCCGCCGTCGGCGCCGCCTCCGCCGTGCTCGACCGTGCCGAGCTCCACGCGTCCGGCGTGCCGAGGTCGACACTCGGCGTCGCCCGCGGAGCGACCGGCGCGGTCACATACGTCGGCAGCGGCACCGGCACCGGGTCCCAGCTCTCCCCGTGCCCCGGCCTGCGCTGCCGCTCCCGCTGCTGGTCCACCCACTCCGCGTGGTCCGTCTGCTCCACGAGCGCGCGCCGGTCGGCGGCCAACGCGGACAGCCCGGGGTCGTTCTCCGGCTCGGGGCCGTCCTCCGCCTCGTCCGCGTCGGAGTCGACCGGCGGGCGCCGCCTCGGCTGCCGCTCCCGCAACCGCTGCGCCGCCGCCTCGGCCCGCCGCCGGTCCATGGTGTACGTGAACCGCTTCCGCTCCTGGGCCCGCAGGTACGCGATGTACGCGCTC
Source organism: Streptomyces sp. NPDC001796 (assembly GCF_042892355.1). Lineage (NCBI taxonomy): Bacteria > Bacillati > Actinomycetota > Actinomycetes > Kitasatosporales > Streptomycetaceae > Streptomyces > Streptomyces sp. NPDC001796. The sequence goes on along the minus strand of NZ_JBIAUC010000013.1, from coordinate 73,486 downwards.
AGCAGCACAGCCGGCACACCCGGCGCCCACAGGAACGCGAGCCCGCCGACCGCGGCCACGATCGCGCCGAGCGTGAACGCGAGGAAGAGCATCACGGTCGTCCGCCGCCGGCGCGCGAGCACCTTCGAGCGCCGGGCGCGCGCCATGGCCTCCGCCGAGGAGACCTTCCGCCCCCGGGGCACCCGTGCGGGGGCACCCGACTCGGCCGCGCGCGGCTGCCCCGGCTCCGCCCGCTCTCCCTGTTCCCGCCGGGGCCGGTCCTCCGGCTCCGTCTCCACCCGCGCCCGCGGCTGCCGCTCGGTCGGGGGCATGGCGAAGGACCGGACGTCCACCGAGCCGGTGACACCGTCCGGCTGCGCGCCGGGCTCCCCCTCTTCGGCGGAGCGCGCCCGCAGGCCCTTGGCGTATCGGCGCTCCATGCCCGCCCGTCCGGACAGCAGCCGGATGGCGGTGCTGAAGCGTTCCGTCGGACGAGACTCGTTCAGCTCGTCCTGCCTACGGAGCCACATCGGCACCAAGTAGGCGGCCCAGGCCCCGACAATGACTGCGTAGATGAGGCCGCTGCTGCTCACGTCTCACACGGTAGAGGGGTTTGCATGAGGCCATCTGCCAATTGAGCCGGTGTGTCGCACGATCTGGCTGATATTTCGAACTTTTTTTGGGACGGATGCGATCAGCAGACCGACGTGTCCGCTAATTCATTGCCTCCAGACGAACGCGAGGCGATCGCCACCCGATCAAATTCGAACGTAGTTTTTATTTCCCGGGGTGGCGGTGGGCCTGCTGAGAGCGTGCCCGGCGCCAGCGCGCCAGCAGCCCCTCCGGCACCTCTTCCGCGGTGAGCGCGAAGACCAGATGGTCCCGCCAGGCCCCGTCGATGTGCAGATAACGCGGCCGGAGCCCTTCATCACGGAATCCCAGTTTCTCCACGACCCGGCGGCTCGGACCGTTCTCGGGGCGAATGCAGACCTCGATGCGGTGCAGCCCGACGGCGCGGAAGCAGTGGTCGACGACGAGCGCCACGGCCGTCGGCATCACCCCGCGGCCCGCGACCGCCTCGTCCACCCAGTAGCCGACGTGCCCGGAGCACATCGAGCCCCAGGTGATCCCGGCCACCGTCAACTGTCCCACCAGGCGCCCCTGGTACTCGATGACGAAGGGCAGCATCCGGCCCGCCCTGGCCTCGGCGCGCAGGTGCCGGACCATCTGCCGGTAGGTCGGCCGGTGCGCTGTCGGGCCGCCGGGCGCGGGCGGCGGAATGGTCGCCTCCCACGGCCGCAGCCACTCCCGGTTGCGCCGGTTGACCTCGCGCCAGGCCCGCTGGTCGCGCAGCCGTATCGGCCGGAGGACGACATCGCCGTCCACCAGCTCGACGGGCCAGGATGGGCTGTTCAGCTCGCACCCCCACTCGGTCCGGGGCGGTCCTCGCGGACCGCGGACCCGCCGGCGTCGGCCCGGGGGTGGTCCCCGCCGCGGATCTGGTCGACGGCGTGGACCAACAGGGGCTCCAGGACGGCCAGTCCGTCCCTCACCCCGCCGGTGGACCCCGGCAGGTTGACGATCAGCGTCCCGCCGGCGACTCCGGCCAGTCCCCGGGAGAGCGCCGCCGTGGGCACCTTCTTAGTTCCGAACGCCCTGATGGCCTCGGGAATGCCCGGCACCTCGTAGTCGATCACCGCGCGGGTCGCCTCGGGGGTGCGGTCGGTCGGGGATATGCCGGTGCCCCCGGTGGTCACGATCACGTCGTAGCCGGCGCGCGAGCCGGTCCGCAGGGCGTCCTGAACCGGGTCACCGTCCGGGACGACCCACGGGCCGTCGACCGCGAAGCCCAGGCTGGTGAGCGCCTCGGCGATCAGGGGCCCGCCCTTGTCCTCGTAGACGCCCGCGGCCGCGCGGTTCGAGGCGGTCACCACCAGGGCCGAGTACGGCGCCGCGAGGGCGCCGCCGGCCGGCGGCCCGCCCGGTGCTGTCATGCCCGGCTCCAGTCGCCCGACTTCCCGCCCGTCTTCTCCTCCACGCGCACGTCCGTGATCACCGCCGCTTTGTCGACCGCCTTGACCATGTCGATCACGGTGAGCGCCGCGACACTGACCGCGGTGAGCGCCTCCATCTCGACACCCGTGCGGTCGGTGGTCTTCACGGTGGCCGTGATCTCCACGGCGTCGTCCGCGACCGACAGATCCAGCTTCACACCGGACACCGCGAGCGGGTGGCACAGAGGGATGAGGTCGGGGGTGCGCTTGGCGCCCATGATGCCCGCGATGCGCGCGGTGGCCAGCGCGTCGCCCTTGGGGACGCCCTCACCGCGCAGCAGTTCGATCACGCGCGGTGAGACCAGCACACGGCCGCTGGCGCGCGCGGTGCGCTCGGTGACGTCCTTGCCCGAGACGTCGACCATGCGGGCCGCCCCCGCGTCATCGATATGGGTCAGTCTGTCCTGCGAACTCATGTGCTGCGGCACTCCCGGTCGTGGCCCGGCACGCGGGCCTGCTGTGCGCGACACGGTACCGCCAACCGGGCGGGATCAGCCGACCAAGGTCCACGGACCGGATACGGGGACGGGGCCGGACCGCTCGAGCAGGCCTGTCCGCGCGGGCGAAGCCTCCGAACCCGGACACCCGGGGCGCCCGTCGTCAGCCGAGCAGGACCACTTCGACCTCCGTGCCCGGTTCGATGGAGGTGTCGTCCTCGGGGACCACGATCAGGGCGTCCGCCTGGGCGAGGGCGGCGATCAGGTGGGAGCCCGCGCCGCCCACCGGGGACACCGTGCCGTCGGCGTAGGTGCCGCGCAGGAACTGCCGGCGGCCCGCGGGCGACGTCAGCGCCTTGTCCGCCTTCAGGACGGCTCTGGTCCGGGGGCGGTGCACGTCCGGCAGGCCCATCAGGGTGCGGATCGCCGGGCGTACGAACAGCTCGAAGGAGACGTACGACGACACCGGGTTGCCCGGCAGCGCGAGCAGCGGCGTGTGCTCGGGGCCGATGGAACCGAAGCCCTGGGGCTTGCCGGGCTGCATGGCGAGCTTGCGGAAATCGACGCCGCCGCCCGCCTCGTCCGCGTCGCCCATGGAGGACAGCGCCTCCTTGACGACGTCGTACGCGCCCACGCTCACCCCTCCGGTGGTGACCATGAGGTCGGCCCGGACGAGCTGGTCCTCGATGGTGGACCGCAGCGTGTCCGCGTCGTCCGCGACCGCGCCGACCCGGTAGGCGATGGCGCCGGCGTCCCGGGCGGCGGCGGTGAGGGCGAAGCTGTTGGAGTCGTAGATCTGGCCGGCCGCCAGTTCCTCGTCGGGCTGGACGAGTTCGCTCCCGGTCGACAGGACGACCACGCGCGGGCGCGGGCGCACGCGTACCGTGCCGCGGCCGATCGCGGCGAGCAGCGCGATCTGCGGCGGCCCGAGGACGGTGCCGGCCGCCAGGGCGAGGTCGCCGGCCCGGACGTCGCTGCCCTCGGCGCGCACGTGCGCGCGTGCCTCGGCCGGGCGGTGGACGCGCACCTGCCCTGCGGCTCCCTCGGGCGCGAGACTGCGGGCGCGCATCCCGGAGACGGGGCCGCCGCCCAGCCCGCCGTCGGTCCACTCCACGGGAACGACTGCCTCGGCGCCCGGCGGCAGCGGGGCGCCGGTCATGATGCGCGCGGCCTGGCCGGGCCCGACGTGCAGCAGGTCGGCCGCACCCGCCGCGACGTCGCCGATCACCGTGAGGACGGCCGGGAACTCCTCGCTCGCGCCCGCGACGTCCGCGACCCGCACCGCGTACCCGTCCATGGAGCTGTTGTCGAACGGCGGCAGGGACAGGGGCACCGTGACGTCGTCGACCAGAACGCAGTCCTGCGCGTCGAGCAGGTTCAGCTCGATCGGCTCCAGGGGGCGGACGGTGGTGAGGATGTCCTCCAGGTGTTCGTCCACCGACCACAGGCGGTCCTGGCCGGTGGTGCGGGTCGCGGCGGCGCTCAAATCGCTACATCTCCTCGGCTACGAAGCTGCGAAGCCAGGTCCTGAAGTCAGGGCCCAGGTCTTCACGTTCGCATGCGAGTCTGACAATGGCACGCAGGTAGTCGCCACGGTCGCCGGTGTCATAGCGGCGGCCCTTGAAGACCACGCCGTGCACCGGGCCGCCGACCTTCTCGTCCTCGGCGAGCTGCTGGAGGGCGTCGGTGAGCTGGATCTCGTTGCCGCGGCCCGGCTCCGTCTTCCGCAGGATGTCGAAGATGTGCGGGTCGAGGACGTAGCGGCCGATGACCGCGTAGTTCGACGGGGCGTCCGCCGGGTCCGGCTTCTCGACCAGGCCGGTCACCTGGACGACATCGCTGTCCTCGGTGGTCTCCACGGCCGCGCAGCCGTAGAGGTGGATCTGCTCGGGTGCGACCTCCATGAGCGCGATGACACTGCCGCCGTACAGCTCCTGAACCTCGATCATGCGCTTGAGCAGCGGGTCGCGCGGGTCGATCAGGTCGTCGCCGAGGAGGACCGCGAACGGCTCCTGGCCGACGTGCGGGGCGGCGCACAGGACGGCGTGCCCGAGGCCCTTGGGGTCGCCCTGGCGGACGTAGTGCATGGTGGCGAGGTCACTGGACTCCTGAACCTTGGCGAGCCGCTCGGCGTCGCCCTTCTTCTCCAGGGCCGACTCGAGCTCGTAGTTGCGGTCGAAGTGGTCCTCGAGGGGGCGCTTGTTGCGGCCAGTGACCATCAGTACGTCGTCGAGCCCCGCGGACACGGCTTCCTCGACCACGTACTGGATCGCGGGCTTGTCGACGACCGGCAGCATCTCCTTGGGCGTGGCCTTGGTGGCCGGCAGGAACCGGGTGCCGAGGCCGGCAGCAGGGATGACAGCCTTGGTGATCCTGGGGTGCGACTGAGTCATGTCCGCAACGATATCCGGTAGGTATGTGCGGAAACTGTGGCTCCGGTTAATTCGCTCTCATATGAGCGCATTGTGAACGAGGAGGCCACTGACCTGTGGGTCCCATGGAACACCAGGCAGATCCTGGCAAGCGAATGTTGCGGCGAGGCTTCCTCGCGGTGAGGAGCGGGTTGACCGCCGATGACGTGCGGGAAGCGGCGACGGCGCTGGCCGAACGGGCCCTGGAGCTGCCCGAGCTGGCGCACGCCCGCACGGTGGCCGCGTACGTCTCCGTGGGGAGTGAACCGGGCACGCTCGCGCTTCTGGACGCGCTGCGCGCGCGGGGCGTGCGCGTACTGCTCCCTGTGCTCCTGCCGGACAACGATCTCGACTGGGGCACGTACGCCGGGGCGGAGTCCCTGGTGAGCGTGCGGCACGGCGGGCGGATGGCCCTTCTGGAACCCGCGGGCGGGCGCCTGGGCCCGGAGGCCGTCCGGGAGGCCGACGCCGTACTGCTGCCCGGGCTGGCGGTCGACGCCCGCGGCATGCGGCTCGGGCGCGGCGGCGGCTCCTACGACCGTGTGCTGGCCCGCCTGGAGCGCGCGGGCGCCGACCCCGCCCTGGTGGTGCTCCTGTACGACCGGGAGGTCGTCGAGCGGGTCCCCGAGGAGGCGCACGACCGCCCGGTGCACGCTGTGGTGACCCCGTCGGGCGTACGCCGCTTCCACCGCCGGCCCTGAGAGCCGCGCGCATGGAGAACGGCCCTCCACGCGCACGTGAAGGGCCGTTCTCACGGTGCGGCGCCCGTCAGGGCTTGAGCACCAGCGTGTCGGTCGTGCTCTTGTCCACCGCGTCCTTCGAGAAGTTCCACGGCAGCAGCTCGCCCTTGACCCACATCTCCGTCTGATCGGTGTAGTGGGCGCTGTAGGCGTGGCCCGAGGCACCGCTGAGGTTGATCCACTTGGACTTGTCGAGGTCGGCCAGGTTGACCACCATCCGCATCGACGGCACCCACACGGCGTTGTAGCCGCCCGCCGCGTTCCAGCCGGTGGCGTTCACGGTCGCCTCGCCGCCGTCCAGCTTCCAGGGCCCGCGGTTGAGCATGTACTGCAGTATGCCCGGGCCGTCGGTGCCCAGGGTCTGGTTCTTCAGGAACAGGCGGTGCAGCCGGCCCCAGCTCCAGGTGTCCATGTCCTTGCCGAGCTTGGCGACCAGCTCCCAGGTCGCGTCCTTCATGGCGCGCCCGAACAGCTCGTCACGCGTCGTCGCGGCCGGGTCGGTGCGCGTCGCGGGCGACTGCCACCAGTCGTTCTTCTCGTCGTCGACGATGTTGCGCACCACCTCGAACCAGCGGTCGCCTCCGTCCGGCTGCGCCTGGTCCGCTTCGCGCTGGCCGCACTCGCGCACCTTGCGGTCCTCGTCGGCCGGGCCGGTGGAGTCGGCGGGCTCCACCCACAGGCACTGGCCCTTGACCCGCAGCTCCTTGGGCAGCTTGTTGCCGAAGGCGAGCTTGAGGATGTTGCGCCAGACCGCGTTGAAGTACGCGGCCGCCGCCGAGTCGGAGTCCTGGGTGTAGTCCCAGCCCTCCAGCAGCTTCTGGGCCGCGCGGACGTGCTTGTCCGAGACATCGATCTTGAGCAGCTTGGGCACCAGCAGCTTGGCGATCTCGCTGCTGTTGTCGAGCTGCATCTGCCGCATGTCGTCGGTCGAGATCTTGCCGCCGCCCTTGATCTTCGACTCGATCAGGTCGGTGATCCGCTGGCTGCGTGAACCGTAGCCCCAGTCCGTGGTGAGCGTGTAGGGGTACTTGTCCTTGTCGATCACGGCCTGGTTGGCGGTGACGATGTAGCCGCGCTTGGGGTTGAACTCGTGGGGCAGCGCGGACTGCGGGATGTAGCCGGTCCAGTCGTACTTCGAGTCCCAGCCGGGCGCCGGGATCGAGCCGTCGTCGCCCTGCGCCCGCGTGGGGATCTTCCCGGGCAGCTGGTAGCCGATGTCGCCCTGGGTGTCGGCGTAGATCAGGTTCTGCGAGGGCACGTCGAAGGAGCGGGCCGCCTGGCGGAACTCGGACCAGTTCGACGCCTTGTCGATCTCGAAGACGGCGTTCATGGTGGTGCCGGGGTCCAGCGCGGTCCAGCGCAGGGCGACGCCGTAGCCGTCGGCGCGGTCGGGGGCCACGGTGTCGACAGTGGCCTTCTTGCCGACGTTGACGAGCTCGTCGTCGCGGTCGGACAGCAGCGGGCCGTTGTTCGTCTCACGGACGACGATCTTCTTCGAGTCGCCGCCCGCCACCTTGATCGTCTCGGTGCGGGTGGTGAACGGCACGACCTTGCCGTCCCTCAGGTAGCCGTCGCCGGAGAGCTTCTCCAGGTAGAGGTCGGTGACGTCGACGCCGGAGTTGGTCATGCCCCAGGCGATGTTCTGGTTGTGGCCGATTATCACACCGGGCAGGCCGGCGAAGGTGTAGCCGGTGACGTCGTAGCCGCACTTGCTGGAGACGGTCGTGCAGTGCAGGCCCATCTGGTACCAGACCGACGGCAGCGAGGCCGACAGGTGCGGGTCGTTGGCCAGCAGCGGCTTGCCGGTGATGGTGTGGCTGCCGGCGACGACCCAGGAGTTGGAGCCGATGCCGTGGCCGTTCACGCCGACGGCGGTCGGGACGTCGGCCAGGACGTTCGTGAGGCCCGCCAGCTGGCTGCGCACGGACGAGGAGGCCGAGGAGGCCGAGGTCGACGTGGAACTCGACGTTCCGGTCGTCGACCGCGCACCCGTCGTGCCTGTCGCACCCTTCGAGCCTGCCGTACCCGTGGTACCCGTCGAGTCGCCCTGCTCGAACGCCTTCGTGAGGGCGTTGTACTCGCCCTCCTGGACGATCGGCTTGTTGCGGCTGTACGGGTACTCCGGGTACAGGTCGGCGATCTGCTTGGGGCCCAGGCGGCTGGTCATCAGGGAGCGGTCGATCTCGTCCTGCATGTTGCCGCGCAGGTCCCAGGCCATCGCCTTGAGCCAGGAGACCGAGTCGACCGGGGTCCACGACTCGGGCTTGTAGTCGTTGGTCAGCCCCAGGGCCGCGTACTCGAGGGAGATCTCCTTGCCGTCCTTGCCCTTGAGGTAGGCGTTGACTCCCTTGGCGTACGCCTGGAGGTACTTCTTCGTGGAGGCCGACAGCTTGGTGTCGTACTCCTTCTGCGCCACCCGGTCCCAGCCCAGGGTGCGCAGGAACTCGTCGTTCTTGACCTGGCTCTTGCCGAACATCTCGGACAGGCGTCCGGACGTCATGTGGCGGCGCACGTCCATCTCGTAGAACCGGTCCTGCGCCTGGACGTACCCCTGCGCCATGAACAGGTCCTCGTCGGAGGACGCGTAGATCTGCGGGATCCCGTAGCCGTCGCGCTTGACGTCGACGGGACCCGACAGGCCTTCGAGCGTGATCGTCCCCTGGGTCTGCGGGAAGGAGGCGCGCACGGTGCTGACGGACCAGTAGCCGCCGTATCCGAAACCTCCCACAAGGGCCACAACCAGGACGATTACGAGCAGTCGGGCTCTGTGCCCCTTCTTCCTGCCGGACTTGCCGGGCTTCTGGCCGGAAGAGGCGGTGGTGTTGGGGGGCATCGCTGTCCTTGCTGTCCTAACACGAGCGGCAGGGCGGGCTGTGCTTTCTACTGAGCGCTGGAGCAACCATAGGCGCAGGGCCCGGTCCACCTTGACGCGGAGTCGGGAACCAGCCCGGGCTGGAGTTCGATCATGCGAAGGGAAGCGTCAAGAAAGCGTCAAGAGTTAGGTAAGCTAATGAAGTAGTCGGAGTGAAGTCCGCCCCAGCACCGGGCTTCGCGTGCTCGGATCGTGGCGTCGCACCGCGGCCCACGTATTGGCGAGAAGGGAACGGCCGCTGACTGTCCACCACCTCAACCAGCTCCTGCTTCTCTGCTCGCTCGTCCTGCTCGTCGCGGTGGCAGCGGTCCGGATCTCGTCGCGCAGCGGCCTCCCCAGCCTGCTCGTCTACCTGGGCATCGGCATCGCCATGGGCCAGGACGGATTCGGCATCCACTTCAACAACGCGGAGCTGACCCAGGTCATGGGATACGCGGCACTGGTCGTGATCCTTGCCGAGGGCGGCCTCGGCACGAAGTGGAAGCAGATCAAGCCGGCCCTCCCGGCGGCCTCCGCGCTGGCGCTCCTGGGCGTCGCGGTGAGCGTCGGCGTCACGGCCGCGGGCGCGCACTACCTGAGCGGACTGGAGTGGCGGCAGGCGCTGATCATCGGAGCGGTGGTGTCGTCGACCGACGCGGCGGCGGTCTTCTCGGTGCTGCGGAAAGTGCCCCTCCCCGCGCGCGTGACGGGCGTACTGGAGGCCGAGTCCGGCTTCAACGACGCACCCGTCGTCATCCTCGTCGTCGCGTTCTCCACGGCCGGGCCGATCGAGCACTGGTACACGCTGCTCGGGAAGATACTCCTGGAGCTGGCCATCGGCGCCGCCATCGGCCTCGCGGTGGGCTGGCTCGGCTCCTGGGGTCTCAGGCACGTGGCACTGCCGGCCTCCGGCCTCTATCCGATCGCGGTCATGGCCATCGCGGTCATGGCGTACGCGGGCGGCTCGCTGGCCCACGGCAGCGGCTTCCTCGCGGTGTACCTCGCCTCGATGATGCTCGGCAACGCCAAGCTGCCGCACTGGCCCGCGACCCGGGGCTTCGCCGAAGGGCTCGGCTGGATCGCGCAGATCGGCATGTTCGTCCTGCTCGGTCTGCTGGTGACCCCGCACGAACTGGCCGACGACGTACTGCCCGCCCTGGTCATCGGCATGGTGCTGACGATGGTGGCGCGTCCGCTGAGCGTCGTGATGAGCCTCGTGCCCTTCCGGCTCCCCTGGCAGGAGCAGACGCTGATGTCGTGGGCCGGGCTGCGCGGTGCGGTGCCCATCATCCTCGCGACGATCCCCATGGTGAACGGCGTCGCCGGCAGCCGCCGCATCTTCAACATCGTCTTCGTTCTCGTCGTCGTCTACACCCTCATCCAGGGGCCGACCCTGCCCTGGCTGGCCCGCAAGCTGCGGCTGGGCGAGGGCCCCGAGGCCTCCGACCTCGGCATCGAATCGGCGCCCCTGGAGCGGCTGCGCGGGCATCTGCTGTCCGTCGCGATCCCCGAGGGCTCGCGGATGCACGGCGTCGAGATCAACGAGCTGCGGCTGCCGGCCGGAGCCGCGGTCACCCTCGTCGTCCGGGAAGGCAAATCGTTCGTTCCGCTGCCGACGACGGTGCTGCGCCGCGGGGACGAACTGCTGGTGGTCGCCACGGACCAGGTCCGCGACGCGGCGGAGAGGCGCCTGCGGGCCGTCGGCCAGGGCGGCAAGCTGGCGGGCTGGCTGGGAACCACCGGGAACGGCGCGCCGGGACGGTGAGGGGGCCCTTGGTGAACGGCGCGTTTCGTACCGTTCACACCGTCGGGAATCCCAGGTCGAGCGCCGGACGGTGCTCTGTTTCACAGGCGTCCTGCGCCATGCCCCTGTACAATCCAGGCGCACCCTGATCGAACCAACTCTGCCTGACGCAGAGCTGGCGCGACCGTATGGCGGCCGGGCGCCCTTCCTCCGTAGGGGCCGGTATCTACCGCAGTCCGCGCAAGAGGACAGCTCTCGGCGCGCACACGCGCTACCAGGCAGCGGAAAGGCACGGGCCGTGGAGTCCACGGTCACCTCGAAGGCGTCCCGTCCGGGCTATGGGCAGCTGCTGCGCACCCGTGGCGCCTGGACGTTTCTGCTCCCCGGCTTCGCGGCGCGTCAGCCGTTCGCGATGCTCACCCTCTCCATCGTGCTGCTCGTCCGGCACACCACCGGCTCCTACGGGGCCGCGGGCGCCGTCGCTGCGGTCACCGGCGTGTCCATGGCCCTGTTCGCGCCCTATAGCGGCCGTCTCGCCGACCGCCACGGCCAGCGGGCGGTGCTGCTGCCCGGCGTCCTGGTGCACGCCCTGGCAGGCACCTCACTGACCGCTCTCGCGCTGGCCCACGCCCCGCTGTGGGCCCTCTTCGCGGCGGCCGTCCCGACCGGCGCGTCGGTGCCGCAGATCGGCCCCATGGTCCGCGCCCGCTGGGGCGTGAAGCTGAAGGACTCGCCCCTGATGCCGACGGCGGCGGCCTTCGAGTCGGTCACCGACGAGCTGACCTTCGTGCTCGGCCCGCTCCTGGCGACCGCACTGTGCACCGCCGTGGCCCCGGCCGCCGGCCTGCTCACGGAGGCGGCGCTGACGCTGGTGGGCGGTGTGCTGTTCGCGGCACAGAAGCCTGCGCAGCCGGCCGTCGCCGCCGTCACGCACGCACGCGTGGAGCACGCGTCCGCCCTGCGCGTCCCCGGGGTGCGGGTTCTGATCGTGACCTTCCTGGGCATCGGTTCCGTCTTCGGCGGTATGCAGGTCTCGCTCTCCGCGTTCAGCCAGTCGATCGGCGAGCCCGGCCTGAACGGCGTCCTGTACGGCGTCTTCGCCGCAGGCAACATGCTCTCCGGCGTCGTGTGCGGCGCGATCGCCTGGAAGGCCGCCCCGCAGCGCCGCCTGGTCATCGGCTACACGACCCTCGCCCTGGCCGCCTCCGCTCTGTGGACGGCGCACTCGGTGGCCCCGCTGGCCGCGCTCGGCCTCCTGGTGGGCATGTGCATCGCGCCGTCCCTGATCACCGGCTACACCCTGGTCGAGGCCCTGGTCCCGGACGGCGCCCGTACCGAGGCCTTCACCTGGCTGACCGGCGCGGTCGCGCTCGGCCAGGCGGCGGCGGTCACGGTCGCCGGACAGCTGGAGGACCGGCTGTGGACCGGCGCCGGCTTCCTCGTCCCGATGGGCGGTACGGTGCTGGCGCTGCTGACCCTGCTGACCCTGCGGTCGTGGCTGGTCACGCGAGCTCACGGCCGCACCGTGGCACGTGGCGTCGGTCACCGCGCACCGGTGACGGTGGACTGATCCCGCGGAATAGGTCACTATGGATCGTCGTTAGCACTCATTGAGTGAGAGTGCCAGGAGGAAGACAAGTGCCGACCTACCAGTACCAGTGCACCGAGTGCGGCGAGGGCCTCGAGGCGGTGCAGAAGTTCACCGACGACGCCCTGACCGAGTGCCCCAACTGCGGCGGCCGCCTGAAGAAGGTGTTCTCCGCGGTCGGCATCGTCTTCAAGGGCTCCGGCTTCTACCGCAACGACAGCCGCGGCTCGTCGTCGAGCAGCAGCCCGGCGTCGTCGAAGTCGTCGAGCTCCTCGTCGTCGTCCGACTCCGGCTCGACGTCTTCGTCGTCCTCGCCGTCGAGCACCAGCTCCTCCGCCGCATAGGTCCGTGCCGGGAGACCCCGCCGTCGTACGACGGCGGGGTCTTCGGGGTATCCCGCCCGCCTGGCGCGGCGGGCGGGGTATCCGGCCCGCCTGGCGCGGCGGCTGCGTAGTTCTCTACCGCCGGCTCGCACCTCAGTACGGGGCGGCTACTGTGCTCGCCATGACGAACGCGGAGATCGGTGTCATCGGCGGCTCTGGCTTCTACTCCTTCCTCGACGAGGTGACCGAGGTCCAGGTGGACACCCCGTACGGGGCTCCCAGCGACTCTCTCTTCCTCGGCGAGATCGCCGGCCGGCGGGTCGCGTTCCTCCCCCGCCACGGCCGCGGCCACCATCTGCCGCCGCACCGGATCAACTACCGCGCCAACCTGTGGGCGCTCCGCTCCGTCGGGGTACGCCAGGTCCTCGGCCCGTGCGCGGTGGGCGGACTGCGCCCGGAGTACGGACCGGGCACGCTGCTGGTTCCCGACCAGTTGGTGGACCGCACGAAGGCCCGGGTGCAGACGTACTTCGACGGGCTGCCGCTGCCGGACGGCACCGTGCCGAACGTGGTGCACGTGTCCCTGGCCGACCCCTACTGCCCGGTCGGGCGGACGGCCGCGCTGAAGGCCGCCCGCGGGCGGGACTGGGAGCCGGTGGACGGCGGCACGCTGGTCGTGGTCGAGGGGCCGCGGTTCTCCACCCGAGCCGAATCGCTGTGGCACCGGGCGCAGGGCTGGTCCGTGGTGGGCATGACCGGCCATCCCGAGGCCGCGCTGGCTCGTGAACTGGAGCTGTGCTACACGTCGTTGACCCTGGTCACGGATCTGGACGCGGGGGCGGAGACCGGAGAGGGCGTCTCGCACGACGAGGTGCTGAAGGTGTTCGCGGCGAATGTGGACCGGTTGCGGGGCGTGCTGTTCGACGCGGTGGCCGCGCTGCCGGCCTCCGCGGAGCGGGACTGCCTGTGCGTGAACGCGCTCGGCGGGATGAATCCGGGGTTCGAGCTGCCGTGACGGGGGTGCCGCGACGGTGGCGTTGGGGCTGTGGGGGCCGTAGTGGGTCCTGTCGTGGGCGCCGTAGTGGGTCCTGCCGTGCGGAACGTCCCGTTCGGGTGAGCGAGTTGTCCACAACCGCGGAGTAACCCACAGACGTCCGCGGCTTCCACCGCGAAGCGTCATCGTGGATCGCGACCCGATCGCTCACGACGCAGGTGGTGACCAGCATGCCCCGCATCTCCCCCTCCGCCCCTCAGCCCTACGCAGCGGTCCCGGCGACCGCGTACCCGCCCGCCGGCCTTTCCCCGCGTTCCGACACGCCCCCCACCTGTGCCGTGCCCCACTTCGCTCCCGTACGGGTACGCGGAGGGCGGCAGCAGTTGCGGCGGGTGCTGCGGTGCCGGAGGCGGGCCGTGGCCGCGGGACTGGCCGTCACCGCTGCCGCGCTCGTCGCGGCGGGGCCGGGCGGCTCCGAGGGCGCACGCGGACACCCGGGCACCGGGGCCCGCCCGACCGCGGCAGCCGCAGAGGAGCCGCGCCCGGTGGAGACGGTGACGGCGCCCGTGCGGATCGCGGACGCGGCGACCGTGCGGCTGCTGCGGCCCGGCGACCGCGTCGACGTGATCGCGGCCGACGGCGGCGGCCAGGCCAGGGTCGTCGCGGCCGGGGCCCGGGTGACGCGGGTGCCCGATGTCGATCCGACGGAGAACGGCGCACTGCTGGTGCTGTCCGTGCCGCGCCCCACGGCCGCACGCCTCGCCGGCGCCGGCGCCACCTCACGGCTGGCGGTGACACTGTGCTGAGCCCGCCCCTGTTTCACACTGCCGGCGTCGCGCCGTGCTGAGTCCGCCCCTGTTTGACACTGCCGGCGGTCGCGCCGTGCTGAGCCCGGCCCCCTTCCGCACGGCATGCAGTTGGACAGCCGTGGTACGCCCTGCCGTAGGTTGCGGAACTGTTCGTTCAGAAGCGTGTGCAGTCGAGAAGGGTCCCAGTGGTGAGCGAGATCAAAATGCCGGGCGTCCTGCAGGGCTTCAAGGCCTTCCTGATGCGTGGAAACGTCGTCGACCTGGCGGTCGCGGTGGTCATCGGCGCTGCCTTCACCGGCATCGTGAACTCCGTGGTGAAGGGCGTCATCAGTCCGGTCGTGGGTGCGCTCGGCACCAAGAGCCTGGACGGCTACAGCTCCTGCCTGAAGGGACCGTGCACGGGCACCGGCGCCAACGCGACGGGCGTCCGCATACTCTGGGGCTCCGTCCTCGGCGCCACGCTCAACTTCGTGATCACCGCCGGCGTCGTCTACTTCCTGATGGTCCTGCCCATGTCCAAGTTCCTGGCCCGGCAGGAGGCCCGCCGCAAGGCCAGGCACGGCACCAAGGACGTGTCCGAGGTGACCGAACTGGAGGTGCTCGAGGAGATCCGCGACGCCCTCGTCGCGCAGCGCACCCCGAACCGGACCGACGCCTGACGGACGCCAGGACGCGCCACATCACGCAGGACAGGGCCCACAACGGGCCCGGGTCCTGTGACGGTTCTCACAGATGGTGGGGCGGCTTCTCGTCAAGGAACCGCGCCAGATCGGCAGCGCTGTCACCGCCGGGGCGGGGCCGCTCGCCCCAGCCCAGGTCCGTGTCGTCCGACGACTGCGTCGTCAGCGGGTCGTCGAAGACCAGGGCGTCCTTGGGCTCGGGCTTCGCATCCCGCGGTTCGCGGTCGGGGGTGGACGTCGGGGTGGCGCTCATAGCCCCAGCGTACGTCTCCGCCGCACCAGGACGCGGCGTCGCGGCTTCGCAGGGAGGGGCACTCGCCACGGGGTGACACCGACGGGGCGGATTTCTGCGGCGTGATGTCACGACCGGCGTGCGGCGAAGGATCATGGGGCCATGACACGTGACGCTCTGACAGATGTCGCCGGTCTGCGCGTGGGGCACGCCACGCGGATCGGGGACGGCTGGCTCACCGGCACCACGGTCGTCCTGGCGCCGGAGGGCGGCGCGGTCACGGCGGTCGACGTGCGCGGGGGCGGGCCCGGCACGAAGGAGACCGACGCGCTCGATCCGCGCAACCTGGTGCAGAAGGTCGAGGCCGTCGTCCTGACCGGGGGCAGCGCCTACGGGCTCGACGCGGCGTCGGGCGTCATGGCCTGGCTCGAGGAGCACGGCCGCGGGGTGCGGGTGGGCCCCGATCCGTCACACGTGGTGCCGGTCGTGCCGGCCGCCTGCGTCTTCGACCTGGGGCGCGGCGGTGACTTCAGGGCCCGCCCGGACGCGGCCATGGGCCGGGCCGCGGTCGAGGCGGCGGCCGCAAGCAACCCGGGCGCACCCGTGGCGGAGGGCTGCGTGGGCGCGGGCACCGGCGCGACGGTCGGACCCCTCAAGGGCGGCGTCGGCACCGCGAGCACCGTGCTGGACGCGGGGATCACGGTGGGCGCCCTGGTGGTGTGCAACGCGGTGGGCTCGGCGGTGGACCCGGAGACTGGCGCGCTGTACGGGGAGTTGGTGCAGGGCCGGGTCGGCCGTCCGGCGCGGGAGGTGCACGAGGCCGCGCGGCGACGGCTCGCCGAATCCGCCGCACGCCTCCCGCGCCCGCCGCTGAACACGACCCTCGCCGTGGTGGCGACCGATGCCGACCTCGACAAGGCTCAGGCGCAGAAGCTCGCGGGCGTGGCCCACGACGGTCTGGCGCGCGCCGTGCGGCCGGCGCACCTGCTGCACGACGGGGACACGGTGTTCGCGCTGGCGACCGGCGCCCGTGCGCTCCCCGCCGCGGACCCCCTCGCGCTCAACGAGGTGCTGGCCGCGGGCGCGGACCTCGTGACGCGCGCGATCGTACGGGCGGTGCGCGCCGCGGAGCCGGTGGACGGGCCGGGCGGGACATGGCCGTCGTACGGGGAGTTGTACGGCACGGCAGAGACGATATGAGGGGAGGGCATGAGAGGCCGAAAGGCCCTGGGGTGGCGGGTGATTGTCCCGGTTCTGTCACGTAAGGGCGTGCGGCGTGGCGGAGGGGAACCCTTGAGCGCGGCGTTCGCTCTCTCTCCACGTATCGAGCGGATCACGCAGCCGAACGCACACCCCGACGACCTGGAGAAGCCTGTGACAACGCCGGACATGCGAGTGCGGCGCGCACTGGGGGCCTGTGCCGCCCTGGTGGTCGGCGCCCTGGCCCTCACCGCCTGCGGCGGCAGCGCCACCGCCGACAACGACAAGGGCGGCAAGGACGCCAAGGAGTCCGCCAAGGTGTCCGCCGCCAGGATCACCATCTCCGCCAAGGACGGTTCGACCGGCGCGTCGATCAACACCACCGGAGTGAGGGTCAGCGACGGGAAGTTGACGCAGGTGCGGATGACGGCGGCGGGAACCGGCACGGCGGTGCCGGGGGAGATCTCCGCGGACGGGGCTACCTGGAAGCCGAAGGGGCAGCTGGACCGCGGGACGAAGTACCAGATCTCCGCCATCGCCAAGGACGCCGACAACCGGGTCGCCGCCGCCAACTCCATCTTCACCACGGTCACTCAGGCGGGCAGTTTCATCGGCACGTACACGCCCGACGACGGGGCGACGGTCGGTGTCGGTATGCCGGTGTCCTTCACGTTCGACAGGGCGATCACCGACAGGAAGGCCGTGCAGTCGCACATCAAGGTGACGTCCAGCAGCGGCCAGCAGGTGGTGGGGCACTGGTTCGGCGCGCAGCGCCTGGACTTCCGGCCCGAGGATTACTGGAAGGCCGGCTCCAAGGTCACGATGAAGATCGACCTGGACGGTGTGGAGGGCGCGAACGGCGTCCGCGGTGTGCAGAAGAAGACCGTCACGTTCACCGTCGGACGCTCCCAGGTCTCCACGGTGGACGTGAAGACCCAGACCATGACGGTCGTGCGGGACGGCAGGACCATCAGGACGATTCCGGTGTCGACCGGCAGCCCGCAGCACACGACGTACAACGGGCGGATGGTGATCTCGGAGAAGTTCCCGCAGACACGGATGAACAGCCGGACGGTCGGCCTCGGCGGCGAGTACGACATCCCGGACGTGCCGCACGCGATGCGGCTGACGACCTCCGGGACCTTCATCCACGGCAATTACTGGTACAACCAGGGCAATCCGCCCTTCGGTCGCGAGGGCACCAGCCACGGCTGCGTCGGCATGGAGGACGTGCAGGGCGCACGGGGGAACACGATCGCCAAGTGGTTCTACGACAACTCGCTCATCGGTGACGTCGTGATCGTCGAGAACTCCCCCGACACGACGGTCGCACCGGACAACGGCCTCAACGGCTGGAACATGCCGTGGAGCGAGTGGACCGCCGGGAGCACGGTGTGACCGGCCGCCCGACCGGCCCCTGAGCGGCCCTTACGCCAAGGGCATATGACAGCGGATCAGGCCGCGGGGGAACCTGCCGTGCGGCCCGTCCGTTTTCCCACCGTGGGTTTTCCCGGTTCTCAGGCACATGTCCGAGCGAGGGGCTACGGTATGCACCCACAAGGTGACATGCAGCAACGCCGGGAGAAACCTTGAGCGTTCCGTACAAGACGGCAGCGTACGAGCCGGCCGGGTCGCCGGAGTCCCCTGAGGAGCACCTCGCGCGGCTCCTCGGCCGCGCCCTGAACTCCTTCGAGCTGCCCGACGAGACGATCGGGCGCCTGGACTGCGCGCTGGCGCACGACAGTTCACTGCACTCCGCGCACCACAGCGCGGGGCTGCACCGGGAGACGTACCGGCACACCTGGCTGCTCGCGGACGGCACGGCGGTCACCCTGTGGGAGCTCGTCCACAACACGGCGCCGGGCGGCCATCTCGAGCACGAGGTGTACGTGGACGCGGAGGAGCTGCGGACCGCCACGACCCGGCTCCCGCTGCCGTCGGACGCACCGGACTTCGAACTGCCGGTGCCGGCGCAGCTGTCCTTGGTCCCCGAGCCGCGTCACGCGTATGTGCTCGACGACTCGGCGGACCACGCGCGCCGGCTGCTGCGCCGGGCGGAGAACCCGGACCGGCCGGGCGCGGACCTGTCGACGTTACTGCTGGACTCGGCCTTCGCGCACGAGATCACGCAGGCGTTCGGGCGGCCTTGCCGGGCCGGTCAGGCGGGGGCGACGCTGTGCTTCTCGCTGTACGAGCACGCGTTCCTGCTGCGTGACGGCCGGGAGCTGTCCCTGTGGGAGGTCGAGCACACGGCGACACCGGACGGCCGGCACATGTGCGAGGTCTACGCGACCGAGGAGGCGGCCCGGGAGGCGATGGAGCGCCGCGCGGCGACGCTGGGCCAGCCCGCGGACACCGTTTAGTGCCTGTGGCGGCACCAGGGTCTTTCGTTTGGATCAGGCCGGATAAGGGAGCGGGTTCCTGGTGCGTGCAGTTGCAAGGCGGAGGAGGGAGTCAACGCGATGGGGGTCCCCCCGCGCGAGCGTGTTCGAGCGTGGGGAGTCGGCGACCGACGACAACGCCGCAGATGTGCGTGCCAGGCCCCGCGCGCCCGGCCTGATCCGAACAAAAGGCCCTAGCTTCCGGAGTGTCCCTGGGAGCGGCCGTCGCGGAAGCGCCGTACCAGGTTGGCGAAGGCGTCCCGTTCGGCAGGGGTGAGGTGGACCGAGTCCCAGTGGGGGGCCGTCCGTCGCTGCCGGGGCACGCCCCGGAGGGTTCCGCGCCGGATCACGCCCTTGCGGTACTGGCGGTGCATCTGGAACAGGCCGATCACCCAGAGGCCGGTCGCTACGGCGGCGACGACCACGGCGACCACCAGAGGGATCGACTCGTGCGCGGACATGCCCCCAGTAGACACCACCAACCGGGCTTCCAGCACCGGACCGTGACCAATCTCGCAGGTGCGACCACTGTGATGAGTACGACGAGTACGGCGAGTCGAGGCGAAGAAGGGCAAAGAACGAGGTAAGCGCGCCGAGAACGCGGTTGGGCCGCGCCCCTGTTGAGGGGCGCGGCCCAACCGCGTTGTCACTACCGCCGGATCAGGCGGCGACGGGCTGCTTGGAGTCACGGGCCGACACCGACGCTCCCTCGGCCTCCTTCGCGGAGCCCTCGGGGCTCTGCTTGCGCATACCCTTCAGGATCACCACCAGAGCCGTGGTCACACACACGCCGGCGACGAGGGCGATCAGGTAGAGGAACGGGTTGCCGATCAGCGGGACCACGAAGATGCCGCCGTGCGGGGCGCGCAGCGTGGCGCCGAAGCCCATTGACAGTGCGCCGGTGATGGCGCCGCCGACCATGGACGAGGGGATGACGCGCAGCGGGTCGGCTGCAGCGAACGGGATCGCACCCTCGGAGATGAAGGAGGCGCCGAGCACCCAGGCGGCCTTGCCGTTCTCGCGCTCGGTGTGCGTGAACAGCTTGCCGCGCACGGTGGTGGCCAGCGCCATCGCCAGCGGCGGGACCATACCGGCGGCCATCACCGCGGCCATGATCTTCATCGCGGAGTCACTCGGGTTGGAGACCGCGATACCGGCGGTGGCGAAGGTGTACGCGACCTTGTTGACCGGGCCGCCGAGGTCGAAGCACATCATCACACCGAGCAGGGCGCCGAGCAGGATGGCATTGGTGCCGGACAGGCCGTTCAGCCAGTCGGTGAGGCCCTTCTGCGCGGAGGCGATGGGCTTGCCGATCACGACGAACATCAGGAATCCGACGACCGCCGAGGAGATCAGCGGTATCACCACCACCGGCATGATGCCGCGCAGCGCCTGAGGGATGTCGATCTTCTGGATCGCCATCACCACGCCACCGGCGAGGAGACCGGCCACCAGGCCGCCGAGGAAGCCCGCGTTGATGGTGAGGGCGATCGAACCGCCGACGAAGCCGGGCACCAGACCGGGGCGGTCCGCCATGCCGTACGCGATGTAGCCGGCCAGGACGGGAACGAGGAAGCCGAAGGACACGGCGCCGATCTGGAAGAGCAGCGCGGCCCAGCTGTCGCCCTGGGTCCACACGAAGTGGTCCATGACCGAAGGCGCCTTGTTGATCTTGTAGCCGCCGATCGCGAAGCCGAGGGCGATGAGCAGACCACCCGCGGCGACGAACGGAACCATGTAGCTCACACCGGACATCAGCCACTTGCGCAGCTTGGTGCCGTAGCCCTCGCCGGACTCGCCGGCGCGCTCCACGGGCGTACCGCCGGAGGCCGGAGCGGTCACCTCGCCGCGCTCGGCCTTCGCGCGCACCTCGGCGATCAGCTCGGCGGGCCGGTTGATGCCCGCCTTCACGCCGACGTCGACGGTCGGCTTGCCGGCGAAGCGGTCCTTCTCCCGCACGGGGACGTCATGGGCGAAGATCACCGCGTCCGCCGCCGTGATGACGGCCGGGTCGAGCCGGGTGAAGCCGGCCGAGCCCTGCGTCTCGACGACGAGTTCGACACCCGCCTCGCGGCCCGCGTTCTCCAGCGACTCGGCGGCCATGTAGGTGTGGGCGATACCGGTCGGGCAGGAGGTGACGGCGACGATACGGAACGGGCGCCCGTCCGCCTCCTCACCGGCCGCCTCCGAGGAAGCGGCGGAGGTGGCGGGCTCCTCGACCGCCGCCGGGGTCTCGGCCGCCGCCGGAGCCTGAGCCGCCGCGGGAGCCTCGTCGCCGCGGATGAGCGCGGCCGCGGCCGCCGCGTCCTTCACGGACCGCAGCGCGGAGGTGAACTCGGTGTTCATCAGCTGGCGGGCCAGCGATGACAGGATCGTCAGGTGTGCGTCGTCCGCGCCCGCCGGGGCGGCGATCAGGAAGATCAGGTCGGCCGGGCCGTCCGCGGCGCCGAAGTCGATGCCCCGGGCGCTGCGCCCGAAGCCGAGGGTCGGCTCGGTGACGTGCTCGCTGCGGCAGTGCGGTATGCCGATGCCGCCGTCGAGGCCGGTCGGCATCTGTGCCTCGCGGGCGGCCACGTCGGCGAGGAAGCCCTCCAGGTCGGTCACCCGGCCCTGGGACACCATCCGCTCGGCGAGGGCACGGGCCGCCGCTTCCTTGGTCTCGGCGGACAGGTCGAGGTCGACCAGGTCCGCGGTGATCATCTCGCTCATCGCGGGCTCCTTCGCACGCGTATCGCCCGGGGGTTGTCGTGGGCGGTGGTGGGGACGGGGGTGAGGTGAGGTGCTACGGGGAGGGAGGGGGCGGCGGGGCCGGGGGAATCCCGCCTCCTGGTGGCCGCGGCGGGTGCGACCGCCTTCCGCCGCGTCGGGTGCGCGCTCATGAGACGGGCTCCGTCAACACGCGGTCCACGGGTACCTCCGACGTGACGGTGACGGCGGAGAGGTCGAGGTCGGCGGGGGTCGGCATCACGCTGCCGGGCAGCTGGACCGCCGCGGCGCCATGGGCGACGGCCGAGGCAAGGGCCTCCGGGCCGCTGCCGCCCGCGATCAGGAAACCGGCGAGAGAGGAGTCGCCGGCCCCGACGTTGGAGCGTACGGCATCGACACGGGCGCTGCCGAACCATGTGCCGGCGGCGTTGACCAGCAGTTGTCCGTCCGCGCCGAGGCTCGCGAGCACGGCGCCCGCGCCCATCGCGCGCAGCTCCTCGGCCGCCTTGGCCGCGTCGCCCACCGTGACGAGGGGGCGCCCGACGGCCTCCGCGAGTTCCTCGGCGTTCGGCTTGACCACGTCGGGACGCTCGCGCAGCGCCTCGAGAAGCGCGGGACCGGAGGTGTCGAGCACGATCCGGGCGCCCGCGGCGTGGGCACGGGCCACCAGGTCGGCGTACCAGGACGGGGCGAGGCCGCGCGGAAGGCTGCCGCAGCAGGTGATCCAGGTGATGTCGGCCGCCTGGTACTGCGCGCGGACCGTCTCCAGGAGGAGTTCGGCCTCGGCGGGGGAGAGCTCCGGTCCGGGCGCGTTGATCTTGGTGAGGGTGCCGTCGGGTTCGGCGACCGCGATGTTGGAGCGGGTGGCTCCGGCGATCGGGACCGGTGCGACGTCGATGCCCTGGGCGTGCAGCAGATCGGCGACGAGCGCTCCCGGGGCACCGCCGAGGGGCAGGACGGCGACCGTGCGCTGCCCGGCCGCGGCGACCGCGCGCGAGACGTTCACGCCCTTGCCGCCCGGGTCCACCTGTTCGCCGGTGGCCCGGATGACCTCGCCGCGGTCCAGGGAGGGGACCTCGTACGTGCGGTCGAGGGAGGGGTTCGGGGTGACGGTGAGAATCATGCGCGCACTACTTCCGTGCCGCCGCGCTCGATCGCGGTGGCGTCCTC
This sequence comes from Streptomyces sp. NPDC001796, assembly GCF_042892355.1. Lineage (NCBI taxonomy): Bacteria > Bacillati > Actinomycetota > Actinomycetes > Kitasatosporales > Streptomycetaceae > Streptomyces > Streptomyces sp. NPDC001796. The sequence continues at coordinate 51,187 of NZ_JBIAUC010000013.1, read as the reverse complement.
GGGGCTCAGCCCGCTGTCGGTGATCAGCAGGTCCACATCACCGAGGTCGCCGAAACGGGCGAAGTGCTCCTGGCCGTGCTTGGAGGAGTCGGCGAGCAGCACCACCCGGCGCGCGGCGCGGATCGCCGCGCGCTTGACGGCGGCCTCGGCGAGGTCGGGCGTGGTCAGTCCGTGGTCGGCGGAGAAGCCGTTGGCGGCGATGAACACGGCGTCGGCGCGGATCTCTCCGTAGGCGCGCAGCGCCCAGGCGTCCACGGCGGCGCGCGTACGGTGCCGGACGCGCCCGCCGACCAGATGGAGCTGGATGCCGGGGTGGTCCGCGAGGCGTGCCGCGGTGGGCAGGCTGTGCGTGACGACGGTGAGCTGCGCGTCGAGCGGGATGGCCCCCGCCAGCCGGGCGACCGTCGAACCGGCGTCGAGGATCATCGTGCCCCCGCTCGGCAGCTCCGCGAGGGCAGCCTTGGCGATCCGGTCCTTCTCGTCGGCCGCGGTGGACTCCCGTTCAGCCAGGTCCGGCTCGAAGTCGAGGCGCCCGGCGGGGATGGCACCCCCGTGCACCCGGCGCAGGAGGCCCGCGCGATCGAGGGCCTTGAGGTCGCGGCGGATCGTCTCGGCCGTGACCTGGAACTCCTCGGCCAGCGAGACGACATCGACCCGGCCGCCGTCACGGGCGAGCCGGAGGATCTCCTGCTGGCGCTCCGGCGCGTACATGTCTGTTCACCTCCGACCATGCCCGAACGTGTGGTTTCAGGTCGGAGGCTACGTCCGAATTTCCGGAAAGTAAACAGGTTGGTGCTACAGAACGGACACGAACGGGCGCTGTGTGCTGCGCCGGCTTGCGGGCTCGGCTACCGGGCTGCCCCGACGGGTTGCACGCCGTCCGCGGGGTGTGTGCGGTTGCTCGCGCCGTTCCCCACGCCGCTGTCGGGGCGCTCAGCGGCACCGCCCTCGGCATGCTGCGCCGGCCGCTTGGGCAGCGCGAACATCAGCAGGAAGATCACGATCATCACCGCTGCCACCCACCCGAGCGCGTGCTGGAAGGCGTGCACGAAGGCCGGGCCCACCTGTGCGGGGGTCAGCCGGTCACCGATCTCGCCGAAGAAGACCACCGACACGAGCCCGAGGCCGAGCGCGTTGCCCATCTGCTGCACCGTGTTGATCAGACCGGACGCCGATCCGGAGTGCTCGCGGGGCACCTCGGACAGGATCGCGTCCGTCAGCGGGGCGACGATCAGCCCCATGCCCACGCCCATGACCACCAGCGGCAGCGCCATCTGCCATGAGGCGATCGACTGGCCGTACCGGTGGGCCTCCGCCATGTAGAGAAGGACGCCCGCCGCCATCACCAGCGCACCCGCCTGCAGCACCCTGCGGCCGAAGCGCGGGACCAGCTTCTGCACCGACATCCCGGCCGCGGTGGAGACCGCGATCGAGAACGGCACGCCCGTCAGTCCGGCGCGCAGCGCGCTCCAGCCGAGGCCCACCTGCATGTACAGCGTCCAGACCAGGAAGAAGACGCCGAGGCCGACGCCGAACACCGTCTGCACCGCGATGCCCGCCGCGAAGCTCTTCACCCGGAACAGGGACAGTTCGACCAGCGGGGAACCGTCGCGCTCGGTCTTGCGCTTCTCGTACGCCACCAGCGCCCCGAAGACGACGAGCGCGCCCGCCATCGACGCGTATCCCCACAGCGGCCAGCCCAGTTCCCGGCCGCGGGTGAGCGGGTAGAGCAGCATCAGCAGACCGAGCGTGACCAGGGTGACTCCGACGAGGTCGAGGCGCAGCGCCCGCGGAGCCTTCGACTCGGTGATGAAGCGCCGGCCGAGGACGTACGCGGCGACGCCGACCGGCAGGTTGATCAGGAAGATGGGCCGCCACTGAAGCCCGAACAGGTTCCACTCGGTCAGCAGCGCGCCCAGGAGCGGCCCGGAGACGGCACCCAGCCCGACGATCGCGCCGAACAGGCCGAAGACCTTGCCCCGCTCGTGCGCCGGGAAGGTGGCGTGCACGATCGACAGCACCTGCGGCACCATCATCGCGGCCATCGCGCCCTGCAGGATCCGGGAGGCGACGAGCATCTCCGGGTTCGCGGCGAACCCGCACAGCGCCGAGGCGAGCGTGAAGCCGCCGATGCCGATCAGGAAGAGGCGTCTGCGGCCGTGGATGTCGCCGAGTCGGCCCCCGGTGATGAGTCCCGCGGCGAAGGCGAGGGCGTAACCGGCGGTGATCCACTGGATCTGGCTGAACGAGGCGCCCGCATCCCGCTGGATCGACGGGATGGCGATGTTGACGATCGTGACGTCGACGAGGTCCATGAAGGCCGCGGTCATCACGATCGCGAGCGCGAACCAGCGTCGGCGGTCGCCCGCGCCGGCCGTACTGCTGCTGAGTGTCTGGGTGGAGGTCATGTCCGGAAGCTAGGAGTGCATTAGGTCAGATCACGTCCTAGTTCTCCGGCATCCTCGACACATGACAACCGACACTCCGGCCCGGCTCCTCCAGCTGCTCTCCCTCCTGCAGACACCGCGCGAGTGGCCCGGCGGCGAGCTCGCCGAACGGCTCGGGGTGTCCCGGCGCACCGTGCGGCGGGACATCGACCGGCTGCGCGAGCTGGGCTACCCCGTGGAGGCCAGCAAGGGTGCCGACGGCGGTTACCGGCTGGTCGCCGGGAAGGCGATGCCGCCGCTGGTTCTGGACGACGAGGAGGCCGTGGCGATCGCCGTCGGGCTGCGGGCGGGCGCCGGGCACGCGGTGGAGGGCGTGGAGGAGGCCTCGGTACGGGCCCTGGCCAAGCTGGAGCAGGTGCTGCCGAGCCGGCTGCGCCACCGCGTCACCACGCTCCAGGCCGCCACCACCGCTCTGGCCAGCGGCGACGGGGCGAGCATCGCACCGGAGACGCTCACCGTGATGGCCTCGGCGATCGCGGGCCGGGAGCGGCTGCGGTTCGCGTACCGCTCCGGGGACGGCACACCGTCGCGGCGCCTGTCGGAGCCGTACCGGCTGGTGTCGACGGGGCGCCGCTGGTACCTGGTCGCCTACGACCTCGAGCGTGAGGACTGGCGGACGTTCCGGGTGGACCGGGTCGCCGAGCCGTTCGCGACAGGTGCCCGGTTCGCCCCGCGGGAGCTGCCGACCGGGAGTGCGGCGGAGTACTTGAGGCAGTCGGTGTACCGGCGGCAGGAGACCTACGAGTTCGAGGCGACGTTCGCCGCCCCCGCCGACTTCGTCGCCGCACGCACACCCCGGTGGGTCGGCGCCCCCGAGCCGCTCGACGAGCACAGTTGCCGACTGCGGGGTGTGGCGAGCGACTCGGTGGAGTGGCTGGCGGTACGGCTCGCACTGGTGGACTGCGAGTTCACGGTGCACCGCCCGGCCGACCTCGTCGCTGCGGTACGGGACCTGGGGGCGCGGCTGAGCCGGGCGGCCGGGTGAGGCGACGGCCGGGTGAGACTGCGGCTGAGCCGCTCTCTCACGGGGAGTTCGGCTCAGCTGTCCACGGGAAGTCCCGCAGGGCGTCCAGGTTGCGCACGGCGAGTGCGGCGGGCCCGCCCGGGCCGCCGGCCGGTGCGTCGCCCGCGGCCCAGCTCTCCACCGCCACGCGCACGGCGGCACTGGCGACGGCCGCAGCGAACCGGAGGGACGGGGTGACCTGACCCGACGTCCCGTCGCCCGCCCGCGCCGCGAGCACCTCCGCCAGCTCCCGCTCGGCCGCCTGACAGATCTCCGCCCACACCTTGGTCAGCGCGGGGTGGGACTCGGTGAGGCGCAGCAGCGTGCGGATCCACTCCAGGGACGTGGCGGACACACCGGTGCCCGGAGTGAGGGTGTGCCGCACCGCGTGGTGCAGGGCGTCGGCGACGGCGAGGCCGGCGGGGGCGTCGCGGACGGCGTCGGTCCACCGGTGGGCGCCCGATGTGAAGAGCGGCGCGAGCGCTTCCTCCTTGGTCGCGAAGTAGCGGTAGAAGGTGCGCGGGGCGATCCCGGCGGCGCGGGCGATGTCCTCGGCGCGGGTGGCACGCAGACCGTTCGCCATGAACAGTCCCGCGGCGGCCCGGGCGATCTCCATACGGGTCGCCGTCTTGCGCCGCTCGGTCAGGGACGCGCCTGGTGCGGTACTGCTCACCTACGGCAGGTTATGCCGCTGTGGCACAATCTGCCATCCGGGCCGCCCCGGGGTTCAGGTCCGGGGCGGCCCGTCGACGTGCCCCCAGCCGTGGCCGGACATACGAAGAGCCGGACCCCGGCGCCGGGGGGGAGTGGCGCCGGGGCCCGGCCCGGGGAGAGTCCCGGCGCCGGGGGGAGTGCGTCGGGACTCGGCTCTGTGGATGCGAACCGTGCGGTCGCGGGACCCGGAGGTCTTGTGCCCCGGACCCGCGTGTTCGATGCGGGGCAACTGCACCGTCGTTACGCAGCCGCGTCGAAGCCGGTCTGGCGGGCCAGCTTCTTCAGCTCGAGCAGGGCGTGCTTCTCGATCTGGCGGATGCGCTCACGGGTCAGGCCGTGCTCCTTGCCGACCTCCGTCAGCGTGCGCTCCCGGCCGTCCTCGATGCCGTACCGCATCTTGATGATCGAGGCCGTGCGGTCGTCGAGCCGGCCGATCAGGTCGTCCAGCTCCTCGCTGCGCAGCAGCGTGAGCACCGACTGCTCCGGCGACACCGCGGAGGTGTCCTCGAGCAGGTCGCCGAACTGGGTCTCGCCCTCGTCGTCCACCGACATGTTCAGCGAGACGGGGTCACGCGCCCAGTCGAGGACGTCGCTGATGCGCTCCGCCGACGAGTCGAGCTCGGCCGCGATCTCGGCGGGCTCGGGGTCCCGGCCGTTCTCACGGTTGAACTCGCGCTGGACACGGCGGATGCGTCCCAGCTCCTCGACCAGGTGGACGGGCAGCCGGATGGTGCGCGACTGGTCGGCTATCGACCGCGTGATCGCCTGACGGATCCACCAGGTGGCGTAGGTGGAGAACTTGAAGCCCTTGCGGTAGTCGAACTTCTCGACGGCGCGCACCAGGCCCGCGTTCCCCTCCTGGACCAGGTCGAGCAGCGGCAGGCCACTGCGCGGATAGCGGCGCGCGACGGCGACGACCAGTCGGAGGTTGGAGCGGATGAAGATCTCCTTGGCCCGCTCCCCCTCGGCGACCAGGGCCTCGAGCTCCGCACGGGTGGCATCCGCCTTGGCCTCCTCCTCGCCGTCGAGGATCTGCCGTGCGAACACGCCCGCCTCGATGATCTGTGAGAGCTCGACCTCCTTGGCGGCGTCGAGGAGGGGCGTACGCGCGATCTCGTCGAGGTACATACCGACCAGGTCGCGGTCGGCTATGTCGCCCTGGGCGCGAACACTGCTTGCCGCGGCGTCGATGGTTTCGCCCTCGGCGGCCTGGCGACGGGCGACGGCACGGGTTGCCATGCGTGCTCCCTTGCGATGGTGGGCTAGCGGATGGTCTGGTAACGATTCGGCCACCCTTCCGGGTGCCCGGCATCCGAAGGAAACAACGACTGGAATCCGGACAGAATTCCCAACCCGCCCCTCATTTTTTCTGATCATGCAGTACCCTGTCTCGCCACACTGAGAGGCGGGGCAATGGCAGAGCGTAGGCGCCTGCAGGTCAGGCCGGGAGCCGAGGGCGATCTCCAAGCTCTCACGGACATCTACAACCACTACGTGCGTGAGACGCCGATCACATTCGACACCATGCCCTTCACGGCCGAGGACCGCCGCCCCTGGCTCCTCTCCCACCCTGAAGACGGGCCGCACCGGCTGATGGTTGCCGCGGACGCCGAGTCACAGGAGATCCTGGGGTACGCCACATCCAGCGCCTTCCGCCCGAAGCCGGCGTACGCGACCTCGGTGGAGGTCACGATCTACCTCGCCCCGCACGCGACCGGCCGCGGCGTGGGCGGGCGCCTCTACAGCGCGCTCTTCGAAGCCCTGGCGGGCGAGGACCTGCACCGCGCGTACGCGGGCATCGCCCAGCCCAACGAAGCGTCCGTGCGTCTGCACGAACGCCTCGGCTTCCGCCACGTCGGCACCTACCGGGAGGTGGGCCGCAAGTTCGGGCGGTACTGGGACGTGGCCTGGTACGAGAAGGACCTCCAGCAGGGCCTCGATCAGGACGCCTAGTCCCCGGCCACCGTCATCCGAACTGCACCGACCGCTTCGCCATTCCCATCCAGAAGCCGTCGATCACGGACCGCTGGGCGTCGAGCTCACCGCCGGCCTCCGCCGCACCCATGGTCACGAACAGCGGGGCGAAGTGCTCGGTGCGCGGGTGGGCGTACCGGCCGGCCGGGGCCTTGTCCAGGAAGTCCAGCAGGGCGTCCCAGTCGCGCGCCTCCAGGGCGCGGCGGCCCCAGTCGTCGAACTCCGAGGACCAGGTGGGCACTCCCCCGCCCGCGTGCCGCAGGGCTGCCAGGTTGTGGGTGAAGAAGCCGGAGCCGACGATCAGGACGCCCTCGTCGCACAGCGGGGCCAGCTTGCGGCCGATCTCCATCAGCTTCACCGGGTCCAGTGTCGGCATGGAGATCTGCAGGACCGGGATGTCGGCCTCGGGGAACATCTCGACGAGCGGGACGTACGCGCCGTGGTCCAGGCCGCGGTCCGGGATGTCCTGGACGGGGGTGCCGGGGGCGCGCAGCAGCTTGCGGACGGCGTCGGCTAGCTGCGGGGCGCCCGGGGCCTCGTACCGCACGCGGTAGTAGTGCTCGGGGAAGCCCCAGAAGTCGTAGACCAGCGGGACGGTGCGCGTCGCGCCGAGGGCGAGCGGGGCCTCCTCCCAGTGGGCGGAGACCATCAGGATCGCCTTGGGGCGCGGCAGGTCGGCGGACCAGGCGGCGAGCTGGCCGGGCCAGATCGGGTCGTCGGCCAGCGGGGGCGCACCGTGGCTCAGATAGAGGGCGGGCATGCGCTGGGGCGCGATGCGCTCCTCGACGGCGGCGGACATGACGGCGGCTCCCTTCGTGCGGCAACGGTGCGACGTGCCCCTGAAGACTGATTGCTTGAAATCTCAAGCTGTCTGCGACGAGGTTACGCTCCGCTTGTTTAAATTTCAAGAAGGCGCCTCGTACAGTGGAGTCATGAAGACGGCACCCGCTGAGGACACCCGCTGGCTCACCGATGAGGAACAGCGCACCTGGCGTGCGTACATGCACGCCGTCACCCTTCTCGAGGACCACCTCGACCGCCAGCTGCAGCGCGACGCGGGCATGCCGCACGTCTACTACGGACTGCTCGTCCAGCTCGCCGAGGCACCGCGGCGGCGGCTGCGGATGACCGAGCTGGCCATGCGGGCGAAGATCACGCGCTCCCGGCTCTCGCACGCCGTCGCGCGCCTGGAGAAGAGCGGCTGGGTGCGGCGCGAGGAGTGCCCCTCCGACAAGCGCGGGCAGCTCGCGGTCCTCACGGACGAGGGGTACGAGGTGCTGGCACGCACCGCGCCCGGCCATGTGGCGGCCGTGCGCCAGGCCCTGTTCGACCGGCTCACCCCCGAGCAGCAGAAGTCCCTGGGCGACATCATGGCGATCATCGCGGAGGGGCTGCAGCCCAAGGAGGCGGGGGCGGACCTGCCCTGGCTCCGCTGAGCCGCGGGGCGGACACTCGCAGACGGGCCCGCCCCGCCGACACCGGACACGGGTCCGCCCCGACCCCCGGACACGGGTCCGCCCCGGCCCCACCGGATCGGCGGAGCCGGGGCGGACCCCCTTCAGACGTACGGCCGAGACGTCCCCTTCCTCGTCCGTACCTTTGTGCTCGGTTCTCTACGGGTACCCCTGCGCAGGCGCCTCAGTGGGCGACCACCGGGACGGCCACCTCGTCCTCGACGCCCTCACCGGAGGCGACCGGACCGGAGTCCGGGCGGCCGGCGTTGACGAAGGTGACGACGATGACGGCAGCGAGCACCAGCATCCCGACGGCGAACCAGATCGCGTTGGTGTAGCCGTGCACCATGCCCTCCATCTGGACCAGCTGCTGCTGCGGCTTGGAGGTGGCCGTGGCGATGTGGTCCTTGATGTACGAGGTCGTCGCGGAGGCGGCGATCGTGTTCAGCAGGGCGGTGCCGATCGCGCCGCCCACCTGCTGCGAGGTGTTGACCATCGCGGAGGCGACACCGGCGTCCCGGGGCTCGACGCCCAAGGTCGCCAGGGACATGGCCGGCATGAACGCCGTACCCATGCCGAGGCCGAGCAGCAGCATCGACGGCAGGACGGTCGAGGCGTACGACGAGCCGATCTCCAGCTGCGTCAGCAGCAGCATGCCGGACGCGGCGACCAGGAACCCGGGGCCCATCAGCAGCCGGGCCGGGACACGGGTCATCAGGCGCGTGCCGATCTGGGTCGAGCCGACCATCATGCCCGCGATCATCGGCAGGAAGGCGAAGCCCGTCTTGATCGGCGAGTAGCCCTTGATGACCTGCAGGTAGTAGGTCAGGAAGAGGAACGTGCCGAACATCGCGATGATGGCGATGCCGAGCGAGAGGTAGATGCCGCCGCGGTTGCGGTCGGTGACCACGCGCAGGGGCAGCAGCGGGGCCTTGACCTTGGCCTCGGTGATGACGAAGGCCAGCAGGAAGACGGCCGACGCGACGAACAGGGAGACGGTCGTCGAGTCGCCCCAGCCGTCGGACTCGGCGCGGGTGAAGCCGTAGACCAGCGAGACCAGACCCAGGGTGGACAGGACGACGCCGGGGATGTCGAGCGGGGAGCGGTTGCGGCCGCCCTCCGGCTCACGGATGACGAAGTACGCGCCCAGCGCGGCGACCACGGCGAACGGAATGTTGACGAAGAACGTCCAGCGCCAGTCCAGGTACTCGGTCAGCACACCGCCGAGGATGAAGCCGACGGCGCCGCCGCCACCGGCGATCGCGCCGTAGATGCCGAACGCCTTGGCACGCTCCTTGGCGTCCGTGAACATCACGGCGAGCAGGGAGAGCGCGGCCGGGGCGAGCATGGCGCCGAAGACACCCTGGAGGGCGCGGGCGCCGAACATCATCGCGCCCGTGGTCGCCGCGCCGCCGAGCGCGGAGGCGGCGGCGAAGCCGGTCAGGCCTATGACGAAGGCCCGCTTGCGGCCCCACAGGTCGGCGATCCGGCCGCCGAAGAGAAGGAGGCCACCGAAGGCGAGGGCGTAGGCGGTGACGACCCACTGCCGGTTGCCGTCGGATATCCCGAGGTCCTGCTGGGCGGACGGAAGGGCGATGTTCACGATGGTGGCGTCGAGGACGACCATCAGCTGGGCGAGCGCGATGAAGACGAGCGCCCTCCAGCGGTTGGCGTCAGGGACGCCTGGGGCCGTTGAGGCAGTTTGAGACATGGGGGTACCCACTCCGGGACGTCGTAGAGGAAAAAGGTGACGGTTGGTGACGGCTCGTCGTCGTTGACGGCCGGAAGCTCTGCTGTGAGGGATGACTTGGGTGGAGCGCGGAACTAATCGCTACGGATCGCTCAGGACTGGCGCAGCTCCTCCATGGTCACGGCCGTGCCCGGCAGCGTGGAGCGGGCCGGCGCCCGCAGACCGTCCAGGAACAGCTGAAGATGGCGGTGGACGAAACGGTCGGCACTGAAGCACACGGTGCCGGCCGGGGGCCGGCTGAGCTGGGCCACGGCGACCATCAGGTCACCGACGCCCACGTCGGGGCGGAGCGTGCCGGCCGCCTTGGCGCGGTCCATGACCTCCTGGACGAGCCGCTCGATGCGCTCGCGGGCCGCTTCCAGGTCCGGGTGGTGCTTGTCGAACGTGTCGGAGAGCATCGGGCACAGCGCGCTGACCCGCTCGTCGGCGGCGGAGTGCGCGAACTTCTCCAGAGCCTCGAACGGGTCGGTGTCCTCGGCCAGCGCCTGTTCCGCCACCTCGGAGGTGCGGTCCATGACCGAGCAGACGACCTCGCGGACAAGGGCGTCGCGGTCGGGGAAGTTGCGGTACACCGTGGCGTTGCCGACACCGGCCCGACGGGCGATCTCGTCGAACGGCACGTCGGGGCCGAACTCGACGAACATCTCCCGGGCGGCGGTGACGATCCGCTCCCGGTTGCGCAGGGCATCGGCTCGGGGCCGGGACGCCCGTCGCTGCACGGGGGTGGCGGTCTGCACGGCGTACTCCTGGGTGAGTGGATGAGTGATCGCGATCCGGGGATTCAGTCCCCGCTTCGCGCGGACACAGGACTAAACGGGGAATCGGTCCCCGGTTATTTCGCCAACACGGGCCGATTTCATGTGACCTGCGTCACACTGTATCGACGCCGGGTGACCCCACACCTCCCCGCTTCCACCGTCACCCCTCCCCCACCTCCCAACCCCTCGTTCGGCCTCTCCCAGCGCGCGTGCCAGCACCCCGCAGCACAGGGTGATCGCAAGGGTGCAGCCGGTGAGGCGCGGCTGCCTTGGAGCGAAGGGCCACCGCATGCAGTCGTCCCGCCGCCGGATACGCCCGGGCCGCGCCGCCTCGCTCGCCTCGGTCACCGTCCTGACGCTGGCGGTCTCCACCTCCGCCGGCCCGGCACATCTGACGACGGGCTCCGCGGCGGGTCCCATAGCCCCGGCCCGATCCTCGACGCTACGCCCCTGCATGCTCCACGGTCACAACCGCGTGCTGATGCCGGAGAGCATCCCCAGCCCCTCCGGCTACGCCCGCTCCACCGGAACCGTCCACGCCCTGAACCTGATGGTCGACTTCTCCGACGCGCCCGGCCAGGGCAGCGCCCTCGACCGGCTCGCGGAGTTCGTCCCGCAGACCCGTCAGTGGTTCGCCACCAGTTCCTACGGCCGCCTCGACTACCGCACCGACGCCCCGATACGCCACTGGCTGCGCATGCCCAAGCCGTTCAGGGCGTACGGCATACAGCGCGGCGCCCCCTTCGACCCCGGCTACCGCGAACTGGTGCAGGACATCGTGACCGCCGCCGACCCCGAGGTCGACTTCCGCCACTACGACCTGGTGAACGTGCTCGTCACCCCGAACGCCGGCCCCTCCGCCCTGGACACCGTCCTGTCGGTGACCTTCGCAGGCAACGCCGAGGCCCCGGTCGCCGACGGCGTCCCCGTCTCCAACGCGTCCTTCATCTACAGCCGCCAGGACGACGGCTCCGGCTCCTACTCGCAGACCGGCTTCCGGGTCCTGCCCCACGAGAACGGCCACATCTTCGGGCTGCCCGACCTCTACACCCAGGAGGGCGGCGCCGCCGTCGGGCACTGGGACATCATGAGCGAGGACTGGGGCGCCGACAACGACATGCTCGCCTGGCACAAGTGGAAGCTCGGCTGGCTCGACGACTCCCAGATCGCCTGTGTGGCCGCGCGCGGCTCCGGGCAGTACACGCTGACCCCGCTGGCCCGCGCCGGCGGGGTCAAACTGGTCTTCCTGCCGCTCAGCTCCAGGGCCGGCTACGCCCTGGAGCTGCGCACCCGAGAAGGCAACGACGCGGCGGTGTGCCGGCCCGGCATCCTCGTCTACCGCGTCGACGCGGACGTCGACACCGGCAACGGCCCCATCCAGGTCTACGACTCCACACGCGACAGCGGCGGCTGCACCCGCAGCCCGAACGTGCACGCCGAGCTGTCCGACGCGCCGTTCGTACCCGGGCAGAGCTTCGCGGACCCCAAGGAGGGAATAGTCATCACCGTCGAGGCGAAGGACCCGTCCGGCGACTACCGGGTCCGGGTGACCCGGCGCTGACGCACCCGGAAGGGTCCACCGAAGGCATACGGGGGTCGGGACGCCCTGCGCCGTATGTGAACACGGCGCAGGCGGCCGGCCCCGCATTACCGTGACCCCATGCTCCCGAACGTCACTCCGGCCCCGGACACCACCGCCCCCGCCGAAGCCGTCGCCCCCCTCATGCGCGGCCTCAAGGTGCTGCGGCGGCTCACCGACGCCGACGGCAGCTGCAGCCTCAGCGCCCTGGAGCGGGCCAGCGGGCTCGCCCGGTCCACGGTCGACCGGATCACGGGGACGCTCGCCCGTATGGAGTACGTCCGGCTGGACGGCCGGGACGTCGTGCTCGCGCCGCGGCTGATGGAGCTGGGCAACGCCTACCTGGCGGCGCTGCGGCTGCCGAAGCTGCTGGACGCGCACGCGGACGCGCTGGCCGACGAGCTGGACGAGTCGGTGTCGCTCGCGGTCGCCGACCTGGACGGCATCCGATTCATCCATCAGGCGACCCGGCGCCGCGCGATGTCGCTGAGCTTCCGCATCGGCGATCTGCTTCCCGCGGAACGCACCGCTCCGGGCCCGCTGTTCGCGACCGAGTGGGACGAGGAGGACTGGGCGCGATGGCACGCGCGGCGGGCGGCGGACCCCGAGGACCGCCACTTTCCTGCGGTGCCGGCGCGCAGCCGCCCGCTCGACGGCTCGGACCACTCGGTGGGCGACGACTTCAAGGAACGCACCGGGCAGGCGCGGGTCCAGGGATGGGCGCTGGACGACCAGTTGATCGAGCCGGGCCTGGTGGCGCTGTCCCTGCCCGTGCGGGAGGAGGACGGCAGGATCGCCTGCGTGATGAGCGTGGTGAGCCACACCAGCCGACACACGGCGGACGATCTGCGCCGGTCACTGCTGCCGCGGCTGCGCACGGCGGTCGCGGCGATGGAGCGGGAGCTGCGCGAGGCGCCGCCCGCCGTACCCACCGCGCCCTCCGGGCTCGCGGCCTGGACGGGGGCGTCGAAGCAGGAGCTGGGACGCGAGTTCGTGGAGTCACTGGCCCGCGGGCTGACGGTGATCACGTCGTTCGGGGAGGGCCGCTCCGAGCTGACGCTGACGGAGGTGGCCGAGGCCACGGGGCTGGCACGGGCCACGGCACGGCGGGCGCTCATCACGTTGGAGCACCTGGGTTACGTCACCGTGCACGGCCGCTTCTTCCGGCTCACCCCGCGTGTACTGGGACTCGGCTTCCCACCGCTGTCGCGGACGACCCTGTCGGACATCGCGACCCCGCATCTGACCGCCCTGTCGGACCGGGTGCACGAGTCGACGTCATTGGCGGTGCTGACCGGCGACGACATCCAGTACACGGCCCGGGTGGCCCCGAACCGCATCATGACCGTCAACATCACGGTCGGCGCCCGGCTGCCGGCCTACGCGACCTCGCTGGGCCGGGTGATGCTGGCGGACCTGCCTGAGCCGCCGCTGCCCGAGCCGGCCCCGATGACGCGGCTGACGGTCACGGACCCGGCCGAGCTGACGGAGGTGCTGGAGCGCGTACGGCGAGACGGATTCGCCCTGGTCGACGGGGAACTGGAGGAGGGGCTGCGGTCGATCGCGGTCCCGGTGCGGGAGCGCGGGGGCCGGGTGGTGGCGGCGGTCAACGTGGCCATGCACAGCAGCCGCCGTACGCCCGAGGAGTGCGTGACGGACATCCTGCCGCAGCTGCACGCGACGGCGGCGCGGATCGAGGCGGACCTGCGGGTGGCGGGGCGGTTCCGGAGGGTGCCGAGCACCTGACGGGGTGGGGTGTGCGACCCTGCGCCCTCCCGCACTCGGGCGTCGCGTCCTCGTGCCCCTCGCGTCCTCGTGCCCCTCGCGTCCTCGTACCTTCGCGTCCTCGCGGCGGAACGGGGGAACCGATCAGACGACCTCCGCCTGTCTCCCTGTGGCGACCACCCTGCGCTGGGTCGGCGCCGTGGCGATGCGCGGCAGGAGCAGCGACCAGAAGCGGGTGAGCGTGATACGTGACAGCCAGCGCACGTCGTGCCCGCCCAGCTCGGCGAAACCGACCGTCGCGCCGACCACCGTGGCGACGAGGTCCCGGGGTGCGACGTCGGAGAGCAGCCCCTCCCGCGCGCACCGGGCGACGATGTCCTCCACCCAGGCGTGCCACCGCTCATGGAGGCTCACTCCGCGACCGGCGTCCTCCGCGACACCGTCGAGGCAGAACCCCGCGCGCAGCACGAGGTCCTGACGCAGGCTAAGCAGCAGAGCGTGACTCGTGTCGACCAGCGCCTGCAACGAACCGCCGAGCTGGGGCGGCGGCCGCTCAGCGGAGACGATCCGGTCGAACCGCTCGGCCGCCGCGCCCCGCACCGCCGCGGCGAGGGCGGCCTTGCTGGGGAAGTGGAAGTGCAGCGCGCCGTTGCTGACCCCGGCCCTGGCGCTGATCGCCGCCAGCGAGACCACCTCGTAGCCATCGCGGCTGAACAGTTCGGCAGCGGACTCGATCAGGGCGTTGCGCGTGCGGACAGCACGTTCCTGCTTGGCCATCAGACGCTCCGTTGCTGCGCGGGTACCCTCAGGATAGCAAACCGTCCGTGCGGTTTTCTGCGCGTTCGGCTCGACCGGCTCGGCGGGCCCGACTCTCCACCAGCTCGGCGGGCCCGACTCTCCACCGGCTCGGTCAGTTGGGGCGGAGCACGACGGGCAGGGACCCGTATCCATGGACGATGAAGGACCGCACCGGTTCGACCCCGTCGAGCGGTATCGCCGCATCCAGGTCAGGGAAGCGGGTGAAGAGCGCCGCCAGGGCGGACGTCGCCTCCAACCGGGCAAGAGGTGCCCCCAGGCAACGGTGGACACCGTGCCCGAAGGCCAGGTCGTCCCTCCGGCCGGGCCGCAGTACGTCGAAGACGCCCACGTCGTCCCCGTACGCCTCGGGGTCCGAGGCCGCACCCGCGAAGGAGACCAGAATCGGATCGCCCTTCCTGATGAGCACCCCGTCGAGCTCGATGTCCTCGACGGCGAAGCGCATCGGCGAGTACGCGGCGGGCGCGTGCGTACGCAGTGTCTCGGCCACCACGTCGGCCCAGTCCGCGCGCCCCTGAAGGACGTGCGCCCGCTGCTCCGGGTGGGCGCACAGCGCGCCGACGGCGTTCGTGATGAGCGTGCAGGTCGTCTCCTGGCCCGCGGCGATCATCAGGTAGAGCGTGCCGAGGAGTTCCTGCTCGGTCAGCCGGCCGTCGTCGCTGTCACGGACCTCGATCAGCGCGGTCGTCAGATCGTCGCCGGGCCTGGCCCGTTTCCCCGCGACCAGCTCGCCGAGCATCCCGAAGACCCTTACCTGCGCCGCAGCCATCTCGGCCCCGGGCACGGCCGTGCCGAACACCAACTCCAGGTCGGCGCAGAGCGGTTCGCGTGCCTCCTCGGCGACGCCGAACAGCTCGCAGATCACTCGCATCGGCAGCACCTTGGCGAACCGCTCCCGCAGGTCGACCACTTCGCCGTCCGGCAGCGCCTCCAGCTCGTCGAGCAGTTCTTCGGTGAGCTGCTCGACGCGGGGCCGCAGCGCCTCGGTACGGCGGACGGTGAAGGCGGCGGCGACCAGCCGGCGCAGCCGCGCATGGCTGTCACCGTAGGCGAAGAGCATGTTCTCGTTCGCCACCCACGGGTACAGCGGCCAGTCCTCACCTATGCGGCCGGCGACGAAGTCGGGCCAGTGCCGGCGGGCGTCCTTCGAGACCCGGGGATCCGTCAGGAGCCGCTTGACGTACTTCTGCCGTACGACGGCCCAGGCGCGCACCCCGCCCGGCAGCTCCACCTCGACGGCGGGTCCCTGCGACCGTAACCGCGCGGTCTCGCCCGCCAGGTCACGTCCGGTCACGTCAAGGGCGTACGGGCACGCGGTCATGTCCATGAGGGTGCACTCCGTTCGATCGGTGGGTCGGCCCTTCGGCTTTCGACGCGGTGCGCCGGCGGAGGCATCACCCGCGTTTTTCTTCTTCGTGTTCTTGTTCGAGTTCTTCCGCGCGACGTCTCATCGCGGCTTCGAACACCTTCGGCCCCCGCTCGGCAGAGAAGTCCAGGCGGACCAGGATCCCCGGCACGGCCACGGACGGCATCAGGAACCGGTAGAGATCGGCCACCCGCTCGGCCAGGTCCACCCGCCCGGTCATGATCCGCGAAAGGACCTGGACCCCGGTGAACGCGCCGACGAACAGCTTGGCGAGCGCGGCGACGTCGACATGCGGGAGGAGTTCGCCCCTCTGCTTGGCCTCCTCGAAGAGGGCCTGCGTGTGCTCGGTCCACTCCTGCATCGGCACCCGGCGGTTGAGGCGGTCCTTGGGCGACCCCTGATCCACGGTCAGGCGCACGCTTCCCTGGACGATCGGATCACCGGTGTCGCCGCGAAGCAGGTACGACAGCAGCAGCGCCTCGTCCAGCGACTCCTGCAGCTTCAGCTCCTG
The DNA here is from genome assembly GCF_042892355.1 of Streptomyces sp. NPDC001796. Taxonomy (NCBI): domain Bacteria; kingdom Bacillati; phylum Actinomycetota; class Actinomycetes; order Kitasatosporales; family Streptomycetaceae; genus Streptomyces; species Streptomyces sp. NPDC001796. The sequence goes on along the minus strand of NZ_JBIAUC010000013.1, from coordinate 35,090 downwards.
CTCGGGGACGCGCGGCAGCGAGGAGACCTGCTCGGCGAGCACCGCCTGGGCCAGCTCTTCCTTGGAGGCGAAGTGGAAGTACAGGGCGCCTTTGGTGACCCCCGACCTGTTCAGTACGTCGGAGATCGTCGCCGCCTCGTACCCGACCTCGTCGAACACCTGGGCCGCGGCGACCAGGATCGCCCGCCGCGTGCGAATAGCCCGCTCCTGCCGCGCCACAAGCAGTCCCCTCTCCCGTCGCACCGGACAATAAAACCAGCCAAACGGTTTGACAACCCTGGTGCACTACTCCAATAAACGGACACTTGGGAGCGAAAAGGGGCTGGCCAGTGCCAGGGAGAGCCCAGCGAGACCGGTGGAGGGGTTGAAAAGAAAACCGGTTGGTACGTATCTTCGGTCCTGCTTCGCGTCTGACTCGAGACCCAGACCCGCACCAGGGACCCACACCAGGGGAAAGCTCCATGACTGTCATGACGTCCGAGAGGTTAGGGACGGAAGCAACGTCAGGAACGGAAGCCGGGGACCAGGCACACCCGGTGGCCGACGATCTGGCGCACCTTCTCTTCGAGGGCTCGCGTCGCGATCGTACCCACGGCGTCTGGCGCAGGGTGATCTCCGGCCGGGCGTTCGCGTACCGGCCCGGCCTGTCCGCCGCCGAGCGGACCGCTCTTTCCTACGACCGTCTGCGGCTCCTCAACGACACCCTCGACGATCCACTGCGGTTCGCGGCCGACCCGCACCGGCTGGCCGCGCTGCACGAGTGGATCGGCCCGGTGGACGGCGGGCTGACCACCCTCGCGAGCATCCACTACAACCTCTTCCTCGGCAGCCTCGTCGACCACGACCACGGGGACCGCGACCTGTCCGCGTTCAGCTCGCTCCGCAACACAGGAACGTTTCTGTGTACCGAGCTGGAGCACGGCAACGACGTGGCCGCGATGGAGACCGTCGCCGTCTTCGACCGCCCGAGCGGCGGCTTCCACCTGCACACGCCGACGCCGGGCGCGCAGAAGTTCATGCCCAACACGAGCCTGACGGGCGGCCCCAAGACGGCGGTCGTCGCCGCCCGGCTCCTCGTGGACGGCGAGGACCGGGGCGTGTTCCTCTTCCTCACCCCGCTCAGCGACGGGACCGGGCACCTGCCCGGGGTGACGGTCCGCAGACTGCCGGAGCGCACCGGCACCCCGGTCGACCACGCGCTCACATCCTTCGACCACGTGTGGCTGCCGCGCGAGGCGCTCCTCGAGGCCGACCACGGCCGCCTCGCCCCCGACGGCACGCTGACCAGCAACCTCGGCAACAAGCGCAAACGGCTCCTGCGCTCCATCAACCGCGTCACCATGGGCAAGCTCTGCATGAGCGCCGGCACCCTGGGCATGGCCCGTGCCGCGCTCGCCATCACCGTCCGCCACGCCCACAGCCGCCTGATCGCCGGCCCGAGGGCCGGTGAGCGCATACCGGTCGCCGCCCACCGCAGCCACCACGGCCGACTGCTCGACGGCCTGGCGACGGCGTACGCGATGACGTTCCTGCAGCGCACCGTGGTGGACCGGTTCGCCGCCCACACCGAGGAGGACCGCGAGGAGGTCGAACGACTCGCGGCGATCACCAAGGGCTGGATCACCTGGCAGGCACGCGAGATCACCATCGAGTGCCGCGAACGGTGCGGCGCGCAGGGCCTGTTCCCCGCCAACGGCATCTCGGAGCTGCCCGGCAACATCGAGGGAGGCATCACCGCCGAGGGCGACAACCTGGTGATCTGGCTGAAGGCCGCCTCCGAGATGGTCTTCGGCCACGACGCGAGCCCCCCGCAGACACCACCGGCCGACGCAGACCTGACAGACCTCGCCTTCCTACGGGGCCTGCTCGCCCGGGTCGAGGCCATCTGGCAGCAACGGGCTCGCACGGCCCTGCGCGAGGGCCCGTCCGGCGACCCGGTCGGCCGCTGGAACGCCACCTCGGAAGCCGCCCTGGAGATGGTCTCGGCCCACGCCCAACTGCAGGCGGCGAACGCCTTCGCCACAGCCTCCGAACGGCCGGCGGACCCGAGGACCCGGCGTCTGCTGCGCAACCTGTGCCGCCTGTTCCTGCTCCGCCACCTGCGCGCCCACACCGGGGACCTGCTCGCGGAGGGCCACCTGTCCCCGGACCACGTACGAGCGCTGCCCAAGGCACGGGACACGCTCATCGCCGAGCTGGCCCCGCAGATGATGCGATTGGCCGACGCGTTCGACCTCCCACCGGAGATGCTGTCGCGAATACCTATCGCGGGCGGGGGGTCGGTAGAGCCGCTGGACTCGGCCGAGTAGCCGCGGCCGACAGAAGCGGGGGCACCTTCGGACGCCAGACATTACCGTGGATCATCACATAGTTACCTTCTGTAGGCACCAGACGTACCGCCTCTGGGAGTGGCCGCGGCCAGGACGGCCTCAGGCTCGGGCGCGGCCCCCTGAGGACACGACTGCGGCGGAACGCGGACGACCACGAGGGAGCGCATCCGCTACGCTGTGAGCGGTCGAGCGTTCTGACGCCTTCGACCTTGCCTTCGTAGCTCAGGGGATAGAGCACCGCTCTCCTAAAGCGGGTGTCGCAGGTTCGAATCCTGCCGGGGGCACCAGCGCAAAGGCCCCGGACCGATCTTGGTCCGGGGCCTTTGACATCCACTTTTGACATCAACGCCGGTGATTACTGGCGACCGGGGCGCCTCCTGAGCAGGCGGTCCATGTGGCTCATGGCTTCGCGCTGGGTGTCCTGGACGACGTGGGTGTAGACGTCCATGGTGATGCTGATCTGGGAGTGGCCGAGGATCTCCATCACGACGCGGGGAGCGACTCCCGCCGCCGTGAGGAGCGTCGCCGTGCCGTGACGGGCGTCGTGCAGCCGGATGACGCGGAGGCCGGCGGAGTGGGCGATGCGGGTGAAGGAGCGGTACAGGTTGCGCGGCTCGACCGGGCGGCCGGTCCGGGTCGTGAAGACGTAGGCGGACTCCTGCCACTTCTCCCCCGCTTTAGCCCGAGCCGCTGCCTGCCTCATGCGGTGCCAACGCAGGGGAGCGATGCAGAGGGCGGGCAGCGGGACGGCACGGCGACGACGGCTCTTCGGGTCGTCGTCGTAGAGGACGCCACGGCGGCGCTGGGTCTGCTGGCGGACGTAGAGGACGCCACGGCGGCGCTGGGTCTGCTGGCGGACGTAGAGGACGCGGTTGTCCAGGTCGATGTCAGACCAGCGCAGGCCGACGATCTCTCCCCGGCGTAGGCCCATGGCGATGGCGAGCACGAAGGCCGCGTATAGCGGGTCCTTACGGGAGGCGGCCAGGAAGTCGAGCGTCTCGTCCAGGGTCCACGGCTTCAGCTCGCGGTTGTCGGTGCGAGGAGGCTCGACGAGCTTGGCGACGTTGCGCGTGATCAGTTCCTCACGGCATGCCGAGGAGAGAGCCGATCGCAGAACTCGGTGCGACTCCTTGGCGGTTGCCGCCGTGGTCTCCTTCTCCAGGCGCACGACGAACCGGCGTACGTCAGCGACGCTCAGGGATTCCAGCCGCTTCGCGCCGAGCAACGGCACCACGTAAAGCCGCACGTGTGCCTCGTACTTGTCGTACGTGTTGAGCTTGCGCCGAGGCTTGATCACGTTGTCCAGCCAGTACGGCAGCCCTCCCGCCAGAAGACCCTATGCCGCTTCGATTCCTCATGATCGTCAGTCGGGCCGCTTGGCCATGACGACCAGACCGGGCCCGCTGTAATCCGTCGGGGGGAGTCGCAGTTCGGCGACCGGGTTTAGGCCGGCCTGCTCGATGGGACGGATCCACCTCATTGTGTTAGCCCTTTTTAAGCGCATAGCAACGGGCAGCAGGGTTGTTGCTTTTCTGTAGCGGCGACCCTGCTGCCCGGAATTGATCGTTCAGCCTTCGGGTTCGTCCTGGGATGGAATTACCCGAAGGGCCACGTACTTAAAACCGTCCTGATCCTCAACCGCCTCCCATTCCAAGGTGACCGAATCACCGGCCGTAAGGGAGCGGAAGCCCGGCATCTCGATCACGGAGAAACTCGCCCAGCAGCCTCCAGGGGTTTCCTCGGAATCGATGACCCCCCAGCCTTCCTCTGCGTTCCACAGGCGTACTGTTGCTGCAGTCATGCTCGGATCCTAGCAACTTGGAATTACTGCTGGCGCTCTGCGGTCAGACCAGGGTCACGATGAAGGGGAATTCCACGTCGATGGTCCGTGTTCCGCGCCCCATCGGGAACGTTTCATGGATCTTCAGATCCCAGTTGCATCGGGTCATGCTGCTGCCCATGGGTGCAGACATGTGGAGCCAGTACCGGGCGCCGACGGCAGGGTGACTGTCGTGCGCGACCCTTCGGCCGTTGCACGTGAGATCGGCGGTCTCCGTCATGGGACCTGTGGCAGGGGCAGCGGTGGCTGCGTTCAACCGTCAGCTCATCTGATACCTGGCGGTGTCGTACTTGATCTGCGAGGTGAAATCACCTCGCAGATCGTCCCCCACATAGGAGGGATGCTGGGGGGTAAAGGTCCAAGGGGCCGCATTGGCCTCTGCCACACCCAGACCAAGGGCAGTTAATGCAGCTGCCACGGCGACGGCCGACCGCTTTACTGCGCGGGAAGACATCGGACTCCTCATCAAAGGCATTTTCGTCCTTCCGCAAAGGAAGACGGGGCCCGAGCCTCCAAGTTTCGACCGACAAGTAAAGGTAGATCAAAGTGACGAAGCGTAACGAGATGGATGTCACAGTTTGAACCGGCACAGCAATGTTTTACAGTGCTCTTTCTTTCGTGAATCAGGAATCCCAATTTCGGCGCGATTTTCCGCGATCACCCTCTGCAACAATGGACAATTCGGCTGATCGCTCCTGGAATGAGATTTTCCGCCCAGTGCTGGAGCACCTCGGCCGTGAGATACCGTGCGTTCGCAGTCTCCTGGGACGCGGCGGTAGCCGTCCGGGACGGCCTCCCGCGTGCGCACCGGCCCCGTCGGCGCCGCGGCGAGCACGGCGCCGGGCATTAACGCCACGCCGTTCTTCACGGCCCGGCTGACCTCGTGAGGGCGTATGCCGTACAGCAGCGAAGTACAGCAACCCCAGCAACCGGCAGCGCCCAACACGAACTCTCACAGCCCTTCCGGCAGCCTGTATGACCTTGGATGACCGATCTATGTAGAGCTACGGATCAGAAGTTGGCCGTGCCCCACCCGTGCCCGATCGTGTGGGAAACCCCGGGGAACCACGGGGACGAGCGGGCACCGCACAGCACAACGGCCCCCGACCGTATTACCTGGTCAGAGGCCGTTCTTGCTGGCGGTGGGTGTGGGATTTGAACCCCCGGTGGCTTGCGCCACGACGGTTTTCAAGATCGCTGTCAATCGGATGGACTGCTAGAGCGACTGGCCGGACGACAGTCTCACCGATTCCCAATGAGCGCGTTTCATCTTGAAGTTGCAGGTCATGGGGCTGGCGTGGGTCGTAGATGGGGTACTCGCGCCGATCAGTTCCCTGATCACTAGCAGGTGATCATCGGGCGCGTTGGTGATTCACACGGCAGTTCGAGACCGAGAACGGCCCAGGTGAGGCGTATCTGCACGAGGACGGTACCTGCCTGTACATGGATGTCTGGGAGGAGGACGCGATCTGGTTGGCGATCGTCTTTCGCAGGCTGACGCCCGTGGACCTTGACGTGGTGTTCTGTGATGAGGGTTACACCTTCGACGTTCGTCTGCGGGCGGAAATGACAGAGGCCGAATTGACGGACCTGGTGACTGCTGCGGGTTGATCTCAGTCCGCGGCGGCGAGCTGGAGGACCAGCACGGCTTGGACGAGGCTCGTGATCCGGGTCGTCGAGCAGCGGAGTTTGCGGAGGAGGCGCCAGGATTTGACGGTGGCGACGGCCCGCTCGACCAGTGCGCGGATCTTTGCGTGGGACCCGTTGACGGCCTGCTGGCCGGCGGAGAGGCTGTCCCATCGGCCGCGGTAAGGGAGACGGACCGTGCCGCCTGCGCCCTGGTAGCCCTTGTCTGCCCAGCAGGTGATGCCGGCCTCGGCGAGTGCCTCGATGAGGCCGTGCTCGCGCGCAGCACGGACGTCGTGGACGGCGCCGGCCAAGGCAGGTGAGGCCCACATCAGGCGCCCCTGCGGATCGGCTATGACCTGCACGTTCATGCCGTGCTTCTTGTGTTTGCCCGAGTAGAAGGGCTCTGGCTGCGGTGCTCGGTCCGGGTGCCCCCCAGGTCGTCCCGGCGCTGGCGCTGCCCGCCACGGCGGCGGTGCGCGCGGCCGCACTGGCCGGCACCGCACCAGCCGTCATCAGCGAACTGGCCGTCGAGGACGATCTGGCCACAGGCCAGCTCGTGACGGTGCGGACCGGAGCTCGACCTGCGCAGGACTCTGCGCGTCATCTGGGACGGCGCCTCCACTCCGCCGAGCGGTGTGGCACGGGACCTGATCGCTCACATCACCCGCCGCGATCAAGCTTGGCGGACACGCAGGCCGGCATCCTGCCCGCAGCCGGCAACCGGCGCCGGCATCCCCCGCCGTTCTGCCTCCTGACCTCGCCGGACTCGCACCACGCGTTGTCTGCGAGCGTGTGCGGTCGCCGGCCTGCCCCCAGTGCAAAGGCCCCGGGCCCCAGGAGCATGGTCCGGGGCCTTGCCCCGAGAGCGACAACTCATCGTCAGCCATATGGTGGGAAAAGGTATCAATCGTCATGAGGGCGATCCCATGACCACAGTCGAACTGACCCGATTCCGGATGAACCCCGCCCGAGTCGATGATCTCCTCGCTACTCACTCCAAGATGCTGGCGGACTTCGCCGATGACCTGGCCGGACTTCTCGAGGCGCGCCTCGTGCGTCTGTCGGAGAACGAGTGGCTGGACGTGCTCATCTGGGACACGCCGGAAGACCTTGCCGCCTCTCACACAAAGGGGCGCAATCCTCCCATTGTCGCCTTCCTCGCCACGATCGGCGAAGTCGTCAGCGACGAGTACGGCGAACTGAGCACGCAGACGGAAGCAGCCGCCCTTGCCGTGCCCCGCAGCGAGGCCGCGGAACTGGCACGGCACATCGACGGCCCGGTGTTCTTGCCGGATGACGAGGGCTACGCCAAAGAATGTGCCGCCTACAATCGGAACCGTGTGATGGAGCCCGCACTTGCGGTGGGTGCGACCTGCGAGGGCGATGTGCGCTCCGCGATTCGCTTCGCCGCGGAGCGCCGCATGCCGGTGGCGGTGATGTCGACCGGACACCAGGTGGTCCTGCCCGCCTGCGGCGCCTTGCTGATCACCACGCGTCGGATGACCGGCGTCACCGTGGACCCGGAGCACCGAATCGCGCGGATCGAGGCCGGGGCACGCGCGCGCGATGTGCTCCACGCGGCGGCAGTTCATGGTCTCGCCCCGGCAAGCGGGTCCTCACCGACCGTCGGAGTGGTGGGTTTCACACTCGGAGGCGGACAAAGTCCGCTGCTCGGCCGCACTCTCGGATATGCCGCAGACCACGTGCGCGAACTGCGGTTCGTTTCAGCTGAAGGCATGTCGCGGACCGTGACCGCTGACAGCGAGCCCGACCTGTTCTGGGCGCTGCGAGGCGGTAAGGGCAATTTCGGTGTCGTCACCTCGATCGACGTCGAGTTGTTCCCGGTGGCCCGGTTCTATGGCGGGGGATTGTGGTATCCCGGCGATCAGGTGGCCGACGTACTACACACCTGGCGTCAATGGGTGCCCGAACTACCCGAGGAGTTGACCTCGTCGGTCGCGGTACAACGGCTTCCGCTCCGGCCCGAGCTCCCGGAAGCGCTGCGCGGAGCCTTCGTGGTGCATCTGCGGATTGGCTGTCTCAAGGAGGCGGAGGACACCGAACGGCTGATCGCTCCGCTGCGGCACCTGGGATCACCGCTCTGCGACACGATCGGGGAAAAGCGCTACTCCGCAGTAACCGAGATCCACATGGACCCGCAGGACCCGCTGCCGTACTACGACCGGACGACCTGTCTGCGTGAGCTGCCCGAAGAGGCGGCGAATGTACTCGTCGAGCTCACCGGCCCGGAGTCGCAGTGCCCGCTCGCGAACGTCGAGATCCGTGCTCTCGGCGGAGCGTTCGACCGCGAGCCCTCCGCGCCCAACGCGGTCTCGACCCGGGGCATTCCGTTCGTCATGTTCGGCTTCGGCGTGGGCGGTCCGGAACAGGGCGAGACAATGCGCAGCCACCTCGCCGGAGTCATGGGCGGGCTAGAGCCTTGGGCGACCGATCGGCGCATGCTGAACTTCATGTCCGGTGACGAGGCGACCACCAGGGAAGAGGTACGGCGGGCCTACGGCGCCGACCGTTACAACCGTCTGGCGCGGGTGAAGCGCATCTACGATCCATCCAATATGTTCCGGATGAATCACAACATCCGCCCTGTGTGAGGCCCGGCACGCCGTATCCGCCGCCGACCGGCCACTCGAAGCGGACGAACCGCCTCCGGGATTTCCACAAGCCCTTCCCCGGCGGGCGGGGTGAAGGCGTCGGACACGTCACCCTGCACCACGAACGACCCCGCGGCCGTGCGGTATACGTTCGGGCAGTCCTTCTCTCCGCACTCGCCGTTGCCATTGAGAGGTTTCAACCTGAAGTTGCAGGTCGCGGGGCTGTGAGCTGACCCCGGATCTGGGCAGACCCGCACCCCCCACCAGGCGCTTACGCCGCCGCTATGTGTACTTCCTTTGAGGAACGCAGCACTAGACACGCCCCTCATCTGGTGGAACCCGCCGTCTCGACCAGGCGGGAGACCTCAGCCGCCACAGCGCTCATGGTCCACGAAGAAGCCGTGCCAGTCGCGTGCCAGATCGTGCGGGGAACCACGGGGAACAGCGGGGAATCAACGGACCCGCCCATCTGGCGTAGGCAACCTCCGCCGCAGGTCAGTGGGGCACTCAACCCTAGATCACCTTAGCTTCCCAAACTAAGAGCGCTGCACATCAGTCAAGGCCGATGCCGCTCCCGGCTGACCGCGCTCTCCCTTCGCTTGCGATCGTCTTTACCGAACACGGGATCGATCATCACTGTGTGATCGCACTATCCTCCTCTCGATCACATGGATCACCGGTCTGGCGCATCGTCAGCGCACCGGTTCCAGGGAGGCAACTTGTTCCCCATACGCACGCGTCGGGCCGTGAAACGGCTCGTCGCCCTGGCCACGGGCACCGCCCTTGGCCTCAGCGCCCTCACGCTCACGGTCTCGACCGCCAACACCGCAGCAGCGGCGACCGCCTGGGCCGAACCCAGCGGCGTGACCGTGCAGCAGTACAGCATGTCGGTGAGCGCCGTGAACGGCCAGGGCTTGTCGGAGCTTGTTCCCATGGGCGGAGCAGAGTTCCGACAACTACTGGATGTCGGCCACATCAGCGGCGGCAGCGACGACGACTACCTCGGCGTCACCGCCTCCGGCCAGCTGCGCCTGTACCCCAGCAGCTACGCCCGGCCCAGCGCGAAGTACATCTCCATCGGCAGCGGGTGGCAGACCTACAACCAGGTCACCGTCGTCGGCGACTCCAGCGGTGACGGCCGGGCCGATCTGATGGCCCGGGACACACACGGCCGGCTCTGGTACTACGCCAGCCAGAACAGTCTCAGCCAGCCGTTCCGGCCGCGGATGCAGGTCGGCACCAACTGGAACGTCTACGACCAGCTCATCGGTGCGGCGAACTTCGACACCACCGCCCGCGGCTCGCTGCTCGCGCGCGACCTGTCCGGCCGACTGTGGCTGTACGACGCCGCCTCGAACGGTTCGCTCTCCGGCCGACGGCAGATCGGCACCGGCTGGAACATGTACAACCAGCTCATCGGCCTGGACCGGAACGGCGACGGCCACGGCGACATCATGGGCCGCACCGAGGCGGGAACGCTGTACGCCTACTACGCGAACGGAGTCGGAGGCTACGCCGGTCGGGCCCAGGTCGCGACCGGCTTGGCGAGTTACAACGCCATTGCCAACGAAGGCCACCAGCCGGACTTCGGCAAGGGGCAGATCATCGCCCGGGACGCCAAGGGCAACGTGTACGTGTACACGGGGTGGGAGAACGGCACCATCCGCGCACGCCAGCAGCTCGGGAACGGCTTCACACTCGCCGACTATCCCCTGATGACCTCCACTGTCGCCCCCGACGACAACGGCCAGTGCGGACTCGTCGTCTCCGACAGCAGCGGTGTGCTGTCCAACCTCGCGGCGACCGGCACCGGAGGCTTCCAGGCGGAGCACTACTCGGTGGTGGCCGGCCCCGGCGACCTCAACGGCGACGGCCACGCGGACCTGATCACCCGCGACACGGGCGGCTACCTGTGGCTCATCGCGGGGGTCAAGGGCGGCGCGGTCACCGGCAAACCCGTCTTCATGGGCGGCGGGTGGAACATCTACAACCGGATCGTCGGCGCCGAAGACCTCACCGGCGACGGCATCCCGGACATCGTCGCCACCACACCCGGCGGGTCCATGTACCTGTACCCGGGCCTGGGGAACGGCACGTTCGGCAGCCGCACGTACATCGGCTACGGCTGGCAGGGCTACACCAAACTCGCCGCACCGGGCGACCTCACCGGGGACGGCAAGGGCGACCTGGCCGCCGTCGACTCCGCCGGCCGCCTCTGGCTCTACCCGGGCCTGGGCAATGGCCGCTTCGGTACCCGCACCGAGATCGGGACCGGCGGCTGGAACGGCTACCACGACATCTCCTGAACACCATCACCCCGGGCGCTCCGGTGCGCGAACGGCACGCGTGCCGGAGTCGGGGCGCACACCAGCCAAGCCAGCCCGTGCCTCCGCGCCGGCTCGGAACATCACGGGTGGCCGACCACAACCGCACCAGAACGGACGGGGAACAGCGAGGAGCCCCAGTGAAAGCAGCCGAGCCCGATGGGGCCGCGGCCAGACCGTTCGCTCAGGTCAGCGCCCGATCCAGCCGCAAATGCTCGCAGCTTCCCAAGCTGAGGCGCCGGGCGCGTCGGCGCAGAGGAAGCCGTAAGGTACCGTCCATGGTCACCGCGACTGTCCGCGAGTGGGACGACGAGGAAGGGTGGGGCGTTCTCGACTCCCCGGATACCCCCGGCGGCTGATTCGGCCATTACTCCAACATCCAGGCGACCGGCTTCCGCACGCTGTCGCCCGGACAGCAGGTCGACCTCACGTGGGAAGCCCCTGGCTTCAAGCAGGACGGGTACGACTACCGCGCGGTGAGCATCGTGCCTGGGCCTGCCTGACATCCACAGCTGACATCAACGACGGCTTACGCCCACGGTCCCCAGCGGTCCGCTACGCCACCGCACCCTTTACCGCAGCACGCTGTAGCGCCCGGTTGATCGAACTCCTGAAGCGGGTGTCGCAGGTTCGAATCCTGCCGGGGGCACAGAGAGAAGGGCCAGCTCAGGGGCGCGATTCCCTCGAACTGGCCCCTTTCTATGATCACGACCGTGCCACACACGTGCCACAAGGTTCGCTACGGGCTCGTATCACGCGCTCTGGCCGCAGGGGGCGTGCTGCGGCCCGTCCTGGTCATCAGCTCGCGCAGGGGCACGCCTGACACGGGGCCGCGGAGGACGCGACTGTGGCGGTGCTCACTCCGAGCGCCCTGGAGGTCTCGGCGTCGGTGGCGGGGGCGGCTCATTCGCGGCGTGCTGCTCTCGCCACGCCTGGCAGTCCGCCACCCTAGCCATGACCCAGGGATCGGTGGCGAGCTCCGAGGGCAGCCGGGATGTCTCGTCGATGAAAGCGCCTGACAACTGCTCAGCAGACAGTGAGTGGGTGTCCCTCAGATCTGCACCATCGAGGTACGCGCCGAGCAGGATAGTGCCGTCCAGGCGCGCGCCCCGCAGATCGGCGTCGCTGAGCTGGGCGTGGTTGAGGCGGGTAGACCCGAGCCAAGCATGGCAGAGCTGAGCACCATTGAGGATCGCTCGGGTCAAGTCAGCGCCCCGAAGATCAGCGCGTCTCAGATCGGCCCAGGTGAGAAACACCCTCGACAGGCGAGGTGGGGCATTGAACTCAAAGCCCCTCAAAGCAAGCCCCGCAAGGGTAGTTGAGCGAAGGTCGATGCGACGTGGTTCACGCCTTTCAGGTCGACGAGCTAGAACGTCGATTGCTGCTCGGATGTCTGCGGGAGGTTCGGTTGCCCAGGTCGGCAGGTCTCGCATCCCGTCCGGAGGTCCCTCTCCGTGACTCGGTAGACCATCCTGCTTGGTGTTTTCACGAATGAACGATGCAAGCACTGCCACGACTGTGTTGTGCTCTTCGGACGACTCAGCCATGACGTGCTCCAGGCTGTAGATGGCCCCCAAACGCTCCGCAAGCTTGTCCGACGCCAGATGACCGATAGCTGACCTGAATCGCTCCGTCACCTGCCCGCGCCGAGACAGACGATAAGTACGGGCCGTGAACCCGACGCCGGTCAGCACGGAAGTACCTGCCACAGCAGCCAACACTGTCTGACGCACTGCTGTGAGTGCGTCTGCCCGTTCCTTGCCGTGAAGTGCGCGGACCGTGTCCCCAGCTATCAGCCATGACAGAGGCCCCAGCACCAGATAGATCGCTCCTAGGAGCGACAACGCTCCTAGGGCGGCAAGAGCAACACGATTGCCGCGAACTCGGCGAATGCTGTTCCCCAGGGCAGTTCTGGCACGCATGCCTCGTAAGTTCATCGCACTTGGAGGCCAGTCCGCTAGGGGGTTCCGCTTCCTTCAGCCGAGACCTGAAGAGACATACAGCGGGTGTCGCAGGTTCGAATCCTGCCGGGGGCACAACGCATTACGGCTCTGAGCTGGCGTTTCTCTCCCAGGGAGGGGTCCTACTCGGCCTCGGACGTCTCGTCCGAGGCCGTTTGCGTGAGCGGTGCGTGAGCGGTGCGTGAGCGGACGGATCGCCAGGCCCCGAAATCTCCCCGGACGGATCAGCACCATCCGGCACGGACGCTTCAGTCTTGTCGGGCTCGTGCGCCGCTGCCGAAGCCGGGGTCCGGGAGGTAGCGCGGGCGCGCGGTACGAGCCGGGCTGCGGCCTCGGCGACAGCCAGGTCGGCCTCGGGGAGCAGTCCACGTCACCGTCCCCGGCACCTGGGCCGTCGTGCGCGCCTCGGGCCCCACCGAAGACCTGCCGACCGCCGGCACCCGGCCACCCGATCACACCACCCGCAGCATCACCGTGGCGGTCAGCCAGGCCACCGCGGCCCTGACCCTGCACGGGTCGGACTTCACGTCCCGGGACGGGCAGGGCAAAAGCATCCGCTTGGGCCCCGTGGGCGCTGCCACCGTCACCGCCGCCCCCGGCCATCCCGCCACCATCACCCTGAAGGGCACCTTCCAGGCCGGAGCCGCCCAACTCACCTGGCGCAACGCTGGCAAGGTCATCGGCATCCGGGACTTCAACATCGAACTCGACCAGGACGAACCGTCCGGCAACCGCAAGCCACGTCGTGCCGCGACCGGCCAACGGGCCTCACGTGTTGCGAGCCGGCCGCCCTGTTGCCTCAGCTGTGGTCGGCGCAGCACGGCGTGGGGTTGGGCACCTCGAACGGCGCGAGCATGCCCCCTGCCGCAGGTTGCAGGGTCAGTACGAGCTGCCCGTCGTGCCATTCGGGCCGCACGTGGTCACGGGTCACCACTTGGGCATCGCCGTCCGGCCCGGCGGCGTCGGGCGGAGCGCCGAGCACCACGATACGGTCGATCGCGGTGTGGGTGAGTACCTCCCCAACGGTGACCGTGCTGGTCAAGCGCTCAACGCCGGGAAAGACCACGGCGCGGCCGCCTTGCCTACGCTCGTGCTCGGCGGCTGCCTGGGCCGCGCAGGCCACGGCCCCTGCCGGGCCGTGCTCACGTTCGCCCAGTACGGCGCCTGCCGTCGCCCGGTCCGGGCCGGCGAGCAGCGCGACCAGTCGCTTCCACGCCGCATCAGCGGTGGCCGCGTCGGGCAGAGCGAGGGAGACAACCGTGCTCCGACGGTCGGTACCGCGTATCAGGTGAGTGCAGGCGGCGGTGCCCGACGGAAGGCCGAGGACATCCACCAGGTGATGGATCAGGTGGTCGGCCTCGCGAAGGCCCGCCGTGCCGGCGTCCACACCGATGACGGTGCGGGCGCCGGACAAGCTGTGGAATGCCGTCATGCGGGCAGGACCCACATCGGGTTGGAGTAGAACCACAGGTCCTTCCACGGGTCCGCGTCACCGAGGACGTCCATGGCCGGCCCCACCGGGTCGACGGCGGTACCGCGCAGTCCCACCGCCTTGCGGTTGCCGTCGGTGCCGCGCAGCCGCACGTACACCGGCCTGTCCACCTGGCCCAGGGAGTACGTCAGGCGCACAGAGCCGGTGGACTTGTTCACCTCGAAGGACTTGACCACCTTCGTGTTCGGCGTGGTGAACGTGTCCTTGTCGGAGACCGGGCCGGTGACGTCGCCCTGGATGACGTCGACGCGGGCCAGCGCGGGGATGAACTGCGCCCAGTTGGGGCCGTTGGCGAGGCTGATCTCGATCACCAGGTCGACCTGGCTGCCGCGGCGCACCTGCAGCATTCCGCCCAGGGTGACGGCCCGGCTGCCGGAGCGCAGTTGGGCGTTGAGACCGCTGATGAGTCCCCCGTGGTCGACCCAGACGCGGCCGGCCCGGATTCCGTCCATGACCGCCTGGTACGAGAAGGAGGCGGCACCGACGTGGGTGCGGGAGTACTGGCCGGGCCAGAAGTCGGTATCGGCAAGGTTGAGACCGCCGCCGTACACGGGGTCGTTGTAGCGGCCGTTGGTGTTGAAGTCGCTGTTCGGACCACGCACGGCGGTGTCCGCGTAGACGTTGTGGGAGTCGGAGTTGGCGGTGATCCACCAGGGCTTGCCCTCGGCGAGCAGGCTGTCCCACAGGCCGCCGACGGTGGCGGTCATCCAGTCGAAGCCGCCCCAGGTGCGGTAGCTCTCCAGCGGGTAGCCGGCGAAGGAGTCCGCGCTCGGGCTGTTGTCGTAGATGCCGCGTGCGGAGCCCGGGCCCTGCGGCGCCGGCAGGCCGCCGGCCTGGTGGCCGGGGGCACCCTCCATGCCGACCGCGATGGTCGGCTGGGCGTCGCGCCATGCGCGGATCTCGTGCGGGGAGTCGATGCCCTTGCGGGCCGGGTGGTTGGCCAGGAACAGGGCGTCCTTCACCTTGCGACGCTGTACCTGCTCGGCGAGGAAGTTGACGCCCGCGATGGCCAACGCCTCGTTCGCGGGGGTGCCGGCGGTGGCCTTCTTCACGGAGCCGTCGAAGGAGTTCTCGAACTCCTTCAGCACCGCGACCTCGTTCTTGCCGGGGTGCACGAAGACGGTGCCGTGCTCGGCGGCCGGGATGTTCCACTCCAGGCCCTGGAAGACGAGAGTGTCGTCGATCTGCTCGCGGGCCGCGACGATGTCCGGATTGACCTTCTCCACGCCGATCTTGGCGTGCGTCTCACTGCCATGGTCGGTGATGACCATCCAGTCCAGGCCGTGGGCGTTCGCCTGGCGCACGTGGTCGATGACCCGGTACTTGGCGTCCGAGCTGTACTGGGTGTGGATGTGATGGTCGCCGCTCAGCCACAGGTAGCCGCCGGAACGCGAATCCGCCGACGCGGAGACCTGCGCGGACGACGCGGCTGCCGCACCCGCGCCACCGAGCACACTCCCCGCTGCAAGCCCCGCGCCGAGCAGGCCCGTGCGGCGCAGCATGGAGCGCCGTGAGAGCTGGCCGGGGGTCAGTTCTTCGTCCGGTATCGACGTGTCGAGTGCGGGCGGCAGCGAGGATGCGTCGCCGCTTCCGTGGTGGTGATGGTGGTGGTGACCGTGGTCATGTCTGTGACCGTGGCTCATGTTCAACTCCCACTGGCGACGAGGACACATGCTGGGGGGGCGTGCCGATAGTGCAAAGCCTCGGTAAACAGAGGGAGTCAGGGTAATGATCCGACCAAGAAGGACGGATGTGCAGCGCGAGTCACCATGGCGAGGAGAGCCGGTGATGCTTGCCGTATCTCCCGGGCGTCGATGGTCGAGCGATGCCCTCCTGGCCGGAGCGAAGCTCTCGCCGCTTCGTGGGCGACGTTACCCAGATGCCTCTGGCAACGCCCGGGTCACAGCCCCTCCGTGCGCGCACGAGGCTTGAGCGGACTGCTCAGCACGGGCCGTCACGAGCCGGATGAAGTACCAAGCCGCGCTGTGCTGACCAGGCAAGACAACACCACGCGGCAGCGTCGGGCACCCCCGGGCACGGATGGGTCGTCGCAGGTGGGTGATCGAGCGGACGATGTCGTGGCTGTCCGGCTACCGCCGACTCAGCCCCCGATACGAGCGGGGTCCCCGCAACTACCTGGCCTTTCTCGGCCTCGCCGCAGCCCTGTGCTGCTACAAGCGACTCGTCCGCCTCACCACGTAGGACACGGCCTTAGGCCGGTGTGCGTGCCCGGGGACACGGCGAGCCAGCAGGCAAGGCCCGAATAGCTGACACGCCCGAGCCGAGCCTTGCGTGCCATCCGCTGCCGAATGGTTACGGTGAGGTGTGGCCAGTTGCGACACCGAACGCCGTGGACGGGTTGGTCGGCCGGGGTACGGGGCCGCAGCGGGCGTGTTCGCTGTCGGGATGATGGGCACCACCCTGCCGACGCCGCTGTATGAGCTGTACCGGCGGCAGATCGGGTTCTCCGAGCTGATCGTGACCGTGGTGTTCGCCGTCTACGCCGTGGGCGTGATTGCCGCCCTGCTGGTCGCCGGTGACTTCTCCGACGTGCTGGGGCGGCGCCCGATGCTGTGGTGCGCGCTCGGGCTGTCCGCGCTGAGCGCGGTGTGCTTCCTGTGTGAGGGCGGGCTGCCGCTACTGTACGCAGGACGGGTCCTGTCGGGTTTCTCCGCCGGTCTGTTCAGTGGCACCGGTACCGCTGCGGTCCTGGAACTGGCGCCGGCCGAGCGCCGCGCACGCGCCGCGCTCGCGGCGACCGCCGCCAACATGGGCGGCCTCGGATTCGGCCCCCTCTTCTCCGGTCTCCTCGCTCAGTACGCGCCATGGCCGCTGAAGCTGCCTTTCCTTGTCCATCTGGTCCTGTTGGGGCTGTCTGCCGCCGTCACCTGCCTGCTCCCGGAAACCGCGCGTCCGAGCAGCCCTCGGCTCCCGCTGCGGCCGCAGGGCATGTCGGTCCCGCCCGAGGTGCGCGGCGTGTTCGCACCCTGCGCCCTCGCGGCGTTCGCCGGCTTCTCGCTGCTGGGCCTGTTCACCGCGGTCGCCCCGGACTTCCTCGTCCGGACGCTGAGCGAGCACAATCTGGCGGTGGTCGGCGCTGTCGTCTTCTGCGTGTTCTGTGCCTCCACCGGCGGGCAGCTCCTCATGGGCTGGGTCGGCGTGCGCAAGGCTCTGCCATGGGGATGCCTGGTGCTCGTCGCGGGCCTCCTGCTCGTGGGAGCCTCCCTGCTGTTGGCGTCGCTGCCACTACTTCTCCTGGGCGCCGTCACCGGCGGCGTGGGGCAGGGCATGGCGTTCCGCGCGGGCCTGACCGAGGTGGGCTCTGCGGCACCGGACGCCCGCCGGGGCGCCACCATCTCGGCGTTCTTCGTGGTCGCGTATGTGGGGATCTCGCTGCCCGTGGTCGGGATCGGTGCCCTGGGGGTGGTACTCGGGGTACGGGACGCCGGCGTGATCTTCACGGGGTGCGCGGTTCTCGTCGTCTCGGCAGTGGGCACCCGTCTGTGGCGGCGGCCACTCACAGCTCTGTGAAACCGCAGCGCTCTACTCCCCAGCAGTGCCATCGCCCTGCGCAGATCCAGCCTCAACAGCCACGCACACACGCAACTTGACGGCCGGTGGTCGCCTGACGCTTCCACCGATCGTCCCCCACCACCACCGCCCACGGCGTCCGCGGCGTGCCGCCCGCGCAGCTGGCCCTTCACGGTTCAGGCGTTACGGCTACGCAGGCGCTGCTGCCGCTGTTCAGACCTTTCCCCCGGCCGAGTCGGCCCGTGGTCGACGTGGCGGACGCCGGCATCGGTTTCGCCCGATCCCGGGCCGACCACGGGAGCGGCCAACCACAGTCGTCGGGTCGCACGGGCACCGGGCTCGGCCTGGCCATCGTGCGCGCCATCGTCGAGTGCCATGGCGGAGGCCTCACCGTGGTGTCCGAACGGCCGGGCGGCTCGTTGCTCCGGACGGAGCTGCCGCTGCACCCGCCGGCGGCCGAGCCGAGGTCGTGAGCGGTCGGGCTGCGGCTACCACTGAGCGGCCAGCGGCGCGCCGAGGAGCGCCAGGACGAACCCGACGCCCAGGGCCGCGGCCAGCAGCGCCCAGCGGGCCCGGGCGCCGGGCACGCGCCGCCCGCCGTGCCGGGCCGAACCGCGCCGCAGGTCGGCGGCGATGAGCCGGGGCAGCCGCCAGACGTGTGCCAGGACATGGACGGTCATCACCGCCGCCCAGCAGAAGAAGCTCGCCTTGTGCAGCAGCAGGACCGGGAAGGGCCCCACGGTCCGGCCGACCAGGGCCAGTGCGACTCCGGTTGCCAGTACGGCCACGCTGGTGGCGACCACCAGGGGCCCGAGCGCCCGCAGCAGCGGGGCGGGCGGGCCTTTGCGGCGGTAGACCAGGTGGCCGGTGTAGTAGCGGATGACGCGGTGGCCGGTGGTGCCGATCTTGAGGGCGACCGGGCCTATCAACAGCAGGCCTATGAAGAAGTGCCAGTACAGCAGCGTGTGCATGGACAGGAGGGTGATGCCCTGGGCGGCGAAGAGCAGCAGCAGGACGGCGCCGGTCAGCGCGGTCAGCCGCTCATTGCCCTCCGGGCCGTCGGCCTCAGGGGCGGCGCCCTGCGAATGTGCTTGCGGGTCGGTGGGCTCCGCGAGGTGGGTCAAGGCCACGGAGTGTCCTTCCATTCGCGCTTGGGGGCAGACCGCAGTTTGCCCGGACGGTTGCAAAGATCTCGTTCAGAGATCAGCCGGCCCGGGCCGTGCCGGTCGCGGCGGTGTCATCGGTTGGGGGGCGTTCCACACGGTCGAGGCGCAGTGCGAGCACCGGGCAGGCGGCCACGGCCCGCTTGGCGTGGGTGAACAGTTGGTCGGGGACGGTCGGGTCCGGGATGATCGGGTAGCCCCATTCGTCCAGGTCGACGAGTTCGTGGAGGAGTTCGCCGCACAGGCCGCGGCCTTCGCAGGCGATGCGGTCGATGCCCAGGATGTGCTGATGGCTCACTGCCAGCCCTCCTGCTCGGGTCCGGGGGCCTCGGGTACGTGGAGCAGCGGGGTCCTCTGGGCGCCGGGGCAGCCGCGGTGGGTCAGGTGGCGGTGGACCTCGTCGGCGAAGACCTCCAGCGCGGTCGCGGCCAAGCGTGAGGCCCCATCGGGGTGGCGGCAGGCGCCGCGGCCGGCGAGGAGGCCGGCGCGCTGCCGCAGTCGCGCGACCAGTGCGGCGTCCGGCCTGCCCCAGGCCAGCGTGGCGAAGTCGCCTGCCACAGCGGGCAGGCCGAACCGGCAGGGGCCGCACTGCTGGGCGCTCTGCCTGGCGAGGTAGCCGAGTACCCGTGCCGTCTCGGACAGGCCGCAGCCGTTGTCCGGCAGGGCGAACAGCACGCCGGCGCCCGGTCCGGCGCCCGCGGTGGCCAGATCGGGTTTGGTGTACGGCAGGTTCTGGACCTGGTCGGCCGGGAGCCAGCTGCCGAAGTAGCCGCCGACCAGCAGGGCCCGCAGCGGCCGGGTGGCGCCGCCGGCGGTCTGCACCATGGCGGCGAGCGTCGTGCCCAGCGGGATCTCGTAGACGCCCGGTGTGCGCACCGCTCCCGAGAGGGTGACCAGGGTGGTGCCCGGCGCGTCGGGACGGCCGGCGCTGCGGAACCAGTGGGGCCCGTAGCGGACGATCAGTGCGAGGTGGGCGAGTGTCTCCACGTTGTCGATCAGTGTGGGGCGGCCGTCCACGCCCTTCTCGAACGGCCGGGGCGGAGTGGGCAGGGGACGAGCCTGGCCGCCGTTGAGCCAGTTCACCAGGGAGGTCTCCTCGCTGGAGACGTAATGGTGGGGCAGGCCGTGCAACCTGATCGGTACCGGGTCGAGCCCGGCCCGGTCGCGCTCGGCGACCGCGGCGTCGAGGTCACGCAACTGGGTCTCGCGGGTGCGGGCCAGGCACAGGTGGATCTCGTCGGCGCCGACGGCCGCGGCGGCCAGCGAGGCGCCGTCCAGCACGAGATGCGGCGCGAGGTCGAGTAGCGTGGAGTCCTTGCGGCTGGCGGCCTCGCTCTCCATGCCGTTGGCGATGACGACGGCGGTGCCCCGGGCTTCGGCGACGGTGCGCAGCTTGCGGCCGGTGGGGAAGGCGGCGCCGCCCCGGCCGGTGAGCCCGGCCTCGTCCACCGCGCGGATCAGGGCCTTGGCCGGGCGGCCGGGCTGCGGCAGCGGAGGGGGCCCGTAGCTGGCGAGGTGTTCGGTCAGGCCGGCCCGGGCACCGGTGGTGAACCAGCCGCTGAGAAGGCGACTGCCATGCGGGCCGGTCCTCTGCTCGCCGAGCCGTAGCGCCGGGTCGGCTTCCCGTTCGCGGTTCATGCGGTCACCCCCCTGTCTGTGGCGTCAGCGGATGCGGGCTGATGGGTGGTCGGCGCGGCGTGGGGTGCCGCACCACTGGCGCGCTGTGCCCAGTCGGGCTGCAGCGGACCGGTGGTCAGGAAGGCGATCAGCACCACCGGGACGAGGGCGCTGGCGGCGCCCATGGCAAGGCGCATGCCCAGCCGCCC
This sequence comes from Streptomyces sp. NPDC001796, assembly GCF_042892355.1. NCBI lineage: Bacteria > Bacillati > Actinomycetota > Actinomycetes > Kitasatosporales > Streptomycetaceae > Streptomyces > Streptomyces sp. NPDC001796. The sequence goes on along the minus strand of NZ_JBIAUC010000013.1, from coordinate 14,382 downwards.
GGGGCCGGCCCGGTACAGCCGCCACCACACCGCGGCCAGGACGACCAGCAGGCAGGCCGCGTACAGCAGCAGTTGCAGTGACACCTTGGTGTCGGTTCCGGTGCCTGCGGCGTGGAAGAGGGCCACCGGCCAGCTCGCGTACCCAAGCCAGTGCACGGTCTTCCACCGCCGCACGCCCAGGCGCAGCCGGACGGCGGTGGTGAGCAGCACGGCGAGCAGCAGATCGAAGGCGACCGTGCCCAGCCCCAGCCACAGCGTCCGGTAGGAGGAGGCGAAGGGCAGCACCACGTCCAGCAGCGTGACGTTCACATAGGTGTCCGCGACGGTGGTCAGGACGTGCAGGACGAGGAACGCCAGCGTGAGCAGCGAGAGGTTGCGGTGCAGCGCGCTGATCTCGAACCTGGCGATCCGTTTCGGCGCGTACTGCCCGCCGACGGTGATGCCCAGCACCACGGTCGCCGTGAGCAGGATGAGGGCGATGGTGCCGCCCGCCCGCGTGGCGAACCACAGGGGGCTGGGGCCCGCGGCGAGAAAGGTCGGGTGCATGCTCAGTCTCCGGGTTCGGGATCGGGCGGCCAGCCGCCGAGGGTGAGCACGCTGCCGTCGGTCCGTACCAGCCGGGCGGGCAGCCGGTGGTGGCGCAGCCAGTCGGGCGCCGCCTGCGCGCGGACGATCGCGGCGGTGGCCGCGGTGTTGGCGTCCACGCAGCTGGCCGCGGCGACGCTGACGGTGCGCCAGACGGGCGGTGGGACGTCGCCGGTGGCCGGATCGACGAGGTGGTGCAGGGTACGGCCGCCGCGCCGCCAGGTACGGGTGGTAACACCGGAGGTGGCCAGGCCGCCGTCTCGTACGGCGACGACCGGCGCGTCCGGATGCCAGGGCCCGGCGTGGTCGTCGGCGATCCCCACCTGCCAGCCCTGCTCCGGGGGTTCACCCGCCACCGACAGGTCTCCGCCCAGGCTGACCAGCACACCGCAGCCGACGGCGCGGGCGGCACGCGCCGCGGCGCGGTCCGCGCACAGCGCCTTGGCCGTCGCGCCCAGGTCGAGGCCGGCCCCGACGGGAAGCCGAAGCCGCCGCTCGCCCGGATCCCACTGGACGCTGCGCCAGCCGGCCGGCCGGACCACGGCCGCCGGCCGGACGTCCTCGGGGCGCACACTTGCGAAGGTCCGGTCGTAGCCGAGGGCCGACATCGCGGGCCCCACGGTGGGATCGACTGTGCCATCGGAGAGTTCGGCGGCGCGGAAGGCCGTCTGAAGCGCCTCGGCGAACAACAGGCTCACGGTCACCTCGCGGCCCGCAGCGGCGTTGGCCCGCGACAGCTCGGAGTCGTCGCGGAAGCGGCTACAGGCCAGATCGATCGCGGCCAGCTCGGTCTCCAGCACTCGCCGCGCGTTGTCCAGCGCGGCGGGATCAGTGACCAGCAGCACCGCGGTCGTGCCCAGGGCCGGGAAGCTGACCGTCGCCGGAGCGGCGGCGGTGACGGTCATGAGTTGCCGGAGGTGACGGGCGGTGCGGCCGGCGCGGGCTGGGCAGGCACGGCGGTGGGGGGCTGCGCGGGCCGGCGCAGCTTGTGGGGCGAGGTGCCCTGCCGGGTGTCGTCGGAGTTCGGGTCGGCCGAGCGTGCCGACGGCTGCTGCGCGCCGTCGTCCCCGGTCGTTGGCGAGGTGGCGGCGGGACGCTGGGCCGGGACGCTCGCCGCGGTCGGCACCGACTGGGCGTAGCCGGTGCCCAGGGCGAGGGAGCCGGCGGCGGCCGCGACCGAGACGCCGATGGTGGCGAGACCGACGCGCCGCAGGCCTTGGCTTCGCTTGTGCTCGGCGCGGACCCCGGATACTCGCTCGTGCTGCGACATGCGTGGTGCTCCTTCGGAAGGGCATCAAGGGGACCTGTCTGCACACCAGCGTCCGGCATGGCCCGTCGAGGACCCGTTCAGAAAGTCTTCAAAACCAGTAAAGGCATGCATCGCCCCAGGTGGGGGCCATATCCGGGTACGAACGAGGAGCCCACGGACCCACCGGGCCCACACATCGCGGGCGTACAAAAAGGGCAATCCGGATGTGGCTACTGAGCCTGCCCGTTGCCGCGGGTATGGGCGCGGCGGAACGGGGGCAGTTCCACGACGACGGTCAGACCGCCTCCCGGCGTCTCCGCCAGCTGGACGGATCCGCCGTTCGCGGTGACCAGGCGGTGAACGATGGCCAGCCCGAGACCGCTCCCCTTCGCCTCCGGATTGCCGAAACGGCGGAACGCCGCCGCGCGTGCCGCCGTACTCATGCCGGGCCCGTCGTCGATCACGCTGATCCGCACCATGGTGCGCTGTCCGGCCGAGCCGGGCGCGGTGGTGCCCTCGATGCGCACCCGGCCGCCGACGGGGACGGCGTCCACGGCATTGGCGATGAGGTTGTCCAGTACCTGCTCCAGATCCCCGGCGCCGACGAAGGCACTCAGGCCCGGGCCGCACCGGGTGGTCAGTGCCACCCGGCGCTCGCGGGCCACCGGCTCCCACGCCCCGCGCCGCTCGGCCACCACCTCGTCCACCCGGACCCGCACGGGCCGGGGTACCGCGCTCTCCGCGCGGGCCACCGCGAGCAGCCCGTCCACCAGCCGGGACAGCCGAGCGATCTCCTCCTGCGCACCGGCCAACTCCGCGGCCGTCTCGACGTCCTCGGTCTCCTCGGCCAGCACGTCCAGGCGCAGCCGCAGCGCGGCCAGCGGGGTGCGCAGCTGATGCGAGACATCGGCGATCACCGTGCGGTGACCGTGCACGAGTCCCTCCATCCGGCCCGCCATCGTGTTGAAGGACGCCGCCAGCCGGCGCACTTCCTGCGGCCCGCGTCCCACCGGCGCGCGCACCTCCAACGAGCCCTCACCCAGTCGCTGAGCGGTCTCGTCCACCGCCTTCAACGGGCTCCCCACCCAGCGGGCCAGCCGGACCGAGACGAACGCCCCCGCCGCGAGTACCACGGCGGCGGTTCCGGCCAGCCAGCCCCACACGGCGAGGATGCGGTCGTGGAGCGGGTCGAGGGAGCGGCTCAGCACCACCGCGCCCGCGGGGGCGTCGGTGTCGCCGACGGACGTGCCCACCACCAGCCGGTCCGCCGCCTTGGCCACATGGGTGCCGGGATCGGCGAGCGATTCCCGGATCAGGGAAGCCACCTCGTGGGCGGGGACCGCGACAGGGCACGAGGTCGTGGCGATCACCCGGCCCGCGGAGTCGTAGACCGCCGCGCACTCCCTGTGCTGATCGGCCTCGTGGAGCTGACGGTCCATCGAACCCGTCGGCTTTCTGTCGGAAATGTGCTCCTCCGCAGCGGCGGACACGGAGCGCGAACTGGCCTCCAGGGCGCTCCTGAACGAGTCGTCCTCCCGGTCCGTCAGCAGCACGCCCAGCGGCACCACGGCGCTCACCAGCAGTACGGTGATCAGCGCCAGGACAGTCAGCGCGATACGGCGGGTCACGCTCGGTCGACCCCACCGGCCGGCTCACCGAGCCGGAACCCGCGCCCGTAGACCGTCTCCACCAAACCCGGCACGCCCAGCTTGCGGCGCAGCGCGGCGACGTGCACGTCCAGCACCTTCGTCGGGCCGTACCAATGCGCGTCCCACACCCGTTCCAGGATCTGCTGGCGGGTGATCACCCGGCCCGGGTCAGTGGCCAGGCACTCCAGGATGTCGAACTCTTTGGGTGTGAGCGTGACGTCTACGCCGTCGACCGTGACCTTGCGGGTCCGCAGATCGACAGCGAGCGGGCCGTGCTGCAGCACCTCGGGCGCGGCCGGCCGGGTGCGGCGCAGCACCGCCCGCATGCGTGCCATCAGCTCCGCGAGTCCGAACGGCTTGACCAGATAGTCGTCGGCGCCCTCGTCCAGCGCCGAGACCCGGTCGCCTTCCTCACCGCGGGCCGTGATGACGATGATGGCCACGTCGGAGCGCCGACGCAGGGCCCGGCAGACCTCTACACCGTCCGTGTCCGGCAGTCCGAGGTCCAGCAGGACGACGTCCGGCACCGGCTCGGCGGCGAGCGCCCCGCTGCCGGTGTCCACGCCGGCGGCAGCGTATCCAGCCCGCGTCAGCCCGCGCATCAAGGAGCGGGCGATACCAGGGTCGTCCTCGACCACGAGCACCCGCACGGCATCGCCGCCTGGTTCCCCGTCGCCTATCGCCTCTGTCCGCATGACCTCAGCGTAACGGCGCGGCGCTCAGGCACGGCCGGTCAGCGAGCCGGCGCACCAGGGGGTGTGCCCGGCATCACCGCCCGACGGGACCGCCGCGCCCATGGGAACGCCATGGGAACGGAAGGCCGGGTAAAGGCAGGGAACGATCAGGCAGGGACGGAAGACTGCAACCCGCTGAACGGCAGGAACGGGGAAGTCAGGGAAAGGCCGCGCGCGCCCGCGCCGCCTCACCGCGTCGCAGCCCGCGGAAGGCAATCAGGTGCAACAGCGCGTACAGGCGGTCCTCCGCAACGTGGTCAAGGAAGAGACCGGTGTGCTCCGGCGTCCGGACCATCACCGGCGAGGGCTTCTCGCCGGTGCGCTTCCAGTGGAGGATGCGCTCGCCCGTCCACACCAGTGCCTTGGGCCTCTTGCCCGCCTGCAACTCGACGTGGGCCGCCGGGTTGAAGGTGATGAGCTGCTGGGCGATCGCAGCGTTCAGCGCGGCTCGCAGCGTAGGACGCGCTGGCGGGTAGCCGGGCCCACGATGCGGCGGTAGGGCTCCAGTCGAGGCCGGTACCTCAACAGTGAGCTTTCGCCGGCCGTGGCGACCACCGCCACGGGGACCGGGGTACGAGAGCGCCCGCGATTCCCTGGTTGATCCGCCCGTGCGTGGGAGCACGAGCCCCCAGAGGCCTCCAACCATCTCTCACCGCAAAATGGACATAAGCTGCTCCCCTCCCGGAGGAGACGACACCGGCGATGCGGAGGCACAGGTGATGTCCACCATCCCGAGCCGATGGATGACGATCGGCGACTTCCTGCTCCGGCGTCTGGAGGAGGCCGACGTCGGCCACCTCTTCGGCGTCCCCGGTGACTTCAACCTCGAACTGCTGCAGCAGCTTCAGGACGCGGGCACGCTGGAATGGGTCGGTAACTGCAGTGAGCTGAACGCGTCCTATGCAGCGGACGGCTATGCCCGCCTGAACGGTATGGGCGCGCTCCTCGTGACGAACGCCGTCGGCGCCCTGAGCGCGATCAACGGGGTCGCCGGCTCCTACAGCGAGCACGTGCCGGTGGTCTGTATCTGCGGGTCGATACCGCTCAAGTCCATCGATCGCGGCCTGGGGATGCACCACACGATGGCCGACGGCACATGGGACCGCTTCCTCGGCGCCTACGCGCAGGTGACCGCCGCGCAGGCACGACTCACCCCGCACAACGCGGTCACCGAGATCGACAGGCTGATCCTCACCGCGTGGCGGGAAAAGCTCCCGGTGTACGTGGAGTTGCCTTCCGACATCGCCTATCTCGACATCGAGGTTCCGCAAGCTCCGCTGGTGCTCGCGCAACCGCCCAGCGACCCGGAACGGCTGCGGTCGTGCGTCACCGCAATCGCAGCCCACCTGTCCGCCGCCGAGTCACCGGCGGTCCTGGTGGATCTGGACGCGGACCGCTTCGGCGTGGCAGCCGACGTCATGGGACTGGCCGAGAAAATGCGGCTCCCCGTGGCAGTGATCAGCACAGCCAAGGCGGTCATCGACGAAACCTTCCCCTATTACGTCGGCATCTACAACGGTCAGGCAAGCGAGCCGCACACGCGCGCGGCGATCGAGTCCAGTGACTGCCTGCTCTCCATCGGCTACCGGCCGATCGAGGTGACGACGGGCGACTTCACCGCTTCGCTGCCCGCCGACACGATCCAAGCCCGCAGCCACTCGGTGGACATCGGCGATGACAACTATCAGGCGGTGACGCTCCAGGAAGTCATCCGCGGCGTACTGGACACCGTCCCGCACGGCACGGGCCGCGCTGCACCACAGCGGGGGGCTACGGCGGCAAAGACCCCCGCAGGCGGCTCCACCAACCTGACGCAGGCCGCGTACTGGCAGGCAATCCAGGGCTACCTCCGGGCCGGGGACGTGCTCCTCCTCGACAACGGCACGTCGTACGCCCTCCTCGGCCTGCAGCTGCCACCGGACTGCACCTTCGTCGGATCGATCAACTGGGGCTCGATCGGCTACTCGGTCGCAGCTCTGCTCGGCACGCTGACCGCAGCGCCAGACCGTCGCCACCTGCTGTTCCTGGGTGACGGCTCATTCCAGCTGACCGCGCAGGAGCTGTCGACCATCCTGCGGCACGACCACAAGCCGGTGATCTTCCTGATCAACAACGGCGGATACACCATCGAACGCGGTTACCTCGGCAGAACCGAGCAGTACAACGACATCGCGACCTGGGCCTACGCGGATCTACCGAGAGTGCTCCGCCCGGACACCACGGCGCGATCGTTCGTCGTCAAGAGCACCGCGGACCTGGCAGAGGCCCTCAGCGCGCCCAACGACACGCTGATCTTCATCGAAGCCGTCATGGATCCCTACGACGCTCCCGCCGCGGTCATGGCCAGCAGCAACACCGGCGCGGACATCGACTACGGGCCTCGCGGCCCGCAGCACCGCGACAACGTACAGCTCAGGCCGACCTGACTCCCCTGCCAACACGAAACAGCGGCGCGGCCACGAGACGCAGCTGGACCAGCTCCCCCAGCCCCTGCGGCGGTGCTCAGGCCGCGAAGCCCTCGATCGCCACGGGAAGGTGGCGAGGGCCGCGCAGTACGGCGTTGGCACGGTACGGCGGCGGGTCCTCGAGCAGCCCGGAGAACCTGACCCGGCGGAAGAGCTCGGGCACCGCCACATGGAGTTCTATCCGGGCGAGGGGGGCGCCGAAGCAGTAGTGGATGCCAGTGTAGAAGCCCAGGTGTTCGTTGTCCTTGCGGTCGGGGTCGAAACGGTCGGGGTCCTTGAAGCGTGTGGGGTCGCGGTTCGCAGCGGCGAGCATGAGCCAGACCGGGGAGCCCTTGGGGATGGTGGTGCCGGCGACGTCGATGTCGGCCAGGGCGGTGGTCCACGGGACGAACTGGACCGGGGGCTCGTAGCGCAGCACTTCCTCGATGAGCGGGACGGCCAAGCCCGGATCCTTCTGGAACCGGTCAAGGACGTCGGGGTGGCGCAGCAGGGTGAGGGTCGTGTTGGTGATCGCGTTGACGGTGGTCTCGTGGCCGGCGACCAGGAGCAGCACCGCGGTGGCCTCCAGGTCTGCCGGAGTCATGTCGGGGGCGAGCGCGCTGAGGATTCCGGGGCCGGGGTGACGGCGTTTGGTCTCGATCAGGTCGGCCAGGTAGGCGCCCAGGTCCTGGCGTGCCCGCTGTGCCTTCTCCTGGACGTCGGCGCCGCCGGCCTGGGGATCGAGTGACGACGCCAGGGCGTCGGCCCAGCCGTGGAAGCGCGGTTCGTCCTCGCGCGGCACGCCCAGGACCTTGCAGATGGCCGTGACGGGAAGGGGATAGGAGAACTCCTCGACGATGTCGACCTGGTCCTTGCCTTCGAAGGCGTCGAGCAGCTCGGTGACGACCTTGGCCAGCTCTCCGCGCAGGCCGTCGAGGAACCTGGGGCTGTGCGGGGGACCGAACGGCCGGTTGATGGTGTCACGCAGCCGGTCGTGCACGGGCGGGTCGGTGAAGATGAAGCTGGGCGGCAGACCGGTCTCCGGGTCCGGTTGCCCGACGCGGGCGTAGCCGGACGGGCGGTTGCTCGTGTCGTTGCTCAGCCGCGGGTCATTGGCCAGGCTCCGCACCTCGTAGTAGGTGCTGACCAGGTAGGAGCCGTCGTCCTCCCGCCTGACCGGTTGCTTGCGCAGCTCGGCGTAGAGCGGGTACGGATCGGCCCGATTGGCGTAGTCGGTGATCTGCGAGACGAGGGTGCCGGACGTCATGGTGACTCCTGAGGGCTCCGGGCGGTGCAGGGCCGGTGATCAGGCATGCGCCGGAACGAACGAGACACGCCGCTCGCTCGGCGCGTGCCCCGTCAGCGTGACCGTGGCCCCGTGGGTGGGCAGATGGGGATCGGGGAAGGCCGGGTCGACCGGATCCAGCGTCTCGGTCCGGCGGTCGACCGTGCGGTACTCCGGCGGGAACGGCGCGCCGGACGCGATCTGCTGCTCGTAGAACCCCAGCCACTTGGCTCCGTCGAAGGATGCCGCGGCGATGACGCGGCCCCGGTAGCCGTACACCGCGACGAACCGCTCCTCGGCCAGCGCCCCCTGGGCGACGACCAGCTGGTCGCCCAGCGACGGCACCCCCACCGACTTGATGTTCACGCCGAACTGGGAGGACCAGAACATCGGCAGCCACAGGTGCGGACGGCGATCCGGACCCGCACAGATCATGTTGTGGGCGGCGATCTCGGCCTGTTCGACCGCGTTGCCCCAGTGCTCCAGAGCCAGGAACTGGTAGTCGAACAGCGGGTGGGGGCTGCGGGCGACGTCACCTGCGGCGTAGATGTCGTCGGTGACGATGCCGTTGACGTCGAACACCCGACACCCGGCGTCGCACGCGATCCCCCGAGGCCCCGCGGCCACCCCCGAGCCGGCGAGCCATTCCGTGTTCCGCATGGCACCCAGCGAGACGACCGCCACCTCCACGTCCATCGCCGAACCGTCGGACAGATGGGCGCGCCTGAGTCGCCCCATGTCGTCACCCTCCAGGGCGGTGACGCTGACACCGCAGCGCAGGTCGACTCCGTGCTTGCGCTGCAGCCGATCCGCGACCGCGCCGATCACTCCACCGAGCGCGCCCACCAGCGGCGCCGGGCCGCGCTCGGCGACCGTGACCTGAAGGCCCAGCTCCCGGCAGGCGGACGCGACCTCCGAGCCCGTGAAACCGGCGCCGATCACCAGCACCCGGGACACGCCCCCGGTCAGCTTCCGGTACAGGAGTGCGGAGTCGTCGCGGGTACGCAGCACGAACACCCCGTCCAGCGCGGCCTCTTCCGGGTGGAACCAGGGCCGTGCTCTGGTCCCGGTGGTGATCAGCAGGCGGTCGTAGGGGACGGTGTCGCCGTTCGCCAGGCGTACCTGCTTGGAGTCCCGGTCCAGCCTCTCGGCGGCGACGCCCAGACGCCATTCGGCGTCGATGTCGCGCCGCCGTGGCAGTGCGGTGTCCTCGGGCCGTGCCCGCCCGAGCAACGCCTGCTTGGACAGCGGCGGCCGGTCATAGGGCTCATACGGCTCGTCGCCGATCATGGTCAGCGATCCGGTGAAGCCCTGCTCGCGCAGGGTCTCCGCCGCGCGCAGACCGGCCAGCGAGGCGCCGACCACGACGATACGGCCCTGGCGCCGCAGGGCCTGGACGTCCGTGTCAGCCGACATGGGGCTCGACCCGCCTCGTCGGCTCGTCGGAGTAGTCCACGAGGATGGCCTGGACCGGACAGGCGGCAGCGGCCTTCTCCACCCGGTCACGTTGTGCCTCGTCGAAGCGAGGGGAGAACAGCAGCGCTTCTTCCCCGTGGAGGGAGAAGACGTCCGGGGCGAGAAAGACGCACTGTGCGAATCCCTGGCACCGGTTGAGATCGACGACAAGCCTCATCAGGAACCCGCTCCCTGCGCGGGCCGCGGTCCCCGCAAGTTCCGCAGCCGTCTGCGCTCGGTCCATACGGTGGCCGGCATGCCTTTTTCAGGATGGGCCTGTGCGCAGGGCGCTCGCAAGGCGAAGGCTGCCGGGCAGGCCGATGCGCACCCGACCGGTCAACCGCAAGGGAGACGAGGCACTATCGGCCGCCTGAACACCGGACGGACGGGGACGCGACTCGGGCGGCTGTATGCGCTGGCTCCCCTCAGGACCGCCGCGACGGGCAGGCTTGGGGCCCGGTAGACCGGCAATCTGAGTCGGGCGGTCGGCAGGAACTCCGGACAGGCGCCGAACGATGCGTGTCGTGACGAACAGGCTGCTACTGAAGACGGGCTGTGGTTGCGGGCGAGAGGCTCTGCTCGGCCCAGACGGTCTTGCCGTCGAGCGTGTAGCGGACGCCCCAGTTCTGTGCGAGTTGGGCGATGATGAACAAGCCGCGCCCGCCTTCGTCGATGGTCTTCGCGTGGCGCAGCCGTGGCGCGAGGGAATTGCCGTCGTGGACTTCGCAGGTGAGGGTGCGGTCCTTGATGAGCTGCAACTGGACAGGCGGGGTGCCGTAACGGACGGCGTTGGTGACCAGTTCGCTGACGATCATTTCGGTGGTGTAGGCGGTTTCCTCATCGACTCCCCAAAGGACGAGCTGGTGGCGGGCGTGGGTGCGCGCCGCAGCAACGGCTTGGGGGTGGTGGTCGAGATGCCAGGCGGCGACCTGGTCGGCGGGGAATGGGTGGGTGCGTGCGAGGAGGAGGACGACGTCGCTGTGGCCGATGTCGTTCCGCAGCCGGTAGAGCACGTCATCGCATAGATCCTGCAGTGGCCGCTCAGAATGGGCCAGCACCCGTCGGAGAGTGTCCGGTGACGATGCGTCGCCTAGTAGTGACGCAGTGTAGAGGGCGAGGACGCTGCCTTCGGCGACGGAGATCGTGGTGGCGGCGAAGGGGGGTCCCTCGGCTGTCCCCAGAGGAGGTCCGGCGGGCAGGTCGGGCATCTCGGTGGTCCCGTCGGGATGGGCGATGACGGGTGGGGGATGGCCTGCCAGGGCGATGGTGCAAGTCTGGGCGAGCGGGTCGTGGACCGCGTACACGCAGCTTGCCGTGAGTGGCATGGGATCGCCGGGCGGCAGAGCTGCGCGTTCCTCGGCGAGGCTTATGGCGGTGTCGTTGAGGCGGGCGAGGAGCTCGTCGGGCTCCAGGTCAAGAGCAGCCAGGGAGCGGGCGGCGGTCCCTATCTGTCCCATGGTGGTGGCCGCATGGATGCCTTGTCCGGCGACTTCGCCGACGACCAGTGCGGTGCGGGCGCCGGACAGGGCGAAGGTGTCGAACCCACTGCCTCCCCCCGCCTCGGACGGCACGTGCAGGTGCGCGGTTTCCAGGGTGGTCCGCGGGTCAGGGTGGGACAGCAGCAGGTGACGCTGGACCGTCAGAGCGATGGTGTGTTCGCGGGTGTAGCGGCGGGCGTTGTCGACGCACAGCGCGGTGTGTGCGGCCACTGCGAGGGCGAGGGTGACATCGCCCTTGTCGTACACGTCGACCTGGTCGGTGCGGTACAGGCTCAGCAGTCCCAGCACGGTTCCACGCAGCGTCAAAGGTGCCGTGATGAGAAGGCGGGCACCGGATGCGCGGATCGCCTCGGCGCGTGGCGGGTCGGCTCCCAGCCAGGGCGTGTCGGGGCCCAGGGGGACGAGACGGGGCTTGAGGTCGGCCAGTGTCTGGGCGTAAGGCGTCGAGAACGGCAGGGCGCGCACGTCGCCCACCGGATGTGCCTGGATCTGCTCCTCTCCGCCGCTGTGGGCGAAGGCGGCACGGCGCAGTGGCACCTCCGGTCCCAGAGGGCTCGATGGAGGTTCCTCACCGCGCACCACGGCGTCCACCACTTCCACCACGGCGATGTCGGCGAGGTCCGGCACCACTGCCTGCACGAGTTCCTCGCAGGTGGCCACCACGTCGAGGGTCCGTCCCACGTTCTCGCGCACGGAGCTGAGGACACGTATGCGGGCACCCACCTTTTCGCGTTCGGTGACATCGAGCATCTCCGTCAGCACTCCCCAGATCCTCCCCTGCGAGTCCTCCAGCCGAGATGCTGAGACGGAGAACAGGTACTCCGGCCCCGGTGCACCCTTCGGACGCACCGCCACGAGGCGTCCCTCTTCGTGGGCGCCGCTCTCCAGCACGCCGTGCAGCATCGCCTCCACCTCGCCGGGTGCGGAGAGGTCATACACGTCGGTGACGAGTCGGCCCACGATCTGTTCCGTAGGTGCCTCGTGCAGAGCCGGCCTGTTGAGATTGATCCGCAGGATGCGCAGCTCCGTGTCCAAGATCAGCAGGCCGATGGGCGACCGGTGGAACAGAGCTTCCAGTACTGCAGCGCCCTCACCCGGCGAGACGGCTTCGTTTTGTGCCACGGCGACCCACCTCCACCATCCAGCCTGCACCTGGCCCCTATACGCCGCTCCCCGTCTCCCGAGACGTCTCGGACGCAGCGCCGTCGTTGCGGCCCAGCCCGCGATCGTCGAACGCTCGGCGGCGCATTGCCGCAGGGCAGGCTGCGGGTCGGCATCGCGGACGGCCGGGTGGAGACCCTGGTCCAGGACGCGGGCTCCGCCCCCGACGGGATCGTCATCGAGGCCGGTGTCGTCTACTGGACCACCATGGGCACACCGACGCACGATCCGGCCGAGGGCTCCGGGGAGGCGGCCCAGGACTTCTCCCGGCGCAATGGCGGTGTGCACGCGGTGCGCGGGCCGTCTCTGGGCCGTGCGAGGACGCCCGACACCGGCCAACAACGACAGAAGCCCACAGCACCTGAACTGGTCAGAGCCGTGGGCTTCTTCTGTCCTGCTGGTCAGCAGGGCCGGTGATCAGTAGACCGACAACTGAAGGGGCAATGCCGCGTAGGCGCCCCTCATCCTTGCAGGGTGACCTCCCTACCCGCCGGCCGAGGCAGCGACGGTACCCGTTCATTGACCGCCTCTCAGGATCTTGCACAGCTGACCTGCGTCGGCTTGAGTTGGGCCACTCCCCCACCCTCCCGGGTCACGGCCCCAGCCGATCGGCGATCACGTGGTCACGGTCGCCTGTCATGTACTGATGAATCTGCGGTTTCGGTTGTTGCGATTCCTGCGCGTCGTCAGGTCACCTGGCGGTCACGGGGGTGGTGACGTCGAAGGTGACCGGTCCGCCGGGCATCGGCTGGCTGCCGCTGCCCGGCAGGCCGTAGCTCACGGTCTTGTAGGCCTGGTCCTGGAGCCTGAAGCCGATGGTGTAGGTGCCGGGTGCGGTGCCCTGCGGCAGGGTGAAGTACTGGTCCAACGGGCCGGAGAAGGTCGTGGGCACACCGCCGGACTCGATCGGGTAGGCGTGCCCCGAGGCGTCGACCAGGTACAGGTCGAGTACGTTCACCCCGGCGGTCGAGGCGGACACGTCGATCGTCAGCTTGATCCATGTCTGGGTGTCGTCGGCCGGGACCGTACCCGGAGTGACCGTGACCGCGTCCACCGTGGGCAACACGGTGTCAGGGATGTTGGTCAGTGTGGCATCGATGTCCGGGGCGCCCAGTGACGAACCGTAGGCGGCCTGGTCGCCGTGACCGTCGGTGATGATCAAACCGGTGAGCCGGCAGCTGAACTGGCCCCGCAGCCCGCGTACCGGCACGGTGACCGTGCCGTCCGCCTGCACGGTCGGGGTGGTGGACAACTGCTGGCACTGGGTGGCGTTGTCTCCCCAGTTGGTCAGCTGTACGGAGCTGACCCCGCCCACAGCGCCGGAAGGCCGCAGCGAGAGCCGTGCGGTCGGGACGGGCGAGTGCCAGCTGTCGATCTGGCTCGGGGTGAACGCGAAGCCGCTCGCCGAAAGCACGCTGTCAGAGGTCACGTGCACCGCCGCTTCGGACAGCCCGGTGTAGGCGTGGGTGACCCCGGCGTTGCTGGTCAGATCCACCTCGGTGACCTTCCAGTCGCCCTCCGGCAGGCCGGCCGGCAGCGACACGGTCACGGTGCAGTCGAGAACCTGGCGCTGCATCCAGCCGATGTTGCCGCAGCCCTGGTAGCCCTCGCTCCAGTCCCAGCCGATGGCGGACGATCCGCGCACCGTGCGGCCGCCCGGACCGGTGACCACGACCGTTCCGCCGTACACGCCGGACTTGTTCTCCTGGCTGTCGAGCTGGTACCGCAGCGTGGCACCTTGTCCCGGGGCTTCGTAGACGGTGGCCTGCGCCCCCTGCGCGAGGGCGATCCGGTCGAGGCTCGGGTAACCCTGGTCCACGGTGGTCCGGGCGGAGAAGGTGCGTGGGAAAGCGGCCAGTTGGGGCGCGGTCCAGTCGATCGAGTCGCCGGCGCCGTCGCCACCGTGGATCTCCGAGACCGCCCACGTGGTCTTCGTCGTGGCTCCGTACTGGGGGACGGGGACGGTCCATGTGTACGTGGTCGAGGCGGGGGTGGCTCCGGGCTTGACGGTGACGTCGCCGGACAGTGAACCTCGGGAGTCGAAGCCGGCGGCGAGTTCGGTGCCGATGTAGGCGCCGGTCTTCGGATTCATCCTGCGTATGTGGATGTCACCCCCGAAGCCGGAGGCGTTCGGGTTGGAGGAGGTCATCGTCCAGTTCAGTTCGATGGTGGCCGACCCTGAGGTGGCGTCGACCGACTTGGTGCTGAACGACAGTGCCGAAACGCTGAGCTGACCCCGGATTCGTGGAGTCCCTGAAACCAGGCTTATGATCCTGGCCCGAAGGAGAACCACGAGCAGTGCCAGCACCACGCAAATACCC
>NZ_JBIAUC010000012.1:0-199502 GCF_042892355.1 Streptomyces sp. NPDC001796 | reverse complement strand
TGGGGACCGGGGGCGTGGTGTTTGGGCGCGTCGGGCGCCCCCATACCCCCCGCACCTAATTTTGGCGCACCCGGCCCGCGGGGGGGGGGGCGCGGGGGGGGGGGCCCCCCCGGGGGGGGGGGGGGGCCCCCCACGGCCGTCGGTCAGCACCTCACATGCCGCTTCCGCGCGGTCACGTCACGTCGTCATATCCGTTGACCCGGTCCGTGCTCGGCGCCTGGGGCAGTGCCCGGCTCGCGGTGACGCTCTCGACCTCGCCGATGTCCTCGGGCGTGAGATCCAGTTCGGAGGCCTCGTCGTCGGCGGGTCCCTCGGCCTCACGCCGCCGCTTGCGCCGGTCGTTGAGCAGCGAGAAGGCGACCGCGCCGAAGTACAGCACCCAGATCGGCCCGGCCAGCGCCAGCATGGAGAGGGGGTCGGTGCTGGGGGTGGCCACGGCCGCGAAGACCGTGATGCCCAGGATCATGCCGCGCCACCAGCCGAGCATGCGCGTGCCGCTGAGCACCCCGGTGAGATTGAGCATGATCAGCAGCAGGGGCAGCTCGAAGGACAGCCCGAAGACGACCACCATGCGCGTGACGAGCTGCAGCAGGTCGTCCAGCGGCAGCAGGTTGTCGACGCCGGACGGCGTGAAGTCGATCAGCACCTTCGCGGTGGTGGGCAGCACCTTGTAGGCGAAGAACCCGCCGCCGAGGAAGAGCGGGACTCCGGTGCCGACGAACCCGTAGGCGTACTTCTTCTCGTGCCGGTGCAGACCCGGCGCGACGAACGCCCACAGCTGGTAGAGCCAGACCGGCGAGGCGAACACCACGCCGGCCATCAGGGAGACCTGCAGGGCCAGGGTGAAGGGCGCGAGCAGACCGTTGATCGTGATCCGCGCACACTGCTGGTTGTGGCTCGAGGACCTCGCCAGCTCCTCGAAGCTCTTCCCGCACCCGACCGAGTCGAGGATCGGCTTGGTGAGGAAGTTGATGATGTCGTTGTAGAAGAAGGCGGCGACGACCGTGACCACGATGATGGCCAGCATGGCCTTGGCGAGCCGGTTGCGCAGTTCACGCAGGTGCTCCGCTAGGGGCATCCGCCCCTCGGGGTCCTTCTCCTGTTTGCGGGCAGACTTGAGCAACCCACATCCTCATCTCGTGCAGTGGACCGGGAGCTCCGGTCCTCCCGTCAGCGCTGGGTCGTGTCCGTCGGCTCGTTGACCGGGCGGGCGCTGGTCACGTCGCCGGGAGCCGCCTGGATGGTGCGCTGGGCCGGGGGCTGCTCGTCGTTCGGCGGGCCGGCCGGCGCCGAGGACTTGCCCTCCTCCTTCATCGCCTTGGCCTCGCTCTTCAGGATGCGTGCGGACTTGCCGAGGGAGCGCGCCATGTCCGGAAGCTTCTTCGCGCCGAACAGCAGGATGATGACGACGAGGATGAGAATGATCTCGGGGGCTCCGAGCCTTCCGAACATAAGTCTTTACCTTCTCACCGAGGCGGCATTGGGTGGGGGTGCTGTTCGGTCAGTCGGACAAATGTCCGACAACCGTGCAGCGATCGTAACGCTCAGGGGTGAACGTGAGGCAATCCCTGTGCGTACTCCCGGTCTGCGGACCGCGCCTCGTTCTCCGGGCCGCGACCAGCAGCGTACCTGTAGGCGGTGGCAAGTAGACAGGGCGAAGTGCCTCATTGCGCCTCTTGCGACCCCTCTTACCGGATCCACGGATTACCGTCGCGGGTACGGCTGTAGCGGAGAAGGGCATGCGCCCGAGTACCGGCGTGCGGCGGATTGCCGAGCCACGGCGGGATTGCCGGGCCACAGCGGATTTCATATCCGGTCCGCGGCCCGGGCCGCGCCCACGGCCGCACGCTCCAGGTCCTCCGCGGCGCGGTTGATCCGGCGCGCCGAGTCGGCGACCTGCCGCCCGAGGCGCTGGGCCTCCAGGAAGACCCGGACGGCGAACACACCCAGAACGGCGAGCCCCAGGAACCCCAGGACGATCGCGAGCATCGGCCAGAACATGACGTAAGAGCCTAGAGGGTCGAGTGCAGCCGCAGGGTCCGCACCCCGCCGCCGGTGAGCAGTTCGACGATGCGGTCCCCGGCCGGCTTGCGGACGGACGCGCCGCACTCGGGGCACGTGAAGGAGTAGAACGTGGTCTTGCTGGTGGCGCCGATGGCCAGCCGCAGGGCGCCGGCCCCCAGCTCGAAACGGGCCCGGCAGTCCGGGCAGCCGGCCCGGAACACCACGTCGGCCACCCGCCTCATCCCGGCGAACGCCGTCCGCACCGACATCTCCGCGGCCCCCGGCCCCTGCGGCGCACCGGCCGACGCCTCCGACTGCTCCGACGCACCAGACATCGCCGACCTGCTCACAGCTGCTGCTCCTGCCTGTCGTACAGCCCGTCCTGAACCGGATCCGGCCCGTCGTACGCCGCGAGCGCCTCGCGGGCCGCCCGGCGGGCGCTGTCCGCGAGGTCCTGCGGTGACACGATCCGGCCGTCCCGTCCGAGCCGCAGCGCCAGCCGTCTGAGCGACGCCGGGTCGGGGGTCCGCAAGGTGATACGCAGCCCGCCGTCCGGCAGCTCATCCGCGCTGTCGTGCGGGTAGTACTCGGCGACCCAGCGGCCGCCCGGTCCGGCCTCGACGACCACCTCGGGGTCCTCGGCGGCGGGCTGGACCAGCCCCTCGGACAGGTCCCGCAGCTCGACCTCCGGGGGCGCCGACGGCTCGTCGAGGATCTTGATCTCGGCGACCCGGTCGAGCCGGAAGGTGCGGCGCGCCTCGGAGCGGCGGCACCACGCCTCCACATACGTGTGGCCGACGCTGACCAGGCGGATCGGGTCGATCTCCCGCTCGGTGACCTCGTCGCGGGCCGGCGAGTAGTAGCGGATCCACAGGCGCCGGCGCTCGGAGATGGCCCGGTCGACGTCGGCGAAGACACCGCCCTCGGACTCGAACGTCACCGACAGCCGGGAGCTGGCTCCCGCGGCCTCGCCGGCGGCGGCCTCCACCTTGGCGGTGGCGCGCAGCAGCGCCTGCCGGTCGCTCTCGCGCAGTCCCGGCAGGGTGGCCACGGCCCGCGCGGCCACCAGCAGCGCGGTCGCCTCGTCCGCCGCCAGCCGCAGGGGCTCGGCCGCCTCCGCGCCGAGAGCGGCCGGGTTGTGCCACCAGATGCGCTCGCCGTCGGTGTCGATGTCGAGGAGGTCGCCGCCGCGGAAGCTGGTGCCGCACATGGGCAGCACGTCGAGGTCCGAGGCCAGCTCCTCCTCGGTGATCCCGAACGCCCGGGCGACGTCCTCGACACGCGCGCCGGGGCGCTCCCGCAGATACGTCACCAGGGACAGCATCCGCCGGGTCTGGTCGATGGCGTTCGCCGGCCTGGCCGGTTTGCCTGCCACGGTCGTACCTCCCCCCTCAGCCCTTGGCCACGGCACGCAGCCGGTCGACCACGTCGGCCCTCAGCTCCGCCGGCTCCAGGACCACCACGTCGGGCCCGAACTCCACCAGCCAGGCGTCGAGGCCGTGCCCGTACGGAATCTCCAACTCGTCCCAGCCGTCGCCGAGTTCCCGCACGGAGGTGGCCTTCGCCCGAAGGGGGTACCCCGCGTCCCTGCGCAGCCGGATCCGCGCCGAACGGTCGGCGGTCTCCCCCGCCCAGCTCGCCACGGTCTCACGGACGGTGACCACGTCGGGCACCGGGGCGGTGAAGGCGCCGCCGCGGCTGCGCACCTTGCCGGTGATCCTCGAGAGCCGGAAGACGCGCTCGGCGCCCCGGTCGCGGTCCCAGCCCGCCAGGTACCAGTGGCCGCGCCAGCACTCCAGCGCCCAGGGTTCGACATGGCGCTGCTCGGGGTGGGCGGCTGTGGCCTTGCGGTAGTCGAAGACGACGGGGCGGCGGTCCCGGCAGGCCAGCATCAGCGGCTCGAACGCGGCCTCGTGCACGGGGATGCGGGGTTCCAGGGCGCCGTGGGCCTCGTACGGGTCGACGTCCTCGGGCAGGCCGGCGGCGCGCAGCTTCTGCAGGGCGCCGCTCGCTGCCCCGGCGAGCCGGGCCTGCTGCCACACCTTGGCGGCCAGGCCGAGCGCGGCGGCCTCCTCGGCGTCGAGCGTGATGGGCGGAAGGCGGTTGCTGTCGCGGCGGGCCAGATAGCCGACCTCGCCCTCGAGGTTCTCCACGGTCTCGATCACGAGTCCGAGCTCACGCAGGTCATCCTTGTCCCGCTCGAACATGCGGTTGAAAGAGTCGTCGGACCCGGCTTCCAGATACGCCTCGATGGACTCGCGCAGCTCACGCTTGCTGAGCGGCCGGCGCGTCCCGAGCAGACACAGCGCCAGATTCATCAGCCGCTCGGCCTTGGCAATGGCCATCGACGCCCTTCGCCTCCCCATGGTGCTTACGACGGACGACCGTACCGCCCGCAAGCACCCCGGCAAAAGCCGAGGGCCCATGCCCGCGCAGGCATGGACCCAACTGATCGTTTCCGGTCGCCTCCAGCCGGCCGCCCGCGTCGTCCGAGGCGGCCCGGCCTCGGACGCCCGGTAGCTGCCGAAAACGCTCCGCGAAGCACCCCCCGCAGGAGGCGGCTCGGCGGCCGGATCACCCGCGCAGCCGCCGGGTGTCCGCTTCCGCGGCCCCGCACAGCGGCTGCCGGACGGCCCCGGTGGCCGACAGGCGTTCCGCCGCCGGGCTCCGGCCCGGCGGCGGTCGATGGCTGGTGCCTCGGTCAGACCGCGACCAGGTCGCAGACGAAGATCAGCGTCTCGCCCGGCTTGATCCGGGCGCCCGCGCCACGGTCGCCGTACGCCAGGTGCGGGGGAATCGTCAGCTGGCGGCGGCCGCCGACCTTCATGCCCTGGACGCCCTGGTCCCAGCCCTTGATGACCTGGCCGACGCCCAGCTGGAACCTCAGCGGCGTACCGCGGTTCCAGGACGCGTCGAACTCCTCACCGGTGGAGAAGGCCACGCCCACGTAGTGGACGGAGACGGTGTCGCCCGCCTTGGCCTCCGGCCCGTCACCCTCCCAGATGTCCTTGATCTCGAGGTCGGCCGGGGGCTCGCCACCCGGGAAGTCGATCTCGGGCTTCTCGATGCTCACGTCAAAAGCTCCTGCTGTTTCGTGTTGAGGCCATTGCGGCACCACCGACACTCTCACATCCCCGCAGGGCTTACATCTTCGCCAGGATGTCGACCACGAACACCAGCGTGGAATCCTTCTTGATGCTGCTGCCGCTCGGCGGGTTGTCCCCGTAGCCCAGCTTCGGCGGGATGACGACGAGCACGCGGCTGCCCACCTTCTTCCCGGTCAGCCCCTGCGCCCAGCCCTTGACGACCTGCTGGAGCGAGAACGACGCAAGCTGGCCACGGCCGTACGTGGAGTCGAACTCCCTGCCGGTGT
The DNA here is from genome assembly GCF_042892355.1 of Streptomyces sp. NPDC001796. Lineage (NCBI taxonomy): Bacteria > Bacillati > Actinomycetota > Actinomycetes > Kitasatosporales > Streptomycetaceae > Streptomyces > Streptomyces sp. NPDC001796. The sequence continues at coordinate 194,125 of NZ_JBIAUC010000012.1, read as the reverse complement.
CCCACAGCACGCCCTTGTACTGCACGAGAACGGTGTTGTCCGCCTTGACCTCGTCGCCGTCGCCCTCGATGACGTACTTCGCGACCAGCCCCGTCGGCGGCTTCACCTTCGGCACGTCGATGGACGGCGCCTTGCCGTCGGTGTTCGTGCCCACCTTCGGCAGGTCGGAGTCGCTCTGCGCCACCGCCTTGCCCTTGGCGGAGCTCTTCGCGTTGAACGTGTTCTGCAAGTCCACCACGAACACCAGCGTGTCGGTGCCCTTGATGCCCGCCTGCGGGTTGCCCTGCGTACCGTAACCCCAGGTCGGGGGCACGGCCATCAGCACCCGGCTGCCGACCTTCTTCCCCGCCAGCGCATACCGCCAGCCGTCGATGATGCCGCCCTCGGCGAGCTGGATCACCAGCGGCGTCTTGCGGTCGTAGGAGTTGTCGAAGACCTTGGCCGTGTCCCAGATCTGGCCCAGGTAGTTGGCCTGGACGTAGTCGTTCTCCGCGACCGTCTGCCCACCGCCCGCGATCACCGTCTTCACGGCCAGGTCCTTCGACGGGGAGCCGGGCCCCTTGGCCACGGTCGGCTTCTGGTCGAACCCGGTGCCGGCGGTGATGGCCGGCAAGGGCCCCTCGACGATCTTCGGCGGCGGGGCGGCCGACGTCGCCGAGGGCGCGGGGGACGAACTGGTACCGCTCGCACCCTTGCCGGACTTGTCGTCACCGCATCCGGAGACGGTCACCAGCCCGGCGGGCACAGCGGCGAGAAGAAGAGAGCGTCGGCGCACGATGGGGCCTCAATCGGTCGATCTTGATGGATGGCGTGCGCGCTACCTTACTGACGTTTGGGTGCCGATCCGGGTTCCGGCCCGCCTCAGTTTCGGCCGGAGGTCCGGGGGTTGTCCCCCGGAACGGCACTGCCGGCGTGAGAAGGGCGCCGTACGGCAAACATACGGCGCCCGTGTGGCGTTCCGGTGACACACGCGGAACGCGCATCCCGGATTCCGGTCTCACATTCCGGCGATCAGCTTCTCCACCCGGTCGTCCACCGAACGGAACGGGTCCTTGCACAACACCGTTCGCTGCGCCTGGTCGTTGAGCTTCAGATGCACCCAGTCGACCGTGAAATCACGGCGCTGTTCCTGCGCCCGCCGGATGAAGTCACCGCGCAGCCGCGCGCGAGTGGTCTGCGGCGGAACCGACTTGCCCTCGAAGATCTTCAAGTCGTTGCAGATCCGGGCGGCTTGGCCCTTCTTCTCCAGAAGGTAGTACAGGCCACGACGACGGTGGATGTCGTGGTAGGCGAGGTCTATCTGCGCCACCCGCGGATGCGACATCGTCATGTTGTGCTTGGCCCGGTACCGTTCGATGAGCTTGTACTTCATCACCCAGTCGATCTCGGTACCGATCCGGTCGAGGTCCTCCGACTCGATCGCGTCCAGCGTACGGCCCCACAGCTCCAGCACCTGCTCGACCGTGCCCGTCCGGATACCCCGGCGCTCGCAGAAGTCCACGGCCTTCTCGTAGTACTCCCGCTGCACCTCCAGCGCCGACGCCTCCCGGCCGCTCGCCAGGCGCACCTTGCGGCGGCCCGTGATGTCATGGCTGACCTCGCGGATCGCCCGGATCGGGTTCTCCAGGGTCAGGTCACGCATCACCGTCCCCGCCTCGATCATGCGCAGCACCAGATCGGTCGCGCCGACCTTCAGCAGCATCGTCGTCTCGGACATGTTCGAATCGCCGACGATGACGTGCAGACGCCGGTAACGCTCCGCGTCCGCGTGCGGCTCGTCGCGCGTGTTGATGATCGGCCGGGAACGGGTCGTCGCCGAGCTGACACCCTCCCAGATGTGCTCGGCCCGCTGGCTCACGCAGTACACCGCCCCGCGCGGGGTCTGCAGCACCTTGCCGGCACCGCAGAGCAACTGCCTGGTGACCAGGAACGGAATCAGGATGTCCGCGAGCCGCGAGAACTCCCCGTGCCGCGCCACCAGGTAGTTCTCGTGACAACCGTAGGAGTTGCCCGCCGAGTCCGTGTTGTTCTTGAAGAGATAGACGTCGCCCGCGATTCCCTCCTCGTGCAGGCGGCGTTCGGCGTCGACCAGCAGCCCTTCCAGAATGCGCTCGCCGGCCTTGTCGTGGGTGACCAGTTCGATCACGTTGTCACATTCGGGTGTCGCGTATTCCGGATGCGAGCCCACGTCGAGATAGAGACGGGCCCCGTTGCGCAGAAACACATTGCTGCTGCGGCCCCATGACACGACACGGCGGAAGAGGTACCGCGCCACCTCGTCAGGCGACAGACGGCGCTGTCCCCTGAACGTGCACGTGACGCCGTACTCGTTCTCCAGCCCGAAAATGCGGCGGTCCATGACTGAACATTACGCCCGATCCCCCGAGCTGAAACGGGGTTCGACAGCACGGTTTGGATCATTTTCCGGTGAACCCGCAACCACCCCGCCCCCGGCGGGAGCTGCGAGGACCCGCCCCGCGACCACCAGGACCAGCAGCGACACGGCCCCCGCGGCCCCCGGCACCGCGAAACCCCACAGGGCGCCACCCGCCTGCACCACCGGCCCCGCAACGCCCGTCCCGACCGACGCACCCACCGTGAACGTCGTCACGAGCCACGAGAACGCCTCCGTCACCGTACCGCCCGGCGCATGCCGGTCCACCAGCACGAACGCACACGCGATGCACGGCGCCAGGAACACCCCCGCCACCGCGGCCAGCACCACCATCGCCACCACACCCGGCATCAGCATCAACGGCAGATAACACAGCGCCAACAGCCCGACCAGCACACGCAGCCGCCGCTCCGGCGCACCCGGCCACCGCCGCGCCCCGTACCCCGAGCCCCCGACCAGAGCACCCAACCCGATCGCCGCCATCAGCCAGCCGTACACCCCGTCACCGCCGTGACCATCGGCGTACGACACGGCCGCGACCGTGATCGAACCCAGCGCCATCCCCACGAACAGGAACGCACCGAGCAGCACCAGCAACCCCCGCGAGCGCAACGCCCCCAGCCAGTGCGCCTCACGCGGCGCCGACCGCCACGCACGCGACGGCGGCGAGAGCACCACGGAGAGCGCGCCCAGCACGCCCACGGCGTTGAGCACCACGAGTGCGACCCGCGCGGACCACAGGGCCGCACACAGAGTCAGCAGCAGCGGGCCGACGGTGAACATCACCTCCTGAGCCACCGCGTCCATCGCATACGCCGTGTGCACCTGCTCCTCCCGGCGCAGCACCGCCGGCCACAGCGCCCGCAGACCGCCCTCCAGCGGCGGCGTGAACAGTCCCGCGACCACCATCGCCGCATACGCCCCGGCGATCGGCTCCAGACCCGTCAGCGCGAGCACCGTCATGGCGGCGGCGGACACCACCGCCGCCGGAAGCTGCACCCGCGGCTGCCCGTGCAGATCGACCAGCCGCCCCAGCACCGGCTGCCCCACGGCGTTGGCCACCCCGTACACCGCGGCGAGCGCCCCCGCGAGGCTGTACGTGCCGCCCTCGGCCCGCACGAACAGCACCACCGCGATCGCGGCCACCGCGTTCGGCAACCGGCCCACCAGCGTCCCCACCAGCAGGCGGGCCGCATGCCTCGCCCTGAGGATCTCCACGTACCCCGCGGCCATGCGCGTCCCTTCTCCCGGCCCCACCCCGCTTCTCCGTACCCGCGACGGTGAAGTTTTACGTATAACCTCGCCTGCCATACGTACCATGAGCGCTGACCGGCCGTCCACACGGCGCCCCACCAGCCCGCACGAAGGAGCACGCCCACCGTGCCACCCGGTAACACGCGACCCACCAGCCGCGATGTCGCCCAGGCCGCCGGCGTCTCCCAGGCAGCCGTCTCCCTCGTCCTCGGCGACAAATGGCGCGGACGCGTCTCCGAACCCGTCGCCCAGCGAGTCCGCGAGGCAGCCCGGGAACTGGGCTACCGGCCCAACCTCGCGGCACGCAACCTCCGCCTCGGCCGCACCCGCACAGTCCTGCTGGTGGTACCCGCCCTCACCACCGAATTCTTCGCCGGCGTCTACACCGGCGCCGCCCGCATCGCCGCCGACCACGGCTTCGGCGTCGTCCTCTACCCCTCACCCGAAGGCGTCGGCCCCGCCAGAGACCCCTTCCACTCCGCACAAGCCGCCCTCGACGGCGTCATCGCCTCCTCCATGGCCGCCGACGCCCTCAGCGCCATCCACGGCGACCAACTCCCCCTCGTCATGCTCGACAGCGACCCCGACGGCAGCCCCGGCGCCGCAACCGTCAACCTCGACATCACCGACGGCGTACGCCAAGTAGCCGAACACCTCCTCGGCCTGGGCCACCGGGACTTCCTCCACCTCGCCGCCGACGTCCCCTCCTGGACCTTCCGTGTACGCGCCCGGGAACTCGCGGCACGCGTCGGCACCACACCCGGCACCACCCTCCGCACCGCCCACGCCCCCATCTCCATCGAAGGCGCCCTCACCGCCGCCGAAACCGCCCTCGCCGCACCCGGCCCCCGCCCCACCGCCCTCGTCTGCGACGACGACAAACTCGCCGCCGGCGCCTACAAAGCCGCCCGCCGCCTCGGCCTGCGCATCCCCGACGACCTCTCCGTCACCGGCCTCGACGACCTCGCCCTCGCCACCGCCATCGACCCCGAACTGACGACCGTACGACTGGACGCCGAACTGTTCGGAGAACGCGGCATGCAGGCCCTGCTGGCGGTCCTGGAAGGCCGCACACCCCAACAGGGCGACATCCCCGTGGAACTCGTCGTACGGGGCTCCACAGCACCACCGCGCCAGTGACCCGGGAGCGACCCGGGAGACAACGCTGCGCGCCCCGACCCGGAACCGGGCGGGGCGCGCAGCGTCATACGGCCGTACGAGGCAGACGACCTACTCCTCCGACTCGGCGTCGGCGTCCGCGTCGGCCTCCGCCTCCGCCGCCGTCGACGCACCGTCCGCCTGCAACAGACGCGACAACTGACGACCGGTGATCCGCCTGAACTTGCGCTTCTGCGGCCGCGTACGGTCCAGCACCGCGACCTCCAGACGCTCCGCCGGAATCTCCCGCTCACTGCCGTTCGTGTCCCGCGACAGCGCCTGAACGGCCAGCTTCAACGCCTCCGCCAACGTCATCCCGTCACGATGACGCTGATCGAGAAAACTGCTGATCTGCTCGGCGTTGCCACCGACCGCCACCGAACCGTGCTCATCCACGATCGACCCGTCATGCGGCAGACGGTAGATCTGATCACCCTCCGGGGTCTCCCCCACCTCGGCGACCACCAGCTCGACCTCGTACGGCTTCTCCGCCGCACTCGAGAAGATCGTGCCCAGCGTCTGCGCGTACACGTTCGCCAGACCACGGGCGGTCACATCGTCACGGTCATAGGTGTAACCCCGCAGGTCGGCGTAACGGACCCCACCGATGCGGAGATTCTCGTACTCGTTGTACTTGCCGGCGGCCGCGAAACCGATCCGGTCGTAGATCTCACTGAACTTGTGCAGCGCACGGGACGGGTTCTCACCGACGAACACGATGCCGTCGGCGTACTGCATCACGACCAGACTGCGGCCGCGCGCGATGCCCTTGCGGGCGTACTCCGCCCGGTCGGCCATGGCCTGCTGGGGGGAGACATAGAACGGCGTCGACACCGGTTATCCGTCCCTTTCTGTCGAAGTCACACGATCACCTGACAACAACCGGTCCCGCCGTCAGAGCAGCGCGGCCCGCGGACCGTCGGGCTGCTCCAGACGCCGCTCAAGGATCGAGCGGGCGATCTCGGACGACTCGTCGTCGCCGAGCCGGCGGAAACCGTCCTCGGTGATCACGGTGACGATCGGGTAAATCCGGCGAGCGACATCGGGACCACCGGTCGCCGAGTCGTCGTCCGCCGCGTCGTACAGGGCCTGAACCACCAGGGTCGTGGCCTGCTCCTCGGTCAGATCCTCACGGTAGAGCTTCTTCATGGCGCCACGCGCGAAGATCGAACCGGAACCCGTGGCCGCGAAGCCGTGCTCCTCGGAGCGGCCGCCCGTCACGTCGTAGGAGAAGATGCGGCCCTTACCACGGTCCAGGTCATAACCGGCGAAAAGCGGGACCACGGCAAGACCCTGCATGGCCATGCCCAGATTGGAACGGATCATGGTCGACAGACGGTTCGCCTTGCCCTCCAGGGACAGCTGCGCGCCCTCGACCTTCTCGAAGTGCTCCAGCTCCAGCTGGAACAGCTTCACCATCTCGACGGCCAGACCCGCCGTGCCGGCGATGCCCACGGCCGAGTACTCGTCCGCCGGGAACACCTTCTCGATGTCCCGCTGCGCGATCACATTGCCCATGGTCGCCCGGCGGTCACCCGCGAGCACGACGCCCCCCGGGAACGTCGTGGCCACGATGGTCGTGCCGTGCGGAGCCTCGATCACGCCCTGAGTGGGCGGCAGCTGCCGCTTGCCGGGCAGCAGCTCGGGCTGGTGCTCCGACAGGAAGTCCATGAAGGACGACGAGCCAGGCGTCAGGAAGGCAGCTGGTAGACGCCCGGCGCCACGAGAATTGGCTTCCACGAGTTTCCTTCCAAGTAGGCGGCAACCCGACGGGCGGCGTCGGGGTCATCACCCAACTTGCCGATGGCCGAATTGCAGTTGAAGCACAGTACGCCACGGACCTTACCCGTCTTGTGGCAGTGATCCACATGTACGGCCGGAGCCTTCAGGCAGATCACACAGAGCCCCATATGAGAGGCGACCATCTCGTCACGCTCGGCTTCAGTCAAGCCGTACTGGCGCTTCAGGTGGCCCGCACGTCCCTTCGCCGCACGGCAAGCCTTGCAGCTCGTAGAGAGACCATCGGAAGCCGTTGCGTTGCGGTGCCACTCGCTGTGGGGCTTGACCTCCCCGCAACTGCGACAGAACTTGTGGCCCTCAGGCGTCTGCACCCGCGGCCGGACGTTCCTTCCTTTCGCCAGCTGCCGGGCCTGGTGGTACTCCGCCCAGCACTCCCGGCAGTAGGCCTGTAGCCCGTCGCGGGCCGCCTTGTTACTAGCGAAGGCTGCTCGCGGCTTGGACTCCTTGCACCGCGAGCAACGCTTCACCGTCGGCTCCTCGCCCACTCACACCCCCGAGCCCTCGAACCTTAGATTCGAAGGAAAAACGGCCTACTGGCCACCCTTCTGAACGAAACTACGAACGAAGTCCTCCGCATTCTCCTCGAGGACATCGTCAATCTCGTCCAGGACGGAGTCCACGTCGTCGCTCAGCTTCTCGTGCCGCTCCTTGAGATCCCCCGAAGCCTGAGCCTCCTGCTCCTGCTCCTCGATCTCCTCGGTGGAGCGTGTGGCCTTCTGCTGGCCGCCGCCGGTGTCCTTGGTCGCCATAACCCTCACCCCGCTCAGTTAGCCCGACATGGTCGACAGGTCGGCTTTCCTGCCGATCGGTGGTGATCAGACCCTACTAGCCGGGTCCGACAATGGCCCCGCAGTTACTCCAACGTGCGGGGACCACCTCGATGATTCCCGGCCGCCGGGATTTACACCCCGGGCGGCCGGGCTCGTCCGAGTACCCCTCAGCCGCCTGACAGGACCCTGACCAGGTCCTCGGCCGTGCGGCAGCGGTCCAGGAGCTCCTTGACGTGATTACGCGTTCCGCGTAGCGGTTCCAGGGTTGGAACGCGCTGGAGGGAGTCCCGTCCGGGGAGGTCGAAGATGACCGAGTCCCAGGAGGCGGCCGCGACGTCGTCCGCGTACTGCTCGAGGCAGCGGCCGCGGAAGTAGGCGCGGGTGTCCTCAGGTGGCTTCGTACGGGCTCGTTCGACGTCGGCCTCGTCCAGGAGGCGCTTCATGCGTCCGCGGGCCGCCAGGCGGTTGTACAGGCCCTTCTCGGAGCGTACGTCGGCGTACTGGAGGTCGAGGAGGTGGAGCTTTGCGGCGTCCCACTCGAGGCCGTCGCGGCGCCGGTAGCCCTCCATGAGCTCTCGTTTGGCGACCCAGTCCAACTCTCCCGCCAGGCTCATCGGATCGTGCTCGAGGCGGTTGAGGGTGTCTTCCCAGCGGGCGAGGACGTCCTTGGTCTGGTCGTCCGCGTCGGCGCCGTAGCGCTCCTCGACGTACTTGCGAGAGAGCTCGTAGTACTCCATCTGGAGCTGGACCGCGGTGAGTGTCCGGCCGCTGCGCAGGGTGATCAGGCGCTTGAGCGTTGGATCGTGGGAGACCTGGTGCAGTGTCCGCACGGGCTGGTCGACCGCCAGGTCCACCGCGATGAAGCCGTCCTCGATCATGGACAGGACCAGGGCGGTGGTGCCCAGCTTCAGGTAGGTGGAGATCTCCGACAGGTTCGCGTCGCCGATGATCACGTGCAGGCGGCGGTATTTCTCCGCGTCCGCGTGTGGCTCGTCCCGGGTGTTGATGATCGGGCGCTTGAGTGTCGTCTCGAGGCCGACCTCCACTTCGAAGTAGTCGGCGCGCTGGCTGAGCTGGAAGCCGTGTTCGTGGCCGTCCTGGCCGATGCCGACGCGGCCGGCTCCGGCGATGACCTGGCGGGAGACGAAGAAGGGGGTGAGGTGGCGCACGATGTCGGAGAAGGGGGTTTCCCGCTTCATCAGGTAGTTCTCGTGCGTGCCGTAGCTGGCGCCCTTGTTGTCGGTGTTGTTCTTGTAGAGGTGGATGGGTTGGGCGCCGGGGAGCTGGGCGGCTCGTTCTGCGGCTTCTGCCATGATGCGTTCGCCGGCTTTGTCCCAGAGGACGGCGTCGCGGGGGTTGGTCACCTCGGGGGCGCTGTATTCGGGGTGTGCGTGGTCGACGTAGAGCCGTGCGCCGTTGGTGAGGATGACGTTGGCGAGGCCGATGTCCTCGTCGGTGAGCTGGCTGGCGTCGGCGGCCTCGCGGGCGAGGTCGAAGCCTCGCGCGTCCCGCAGCGGGTTTTCTTCCTCGAAGTCCCAGCGGGCCCGGCGGGCCCGGTGCATCGCTGCCGCGTAGGCGTTGACGATCTGGGACGAGGTGAGCATGGCATTGGCGTTGGGGTGGCCGGGGACGGAGATGCCGTACTCCGTCTCGATGCCCATTACTCGCCGTACGGTCATGCGGCCCTCCTTGCCCGGCGGCGCCCTCGGTCGGGGGCGGCGCTCAGATACCGCTGGTGCTCCGGTGCGCGTGCGGTGCCCGTCCCCGCACGGCGCGACGCGGCGGTAACAAAGAGCCTAGAACGCCTTTGCGCTGGTGGGGAGATCATTTGCGTCATTGCTGTGCTCCAGCCGTGGCCCGAAAAGCAGTGGGCTGCGGGTACCCGGTGGGGGCACCCGCAGCCGCCCTTGCTTTTACAGGTACTGACCGGTGTTTGCCACCGTGTCGATGGAGCGTCCGGTGTCTGCGCCTTGCTTTCCGGTGATGAGGGTACGGATGTAGACGATCCGCTCGCCCTTCTTTCCGGAGATTCGGGCCCAGTCGTCGGGGTTGGTGGTGTTGGGCAGGTCCTCGTTCTCCTTGAACTCGTCCACGCACGCCTGGAGGAGGTGGGAGACGCGGAGGCCTTTCTGGTTGTGTTCGAGGAAGTCCTTGATTGCCATCTTCTTGGCGCGGCCGACAATGTTTTCGATCATGGCGCCGGAGTTGAAGTCCTTGAAGTAGAGGACTTCCTTGTCGCCGTTGGCGTAGGTGACCTCGAGGAAGCGGTTCTCGTCGGACTCGGCGTACATCTGTTCCACGGCGGTCTGGATCATGGCCTGGACAGTGGCGCCCTTGTCGCCTCCGTGTTCGCTGACGTCGTCGGCGTGCAGGGGGAGGTTTTCGGTGAGGTACTTCCCGAAGATGTCCTTGGCTGCTTCGGCGTCCGGACGCTCGATCTTGATCTTCACGTCGAGGCGGCCGGGGCGCAGGATGGCGGGGTCGATCATGTCCTCGCGGTTGGAGGCGCCGATGACCACGACGTTCTGCAGGCCTTCCACACCGTCGATCTCGGCGAGGAGCTGGGGGACGATGGTGTTCTCCACGTCCGAGCTGACGCCGGAGCCGCGGGTGCGGAAGAGGGATTCCATCTCGTCGAAGAAGACGATGACGGGGGTGCCCTCGCTGGCCTTTTCGCGGGCTCGCTGGAAGACGAGGCGGATCTGTCGTTCGGTTTCGCCGACGTACTTGTTCAGGAGCTCGGGGCCCTTGATGTTGAGGAAGAAGCTCTTGCCGGCGGCTTGGCCGGTCACCTCGGCGACCTTTTTGGCGAGGGAGTTCGCCACGGCCTTGGCGATGAGGGTCTTGCCGCATCCGGGGGGTCCGTAGAGGAGGACTCCCTTGGGCGGGCGCAGTTCGTGCTCCTTGAAGAGGTCGGGGTAGAGGTACGGGAGCTCGACCGCGTCGCGGATGGCTTCGATCTGGCCGGCGAGGCCGCCGATCGCCTCGTAGCCGATGTCGGGCACCTCTTCGAGGACGAGTTCTTCGACCTCGCTCTTGGGGACGACCTCGTAGACGTAGCCGGAGCGGGGTTCGAGCAGGAGGGCGTCGCCGGGGCGGATGGTGACGTCCAGCAGCGGCTCGGCGAGCCGTACCACCCGTTCCTCGTCGGTGTGCCCGAGCACCAGGGCGCGCTCGCCGTCCTCGAGGATCTCCTTGAGGGTGACGATGTCCCCGACGCGCTCGAACTCCATGGCTTCGACCACGTTGAGCGCTTCGTTGAGCATCAGTTCCTGGCCGCGACGGAGCTCGTCGAGGTCCACGCTGGGGCTGACGTTCACGCGGAGCTTGCGGCCTCCGGTGAAGATGTCGGCGGTGCCGTCCTCGTTCGCCTGCAGGAAGACACCGAAGCCGGCCGGTGGCTGTGCGAGCCGGTCGACTTCCTCCTTGAGGGCCACGATCTGGTCGCGGGCCTCACGGAGCGTGTTGGCGAGCCGCTCGTTCTGCGCGGACACGCCGGCCAGATTGGTCTGCAGCTCGACGATCCGCTCTTCGAGAATCCTCGTGTGTCGCGGAGAGTCGGCGAGCTTGCGTCGCAGGACGGCGATCTCCTGCTCAAGGTAGGCGATCTGCCCGGCAGGGTCGTCGGACCCTCGTCCCGGGCGGATGCCGCGGTTCATGTCGTCGTCGTGGGCTGCCACGGTCCTCACCTCCTCCAAGGGGAGCTGGACGCTTCCAGACCCTACCTGGGTGGGTGTCGATTGAAACCCCTAGATCACAAAGACTGTCGGGGTGTGTCCGATCTTCACCCTTGCGCTCTCCCTCACGCCAGGGGAATACCCACCGAACATGATTGGGAAGCGGCCGAAGGTAGGGTCGAGATGTTCAACACCCGTCAGAGCTGGCCGGATTCCCGGGGCTCTGCGCATTAAGACGGCAGGGGAGATGACCGTGCAGCAGGAGGCCGGTGTCGGCGGCGAGGAGCTGGAGGTCTGGATCGACCAGGACCTGTGTACCGGTGACGGTATCTGTGCCCAGTACGCGCCGGAGGTCTTCGAGCTGGACATCGACGGTCTGGCTTATGTGAAGGGGCCGGACGAGGAGCTTATGCAGGTCAGGGGCGCTGCGACGCGGGTGCCGTTGCCGCTGCTGGGGGACGTGGTGGATTCGGCGAAGGAGTGTCCTGGCGAGTGCATCCATGTGCGTCGGGTTTCGGACAGGGTGGAGGTGTACGGCCCGGACGCTGCGTGATCACGCGGCCACCTCTCGTCAGCTGTGTCTCTTTTCTCACACCCTCGGGGCTGTGCGTCACCCTGTCCGGGTCGTGGTGTCACGCGTCGCGGCTGCCGCCGACGGTGGTGCGGAGGAATGCGCCGTTCTTCCACTGCCACTTGGCGTCGGCTTTGACGTCGGGGCAGCAACTCGGTACGTCGGGCGAGGAGTAGCCGAGGAGGGTGGCGGTGACGGCGGCGTCGCGGACGGCGAAGTCGGTGACGGTGGTGCGGTCCTTGGGGTCGACGAGGGTGGCGACGACGCGGGGTGTCGCGGTGCCCGCCGCCTGGGTGAGGACGTAGAGGCCGTCGGGTGGGGTGCCCATGCCGGCGTCGCAGTGGACGACGACGACGGTCTCGGGGCGGCCGTCGCCGTCGAGATCGCCGGTGGCCTTCTTCACGACGAGGAGCTTGGTGGGGCCGCAGTCGAGGGGGAAGTCGGCCTTGGCGGGGTCGGGGGGTGCGGTGGCGACGGGGGCGGCCTTGGTCTCGTTCTGGGGTTGGGCTGCCGTTGCGGCGCCGGGCTGCAGCACGGAGGACAGGGCGATCACGCCGGACACTGCGGTGGCGGTGGCGACCCAGTGGATGGGCCGGGTGGTGGTGTGAGCCAGTTCCGGGACGGCGGAGTGCTGCACTGGGGAGGTGTCTCCTGTGAGGGCTGTGCCGGTGGGGGTGCCCCGCATCGTGCCACACGTCACAGTGCGGGGGAATGGCGGGGTGGGCACTGGTGGCGCGTCAGTTTCCGTGCGCGCGGGGGGTGGAGAGGGATGGGCGCGCCAGTGGGTGGGTGTGTGCGCGTGTGTGTGCTTCGACGGGTGGGGGTGTGCGGGTGTGTGCTTGAACGCGTGAGCGCCGTGGCCGAGTTCCGCGAGGTGTGCGGGAACTCGACCACGGCGCTGGTGTGTTGGGGGCCGTGAAGGCCGGGGTCAGCGGCCGGTGCCTCCGTCGGCGTTGGGGCCGGTGTAGTCCTCGCCGTAGGCGCCCTTGGCGGGGCGGCGACGGCGCATGGGCGGCTCGACGCCGTCGGCGAGGCGGCGGGCGGTGAGGAGGAATCCGGTGTGGCCGATCATGCGATGGTCGGGGCGGACGGCGAGGCCCTCGATGTGCCAGTTGCGGATCATGGTTTCCCAGGCGGTCGGCTCGTTGAAGCAGCCGATTTCGCGGATGGACTCGACGGTCCGGGCGAGCTGGGTGGTGGTGGCGACGTAGCAGCAGACGATGCCGCCGGGGACGAGTGCCTTGGAGACGGCCTCGAGGCACTCCCAGGGGGCGAGCATGTCGAGGATGACGCGGTCGACGTCGGTGTCGGACAGGTTGTCCTGGAGGTCGCCGACGGTGAGCTGCCAGGCGGGGTGGGGGCCGCCGAAGTAGCGTTCCACGTTGGCCTGGGCGATCTCGGCGAAGTCGGCGCGGCGCTCGTAGCTGTGCAGCATGCCCTGGTCGCCGATGGCGCGCAGCAGGAAGGTGCTGAGCGAGCCGGAGCCGACGCCGGCTTCCACGACGCGGGCGCCGGGGAAGATGTCGGCGAAGGCGAGGATCTGCCCCGCGTCCTTGGGGTAGACGACGGCTGCCCCGCGGGGCATGGACAGGACGTAGTCGGGGAGCAGGGGGCGCAGCGCGAGGTAGGCGACGTTCCCGGTGGTGCGGACAACGCTGCCCTCGGGTGCGCCGATCAGTTCGTCGTGCGGGAAGGAGCCCTTGTGGGTGTGGAAGTTCTTTCCCGCTTCGAGTGTGAACGTGTAGTGGCGGCCCTTGGGGTCGGTCAGCTGTACCTGGTCCCCGACCTTGAAGGGCCCGCGACGGCGGGCGGCACCGGTCGGTTCGGACATGTGACCAGCCTACCGGCAGTGGAGGGGGCCGCCGACCACTAGGACGTGGGGCGGGCCATGGCCTTGACGAAGGCGCGCTCGACGTCGGCGGCGGAGAGGACGCCGTAGATCTCTCCGGTCTCCTCGACGACGAGGTATTCGGTGGCGGGGGTGGCGCGCAGGGCGTCGAGGAGGTCTTCTCCGGCGAGTTCGGCGGAGACGCGCATGCCGTCGGTGATGTCCTGGGCGAGGCCGCTGACGGGGACCCAGGGGCGGCGGTGTTCGGGTACGCCGACGATGGCGGCCTCGCGGACGAGGGAGAGGGGCCGGCCGTGGGCGTCGACGACGACGAGGGCGCGGGCACCGACTTCGTTGGCGCGGCGCAGGGCCTCGGAGAGGGGGGTGTCGGTCTCGACGGGGACGGCGCGGCGGGTGAGGGCGCGGGCGCGCAGTTCGGGGAGGTGTTCGCGCAGGCGGGCCATGCGCAGGCTGTTCCCGGCGCCGGTCCAGATGATCGCGGCGAGGATGGCGGCGAGCAGGGCGTCGGTGACGGTGTCCATGCCGACGTTGTCCTCGGCGGTGGAGCCGAGGGCGCCGGACTGGGTGAGCAGGGGCAGTCCGACGAGGACGGCGATGGCGAGGGCGCGGCCGACCCAGGCGGCGGCGATGGTGCCGCTCATGGGGCGGCCGGTGATCTTCCAGACGACGGCGCGGAGCATGCGGCCGCCGTCGAGGGGGAGGCCGGGGAGCAGGTTGAAGGCGGCGACGATGAGGTTGGAGACCATGAGGCCGGCGAGGAGGACGCCGGGGACGGTGCCGGGTTCGACGGGCTGGAGTGCGAGGTAGAAGATCGCGGCGAGGGCGAGGGAGAGCAGTGGGCCGACGAAGGCGAGGACGAACTCGCGGCCGGGGGTCTCGGCCTCTTTCTCGATCTCTGAGGCGCCGCCGAAGAACTGGAGCTGGATGCGGCGTACCGGGAGTTTGAAGCGGAGGGCGGCGACGGTGTGGGCGAGTTCGTGGACGAGGACGGAGGCGTAGAAGGCGACGGCGAAGAAGAGGGATACGAGGTAGCGGGCGGCGCCGAGTTCGGGGAGCACGCGGTCGAGCTGTCCGCCGAAGACCCAGGTGATCAGGGCGGCGACGAGGAACCAGCTGGGGGCGACGTAGACGGGGACGCCGAAGGGCCGTCCCATGAGGATGCCGCCGCCGGGGTCCTTGGGGCGCTGCGGGGGGCGTCCTTGGCCGGCGGTGCCGGAGTGGGCGCTGGTGCGGGCGGGGGTGGGGCCGTGCGGGTTCTCGGGGGTCGGGTGGGTGTCCGCGGGGGGTGCCTGGCCATGGTTGGTGGGTGCCTGGCCGTGGCCGGTGTGCGGCTGGGGGGTGGTTGGGCCGTCGGAGTGAGAGGGCGCGGGGTGGCCGTCCGCCGGGGTGTCGGGGGCGCCGCTCACAGGGGGCTGCGGGGTGCGGCGGTGGTCTGTGGCGGGCGGCCGGGCAGGGGCCGGTGTCGTGGCTTCGCCGCCGGGTGCGGGCGGGGTCGGCGGTCCGGTGGGGGTGGGGTGCTCGTCGCCGGGCGTGCCTGTGGCCGCGGTGGGTGCGGTGGGCCCGTGGGGGGACGGCGTGTGCTCGTCATCGGGCCCCGGGGTCGCGGCGGGGGGTGCCGCGGGCTCGGTGGGGGGCTGTGCGGGACTGGGTGATTCTTCGCGGGGCGTGTCGTGGTGCGCCCCGTTGTTGCCGGGGCGCGGCTGCGCGCTCCCGCCGCTCTCGTCCACGCTGTCCCCTCGATCGATGCGTCTCCCCGGCCCCGGGCGTGCCGGGTGGGAGGGTCCGGTGTCGATGGTATGCGGCCGTCGTGCCGTGTTCCGCCCCGGCACCCCTCTGTCTGCCCGTGGTCGGGTCTTTCGCGGCTGGTCGGTGGGTGCCTGGGCCGGGACGTGGCTGGGTCACTGTCAGTGGTGGGCCGTATGGTCTGTGGTCATGGAATCCAGCACCGACGGCGTCGCCGTGCCGTCCGCCGTGGCCGCCGCGCCCCCGGCTTCGCTGTCGCCGTCGCGCGCCGGCGATTTCATGCAGTGCCCGCTGTTGTACCGGTTCCGGGTGATCGACAAGCTGCCCGAGAAGCCGAGTGAGGCGGCCACCAGGGGCACGCTGGTCCACGCCGTGCTCGAGCGGTTGTTCGACGCACCTGCCGCCGAGCGGACCGCGCCGCGCGCCAAGGCGCTGCTGCCCGGCCAGTGGGACCGGCTGCGGCAGAGCAGACCGGAGGTCGTGGAGCTGTTCGCGGACGATCCGGACGGTGAGCGGCTGGCGCGCTGGCTGGGTGAGGCTGAGCGGCTGATCGAGCGCTGGTTCACCCTGGAGGATCCGACGCGTCTGGAGCCCGCCGAGCGTGAGTTGTTCGTGGAGGCGGAGCTGGAGTCGGGGCTGAGGCTGCGCGGGATCATCGACCGCGTCGACGTGGCGCCGACGGGTGAGGTGCGGATCGTCGACTACAAGACGGGCAAGGCGCCCCGGCCCGAGTACGCCGAGGGCGCGCTGTTCCAGATGAAGTTCTACGCCCTGGTGGTGTGGCGCCTGAAGAAGACCGTCCCGCGGCGGCTTCAGCTGGTGTATCTGGGCAGTGGGGACGTGCTGACGTATGACCCGGTCCTTGCCGACCTGGAGCGTGTGGAGCGCAAGCTGCTCGCGCTGTGGGAGGCGATCCGGGCGGCGACGGAGACGGGCGACTGGCGGCCGCGCCGCAGCAAGTTGTGCGGCTGGTGCGACCACCAGGCGGTGTGCCCGGAGTTCGGTGGCACTCCCCCGCCGTATCCGCTGCCGGTCCGCCCGGCCGCCGGTGTCCCGGCGGCGGTGCAGGCGCTGCCGGCTCAGCGGGGGGACGGCGCCGTGGGCCCGGAGGCGTCCGCGTCGTTCAGGGTGCCCGAAGCGGGCGGTGGCGCGCAGGGCAGAATGGGGCCGGACTAGCGAAGGAGACTTACGTGGCCATCCGCGTCCTACTGGTCGACGACCAGCCGCTGCTGCGTACGGGCTTTCGGATGATTCTGGAGGCCGAGCAGGATCTCGCGGTCGTCGGCGAGGCCGGAGACGGCCTCCAGGCGCTCGACCAGGTGCGTGCCCTGCAGCCCGATGTGGTTCTGATGGACATCCGCATGCCCCGTATGGACGGGGTGGAGGCGACCCGGCAGATCACCGGGCCGGGGCGGGACGGACCGGCGAAGGTGCTGGTGCTGACGACCTTCGATCTGGACGAGTACGTGGTGGAGGCGCTGCGCGCCGGAGCGAGCGGGTTCCTGCTGAAGGACGCACCCGCCAACGAGCTGGTGCAGGCGATCCGGGTCGTCGCGGCGGGCGAGGCGATGCTCGCGCCGAGCATCACAAGGCGGCTGCTCGACAAGTACGCCACCCATCTGCCGTCCGGGGACGAGCCGGTGCCGGACACCCTGCACACCCTCACCGAGCGTGAGGTGGAGGTGCTGAAGCTGGTGGCGCGCGGACTGTCCAACGCGGAGATCGCCGCGGATCTGTTCGTCAGTGAGACCACGGTCAAGACGCACGTCGGGCATGTCCTGACGAAGCTGGGGCTGCGGGACCGGGTGCAGGCGGCGGTGTACGCGTACGAGAGCGGGCTGGTTCGTCCCGGCGCCCAGTAGGCGGGGGCTGTGACGCTGAGGGCGCCCCCTGCGCGGGGGCGCCCTTCGTGCGCGGGGGCCCGGCTCAGCCCTTGCTGATCTCCCAGAAGCGGAACACCGTGGAGGCGTCGAGGCAGTACTCGAGTCCGTAGACGTCGTCCCGTGTGACGGCGTACTGCTTGGCCTGCCAGACGGGGATGACCGGGACGTCCTCGGCGACGATGTGCTGAAGCGTGCGGTATTCGTCGTCGGTGGCGGAGCGGTCGCTCTGGGCGGCCGTCTTGGGGATCAGTTCGCCCGTGATGGTGCTGTTGACGTAGTGGTTGTCCAGTACGTTGCCCTTGCCGAAGAACGGCGCGGTGAAGTTGTCGGGGTCGGGGTAGTCGGGCACCCAGCCCTTGACGTAGACCCCGTACTTGCCTGCCGCGATGTCCTTCTCGTACTGGTCGAAGGGGACGGACTTGACGCTCGCGTCGAACAGTCCGCTGTCGTTCAGCTGCCGGGCGATCGTCTTCAGTTCCTCGTCGGTGGCGGGCCCGTAGCGGGAGGGCGTCGACCAGAGGGTGAGCGTGACCTTGCCGGTGATGCCTTCGGCGCGCAGCGCGGCGGCCGCCTTGGTCCTGGAGGGCCGGGCGCCGTAGGTGTCGAAGAAGGACGTGTCGTGGCCGGTGATGCCGGCCGGGATGATCGAGTACAGGGGCGTCGCGGTGTCGTTGTACACCTTGTCGACGAGCGCGTCGCGGTCGAGGAGGTAGGCGATGGCCTTGCGGACGCCGAGCTTGCCGGCGACGGGGTCGTCCATGTTGAAGACGAGGTGCTGGACTTCGGCGCTGGAGCCCTCGACGACCTCGATGCCCTTGCCGGTGGAGGTGTCCTTGTCGATGCCCGCGATGTCGGCGGCGGCCAGACCCCGGTAGGCGAGGTCGATCTTCTGGTCCAGGAGGGCGTTCTTCAGGGCGGACTGGTCGCCGTGGAAGAGCTTCAGGGTGATGCCGGAGTTGTGCACCTTGGCGGTGCCCTGGTACTGCGGGTTGACGGAGAAGACGGCCTTGTCCTTGCTGAAGGAGTCCAGCTTGTAGGGGCCGGAGCCGACCGCCTTGCCGTCCGTGCGCAGCTTGTCCGCGGGGTAGGCGTTGTGGTCGACGATGGAGCCGGCGCCGGAGGCAATCTTGCTCGGGAAGGTGGCGTCGGCGTACTTCAGTTTGAAGACGACGGTCTTGGTGTCCGGTGTCTCGACCGAGCCGAGCATGGGGAACATGATGGCCGGGCCGGCCGAGTCGTTGATCTTCAGCATGCGGTCGAAGGAGAACTTGACGTCCTTCGAGGTGAGCGGGTCACCATTGCTGAACTTCAGGCCGTCCCTGAGGGTGCAGGAGTAGACCTTGGTCTGCGTGTCCGTGAACGTGCACTCCCTGGCGGCATCCGGCTCCGGTTCGGTGCCGCCCTTGGGGAAGCCCAGCAGGGACTGGAAGACGTTGTTGAACAGCAGCCAGGAGCCCGGGTCGTAGCCGGAGGCCGGGTCGGTGGCCAGGACGTCGTCGGACATCCCCACCACCACTGAGGAGCCGGTGCCTGAGGAGTCGTCGGCCGAGGTGCCGCATCCGGTGAGCAGGCCGGCGGCCAGCCCCGTCGCTATGGACAGAACCGGCCACTGGGTGCGCATGTTCACGTGCATGTGCCTTGTCTACGGTTGTCGTTCGCCCCGGACTCCGCGCGTTCCGGGCCGTGCGGAAGTTCCCGGATCGTACCGCGAACGCGGCAAGCCCCCGAGGCGTATGCCCGGGGGGCTGAAGAACCGCTGGTCACATGGCCGGTGGGAAACCGGCCGACTGACCGGTCAGTTGCCGACGCCGCGGCCGAGCTCCCACAGCTGCAGCGTGGAGGAGGAGTTCATCGCGTACTCGCTGCCGGTGATGTCGTCGCGGGTGGCGACGTACTGCTTGCCCTGCCACAGCGGCAGGATCGGCACGTCGTCGGCGACGATGTCCTGCATGTCGGCGAGGCTCTTGGACGCGGTGAGGCGGTCGGCCTCGCGGCGGGACTGCGGGATCAGGGTGTTGATGATCTCGGGGTTGGCGTACGGGGACCCGAGGGTGTTGTCCTTGTCGAGGAACGGTGCGAGGTAGTTGTCGGCGTCCGGGAAGTCCGGGAACCAGCCCATGCCGTAGACGTCGTACTCGCCCTTCTTCTCGGCCGGGCGGAACTTGTCCCAGGGGGTGCCCTGGATGGTGACGTCGAACAGACCGCTGGCGTTGAGCTGCTGCTTGAGCACCTCGAACTCCTTGGCGGTGGCCGGGCCGTAGTGGTCGGTCGTGTAGTGCAGCGTCAGCTTCACCGGGGTGGTGACACCCGCCCGGGACAGCAGGCTGCGGGCCTTGTCCACGCTGGGGTTGCCGTACTTGTTGAAGAACGAGTTGGAGTGGCCGGTGATCGTGGCGGGGACGAGCGAGAACAGGGGCTCGGCCTCCGTGCCGTACACCTTGGAGACCAGTTCGCCGCGGTTGATGACCTGTGCCATGGCCTGGCGGACGGCCTTGCTCTTCACCGTGGGGGCGTCGGTGTTGAAGGCCAGGTAGCGGATCTCCAGGCCCGGCATCTCCACGAGGTTGACGCTACCGCTGGTGTCGTTCTGGAGCTTGCGGATCTGGTCCGGGTCCATCGTGCGGGTCATGACGTCGATGTCGCCCTTGTCCAGGGCGGAGCCCATCGCGGCGGCGTCGGTGAACGACTCGAGGACGACCTTGTCGTTCTTCGGCGTCAGCAGGCCCTTGTAGTTGGGGTTCTTGGTGAAGGTGGCCTTGACCAGCTCGTTGTTCTTGACCTCGGCCTTCAGCGTGTACGGCCCGGAGCCGTCGATGTCGAAGCCGTCGCGGAGCTTGTTCTTCTCGTAGTCCTTGGGATCGACGATGCCGGCGACCGGCGTCGACAGCTTGAACGGGAAGGTGGCGTCCGCGGTCTTGAGGTGGAAGATGACTTCGTTGTCACCCTGCGTCTCGACGGTGTCGATGGTGGACAGCAGGGCGAAGACGCCGCTGTCGGCCTTGATGGCGCGGGCGCGGTCGATGGAGTACTTCACGTCGGACGCGGTCACCGGGTCGCCGTTGGCGAACTTCAGGTCCTTGCGCAGCTTGCAGGCGTAGCGCTCGTTGCCGGTGTCGGTGAAGCCGCAGCTCTCGGCGGCCTCGGGCTGCGGTTCGCCGTCGCCGCGGGGCTGCACCATCAGCGTCTGCACGGTCTGCCGGAGGATGTTCCAGGTGCCGACGTCGTAGGCGTACGCGGGGTCGACGGGCGCGGGGGCGTCGCTGGAGGCGGTGAACCGGTCGGTGGTGCCGACGACGATGGCGTCACCGCTCTTGCCCGCACTGCTGGACCCGCCGCAGGCAGCGAGGACGGGGGTGAGCAGACCGGCGACGGCCGGCAGCACCAAAGTCTTGCGGTTCATGCTCGAGTTTCTCCAGAGCTGTTGGGTCCGTGTATCCGGCATGCATGGGTGGTGCGGCGGATCACGGGGAAGCGGTGATGTTCTCGCGCTGAGATTAGTCCGCGCCTGCACCAGTGCTGACAGCCACCGGAGTTGAGTTCCCATCACGCTGTGAGACCGGCTGTGAACGGACCGGAAAACCGGCCGGGGGAAGGATTCGTGCAGCGTTTCACCAATCGGGACACAAGGGCGCGTTCGGCCCGCCGGAATGGGGGGGAACAGCACACGCCGGGCCTGCTGTCGACCCCCGCGAGCGTGAGGAACGTCACATACTGAACAGTGGCTCTCAGGGCCCCGGAATTCGGTCCGTGAGCCGGTATTAATTCATTCGGTTGGACAGCCGGAAGTAATCCGTCCATTCGCTCTGCACGCTGAGTGAAGGATCAGCGCATGTGCGTCATCAAACGTGCGCCATCAAACGCTGCAGAAATGGCAGGTCGACCTCTTCGAGCGAGGTGACGACGGTGCGGCGGGCGGCCGGTTCGATGGGGGCGACCGACGGCACGGCCACCACACGGCAGCCCGCGGCCTCGGCGGCCGTGACTCCGGTCAGTGTGTCCTCGACGACCGCGCACCGCGTGGGGTCGGCGCCGAGGCCGGCGGCGGCCCGCAGATACGGGTCCGGGAACGGCTTGGTGCGCTCGACCTCGTCGCCGGCGACGGTCAGGGCGAAGTACTGCGGGCCGACGGAGGCCAGGACCCGGTCGATGATGCGCCGGTGGGAGGCGGAGACCAGGGCGGTGGGGATGTCGTGTGCGGCGAGTTCGGCCAGCAGTCGTGCGGCGCCCGGCATCAGGGGCAGTCTGCGGTCGATACGGTTCTCGAACCCGTCGTTGAGCAGGACGCTGAGCTCGTCGAGGGTGATGTCGGCGCCGGTGGCCTCGATCAGGAATCCCGCGCTGCGTGTCATGGGACCGCCGACCACGACATGGCGCCAGGAGTCGTCGAGCGTGTGGCCGAGGCCGGCGAAGACCTCGACTTCGACGTCCCACCAGAATCCCTCGGTGTCCACGAGGGTGCCGTCCATGTCGAGGAGCACGGCCTGCAGGGCGGAGCCTTCGGCCGTACGGGTTCCGAGTGCGGGAACCGTGGTGGTCATCCGGCATACCTCCTTCAAGGGACGACCAGGCCGGTTCCCAGGGAGGGAACCGGCCTGCGGTGGATCGACCAGTGTACGACGCGGGTGGGGAAAGTGCCTCTCCGCGCGGGAGCGCCACGCCGTGCGGGCGTAGGAGGACCTGCGCAGACCGCCGGGCGGCACCCACGGCCGCCAAGACAGCCGGGCGCTCGGCGGCGCCGGAAGAGGCTTCGGTGGGGCTCGCCGGAGCACACCCGTGCCGCGCCGCGGACGCACCGACGGGGCTACCGGCGCACCCGCCGCGCCGGAAGACGCGCCACTGGGGCCGCAGGGGCCCGCCGCGGTCCGGCGCGGTCCCACGCGGTCCCACGCGGTCCGACGCGGTCCGACGCGGTCCGACGCGGTCCGACGCGGTCCGACGCGGTCCGCCGCGGTCCGCCGCGGTCCGCGGACGGACGCTATCGCGCGTTGAAGTACTTGGCCTCCGGGTGGTGGATCACGATCGCGTCCGTGGACTGCTCCGGGTGCAGCTGGAACTCCTCGGAGAGGTGGACGCCGATCCGTTCCGGCTCCAGGAGCTGGGCGATCTTCGCGCGGTCCTCCAGGTCGGGGCAGGCGCCGTAGCCGAGGGAGAAGCGGGCGCCGCGGTACTTCAGGGCGAACATGTCCTCGATGTCGGCGGGGTCCTCGCCCGAGAAGCCCAGCTCGGCACGCACGCGCGCGTGCCAGTACTCGGCGAGCGCCTCCGCCAACTGCACGGACAGGCCGTGCAGTTCGAGGTAGTCACGGTAGGAGTTCGACTCGAACAGCCGCGCGGTCTCCGCGCCGATCCTCGAGCCGACGGTGACGACCTGGAAGCCGACGACGTCCCGCTCCCCCGACTCCTCCGGACGGAAGAAGTCGGCCAGGCACAGCCGGCGGCCGCGGCGCTGGCGCGGGAAGGTGAACCGGGTGCGCTCGTTGCCCTCCTCGTCCAGGATGATCAGGTCGTCGTCCTTGGACACGCAGGGGAAGTAGCCGTAGACGACGGCCGCTTCGAGGAGGTTCTCGGTCTGCAGCCGGTCCAGCAGGCCGCGCAGCCGGGGCCGGCCCTCGGTCTCGACCAGCTCCTCGTACGTCGGCCCCTCGCCGGTGCGGGCCTGCTTCAGGCCCCACTGGCCCTTGAACAGCGCGCCCTCGTCCAGCCAGCTCGCGTACTCCTTGAGCGGGATGCCCTTCACGATGCGGGTACCCCAGAACGGCGGGGTGGGCACGGGGTTGTCGGTGGCGACGTCGGAGCGGACGTGTCCTTCCTCGGGCCGCTCCTCGATCTCCACGGCGGCCGCGCGCACCCGGCGCTGCCGCAGCTCCGGGAGCTTCGCCCCGGGCACGCCCCGCTTGACCCCGATGAGGGCGTCCATCAGGCGCAGGCCCTCGAACGCGTCGCGGGCGTAGCGGACCTCGCCCTCGTACAGCTCGTGCAGATCGTGCTCGACGTAGGCCCGGGTGAGTGCGGCGCCGCCGAGGATGACCGGGTAGGTGGCGGCCAGCCCGCGCTGGTTGAGCTCCTCCAGGTTCTCCTTCATGATCACCGTGGACTTGACCAGGAGCCCGGACATGCCGATGACGTCGGCCTTGTGCTCCTCGGCGGCCTCCAGGATCGCGGAGACGGGCTGCTTGATGCCGAGGTTGACGACGTTGTAGCCGTTGTTGGACAGGATGATGTCGACGAGGTTCTTGCCGATGTCGTGCACGTCGCCGCGCACGGTGGCGAGCACGATGGTGCCCTTGCCGGCCTCGTCGGTCTTCTCCATGTGGGGCTCGAGGTGGGCGACCGCGGACTTCATCACCTCGGCGGACTGCAGTACGAACGGCAGCTGCATCTGGCCGGAGCCGAACAGCTCGCCGACGACCTTCATGCCGTCCAGCAGGGTCTCGTTGACGATGTCGAGGGCCGGGCGCTCCCGAAGGGCCTCGTCGAGGTCGGCTTCCAGGCCGTTGCGCTCGCCGTCGATGATCCGCCGCTTCAGGCGCTCCTCGAGCGGCAGCGCGGCCAGTTCCTCGGCCTTGCCCGCCTTCAGTGACTTGGCGGTGGCGCCCTCGAACAGCGCCATCAGCTTCTGCAGCGGGTCGTAGCCCTCGCTGCGGCGGTCGTGGATCAGGTCCAGGGCCGTCCGCACCTCTTCCTCGCTGAACCGGGCGATCGGCAGGATCTTCGAGGCGTGCACGATCGCCGAGTCCAGCCCGGCCTTGACGCACTCGTCGAGGAAGACGGAGTTGAGCAGGATGCGGGCGGCCGGGTTGAGGCCGAAGGAGATGTTCGACAGGCCCAGCGTGGTCTGCACCCGGGGGTGACGCTTCTTCAGCTCGCGGATGCCCTCGATGGTGGCGAGGCCGTCCTTGCGGGACTCCTCCTGGCCGGTGCAGATGGTGAAGGTCAGGCAGTCGACGAGGATGTCCTCCTCACGGATGCCCCAGTTCCCCGTCAGGTCGGCGATCAGCCGCTCGGCGATCTCCACCTTCTTCTCGGCGGTGCGGGCCTGGCCCTCCTCGTCGATGGTCAGCGCGATCAGCGCCGCCCCGTGCTCCCGGGCGAGCCGGGTCACCTTCGCGAAACGGGACTCGGGGCCGTCGCCGTCCTCGTAGTTCACCGAGTTGATGACCGCACGGCCGCCGAGCTTCTCCAGCCCGGCCCGCAGGACGTCGACCTCGGTGGAGTCCAGGACGATCGGCAGCGTGGAGGCGGTGGCGAAGCGGCCGGCCAGCTCCTCCATGTCGGCGACTCCGTCGCGGCCCACGTAGTCGACGCACAGGTCGAGCATGTGGGCGCCCTCGCGGATCTGCTCCCGGGCCATCTCCACGCAGTCGTCCCAGCGGCCCTCCAGCATGGCCTCCCGGAACTTCTTCGACCCGTTGGCGTTCGTGCGCTCACCGATCGCCAGGTAGGAGGTGTCCTGGCGGAACGGCACCGACTGGTACAGCGACGCCGCACCGGGCTCGGGCTGCGGGCGCCGCTCGGACGGGGTGAGGTCACGGACCCGCTCGACGACCTGGCGCAGATGCTCCGGCGTCGTACCGCAGCAGCCGCCGACCAGGGACAGGCCGTACTCGGTGACGAACGTCTCCTGGGCGTCGGCCAGCTGGGGGGCGGTCAGCGGGTAGTGCGCGCCGTCCTTGGTCAGCTCGGGCAGGCCGGCGTTCGGCATGCACGACAGCGGGATACGGGAGTGGCGGGCGAGGTAGCGCAGGTGCTCGCTCATCTCGGCCGGGCCGGTGGCGCAGTTCAGGCCGATCATGTCGATGCCGAGCGGCTCCAGCGCGGTCAGTGCGGCGCCGATCTCCGATCCGAGCAGCATGGTGCCGGTCGTCTCGACGGTGACCGACACGATCAGCGGGACCTCGTACCCGGCCGTCTCCATCGCGCGGCGGGCGGCGATGACTGAGGCCTTGGTCTGCAGCAGGTCCTGGGTGGTCTCCACCAGCAGGGCGTCGGCGCCGCCGGCGAGCAGGCCCTCGGCGTTGCGCTGGTAGGCGTCGCGGATGCCGGTGAAGGTGGTGTGGCCGAGGGTGGGCAGCTTGGTGCCGGGGCCGATGGAGCCCAGCACCCAGCGCCGGCGCCCGTCGCGCGCCGTGAACTCGTCGGCCGTCTCCCGGGCGATGCGGGCGCCGGCCTCGGACAGTTCGCCGACCCGGTCGGCGATGTCGTACTCGCCGAGGGCGGTGAGGTTGGCGCCGAAGGTGTTGGTCTCGACGCAGTCGACGCCCGCGTCGAAGTAGGCGGCGTGCACCGTGCGGACGATGTCCGGACGGGTGACGTTGAGGATCTCGTTGCAGCCCTCGAGGCCCTGGAAGTCCTCCAGCGTGGGGTCCTGGGCCTGGAGCATCGTGCCCATGGCGCCGTCGGCCACCACCACGCGGGTGGCGAGGGCTTCCCGGAGGGCTTCGATTCGGATCCGGCTGTCGGTGGAGGCGGACGAAAGGGACGGGTTCGGCAACGAGGCCATGGAAGATGCTCCCTGGAGTGCGACGGCTGTCGGCTTTGCGTCTCCCCCTGGACCTTCCCACGGAAGACGCACGCGGCCAGGGTAGCCCGGAGCACGCCGTACGGTCAGGGGCGTCCACGGGGCGGGACGGGCGGGGCCCCGGATGACCCGCGCGGGGATTTCCGCCGAACGGATGGCGACCACCCATTAGCGGGAGGTCGGCAACGACCGGTAGTGTTCGGCATTGCCGAACGGCGGT
This sequence comes from Streptomyces sp. NPDC001796, assembly GCF_042892355.1. NCBI lineage: Bacteria > Bacillati > Actinomycetota > Actinomycetes > Kitasatosporales > Streptomycetaceae > Streptomyces > Streptomyces sp. NPDC001796. The sequence goes on along the minus strand of NZ_JBIAUC010000012.1, from coordinate 168,287 downwards.
AAGCGAACTCAGCCGACGGTCGAAGTGGACGGAGGGCAGGACGGCGATGGCACGGAACATCCAGTCGCTCGAACGGGCGGCCGCGATGCTGCGGCTGCTCGCGGGCGGCGAGCGACGGCTCGGCCTGTCGGACATCGCCTCGTCCCTGGGCCTCGCCAAGGGCACGGCCCACGGCATACTCCGCACACTCCAGCAGGAGGGGTTCGTCGAGCAGGACATGGCCTCGGGCCGCTACCAGCTCGGGGCGGAGCTGCTGCGCCTGGGGACCACCTACCTGGACGTGCACGAGCTGCGGGCGCGCGCCCTGGTGTGGACGGACGACCTGGCCCGCTCCAGCGGGGAGAGCGTCTACCTCGGGGTCCTGCACCAGCAGGGCGTCCTGATCGTGCACCACGTGTTCCGGCCCGACGACAGCCGGCAGGTCCTGGAGATCGGCGCCATGCAGCCGCTGCACTCCACGGCCCTGGGCAAGGTCCTGTCGGCGTACGACCCGGTCGCGCACAGCGAGGTGCTGGAGGCCGACCGCAAGGCGTTCACCGACAGGACCGTGTGCGACCTGGACGACTTCGAGCACGTCCTCGACCTCACCCGGGCGCGCGGGTACGCGGCCGACGTCGAGGAGACGTGGACCGGGGTGGCCTCGGTCGCGGCTCCCATCCACGACCGGCGGCGGATGCCGGTGGGCGCCGTGGGCATCACCGGCGCCGTGGAGCGGGTGTGCCGGGACGGGGAACTGCGCCCTGAGCTGATCGCGGCGGTGCGCGACTGCGCCCGCGCGGTCTCACGGGACCTGGGCGCCGGACGCTTCTGAGCCCTGCGGCCACCGCGTCCCGCACTCCCGGAGCCCCGCACTCCCGAAGACCGGTACGGCATTGCCGTACCGGCCCCCAGCCTGCCCGCGTCCGGGTGCGGCCACCACGAAAACGTGCCTGTTCGCACGCGATGCGCACCCGTCGAGAAGGTCGTGGGCACATGTCGATCAGTAACGATCCCGCTTCGTGCAACAGGACTCTTGACGACCCTGCGAACAGGAAGCAAGACTCCCGTCCATCGGTCGGCATTGTCGAACACCTACCGGCAATAAACGCTAGAGTGTGACAACGCCAAGGGCCGGCATCGCTCTCACCCCCGAGGGCGCGGACCACCGGAGGGACCCGGGGTTCGCCTTCCCCTGGACGAAGGACAAAGGAGTCGCGGGTGTCCAGCTCCGACATCTTCATCGGCGAGACCATCGGTACCGCCATACTCATCCTGCTCGGCGGCGGCGTGTGCGCCGCCGTGACGCTGAAGGCCTCCAAGGCTCGTAACGCCGGTTGGCTCGCCATCACGTTCGGGTGGGGTTTCGCCGTTCTGACGGCGGTCTACACCTCCGCACCGCTCTCCGGTGCCCACCTGAACCCGGCCGTGACCCTCGCACTCGCCATCAAGACCGGCGACTGGAGCAACCTCCCGGTCTACTGGGCAGGACAGCTGCTCGGTGCGATGATCGGTGCGACGCTGGTGTGGGTCGCCTACGCGGGCCAGTTCCGGGCCCACCTCACCGACAAGGAGATCGTGGGCGGGCCGGGCGCGCAGGCCACCACCGCCAAGGCGGTCGAGGCCCAGGAAAAGGGCGCCGGCCCCGTGCTCGGCATCTTCTCCACCGGTCCGGAGATCCGGAACGCGGTGCAGAACCTCGCCACGGAGATCATCGGCACGATCGTGCTGGTGCTCGCGGTCCTCACGCAGGGCCTCAACGACAAGGGCAACGGTCTGGGCACCCTGGGCGCCCTGATCACCTCGCTGGTCGTGGTCTCGATCGGCCTCTCCCTGGGCGGTCCGACCGGCTATGCGATCAACCCGGCCCGTGACCTCGGTCCGCGCATCGTGCACGCCCTCCTCCCTCTCCCCAACAAGGGCGGCTCCGACTGGGGCTACGCCTGGATCCCGGTCGTCGGCCCGCTGGTCGGCGCGGCGATCGCCGCAGGCATCTACAACGTCGCTTTTGCTTGAGATCGAGTGAGCTGTACAAGGCTTCCGCACATCAGCACCGCGCCGTAAAGAGCCCCTTTTAACCATGGAACTCCAGGAGCACACTGTGACCGACGCACACACCGCCGGCCCCTTCATCGCCGCCATCGACCAGGGCACGACCTCTTCGCGCTGCATCATCTTCGACCGGGACGGCCGGATCGTCTCCGTCGACCAGAAGGAGCACGAGCAGATCTTCCCGAAGCCGGGCTGGGTGGAGCACAACGCCACCGAGATCTGGACCAACGTCCAGGACGTCGTGGCCGGAGCCGTCGAGAAGGCCGGCATCACCAGAGACGACATCAAGGCCATCGGCATCACCAACCAGCGCGAGACCACCGTGCTGTGGGACAGGAACACCGGTGAGCCCGTCCACAACGCCATCGTCTGGCAGGACACCCGCACCGACGCCCTGTGCAAGGAGCTCGGCCGCAACGTGGGCCAGGACCGCTTCCGCCGCGAGACCGGCCTGCCGCTGGCCTCGTACTTCGCGGGTCCCAAGGCCCGCTGGCTGCTCGACAACGTCGACGGCCTGCGCGAGCGCGCCGAGGCGGGCGACATCCTCTTCGGCACCATGGACACCTGGGTCATCTGGAACCTGACCGGCGGTGTCGACGGAGGCCGCCACGTCACCGACGTGACCAACGCCTCCCGCACCCTGCTGATGAACCTGCACACGATGCAGTGGGACGAGAAGATCGCCGAGTCCATCGGCGTCCCGCTCGCGATGCTGCCCGAGATCCGCTCCTCCGCCGAGGTCTACGGCGAGATCACCGGCGGCCGCCTCGGCGAGCTGCTCGGCGGCATCCCGGTCGCCTCCGCGCTCGGTGACCAGCAGGCGGCCCTGTTCGGCCAGACCTGCTTCTCCGAGGGCGAGACCAAGTCCACCTACGGCACCGGCACCTTCATGGTCATGAACACCGGCGACAAGATCATCAACTCCTACTCGGGCCTGCTGACCACGGTCGGCTACCAGATCGGTGACGACAAGCCGGTCTACGCCCTGGAGGGCTCCATCGCGGTCACCGGCTCCCTGGTGCAGTGGATGCGGGACCAGATGGGCCTGATCAAGACCGCCGCCGAGATCGAGACTCTCGCGCTCTCGGTCGAGGACAACGGCGGTGCCTACTTCGTGCCGGCCTTCTCCGGTCTGTTCGCCCCGTACTGGCGCTCCGACGCCCGCGGTGTGATCGCCGGTCTGACCCGGTACGTCACCAAGGCGCACCTGGCGCGCGCCGTCCTGGAGGCCACCGCCTGGCAGACGCGGGAGATCGCCGACGCCATGACCAAGGACTCGGGTGTCGAGCTGGCGACCCTCAAGGTCGACGGCGGCATGACCTCCAACAACCTGCTGATGCAGACGCTCTCGGACGTCCTGGACGCGCCGGTGGTGCGCCCGATGGTCGCCGAGACCACCTGCCTCGGCGCCGCCTACGCCGCCGGCCTGGCCGTCGGCTTCTGGACCAGCACCGACGACCTGCGCGCCAACTGGCGGCGGGCCGCCGAGTGGACGCCCCACATGGACGCGGAGACCCGCGACCGTGAGTACAAGAACTGGCTCAAGGCCGTCGAGCGGACCATGGGCTGGATCGAGCACGAGGAGTAATTCACGATGACCACCCTGCAGAGTGTTCCGGCTCTGGGGACCCACCCCGCCTACGGCTCCAACCCGAGCCGTGCCGAGACCCGGGAGCAGTTGTCCAGGGCGACCTACGACCTCCTGGTCATCGGCGGCGGGATCCTGGGCATCTCCACGGCCTGGCATGCCGCGCAGTCGGGCCTCAGGGTGGCGCTGGTGGACGCCGGCGACTTCGCCGGCGCCACCTCCTCCGCCTCCTCCAAGCTGCTCCACGGCGGTCTGCGCTACCTGCAGACCGGCGCGGTGAAGCTGGTGGCGGAGAACCACTTCGAGCGCCGTGCGGTCTCCCGTCAGGTGGCCCCCCACCTGGCGAACCCGCTCACGTTCTACCTCCCCGTGTACAAGGGCGGGCCGCACGGCGCGGCGAAGCTGGGGGCGGGAGTGTTCGCCTACTCCGCGCTGTCGGCGTTCGGCGACGGCATAGGCCACCTGCTGTCGCCGGCCAAGGCGGCGCAGGACGTGCCGGAGCTGCGCACCGAGAACCTCAAGGCCGTGGCCGTCTACGGCGACGACCAGATGAACGACGCGCGCATGGCGCTGATGACGGTCCGCGCGGCCGTCGACGCGGGCGCCGTCGTCCTCAACCACGCAGAGGTCACCGGCCTGAGGTTCACCAAGGGCCGGGTCACCGGCGCCGAGCTGCGCGACCGGCTCTCGGGCGACGAGTTCGGTGTGGACGCGCGGCTGGTGCTGAACGCGACCGGGCCATGGGTCGACCACCTGCGCCGTATGGAGGACCCGAACGCGGCGCCGTCCATCCGGCTGTCCAAGGGCGTGCACCTGGTTCTCAAGCGCACCTCCCCCTGGAAGGCGGCGCTGGCGACGCCGATCGACAAGTACCGGATCACCTTCGCCCTCCCGTGGGAGGACATGCTGCTGCTCGGCACGACCGACGAGGAGTACGAGGGCGACCCGGCCGAGGTGGCGGTCAACGAGAAGGACATCGCCCAGATCCTGGACGAGGCCGCCTTCTCCGTCCGCGACCAGCAGCTGCGGCGGGAGCTGATCACCTACTCGTTCGCCGGCCTCAGGGTGCTGCCGGGCGGTCCCGGTGACACCGCCAAGGCCAAGCGGGAGACCGTGGTGACCGAGGGCAAGGGCGGCATGCTGTCCGTCGCGGGCGGCAAGTGGACGACCTTCCGGCACATCGGCCGTACGGTCATGCAGAAGCTGGAGTCGCTGCCGGGTCACCCGCTGGGCGACGACTTCGAGCCGATCTCGTCGCTGCCGAAGAAGCTGCCGCTGCCGGGCATCGCCAACCCGCGCGCGGTCGCGCACCGGCTCGTCGTGGACGGCCCGGCGCCCGGCCCGCGCATGGCGCCGGACACGGCCAAGCACCTGGCGACCCACTACGGTTCGCTGGCCTTCGACATCGCGCGGCTGGCCAACGACGATCCGGCGCTGGGCGAGCGCGTCCACCCGGACGCCCCGGAGATCTGGGCGCAGGTCGTCTACGCCCGGGACCACGAGTGGGCCGAGACGGCGGACGACGTGCTGCGCCGCCGCACCACCCTGACGATCCGCGGCCTGGCCACGGACGAGGTGCGCAGCAAGGTGCAGGACCTGCTCGACAAGAAGTAGGCCGGGGTCAGGTCCCACCGGGTCCCAGGTCCCACACAGCGAGGGGCGGCTTCCCGCACGGAGCCGCCCCTTTCGTGTGCGCGTTGCCTGTGCGCGACTCCTGTGCGGAGCTCCGGGCTGCGTACGGTGTTCGTACGCCCGTCCCACTGGAGTCGCCCCATGACGCAGGAGCTGTCCCCCATCGCCCGCATCCGCCGCACCGGGCTGCCGCCGTACGCGGTGGTCGTGGGCGACCCGGCGCGCGCGGCGACCGTCGCCGCGCTGCTGGAGGCGGCCGAGGAGGTCTCGTACCACCGCGAGTACCGGGTGTTCAGCGGGAGTTGGAAGGGCCTGCCGGTGACGGTGGCCTCGCACGGGGTGGGTGCGCCGGGCGCGATCCTGCTGTTCCAGGAGCTGGCGGACGCAGGTGTCCACACCATCCTGCGGTTCGGTACGGCGGGCGCGATGAGGCCGGGGATCGGCGACGGCGACCTGGTGATCGCGGAGGCGGCCGTGCGCGACGACGGGGTCACCCAGCAGTTGGTGCCGCCGGAGTACCCGGCGGTGGCCGCGCCCGAGGCGGTCTTCGCCCTCCAGCGCGCGGCGCGCGAGGCGGGAGTGCCGCATCACCGGGGGATCGTCTGGACGCGGGCGGCGTTCCAGCCGGGGCTGATCCCGCTCGACGCCTACGAGCGGGCGGGGCTGGTGGCGATCGAGATGGAGCTGTCCGCGCTGCTGGTGACCGCCTCGCTGCGCGGGCTGGTCGCGGGCGGGGTGCTCGTGGTGGACGGCGTCAACGCCGACGAACTCCTCGACGAGGCGTCCCCGTTCTCGGCGGGCGCCTACGACCCGCACCGCGAGGTCGTCGCCCGGGGCGTGGAGCGCGGCGCGGTGGTCTCGCTGGAGGCGTTGCGGCTGCTGGCGGAGGGGGACGCGGGATGAGCGAGCCCGTCGATCTGCTGGTGCACGGCGGTGACGTCCTGACGGTCGACGACGCCGGAACCGTGGTCCGGGAGGGCGCCGTCGCCGTCCGGGACGGGGTGGTGGTCGCGGTCGGCGCGGCCGGGCAGCTGCGGGCCCGGTACGCGGGGGACGAGGAGATCGACGCCGGGGGCTGTCTGGTCCTGCCGGGCCTGGTCAACGCCCACACGCACCTGGCGATGACGCTGCTGCGCGGCCGCGCCGACGACGTCACCCTGCAGGGCTTCCTGGAGCGAGTGCTGCACCGGGAGGCCGAGCTGCTGTCGCCGGAGCACGTGGCGGCGGGGGTGCGGGCGGCCGTCGCCGAGAGCGTACGGGGCGGGGTGACCTCGGCGCTGGACATGTACTGGTTCCACGAGGCGGCCGAGCGAGTGGCGCTGGAGGCGGGCTGGCGGCTGCTGGCCGGGCCGACCTTCATTGACGTCCCGGACTCCCCCGACGGCCGGGCGTACGGGGAGCGCATGGAGTGGGCGCGCCGGGACCTGGCGGCGCGGACCGGGGAGCGGCCGGGGTTCCGGCCGGTCGTGTTCGCGCACTCCGCCTACACCCTGAGCCCGGATCAGCTGACGTGGATCGCCGAGCTGGCGCGGGAGTTCGGGGCACTGCTGCACCTGCACGCCGCGGAGAACGCGACGGAGGTCGCCACCGTCGAGGCGCGGTACGGCAGGCGGCCGGTGGAGCTGCTGGACTCGCTCGGTGTGCTCGGGCCCGATGTGCTGCTCGCGCACGCCGTCGATCTGACCGGCCCGGAGATCTCCGCGCTGGCCCGAACCGGGACGGCGGTCGCGCACTGCCCGGTGTCCAACCTCAAGCTGGGCTGCGGGATCGCGCCGGTGCAGCGGTTGCTGGACGCGGGTGTGACCGTCGGGCTCGGCACGGACGGGGCGGTCAGCTCCAACACGCTGGACGTGTTCGACGCTATGCGGCAGGCAGCGCTGGTGCACAAGGCGTCCGGGGATCCCACCGCGGTGGGTGCCGAACAGGCGGTGCGGATGGCGACGATCGAGGGCGCCCGCGCGCTGGGGCTCGGGGATCGGCTGGGCTCGCTGGAAGCGGGGAAGCGGGCCGACCTGATCGTGGTCGATCTCGGCCGGCCGCATCTGCGTCCCCGGCACGACGTGTGGTCGACGCTCGCGTACGCGGCGCACTCCGCGGACGTGCGGGACACGGTCGTCGACGGGCGGATCCTGATGCGCCACCGGGCCCTGAGGACGCTCGACGAGGCGGCGGCGCTGGCGGAGCTGGAGGCGGTGGGCTGAGTGACGTACGGCGAGCCCACGCGAGCGGCCCCGGCGAGCCCACGGCGAGCGGCCCACGGCGTTTCGCGAGGTGACATGGGAAATCCTGGTTCCGTTCGGCCCGTCGACCCCCATAATGACGCCGAGACATCGGATGTCTGAGCACCTGGGAGGCACGCCATGGCAGTCACCGACGAGGCGATCGAGAAGATCAAGGAAATGATCGTCTCCGGTGCGCTGCGCCCGGGCGACCGCCTGCCCAAGGAGAGCGAGCTGGCCGCCGAGCTGGGGCTGTCCCGCAACTCCCTGCGCGAGGCCGTGCGCGCCCTGTCGCTGATCCGCATCCTGGACGTGCGGCAGGGCGACGGCACCTACGTCACGAGCCTCGACCCCCAGCTGCTGCTGGAGGCGATGAGCTTCGTCGTGGACTTCCACCGCGACGACACCGTGCTGGAGTTCCTCGCGGTGCGCCGCATCCTGGAGCCGGCCGCGACGGCCATGGCGGCCTCCCGCGTCAGCGAGCAGCAACTGGACGCGCTGACCGCCCAGTTGGACAAGCTCGGCCCCGAGCCCTCGGTGGAGGAGCTGGTCGCCTCCGATCTGGAGTTCCACCGGGGGATCGTGCAGAGCTCCGGCAACTCGGTGCTGTGCTCCCTGCTGGACGGCCTGTCCGGGCCCACCACGAGGGCCCGTGTCTGGCGCGGCCTCACGCAGGAGGACGCGGTCGGCCGCACCCTTCGCGAGCACCGCGCGATCCTCGGCGCCCTGCGCGACCGCGACGCCGAGGCGGCCCGCTCGTGGGCGACCGTGCACATCGCGTCCGTCGAGCAGTGGCTGCGCTCGACCCTGTGAGGCCCCACCGTGCGGGCCACCCGTGCGGCGTGCCGGCCTGTAGGCGATCATGGGTGTTCGACGGCCCCGGACGGGGCAGTCATCCGTTCACTCCCCCGTGGCAGGGGACTGCGGGCGCCCCCGCCGCACGCCGTAAGGTTGGGGCGTACGTGAGGGTACGTCGGAAGGAGGCGCTGGGTGATCGAGCTCGAGGGGGTTCCCGAGCTGATCGACCCGGTCATGGTGGCCGCGTTCGAGGGCTGGAACGATGCCGGCGACGCCGCCTCCACCGCGGTCGCGCATCTGGACAGGGAATGGAAGGGCGAGGTCTTCGCGGCGCTGGACGCCGAGGACTACTACGACTTCCAGGTGAACCGCCCAACAGTGTTCATGGAGGCCGGGGTCCGCAAGATCACCTGGCCCACGACCCGGCTCTCGGTGGTCCGCGTCGGCGGTGAGAAGCCCCGCGACCTGGTGCTGGTCCGCGGCATCGAACCGTCGATGCGCTGGCGCTCGTTCTGCAACGAGCTGCTGGGCTTCGCCCATGAGCTGGGCGTGGAGCTGGTGGTGATCCTCGGCGCCCTGCTCGGCGACACCCCGCACACGCGTCCGGTCCCGATCAGCGGGACCACGTCCGACCCGGACCTGGCCCGCCGGATGGACCTGGAGGAGACCAAGTACGAGGGCCCCACGGGCATCGTGGGCGTCCTGCAGGAGGCGTGTACGCACGCCGGTGTCCCGGCGGTGTCGCTGTGGGCGGCGGTCCCGCACTACGTGTCGCAGCCACCGAACCCCAAGGCCACGCTGGCCCTCCTGAACCGCCTGGAGGACCTCCTCGACCTGCGCATCCCGCTCGGTGAACTGCCGGAGGACGCGCGCGCCTGGCAGCTCGGCGTGGACCAGCTGGCCGCCGAGGACAGCGAGGTCGCCGAGTACGTGCAGACGCTGGAGGAGGCCCGGGACACCGCCGAGCTGCCGGAGGCGTCGGGTGAGGCGATCGCCCGCGAGTTCGAGCGGTATCTGCGGCGACGGGACGTCAGCCCGCCCGGCGGGCACGCCACGGCGGACGGCGGCGAGGGCGGCCCGTTCCTGCGGGACAACCCGGGCGGTCGTCCGCGTCCGCCGAAGCCGCCGCGGCCGGGCGGCGAGGACGAGGACTCGCCGGAGGACTGAGCGGGGCGGTGCGCAGTTCGCGCACCGCCCCGCTCCGTACCGGCGACAAGAGGCTCAGAGAGCCACGCCGAGCAGCGCGTCCACGGCCCGCGAGACGACACCGGGCGCCCCGGTGTCCGTGCCGCCGCTCTCCTCCTGGAGTGCCACCCAGCGATCGACCGCGGCGAGCGCGGAGGGTGCGTCCAGGTCGTTCGCGAGGGCGTCGCGGATCTCCTCGACGAGCGCGTCCGCGGACGGGCCGTCGGGCCGGGAGACGGCGGCACGCCAGCGGCCGAGCCGCGCCACCGCGTCCTGGAGCACCCGGTCGGTCCACTCCCAGTCGGACCGGTAGTGGTGGGCGTGCAGCGCGAGCCGGATGGCGGCCGGGTCGACGCCGTCGCGGCGGAGCCGGGAGACGAAGACGAGGTTGCCCTTGGACTTGGACATCTTCTCGCCGTCCAGGGCCACCATGCCGGCGTGGACGTACGCCTTGGCCATGGGGAACTCGCCGGTCAGCACCTGGGCGTGCGAGGCGCCCATCTCGTGGTGCGGGAATGCGAGGTCGGAGCCGCCGCCCTGGACGTCGAAGCCCATGCCCAGGTGGTCCAGGGCGATGGCCACGCACTCGATGTGCCAGCCGGGGCGGCCGCGGCCGAGCGAGTCGCCGTCCCAGCTGGGCTCGCCGTCGCGGGCGGCCATCCACAGCATCGGGTCGAGCGGGTTCTTCTTCCCGGGCCGGTCGGGGTCGCCGCCGCGCTCCGCGGAGAGCAGGCGCATGGCGGCGGCGTCCAGGCGGGAGACCTTGCCGAAGTTGGGGTCGGACTCGACGGAGAAGTAGACGTCCCCTTCGAGTTCGTACGCGGCTCCGAGGTCCCGGAGGCGCTCGACCAGCGGGACGATGCCGGGTATCGCCTCCACAGCGCCTACGTAGTGCCGCGGCGGCAGCATCCGGAGGGCGGTCATGTCCTCGCGGAACAGAGTGGTCTCCCGCTCGGCGAGAGCCACCCAGTCGACGTCGTCGCGCTGGGCGCGCTCGAGGAGGGGGTCGTCGACGTCGGTGACGTTCTGGACGTAGTGGACCTGGCGCTTGGTGTCGAGCCACACGCGCTGAACGAGGTCGAACGCGTTGTAGGTCGCCGCGTGACCCATGTGGGTCGCGTCGTACGGGGTGATCCCGCAGACGTAGATACGGGCGACGGGACCGGGGTCGAGGGTGACGAGGCCGCCGGTCGCGGTGTCGTGGATCCTCAGGTCGCGGCCCTGACCAGGCAGGGCGGGGACCTCGGAAGCGGGCCAGGCATGCATGTCATGAGCGTAACCGGCGGGAAGTTCTGTCCACGAACCGGATAGGGCGGGAGGGGCGGTGAATGACCGGGAACACGCTCTTGCGGGAGTCCGGCCGGTGTGCATGCCCACCCTGGCGCAGCTGCGGGCAGTCCTTGACCCACCCGGTCAGTCCCGGCGAGCGGTACTTCTCACACCGGCGGCCACGGAATGGCCGGCCACTCCCCGCTCGGCTCCGGATGCCGGCCCGACTCCAGCAGCGCCTCCACCCGCGCCCGTGTCGCCCGGACCTCCGCAGGGGTGATCAGGGCGGCCAGGCGGGTGGCCAGGGCGGCCCCTTCGCAGAGGCCGTCCTTGAGGCCTTTCAGCACCTCCACCGCCTCCCCCGTCAGCGGCTCCCCCGCCCACCCCCACAGCAGCGTCCGCAGCTTGTTCTCGACGTTGAACGTGACTCCGTGGTCGATCCCGTACAGCCGCCCCTCGGCCGTCGGCAGCAGATGGCCCCCCTTGCGGTCCGCGTTGTTGATGACCGCGTCCAGGACGGCGAGCCGCCGCAACCGCTCGTCGTCGGCGTGCACGAGCAGCGCCGTCTCGCCGTCGCCGACCTCCGCGAGACCGATCGCCTTCCAGCCCGGCTCGGGCTCCTCGCCCTGCACCAGGGCGAGAAGCTCGCCGTCGGGCACGGCCTTCACCCACAGCTGGCACATGCCCTCGCCGTACGGGCCGTCGCGCAGCACGGTGGGCGGCACGAGCCCCCAGCCGGTCGCCTCGGAAACCTCGTAGGCGGCCACCTCGCGCTGGGCCAGCGTCCCGTCCGGGAAGTCCCACAGGGGCCGCTCCCCCGCGACGGGCTTGTAGACACAGGTGGCTTCCCGGCCGTCGTAGGAGACCGTGCAGTACAGCGCCGCGTTGGACGCGTCGCGGATGCGGCCGCGCACGGTCAGCTCACCCTCGGCGAGCAGTTCGGCCGTGGTCACGCTCCGCGGCGGTATCCGTTCTGGCGCGGACATACGTGTCCTTCCGGGTCGAGGGGGAGGCTGCACAGCGGGCACGGCGGCCGCCCGGCGTTGACGACGTCGAGTGCGCGCTTGGCGAAGGCTCTGGCCTGCGCGCCGGTGAGCCGGACCCGGAGCATCGGCGGACCGTTCTCCTCGTCCTGCAGCAGCCGCTCCTCGGCCTCGGCGAGGTCCTCCTCGGAGTCGGCGTCCAGCTCGACGAGGGCCTGGGCCTCGACGATCATGCGCTGTTCCTCGGCGTCCCAGGCGAGCGCCATGGTGCCGACGCGGAACTCCTCCTCGATGGGGGTCTCCAGGGGGGCCGTGTCGGTGATCTCCGCAGGGGCCACGGCGGGGACGGCGGCGCTGCCGCCGCTGCGCCGCACGACCTCGTCCAGCAGTTCGTCCATGCGCTCGGCGAGCGCCGCGACCTGGGTCTTCTCCAGGGCCACGCTGGTCACCCGGGGTCCGGCCGAGGCCTGCAGGAAGAAGGTACGGCGCCCGGGCAGCCCGACCGTACCGGCCACGAAGCGGTCCGGGGGGTCGTAGAGGAACACCTGACGGGACACGTCCTGTCTCCATTGGATCGGGTTCGGGACCGACGGACCGCGCCGGTCCTGTGGGATGCTGACAACTACGCTGAACAACTACTGCGCTCGTTCGACCGCTTCACCCTACTGCGCCCGACGATCACGGTGCGCCCGCACCGCCCCCGACCGTGGCGTCCGGATCCGAGGCTTCCGGACGCGGCACGAGGGAGGAGAAATCGCCGGTGTCGCCGAGACGAACGAGAAATGGCCTCAGCCGGGTGTAACGGATCGCGGTGATGGAACACGGTTCCACGGAGATCCGCTGGAAGAGGTCGAGATGAAGTCCGAGTGCGTCCCCGACGAGGGACTTGATGATGTCGCCGTGCGAGCACATGAGGTAGACGGCTTCGGGGCCGTGGTCGCGCTCCACGCGCGCGTTCCACTCCCGTACGGCCTCCGCGGCACGGGTCGCCATCGCCCGCATCGACTCGCCGCCGGGGAACGCGGCCGCCGACGGGTGCGCCTGGACGACCTCCATCAGCGGCTCGTCCTTCAGCTCGGCGAGCTTGCGGCCGGACCAGTCGCCGTAGTGGCACTCGCCGATCCGGTCGTCGCTGTGGGCGCGCAGCCCGGGACGGGCGTCGAGGAGCGGCTGGACGGTCTCCTGGCAGCGCTGCAGGGGGCTGGTGACGACCTCGGCGATCGGCAGCTCGGCGAGTCGCCCGGGCAGGGCCGCGGCCTGCGCGGTGCCGCGTTCGTCGAGGGCGACGCCGGGCGTCCAGCCGGCGAGGAGTCCCGCGGTGTTGGCGGTGGAGCGTCCGTGCCGGACGAGGAGCAACGTGGGCATGACGACCAGCCTAGGTCGTGTCGTCAAACCCCCGTCGGTGCCGGGGTGCGGCTGAGAGGAGAGTGCGCACTGTGATCGTCGACTGCGCCGTCTACCGAGACGGGCGCCGCAGCGAGGGGAACGAGGGGCCGGAGGACCTGTCCTCCGCGCTGGACCAGGCGCGCGCCTCGTCGGACACGTTCTTGTGGGTCGGCCTGTACGAGCCGACGGAGGACGAGTTCGAGCTGGTCACCAAGGAGTTCGGGCTGCATCCGCTGGCCGTGGAGGACGCCCTGAAGGCGCACCAGCGGCCCAAGCTGGAGGTGTACGAGGACTCGCTGTTCATGGTGCTCAAACCGGTGTCGTACGAACCGGACAGCGACACCGTCTCCACCGGCGAGCTGATGGTGTTCCTCGGCGACTCGTTCGTGGTGACCGTGCGCCACGGCGCGGACATGCCGCTCGGGGACGTGCGCCGTCATCTGGAGCAGCAGCCCGAGATGCTGCGGCACGGGCCCACCGGGGTGCTGTACTCGATCACGGACTCGATCGTCGACCACTACCTGGAGGTGGCGACCGAGCTGGGCACCGATCTGGAGGAGCTGGAGGCGGAGGTCTTCTCGCCGTCCGTCGGGGGCTCGCGGCACACGGCGTCGCGGATCTACGCCTTCAAGCGGCAGGTCCTGGAGTTCCGGCGGGCGACGGTGCCGCTGGGGCCGCCGACGGCCCGGCTGGCGGGGCAGGGTGCGTACGGTGCGGCGGTGCCGTTCGTGCAGGAGAAGTCGCGGCCCTTCTTCCGGGACGTCAACGACCATCTGACCCGGGTGAACGAGTCGGTGGAGGGCCTGGACCGGCTGGTGTCGGACGTTCTGTCGGCGCATCTGGCGCAGACCAGCGTGCGGCAGAACGACGACATGCGGAAGATCTCGGCGTGGGCCGCGATGGCTGCCGTTCCCACGATGATCGCGGGGATCTACGGCATGAACTTCGACCACATGCCGGAGCTGCACTGGGTGTGGTCCTACCCTGCGGTGATCGTGGTCATGGCGGTGCTCGAGGTGCTGCTGTACCGGCTGTTCAAGCGGCGGGGCTGGTTGTAGCCGGACCGCCGAGCGCGTCGCGCCGCTCGGGCGTGCGCAGGGTCACCATGCGCCGGCGGCCGACGAGCCGCTCGTAGGCGTAGACGAGGTGGATTCCGGCCGTGAGCAGCGCCGACCTGGCTCGGGACCAGCCGAGGATGCGTGCCATGTGGGCCATGACCGCGAGGCTGACGTCCCGGTGGACACGGATCTCGGTCAGCGCGCACGCGCGCAGCGTGCGCCGGATGAACCGGCCGTGTCCGGCGGCGGTGAGGCGCAGCAGTTCCTCGTGGGTGTACGCGAGGTGGTCGTCCTCGTCGTCGGAGATCATCCGGACGGCTCGGCCGATGTCCGGGTGGTCCCCGAAGTGCTTGCGCAGCATGAGCATCTGCTCGGCGGCGCGCTGTTCGGTGACCCGGCTGTGCGCCAGGTAGACGATGATCTCCTGCACGGTGAGCGGCTGGTCCGCCCTGAGCTTCGCGTGCGCGAGACCGACGCCCCGGCGCTCAAGGAGCATCGTGTAGTCGGTCTCCGGGGGCACCGGTACGGGTTGCAGGCCGCGCTTCTTGAGCAGCGCGTGGAAGATGCGTCCGTGCTTGTCCTCGTCCGCGCCGTGGCGGGAGATCTTGGGGGCGAGCGCGCGTTCGCTCTCCGGCACCAGTCGGGCGATGCGCCCGTTCTCCCAGCCGCCCTGTGCCTCTCCGCTGGCCGCGATGGAGCAGAACAGCCGGAACGACTCGTCGTGGTCGAGGATCTCCTCGAAAAGGGTCTTGGCCGACAGCATGGGCGCACCTCTCTGCAGGACCCGCGACGATCGAGTCAGAACGAGTCAAATGGGACCCTGAAGGTGCCGCAACAGCTGCGTGCGCACTGCTCGGCCGAAAGAAGGAGGGGCGGGCCGGGGCGGGGCCGTAACCGCGCGGGCGGCCGAGCGTTGTTCCCGGTGACGGCCGTGGCGGGGAAGACCCCCCGAGCCCCCACCACGGCCGCAGAGACCTCTTCGCCCGCTACGCGAGCCCGGCCCGCTCCAGCGCTTCCGTGCCGGCCCGGAGCCCCGCGATCCGCTCCTCGAGGGTGAAGCCCGCCGGTGCCAGGCTGAGCGTGGTGACGCCGGCCGCGGCGTAGGCCTTCATGCGGTCGGCGATCCGGTCGACGGAGCCGAGCAGGGTGGTCCGGTCGATCAGCTCGTGCGGGATCGCGGCCGCCGCGCCCTGCTTGTCGCCGGACAGGTACTTCTCCTGGACCTCGGCGGCGGCCTTCTCGTAGCCCATGCGCTGGGCGAGCTGGTTGTAGAAGTTCTGCTTGGGGCTGCCCATGCCGCCGACATACAGGGCCGTGTAGGGGCGGAAGGTGTCGGCGAGCGCGGCCACGTCCTTGTCGTCGCCGACGGCGAGCGGGACCGTGGGGCAGACGTCGAAGCCCTCGAGGGTCTTGCCGGCCTTCTCGCGCCCGGCCCTCAGGTATTTGATCGCGGTGTCCTCGAGATGGTCGGCGGAGGGGAAGATCAGCAGCGCGCCGTCGGCGATCTCGCCGGTCTGCTCCAGGTTCTTCGGGCCGATCGCGGCGATGTAGAGGGGGATGTGCTCGCGCTGCGGGTGCACGGTCAGCTTGATCGGCTTGCCGGGGCCGCCGGGCAGCGGCAGCGTCCAGTGCTCGCCCTCGTACGTCAGCCGCTCACGGGTCATCGCCTTGCGTACGATCTCCACGTACTCGCGGGTGCGGGCGAGCGGCTTGTCGAACTTCACGCCGTACCAGCCCTCGGACACCTGCGGCCCCGACACGCCGAGACCGAGACGGAAGCGGCCGCCGGACAGGGAGTCGAGGGTGGCGGCGGTCATCGCGGTCATCGCGGGCTGGCGCGCCGGGATCTGGAAGATGGCGGAGCCGACGTCGATGCGCTCGGTCTTGGCGGCGACCCAGGACAGCACGGTGGCCGCGTCGGAGCCGTAGGCCTCGGCGGCCCAGCACACCGCGTATCCGAGCCGGTCGGCCTCCTGGGCCACGGCGAGGTTGTCCGCGTCCATTCCGGCGCCCCAGTAGCCGAGGTTGATCCCGAGCTGCATGGCCCATTCCCCTTACCGATCAGTAACGTCCCTTGGTGCCCGACCTTAGCGTGGGGGCGGGTCCCCCGGAAATCCCCTCACGTACGGGGGAAACGCGTTGTCCACAGGCCCCCCATGAGCCGAGTCCAGGCCGTAATCTCGGCGTTCATGGAGCAGAGGCATCTCGGTCGTACCGGCCTTCGTGTGTCACGGATCGGGCTCGGCACCCTGACGTGGGGCCGCGACACGGACGAGCACGACGCCGCCGACCAGTTGAAGGTGTTCTGGGAGGCCGGCGGGACCCTCGTCGACACGGCTGACGTGTACGGGGACGGGGAGGCCGAGTATCTGCTCGGACGGCTCATGGACGGGCTGGTGCCCCGCCGGGACCTGGTGATCTCGACGAAGGCGGGCAGCGTGCCCGACCCGGACCGCCGCTTCGACTGCTCGCGCGGTCATCTCCTCGCCGCCCTGGACGCCTCGCTCGCCCGCCTGGGCACGGACCACGTCGACGTCTGGCACGTCCACGCCTTCGACCCGTACACCCCGCTGGAGGAGACCCTGCAGGCGCTCGACCTGGCGGTCGGCAGCGGACGGGCGCGTTATGCGGGGGTGTCCAACTTCTGCGGCTGGCAGCTGGCGAAGGCGGCGACGTGGCAGCTCGCGGCGCCGGGTGTGCGGACCAGGATCGCCAGCACACAGATGGAGTACTCGCTGCTGCAGCGGGGAGTGGAGCGAGAGGTGCTGCCTGCGGCGCTGGACCTGGGGGTCGGGCTGCTGCCGTCGTCTCCGCTGGGCCGGGGGGTGCTGACGGGCAAGTACCGGCACTCGACACCGGCCGACTCACGCGGGGCGTCGGAGCACATGGGGCCGTTCGTCGCGCCCTACCTCGACGACACGGCGAGCAGCATCGTCGACGCGGTGCAGACGGCCGCCGACGGGCTCGCCGCGACGCCGTTGCAGGTGGCGCTGGCGTGGGTGCGGGACAGACCCGGGGTGGTCGCGCCGATCGTCGGCGCCCGCAACGCGCAGCAGCTCGCGGCGGCGTTGTCAGTGGAGGCGCTTAGTCTTCCGGACGAGATCTGCCGGGCGCTGGACGATGTGTCGGCCCCGGTGCACCGCTATCCCGATCACGACTGGAGCACGCTGTGAGCACGGACCCGGAGACGACGGAGACGGCCCCTCGGGCGGAGGACGGGGCCGGGACCGCCGGGGGCGGCGGTGCGGGGAGCGGGAGGGCCGCGGACCCGATGCCCGCAGAGGGGATCGCAGAGGGCTCCGGGGACGAGGCGCCGGCGGTCGGCGGCCCGGACCCGGCGGACGTCTCCCCCGGTGCCTCGCAGGACGCCGGCGAGGGTGCCGCGCCCGAGATGTCCGAGGCCGAGGCCGAGCTGGCCGCTCAGCGGGTGGAGCGGGAGCGGATCGAGCGGCGGAAGGCCGCGAAGCAGGCCCCCGTCGAGGCCGGTGGAAAGCTCAGCGGGAAGGCCGCCGACCTGCTCGCCGCCGTGCGGGCCGTGGAGAGCGGCGAGAAGCCAGTGGCGAGCGCCTTCAGCGAGCCCACGCCCGCACCGCGCCGTCCCACCGTCCCCGAGCCGGTGCGTCGCCCCCAGCCCGTGACGGCCGCCGCGGCGCCTCCCGCCGCCGAGACGGTGGTGTCGGTGCGGGCGGTCCTGGCCGAGGGCGGCGCGCCGGACCCGCTCGCTCCCCAGGTCGCCGAGGCGCTCGGTGAGGGCGCGGAGGCGCGACTGCGCTCCGACCCCTGGCAGCTGCTGCGCGTCTTCGGGGTGCGCCCCGAGCAGGCCGACACCTTCGCCCGCGCCCTGCTCGGCGCGGATTGCCGCCCGGACGACGAGCGCCGGGCCCGTGCGACGACTCTCTGGTTGCTGGAGCAGGCGGCCCTGGCCGGGCACACCGCACTGGAGGCCCCGGCCCTGGAGGCGGCTCTCGGCCGGCGCCAGGTGCCGGACCCCGAGGCTGCCGTGCGCGACACCATCGCCGAGGGCGAGGCCCTGGTCTTCCAGGACGCTCTGGAGTCGGCCCCACCGGGCGGTGACGAGGAACAGGAGCGCCCGGTCCGCGTCCTGATCGGCCTGGAGCGGTACGCGCTCGCGGAGGAGAGCCTCGCCGACGGACTGGCCCGGCTGGTCAACTCCGTGCCGAAGGAGGACGGCGCGGCGGAGGACTGGCAGCGGGCGGCCCGGTCGGCGGCGGGCTCCGCGGCGGAACTGATCGGTGCGGTCGCGGGCCACGGCCTGGTGCTGCACACCGGGGCGGAGGCGTCCCGCATCGAGCCGGCCACACTGCTGCGTGAGGCACGCCGGCTCGGGCTGCGCGCCTGGGCCGCCACGCACAGCCCGGCCGGCCGCGACCAGTTCGGCGCGCTGCTCGCCCGCCTCGACCTGCCGGACGACGAGCGGGCACACCCGCCGCTCGCCACCGTCGCGGGCCTCCTGTCCGGTGGCGAGGGTCCGGGACGGGACACGGACGGGGCGCTGGGCCTCGATCTGCTCATCGTGCTGGACGCGCCCCAGCTGGATGTCGAGACGGCGGCCCTGCTCGTCGAGTCCCTGCCCGACGGAGCTCGGCTGGTGCTGAGCGGCGACCCTGGCGTGCTCTGGTCGGTCGGCCCCGGGCGCGTGTTCGGCGATCTGCTCGCGGCCCGCGTGTGCCCGCAGATCGCCTCGCGGACCCCCGACCCGGGCCCGCTCGGTGAACTTGTCTCCGCCATCGGCATCGGCGAGCTGCCGCAGGTCGACGCGCCGGGCAAGGAGGTCGTGATCGTGCCGGTGCGGGACGCCGGGGAGGCGGTGCACCGGACCGTGCAGCTGGTCGCGGACTCGGTGCCGCGGGCGATCGGGGTTCCGGCGGAGGAGACGCAGGTGATCACGCCGGGCCACGGCGGCGCCGCGGGCACCCGCGCGCTGAACGCGGCTCTGAAGGAGCGGCTCAACCCGGGGCCGGGTCGCTTCGGCGGCTTCGACCCGGGCGACCGGATCGCCTACTCCCCGGCGCCGGGGCGTACGCTGCCGGGCCGTGTCGTCAAGGGCGACGTCGAGGGGTTGCACCTGGAGTGCGCGGGCGTCCCCGTGGTCGTGCCGAAGGAGCGGGTGGAGCAGACCCTACGGCACGGCTGGGCGCTGACCGCGCACCAGGCGGTGGGACAGCGGTGGCCGGCGGTGGTCGTGGTCCTGCCGGGCGACGCCGCTCAGAGCCTCACCCGGCCGTGGGTCTACACGGCCTTCGGCCGAGCGGTCCGCCATCTGTCGGTGGTGCACGGTGCGGACCAGGCCCTGCCTCGGGCCGTGGCGGAGATCCAGGCGAAGCCGCGTACGACCCGTCTGCTCGCGCTGCTGAAGCCCCAGGTCCCGACGTCGGACTGAGAGGGGCACCGCACCACGGCGGGCCCTCACCAAGGCGGTGGCCCGGTGGTGCCGTGCTGCCCCAGGCCACACGGCACCGCCGGGGAAGCCCGTGCTGAGGATCAACGATCCAGCGGTTCCAGGTCCTCGTCGTCGTCCAGCTCGAGCTCGTCGTCCTCCAGCTCCTCGTCCGGCAGCTCCCCGTCCCGCAGCTCCTCGACGTCCGCCTCCTCGTCGAAGACGGAGCTGACGTCGAAGCGGCAGATCACCCGCTGGGGATCGACCTGCTCGAAGGGCGCCTCCAGCCACTCCCCCGGCTCGGCCGGTTCCTCGGCGGCCACCACCCACAGCGTGGAGTCGCCCTCCTCGAGGCCGAACTCCTTGTGCCGGGAGGCGATCTCGTCCGGTTCGAACTCCCCGAAGAGCACGCCGAGCGCGCCGTGGACGGTGCCGGCCGACGACACCGGCATGGGCTCCTCGTCCGCGGCCTCCACGCGCTCCGCCTGTGCCAGCAGCCGATGGGGCTCCGCCACCGCGTAGTCCCGGCGGATCAGGACGCTCAGCGCGCTCGGTTCCTCGGGGCCCGTGTACGGCGGAAGGGGCTCCTCCGCACCGGGGATCTCAAAGGGGGTGACCTCGTCGTAGCGGTCGTAGAGCAGTTCGTCGTACTCCTCGGCCGCCGCGGCCAGCTCGTTGAACGCCTCGTAGACGGCCGGGTCGTCCTCACCCGTCCTGCGCTCGACCGCGGCAAGGTGGCGGTCGAGTGCGGTCTTGACCGCCTCGGCGGCGGCACGTACCTCGGCAGCGGTGGGCTGCGCAGCATCAGACATAGTGCAGACGCTATCCGTACCGGGCCCCAGCCCGCACAATAGATGCGATGCCGGAATACGAATTTGTCGACGTGTACGTACCTCGCGGGGTCTCCCGCAAGGACGCCACACGCCTGCTGACAGACCATGCCGAGTACGGACACTGGGAGTTGGACCGCCTGAGCCTGCTGCGCGACGGGAGCCGCAAGGTGCGGTTGCGTCGGCGCATCATCCGCCAGGTGCGCGCCACATGGTGAGCGAAGGTGACTGAAACGGATCGGGCCCCGCACGGACGGGGCCCGATCCGTATCGCCCGCCACGGGGGAAGCGGGCGGTGCCGGTGCCGTTACGCGTGCGCCCGCGCCCTGCGGTAGAGCAGCGCGCCACCGAGCAGTGCTCCCGCGCCGACCGGCGCCAGGAGGCCGAGCGGCAGGTCGCTGCCGGTGTGGGCGAGCTGTGCGGTGGCCGCGGGCTGGGTGACGGACTGACCGCCGGGGTGGTTGACGTGCCGGCCGCCGCCGCCCGGCTGCTGCGGGGTGCCGGGGTGACGGGGCGTGCCCGGAGGCGTGGTGGTGCCGCCACCGGGAGGCGTGGTGCTGCCCCCGCCGCCGGGAGGAGTCGTCCCGCCACCACCACCGGGAGGAGTCGTCCCGCCACCGCCACCGGGAGGCGTGGTGCCGCCACCGCCGCCGGGCGGCGTGGTGCCGCCACCACCGCCGGGCGGGTTGGTGGAGTGGCCGCCGCCCGGATTGGCGCAGTCGTTGCCGCCCGCCGGGTTGCCGATCCCGCCCACGTTGACGGAGTTGCCGCAGACGTTCACCGGAACGTCCACCGGCACCTGCACGGTGTTGCCGGAGCCGACGCCGGGCGAGTCGCTGGTGTGCCCGCCGGCCTGGGCGCCGCCCCCACCGCCGGACTGGCCGCCGGTGTTCGCGCACGTGTTGCCGGCCGCCGGATTGAGCAGCCCGATGACGTTCACGGTGTTGCCGCAGACGTTCACCGGGACGTGCACGGGCGCCTGGATCAGGTTGCCCGACAGCACGCCGGGCGAGTTGGTGGCGGAGCCGTTCGCTCCGGCGTCGGCGTGCGCGTATCCGCCGGTGACGGCGAGGACTCCGGTCGCCGCCGCCATGGTCATCAGGCCCTTGCGGGTGACCTGTCGCATTGCTGATTTCCCTGTCTTCGAGCTGATCGTGGACCTTCGGGAACGCGTCCCGCGGTGGGCGCGGACGCGGGGGAACCGGTCGGCCCCGGAGCGCATGGCACGCACTCCGGGGCCGACGGACTCACACCCTCACGGGGTTCGGGCCCCTCATGGGGTGAGGCACCACGTCAGTGGTTGATGCAGGTGTTGCCGAAGGCGGGGTTCAGCAGCCCGATCACCGAGATCGTGTTGCCGCAGACGTTCACCGGGACGTGCACCGGAACCTGGATCACATTGCCCGACACGACACCCGGGGAGTGCGTGGCGGCACCCTGGGCGCCCGAGTCGGCGACAGCCAGACCCGCACCCGCGAGAACCAGACCACCGGTGGCAGCCGCAGCAGCGACGACCTTCTTGATCATTATTCCTCCTTGTTGGCAAAGCGATCCAAGCCTCGGACCGCACCACGTGTAACGAGGAGGGAGTAATGGAGCTACGAGCGTATGGTCGCATTCACCCGTCCCGGCGTTTTCCCGTACACGCTGGCGAATAGCGCCCGGGACCGGCGCGGGCTCAGGACGCGTCGATGAACCGGTCCAGCACCCGCACGCCGAACTGCAGCGCGTCCACCGGCACCCGCTCGTCGACCCCGTGGAACATGCCCGCGAAGTCCAGCTCCGGCGGCAGCTTCAGCGGCGCGAAGCCGAAGCCCCGGATGCCGAGGTCGTCGAAGGACTTGGCGTCCGTGCCGCCGGAGAGCATGTACGGGATCGCCTTCGCGGCCGGGTCCTCCGCCAGCAGCGCCGACTGCATCGCCTCCACCAGCGCACCGTCGAAGCCGGTCTCCACGGCCTTGTCGGCGTGCACGTCCTCGCGCCGCACGTTCGGCCCGAGGATCCGGTCCACGTCGGCGAGGAACTCCTCCTCGAAGCCGGGCAGGAAGCGCCCATCGACGTGCGCGGTGGCCTCGCCGGGGATGACGTTGACCTTGTAACCGGCGTTCAGCTGGGTGGGGTTGGCCGTGTTGCTCAGGGTCGCGCCGATGAGCTTGGCGATGCCGCCGAGCTTGGCGAGGGTGCCCTCCATGTTCTCCGGGTCGAGCTCGGTGCCGAGCGCGTCGCCGAGTTCGTCGAGGAAGGCCCGGGTCGTCTTGGTGACCCGTACCGGGAACTTGTGCCGGCCGAGGCGTGCCACGGCTTCGGAGAGCTCGGTGATCGCGTTGTCCCGGTGGATCATCGACCCGTGGCCCGCGGTGCCGGCCACGGTGAGCTTCATCCAGTGCATGCCCTTCTCGGCCGTCTGGATCAGGTAGAGCCGCCGGTGTTCGTTCACCGTGAACGAGAACCCGCCGACCTCGCTGATGGCCTCGGTGACGCCCTCGAAGAGGTCGCGGTGGTGGTCGACCAGGTACCGGGCGCCGTAGGTGCCGCCCGCCTCCTCGTCGGCGAGGAAGGCGAGGACGATGTCGCGCGGCGGCCTGCGCCCGCTGCGCAGCCGGTCGCGGACGACCGCCAGGGTCATGGCGTCCATGTCCTTCATGTCGACCGCGCCGCGTCCCCACACGCATCCGTCGGCGATCTCGCCGGAGAACGGGTGGTGCGTCCAGTCGTCCGCGTTCGCCGGTACGACGTCGGTGTGGCCGTGGATGAGCAGCGCGGGCCGCGAGGGGTCCTCGCCCTCGATACGGGCCACCGTGGAGGCACGGCCCGGGTGCGACTCGAAGATCTTCGGTTCGAGCCCCACCTCGGCGAGCTTCTCGGCGACGTACTCGGCGGCCCTGCGCTCGCCGGGACCCGAGTGGTCGCCGTAGTTGCTGGTGTCGATCTGGATCAGCTCACGGCAGAGGTCGACGACCTCGTCCTCGCCGGTGACGCTCCTGGCCGTGCCGGTGTCGGTCACGCTGCTTCCTCCCGGTTCCCTGCTGGTGGTCCTCCTCATCCTCCCCCCGACCCCCGTCGCGGCCCAAGGCGGTGTACGGCCCGTCACAGGCCGTTCACGCGGGAACGGGTGTGATCGAACGCCGCCGAAAGCCTGGTAATGTTTCCCTCGTCGCCGCGGGGGAAGCCCGCACGACAGACACCTTGTCCGGGTGGCGGAATGGCAGACGCGCTAGCTTGAGGTGCTAGTGCCCTTTATCGGGCGTGGGGGTTCAAGTCCCCCCTCGGACACTTCACCACCAAGGGTGCCGACCGGTTCCGGTCGGCACCCTTTCGCGTGTGGCCCACCTCCCGGGCGGTTCCTAGACTCGAGGTGTGGCCCGGGCCAACGAAGAGGTCGAGGCGCTCCTGCAGGAGTACGCGGACCTCGTCGCGATCACGGGAGGCGACGCCTTCAAGGTGCGCGCCTACGAGAAGGCCGCGCGTGCCATCGGCGGCCACCCGGCCGACATCTCCCATCTGGACGCCGACGGGCTGCGGGACATCCCGAACGTGGGTCGGTCGATCGCCGAGAAGGTCATCGAGTATCTGCGCACCGGCACCGTCGCTGTGGTCGAGGAGCGCCGGGCGAAGATCCCCGCCGGGGTGCGGGAGCTGATCACGATCCCCACGCTGGGTCCGAAGAAGGCGATGCGGCTGTACGAGGACCTGCACATCTCATCGGTGAGCGAGCTGGCGGCCGCCATCGAGGCGGACGCGCTGGCCGATCTGAAGGGGTTCGGCGAGAAGACGCAGGAGAACATCCTGCACGGGATCCGGCTGATGCAGCAGGCGGGCGGCCGTATCCCGATCCATCTGGCGCTGGACACCGCCGAGGAGATCGTCGCCGAGCTGTCCCAGGTCACCGGCTGCAAGCGCTGCACCTACGCGGGATCGCTGCGGCGGATGAGGGAGACGATCGGCGACATCGACATCCTGGTCGCCGCGAAGCGGTCGGCCCCCTTCATGGAGGCCCTGGAGGCGCTGCCCTCGACCGCCGAGGTGATCGCGCACGGTGAGAAGAAGACGTCGATCCGCACCTCCAAGGGCGTGCAGGTGGACCTGCGGGTGCTGCCGCCCGACTCGTGGGGCGCCGGACTGCAGTACTTCACCGGCTCCAAGGCGCACAACATCCGGACCCGCACCATCGCCGTGCGCCAGGGTCTGAAGCTGTCCGAGTACGGCCTGTTCGACACGGGCAGCGGGGAGTCGGTCGCCTCCCGCAGCGAGGAGGAGGTGTACGCCCGGCTGGGCCTGCCGTGGATTCCGCCGACGCTGCGGGAGGACCGGGGGGAGATCCAGGCGGCCGTGCGCGGGGAACTGCCCGAGGTGGTGACGGAGCGGGACGTGCGCGGTGATCTGCACACGCACACGAACCTCACCGACGGGCTGGCCTCCCTGGAGGCGATGGTGGAGGCGGCGGCCGAGCGCGGCTACGCGTACTACGCGGTCACCGACCACGCGCCGAACCTGTACATGCAGCGCATGACGGACGAGAAGATCCTCGCCCAGCGGGAGGAGCTGCGGGCCCTGGACGGCGCGCACCACGGAATGCGGCTGCTGCACGGCACCGAGCTCAACATCAGCGCCGAGGGGGAGGTGGACTGGCCCGACGCGTTCCTGGCCGGCTTCGACCTGTGCGTGGCCTCGCTGCACTCCCACTTCGACCTGGACCGCAGGGCGATGACGCGGCGGCTGGTGCGGGCCTGTGAGAATCCGCACGTCAACATCATCGGCCATCCGACCACGCGCCTGATCGGCAAGCGGCCGGGGGTGGACGCCGACTGGGACGAGGTCTTCGCGGCCTGCGCCCGCACCGGCACCGCGCTGGAGATCAACGCCCAGCCGGACCGGCTCGACCTGTGCGACGAGGACATCCTGCGAGCCCGGCAGCACGGCGTGAAGTTCGCCGTGAACACCGACGCGCACTCCGTGCTGCACCTCGCCCACCTGCGCTACGGCGTCGGTACCGCGCAGCGCGGCTGGCTCACGGCGGACGACGTGATCAACACCTGGCCGCTGCGGCGGCTGCGCCGGTTCCTGGCCAAGGACCGGTCGGGGTGAGATGGCGCGCGTTTGCCGTAGGGCGGACCGGAGACCCGACAGTGGTCGCCGCAACTCGTGGGACGCGATATGTGAGGGGGTGCCCCGATGACTGAGAACAGCATGGGTGACGAGGTCTACCAGCCCCAGCAGGACGAGGACGTCGTGGAGGACATGAGCCCGCTGGAGTCCCCGGACAGCCTGGAGAACCGGGTCGTGGAGCCCATGGAGGAGGGCTACTCTCCGCCGGAGAAGCCTCTCGCGGTGAACGACGTGGGCACCACCGCGGCAGAGCAGCGCGACGGGGAGTCGCTGGACGAGCGGCTGGCCCGGGAGGTGCCCGAGGACACGGCCGTGGTGGGCGACGGGATCGGGGACCTGCCCGGCGGTGCGGCTGAGCCGAGGGACGACGAGGTCGGCGGCCCGGACGCCGGGCGGCTGGTCGCGCCGGACGAGGGCGCGCACGAGGACGCCGACGCGGAGGCCGTCGCGAACGACGTCGGCTTCGACAGCGGCGCACGCACCGCCGAGGAGGCCGCGGTGCACGTCGTGCCGGAGAACGGGGAGGAAGAGCTGTAGGTCAGCGCAGGGCGCGGAGCGTGAGCGTGCCGTCTGGTTCGCGGTCGATGCGGGTGCCGAACTCCCGGCTGACTCCGTCCAGGGCGGTGCGCAGCCAGGAGGTGTCCTCGTCCGAGGCGTGCTCCAGTCGCATTCTGCATGTCTGGAGGGTGACGATGCGGGCGCCGGTCGTCCGGCCGGTGTCCGGGTCGACCGTCACCAGGTACAGCAGGCGCAGGTCGTCTCGGTAGCGCTCGTAGCCGCCGATGCCCTCGTAGTCGTCGACGAGGTCCCCGCAGCCGTACAGGACGAGCCTGCCCCGGTAGGTCTCCAGCGGGCGCGGGTGGTGCGAGGAGTGCCCGTGGACGATGTCCACGCCCGCGTCGACGAGCGCGTGGGCGAAGCGGATCTCGGCGCGGGAGACGTCGTAGCCCCAGTTGGGGCCCCAGTGGACCGAGGCGACGACGATGTCTCCGGGGTGCTTGAGCTGCCGCAGCCGGGCGGCGAACCCGGCGGCCACGGCGACGGTCGGGCCCGTGACGAAGTCGACGCCGGACCGGTCCTCGGTGGCGGCCCAGTCCTCCGGGATCCCGCTGGAGGGCATGCCGAAGGAGAACACCAGCACACGTCCGCCACCGTCGAGGGGGACGATCGCGGGCCGCCCGGCCGCGGTCGCGTCCCGGCCCGCCCCGGCCGTGCGCAGCCCCGCTGCCGCCAGGGAGTCGAGGGTCTCCTCGAGGCCGCGCCGGCCGAAGTCGAGGACGTGGTTGTTGGCGAGGGCGCAGACGTCCGGGCGGAGGGCGGCCAGGCAGGGCAGGTTGGCGGGGCTCATCCGGTAGTGGACGCCCTTGCCGGGCGCGAACTCCCCGTCGCCGGTGACGGCGGTCTCGAGATTGACCACCCGCACGTCGGGTGCGGCGTCCTGCAGGACCGCCAGCGCCTCGCCCCAGGGCCAGGAGTAGTCGACCGGCTGGGGAATGGGCCCGTTGGCGGCCTCGGCCAGCCCGACGTAGGCCCGGGCGTCGTGGATGTAGGTCTCGCGCAGCGCCGGATCGCCGGGGTGCGGGAGGATCTGGTCGACGCCCCGGCCGAGCATGACGTCCCCGCACAGGAACAGGTTCACCGCGCCCGTGTGCACTCTCCCACGCTAAGGCGGTATCGGGCGCGGCGCGAAGGGTCGCGGTCCCGCGTGGTCCCGGTCATACGTGCGCGGGGGCCATGTGGTCGGTGAACCAGTCGCGGGCCAGGTCGGTGACCGCCTCAAGGGCGCCCGGTTCCTCGAACAGGTGGGTGGCGCCGGGGACGACCGCGAGGTGGTTCTCGCAGCGCATCCGGGCCTGGGCCTGCCGGTTGAGGTCGAGGACGAGCGGGTCGGCGCCGCCGACGACGAGGAGCGTGGGTGCCGTCACCTCGGGCAGGCGCGGTCCGGCGAGGTCGGGCCTGCCGCCGCGGGAGACGACGGCGGCGATGTGCGTCCCCGGTTCGGCGGCCGCCCACAGCGCGGCGGCGGCGCCGGTGCTGGCGCCGAAGTAGCCGACGGCGAGTTCCCCCGTCTCCGGCCGGGTGCGCAGCCAGCCGGTGGTGTCGGAGAGCCGCCGGGCCAGCAGCTCGGTGTCGAAGACGTTGGCCCGGTCGCGCTCCTCCTCCTCGGTGAGCAGGTCGAACAGCAGCGTGCCGAGCCCGGCCCGGTTCAGGCCCTCGGCCACGAAGCGGTTGCGCGGGCTGTGCCGGCTGCTGCCGCTGCCGTGGGCGAAGACGACGATCCCGGTCGGGTCATCGGGCACGGTCAGCCGTCCGCCGAGGCGTACGTCACCGGCGGCGACCTCCACCTCGCGGTCCACGGTGCCCGTGCGCCCCGCGGTCCGTTGCAGGCAGGCGGCCACTTCGGCGTCGTCGACCTGGGCGAAGTCGGCGTAGAACTGGCCGACCGCGAAGAAGATCTGCGGGGTGTCCAGGCAGACCAGTTCGTCCGCCTCGTCGGCGAGCCGATCGGTCCAGTCGTATGGCGCGACGGGCACCGCCAGCACGATCCTTGCCGCCCCCCGGGCGCGGGCGATCCGGCAGGCGGCGCGCGCGGTGGAGCCGGTGGCCACCCCGTCGTCGACGACCACCACGGTCCGCCCCTGGACGGGGACCGGTGAGTGCCCGCCCCGGTAGCGCCGGGCCCTGAGTTCCAGCACCTCGCGCTCGCGCTCCTCGACCTGCGCCAGTTCCTCCGGGGTGACGCGGGCGTCCCGTACCACCGCGTCGTTGATCACGCGTACGCCGTCCTCGCCGATCGCCCCCATCCCCAGCTCCGGCTGGAAGGGCACGCCCAGTTTGCGGACCAGGCACACGTCCAGCGGCGCCCCGAGCGCATCGGCGACCTCGGCGGCGACGGGCACGCCTCCTCTGGGCAGCCCCAGCACCACGAGGTCCCGGCCCCTGAGGTGCCTGAGGCGGGCGCCCAACTGCCGTCCGGCTTCGAGACGATCGGTGAAGACCACGATGCAGCCTCCTCACTCCCGGGGGGACCAGAGCGGTGTGGGCGGGGGCTCCTCGGGCCCCCCTGCCGCCGTGATGTCACCGACGGCGGCGGCGACCAGCCGGTGGCCCAGGGCGATCAGGGCCCGTCCGGCGGCGAGTTCGTCGCCGATCTCTGGCACCGCCGTGTCGTACGGGCTGCGGTGGGCCTCCGCGTGGCTTTCGAGCACGTTCTCGCCGGTGTCCAGGACGGCCCGGGCCGTGGTCGCCGGGTCGTGTTCGGACAGGTACAGGTGCAGCGTCCACTCCTTGGCGGACACAGGGCGGCTGTCGGCGGCTCGGGTCATCGTCCGTCCCTCCTCACGCGGGTGCGAGGCAAGAGGACTGAAAGGGGTGCGGCCCCCTTCCACTGTGACTCCGATGGGCGCGTGCCGCACAGTCCCCCGCGGGGCGCGTTGCCGGGCCCGGCAGAATGGCGGTCATGACCACGCGTTCCTGCCCGTGCGGGCTGCCCGAGGCCTACGAGAACTGCTGCGGCCGCTTCCACACGGGGGCCGCCGCCGCGCCGACCGCCGAGGCGCTCATGCGGTCCCGGTACAGCGCCTTCGTTCGGCGGGACGCGGGGTATCTGCTGCGCACGTGGCATCCGCGCACCCGCCCGGCGCGGCTCGACCTCGACCCGCGAATGCGGTGGACGGGGCTGGAGATCCTGGGGACGACGGAGGGTTCGGCGTTCCACTCCACGGGGACCGTGACCTTCCGCGCCTCCTACCGGGGTGGCTCGCTGCACGAGCGCAGCCGGTTCGAGCGGGTCGACGGAGCGTGGGTGTACGTCGACGGGGAGTTCCTCGACCGGGACTGACGGCTCGTGACGGCTCCCGGCGCCGTCACGGCGCGAGGATGTCCAGTTCGTGCAGCGCGCCCACGGTGATCTCGCGGGTGAGCTGCTCGGCGCGGGCCGCGTCGCCCTCCCGTACCGCCTCCGCGACCTGGACGTGCAGGGTGACCGCGGCCGGGTCGGGGTCCTCGAACATCACGTCGTGGTGGGTGCGGCCCGAGAGGACCTCGGCGACCACGTCGCCGAGGCGCGCGAACATCTCGTTGCCGGACGCCTCGAGGATCACCCGGTGGAAGGCCATGTCGTGGACCAGGTAGCCCTCCAGTCTGTGCCCACGTGAGTTGGCCACCATCCCGAGGGCGCATTCGGTGAGTTCGGCGCACTGCTCGGCGGTGGCGTGACGCGCGGCGAGGCCGGCCGCGACCGGTTCGATCGCCGAGCGCAGCACGGTCAGCGAGCGCAGCTGGCGGGGGCGGTCGGCGCCGGCCAGCCGCCACCGGATGACCTGGGGGTCGTAGACGTTCCACTGGGAGGAGGGCAGGACCGTCACGCCCACCCGGCGGCGCGACTCCACCAGGTGCATGGACTCCAGGACGCGCACCGCCTCGCGCATCACGGACCGGGACACCTCGAAGTGCTGGGCGAGTTCGTCGGTGCGCAGGACGCTGCCCGGCGGGTACTCGCCCGCGGTGATCGCGGGGCCGAGGGTGTCCAGTACATGGCCGTGCAGCCCCCGGCCCGGTGTGCTCATGGACTCAGCGTACGAGGAAGGTCACGAGAAGAAAAAGTCAGACTTATATGTCACAGGGTCTTGAATTCGTCGTACCTAATCGGTTTCAGTGACGTCGACACCAGATGTCGACGAAGACAGCGAGGCAGCGATGAGCACCCCCCACGTCGTCGTGGTCATGGGCGTCGCAGGCACCGGCAAGACCACCATCGGTCCCCTGCTTGCGGCCCGGCTCGGCGTTCCGTACGCCGAGGGCGACGACTTCCACCCCCCGGCCAACATCGCCAAGATGTCGGCCGGGATCCCGCTCGACGACGCGGACCGGTGGCCGTGGCTGGACGCCATCGGCGGCTGGGCGCACGAGCGGGCGGGGCTGGGCGGGGTGGTCAGCAGCTCGGCGCTGAAGCGGGCGTACCGCGATCGGCTGCGGGCCGCGGCTCCCGGCATCGTCTTCGTGCATCTGACGGGCGACCGGGGGCTGATCGAGGAACGGATGGCGCACCGCCAGGGGCATTTCATGCCCACGGCGCTGCTGGACTCCCAGTTCGCCACGCTCCAGCCGTTGGAGCCTGACGAGCCAGGGGTCGCGGTGGACGTCTCGGGCAGCCCCGAGGAGATCACCGCCCGCGCCGTGAGCGCTCTGCGCGACCTCGAGCGGTCCTCCGCGCGGTCCTCGCAGTAACTCCCCCCACCCTCGGCGACGGCCCTCTCCCCAGGGGCCGCCGGGGGTCGTCCTCACCCGAAACCGAGAGTTCCTCTCCTCACTCCTAGGGAACACCCGTGACCAGACTCAGCGTCGAGATGCTGGCAGCGGACCCCGTCGAGCCGATCACGTCGGCGGGCCACGCTCAACTGGGCATCGCGGCGGTGGCGGGCATCGCCGTCATCGTGCTGCTCATCACCAAGTTCAAGCTCCACGCCTTCCTGGCCCTGACCATCGGCTCGCTCGCGCTGGGCGCGTTCGCCGGGGCGCCGCTCGACAAGGCGATCACCAGTTTCACCACCGGGCTCGGCTCGACCGTGGCCGGTGTGGGCGTCCTGATCGCGCTCGGCGCGATCCTCGGCAAGCTGCTCGCCGACTCCGGCGGCGCGGACCAGATCGTCGACACGATCCTCGCCAAGGCCAAGGGCCGTGCGATGCCGTGGGCGATGGTGCTGATCGCCTCGGTGATCGGGCTGCCGCTGTTCTTCGAGGTCGGCATCGTGCTGCTGATCCCGGTCGTACTGATGGTCGCCAAGCGCGGCAACTACTCGCTGATGCGGATCGGCATCCCGGCGCTCGCGGGCCTGTCCGTGATGCACGGTCTGGTCCCGCCGCACCCCGGTCCGCTGGTCGCGATCGACGCGGTCAAGGCGAACCTCGGTGTGACGCTGGCACTCGGCGTGCTGGTCGCCGTGCCGACGGTGATCATCGCGGGCCCGCTGTTCTCGAGGGTCGCGGCCCGCTGGGTGGACGCCCCGGTCCCCGACCGCATGATCCCCCCGCGCGCCTCCGAAGAGCTGGAGAGGCGCCCCGGGTTCGGCCCCACGCTGGCCACCGTGCTGCTGCCGGTCGTGCTGATGCTGGCGAAGGCGCTGGTGGACATCGTCGTCGACGACCCGGCCAAGATGGTGCAGCGGGTCTTCGACGTGATCGGCTCGCCGCTGATCGCACTGCTCGCGGCCGTGATCGTGGGCATCTTCACGCTGGGCCGCCCGGCCGGCTTCAGCAAGGAGCGGATCTCCCGGCTCGTCGAGAAGGGCCTCGCACCCATCGCAGGCATCCTGCTGATCGTGGGCGCGGGCGGCGGCTTCAAGCAGACGCTGATCGACTGCGGCGTGGGCCAGATGGTCCTCGACATATCGAAGGACTGGTCGATCCCCGCGCTGCTGCTGGCCTGGCTGATCGCGGTGGCGATCCGGCTCGCGACCGGTTCGGCGACCGTGGCGACCGTCTCGGCCGCCGGTCTGGTCGCGCCGCTCGCAGCCGACATGTCGACCACGCACGCGGCCCTGCTGGTGCTGGCCATCGGCGCCGGCTCGCTCTTCCTCAGCCATGTCAACGACGCCGGTTTCTGGCTGGTGAAGGAGTACTTCGGGCTCAGTGTCGGCCAGAACCTGAAGACCTGGTCGGTCATGGAGTGCATCATCTCCGTGGTCGCCGGCGGACTGGTCCTCCTGCTCTCCCTCATCATCTAGGAGTGGTACGGCGATGACGGCTCACCCCCTCTTCGACATCGGCGGCCGTACGGCGCTGGTGACCGGCTCCAGCCGGGGCATCGGCCTCGCGCTCGCCCGCGGGCTGGCGCAGGCCGGCTGCACGGTGGTCCTCAACGGGCGCGACACCGACCGGCTCACGAAGGCGGCGGCGGAACTGCCGGGCGACGTGCACACGGCCGTGTTCGACGTGACCGACGGCGCCTCGGTCGCCGCCGGGATCGCGGACGTCGAGGAGCGGGTGGGCCCGCTCGACATCCTGGTCAACAACGCCGGCATGCAGCTGCGCGCGCCTCTGCTCGAGTTCACCGACGCCGACTGGCACCGGATCCTGGACACCAACCTGACCAGCGCGTTCCTGGTCGGCCGTGAGGCGGCCCGGCACATGACCGAGCGCGGCCACGGCAAGATCATCAACATCTGCTCGCTGCAGAGCGAGGTGGTCCGCCCGGGGATCGCGCCGTACGCGGCGACCAAGGGCGCGCTGAAGATGCTCACCAAGGGCATGTGCGCGGACTGGGGTCCGCACGGTGTGCAGGTCAACGGGCTCGGTCCCGGCTACATCGAGACGGAGCTGACCCGGCCGCTCGTGGCGGACGAGGAGTTCAGCGCCTGGGTGCGCGGGCGCACTCCGGCCGGGCGCTGGGGGCGTACGGAGGACCTGGTGGGCGGGGTGCTGTTCCTCGCCTCCCCCGCGGCGGACTTCGTCAGCGGACAGGTGCTGTACGTCGACGGCGGAATGACCAGCGTGCTGTGAAGGGGGCCCTCGAGATGTCCACGATGCCGGGTTGCGTCATCCACGGCCGGGGAGACCTGCGGGTCGACGAACTGCCGGTCCCGGAGCCGGGACCCGGGCAGGCGCTGGTCGCCGTCCGCTACGGCGGGGTGTGCGGCTCGGATCTGCACTACTGGCGGCACGGCGGGGTCGGGGACTTCCGGCTCAGGGAGCCGATGGTGCTCGGTCACGAGGTGGTCGGGACGGTGATCGACTACGGTGACGGTGCGTCAGGTCCCGCCGTCGGTACGGCCGTCGCGGTGCACCCGGCCACTGTGTGCGGTGTGTGTCCGGAGTGCGCGGGCGGGCGGCGGAACGTGTGCCGGGACACCCGCTACCTGGGCAGCGCGGCCCGTTTCCCGCACGTGCAGGGCGGCTTCGCGGCGCGGACGGCCGTTCCGGCCGAGCAGCTGAGGCCGCTCCCGGCCGGTCTGGAGCTGCGCCGGGCGGCGCTCGCCGAGCCGTTGTCGGTGGCGCTGCACGCGGTGCGCCGGGCCGGTGATGTGGCCGGCCGGCACGTCCTGGTGACCGGTGCGGGCCCGATCGGCTGCCTGGTGGTGGCGGCCGCGAAGGCGGCGAGCGCGGCACGGGTCACGGTCACGGACCTGCTGCCTCGGGCGCTGGAGTTCGCCGCGGCGGCAGGCGCCGACACCCTCGTACGGGCGGACGACCCGGACGACGCGGGGTGGCCCGCCGAGGTGGACGTGGCGGTGGAGGCGTCGGGGGTCGCCGCCGGGCTCGACACCTGTCTGCGGCTGGTCCGCCGGGGCGGTGTCGTGGTCCAGCTGGGCATGCTGCCCCCGGGTCGGAGTCCTTTCCCGGGCAACCTGCTGGTGAGCCGGGAGATCGACCTGCGCGGCGCGTTCCGCTTCGACACGGAGTTCGACGACGCGCTCGGCCTGCTCGCCTCGGAACCGGCGTTCGACGCGCTGATCAGCGAGGTGGTCCCGGTGCGGGAGGCGGAGTCGGCGTTCGCCCTGGCGGCGGACCGGAGCCGGTCGTGCAAGGTGCTGCTGGACTTCGGCCGGGGTGGCTGACCGGGGCGGCCCGCCGGTGAGTCGTGGGCGTCGCGGGCGGCGGTCAGGCCGTCGACCGCCGCCCTGATCCGCGCCCGTTCCTTCGCCGTTCTTCCTACGGGCGCCACAGCGGGTGTTCCCGCTCCGCCCAGTCGCGGCCGACCAGGCCCGTGCGCAGGCCCCGGCGGCACTCCGGGTCGCCGAGGGCCATGCCGATGTGGCCGGCCAGGACCACACCGATCGTCAGGGCGAGCCAGTCATGGACGAACGTCGCCGAGGTGCGCCACATCAGCGGCGTCAGGTGCGTGAACCACATCAGCAGTCCGGTGCCGAGCATGACGAGCGTGGCGCCCGCGATCCAGGCCGCGTACGTCTTCTGCCCCGCGTTGAACTTGCCCGCGGGCCGGGACTCGCGGCGGCGGTCGCGCCGCAGGGCCGCGCGCAGCCAGACCCGGTCGTGCGGCCCCCAGCGGTTGAGGTGACCGAGGTCGGCGCGGAAGGCGCGGGAGGCGAGGCCGAGCAGGACCGGGACCGGCAGCAGCACGCCCGCCACCTCGTGGACCCTGACCACCAGTTCGCGGCGCCCCACCAGTTCCGCGAACGCGGGGATGTAGAGACAGGCCGCCGTCACCACGCACACGCCCATCAGGACGGCGGTCACGCGGTGGACCCAGCGTTCGGCGCGTGTGAAGCGGCGAACGCGGGCCGGGGCGGAGACGGGGGGCTGCGGGGCGTCAACTCGTGGGGGCATCGTCGCGTCCGTTCGACCGGCCGACCCAGGCGTCGACGTCGTATCCGCGCTCCTCCCAGTACCCGGGGCGCACGGCCCGGGTGACGGTGATGCCGGAGAGCCATTTCGCGGACTTGTAGAAGTACATGGGGGCGACATAGAGCCGGACCGGGCCGCCGTGGTCGTGGGTCACCGGCTTGTCCTGCATCTTCAGGGCGACCAGGACGTCGTCGCGGCGCGCCTGGTCCAGGGTGAGGCTCTCGGTGTACGCCCCGTCGAAGCAGGTGAAGCGGACGGCGCCGGCGGAGGACTGCACGCCCGCGGCGTCCAGCAGCGCGGACAGCCGCACGCCTTCGAACGGCGTCTTCGGCACCCGCCAGCCCGTGACGCACTGGACGTCGTGCACGAGCCGGGTCTGGGGCAGGGCGCGCAGGTCGGCAAGGGTGTACGTCTTCGGGTGGTCGACCAGGCCGTTCACGGTGAGCCGGTAGCTCGTCTCGCCGAGGTGCGGGACGGACGCGGTCACCGAGTAGTAGCGGAAGCCGCCGCCGTTGGGCAGCAGTCCGGTCAGGCCCGTCGGGTCCTTGCCGGCGACACCGCCGAGAAAGGACTCCAGGCCGCGCTGGAGGGTGGGCGCCGCGATCACGCCGAGCGCGCCGAGTCCCAGGGTGCCCAGCAGCACCCGGCGGCCGATCGGCGTACCGGTCGCCGGGGCCTCCGGTGCGTCCGGCTCTTGCGGTCGTTCAGGGTTCACACAACGATTCGAGCACCCGGCACCCCCTCGATGCCAGGGGAACCGGGTGCCCGTCAGGATTCCGTCACACTTCTCACCGGCTTCTCAGGAAGCCGGACCAGCGAGGTGGATCAGCGGCGGGCGCCGGTCATGCCGTCGACTCCGCCGCCTTCTCCAGCTGGAACGCCTCGTTGCCCAGGCCGATGCGGGCGTGCGCCTGGGGCCTGCGGGAGCGCAGCAGCAGACCCTGCACCAGGCCGAGCAGCAGAGCGACGCCGATGATCGCGGGGAGCAGCCATCCGAGGTCCGAGTCCGGGCCCGTGCCGACCAGGACGTCGAAGTCCTTGACCGTGTAGGCGGCGATCACCAGCAGGGCGAGTCCTGCCACCGCGGAGGAGGCCAGCCGCCACGCCTGGGCGCGGGCGGAGCCACGCCGGGCGAAGAAGACGATCACGGCGGCGGAGGCGGCCACCATCAGCACGGTGACGCCGAGCGCTCCTACGCTGCCGAACCAGGTGAACAGGTGCAGCACGGGCGCGGTCGGGTCGCCGTTCGGCCTGTCGTCGGCCACCGCGAACGCGATCACGATCACCGCGGACACCGCGCTCTGCAGCAGCGAGCCCGTGCCGGGGGCCCCGCTCGCGCCGGTCGTCCGCCCGAAGGCGGCCGGCAGCAGTCCCTCGCGGCCCATGGCGAACGCGTATCGGGCGACCACGTTGTGGAAGCTGAGGAGCGCCGCGAACATGCCGGTCACGAAGAGCACGTGCAGCACGTCCGTGAAGGTGTGCCCGAGGAGGGACTCGGTCAGCCAGAACAGCAGCCCGGCGCTCTGCTTCTGCGCGGCCGGGACGATCTGGGAGGGCCCGGCGGCGACCGTCAGCGCCCATGAGCCAACCGCGAAGAAGACGGCGACGAAACCGATCGCGAGGAACATCACCCGGGGCACCAGGACATGCGGGCGGCTGGTCTCCTCGGCGTAGACGGGTGCCTGTTCGAAGCCGGTGAAGGCGGCGAGGCAGAAGCACAGCGCGGTGCCGACGCCCGCCCCCGTCAGGGTGTCCGGGTTGAAGGCGTGCAGGGACAGCCCCTCCTTGGAGGGATCGGCGACGGCCGCCACGTCGAAGATGACGACGAGCGCGACCTCGACCAGCAGCAGCACTCCGAGCACGCGCGCGTTGACGTCGATCTTCAGCCAGCCGAGCGTGCCGACGACGAGGACGGCGGCCAGTGCCGGGATCCACCAGGCCACCTGGACGTCCAGATAGGTGGCGAAGAGTCCGGAGACCTCGAAGCCGAAGATGCCGTAGATCCCGAACTGCAGCGCGCTGTAGGCGACGAGGGCCACCGCCGCCGCGGCCGCCCCCGCCGTGCCGCCGAGCCCCCGGGAGATGTAGGCGTAGAACGCGCCCGCGTTGTGGACGTGGCGGCTCATCTCCGCGTATCCGAGGGAGAACAGGGCGAGCACGACGCCCAGGACGACGAACAGCAGCGGCTGGCCGACGATGCCCATCACTCCGAATGTGGTGGGCATGACACCTGCGACGACCATGAGGGGGGCGGTCGCCGCCAG
The DNA here is from genome assembly GCF_042892355.1 of Streptomyces sp. NPDC001796. Classification (NCBI taxonomy): domain Bacteria; kingdom Bacillati; phylum Actinomycetota; class Actinomycetes; order Kitasatosporales; family Streptomycetaceae; genus Streptomyces; species Streptomyces sp. NPDC001796. Next base: position 131,240 of record NZ_JBIAUC010000012.1, on the reverse strand, counting down.
CACGGACAGCAGCAGGCCCGTCGTGCCGAGCCGGTCGGCGCGCAGGGCGCGTTCCTGCCCCTTGAAGGTGGGGATGGCGCCGCCGTCGGCGGCGGCCGGTCTGCTCGTGCTCGAACTGCCGGTCGTCATCGCGCGGTTGTCCTTTCGGATGCCTTGGACGGGACTGGATTGTCGGGACTTTTCGGGACTTCAGGGGCTTTCGGGGCCGTCGGTGTCGTCACACCGTGCCCAACGCCGTGTCGCGCGCCGTACGGAACGCCGTGTACGGGTCGCGGTCGGGGTACGACCACGGCGCCGGGGTCGCGTACGACCCGATGCGGTGGAACAGGGCGGCGGCCTCGGCACCCCGGCCCTCGCAGTACTTGGCGTGGGCCAGGAAGTTGAGGTCGACATGGCGGCGCGGGTGGTCGTCGTGCTCCCACTCCAGCCACCAGTCGAACGCCGCCTTCATCACCTGGCGGGCACGCCGCCCCACCCAGTGCCCGGAGGCGACGGGATCGGGCGGCTCACTGCCCGTGGCGGCCAGCACGCGGTAGCGCTCGGCGTGCGCGACGACCGGGAGGATGGCGAGCGGCGAGTCGGCGGGTGCCTGTTCGGCGGCCCAGTTGGCGAAGTCGTAGACCTCGTGCAAAGGGTCCTGGCCGGCGTCGGCGCGACGCTCGGCGAGCCGGGCGACCACCAGGTGGTGCGCGTGATGGTGGTCCGGGTAGCGGGCGCGCACCTCGTCGAAGAGGCGGACCACGTCCTCCTCGGTGCCGAGCGACCGCTCCAGGATCAGCAGGCCGAGCCACGGCGTGGGGTCCTCCGGGGCGAGCGCGGCGGCGGCCCGGCAGGCCTCGCGGGCCGCGTCCGGGCTCTCCTTGCCGTTGAGCGCGCGGTGGACGACGGCGTGGGCCACGAGGACCGCGGCGCAGGGCGACTCCGGTTCGGCGAGCTGCCAGTCGCGCGCCCAGGCGAGCGCCGTGGGCTCCTGGGCGAGGACGGTGACGCGGTGCCCGCGGCGGTCCCAGTCGTCCCGGGTCGCGGCGAGCAGGGCGCGCACGGTCGCCCACCGTCCGCGGGCGAGCGAGGCCCGGGCAGCGATGAGTTCGGTGTCGTCGAGCGCGGCGTCGAAGAGCCGGTCCGCGCGCTTGCGGGCACGGCCGAACGCCGGTGGGGGTGGGGGTGGGGGTGGCACCGCGGTGATTCCTTACCGAACGCGGCTCGTCAGAGTGCGGTCACGCACAGCAAACCCTCCGCCTGCGGTGTGCGTCAAGGGCCTACCGCCGTGCATACACGTGTCAACCGCGCTGTGCGGCACGGGTGTTGAACACCGGCTGCTGCATGGATGTGGGGCGTGGCGGTCGTCGTGGCGCCGCCGCCTCCGCCCCGCGGGCGCTCAGCCGACCGCCTTCGCCGCCGCCCGTCCGGCGGTGCGGCCCGAGAACAGGCATCCGCCGAGGAACGTGCCCTCCAGGGAGCGGTAGCCGTGCACGCCGCCGCCGCCGAAGCCCGCCGCCTCGCCGGCCGCGTACACGCCCGGCAGCGGGTCGCCGCCCTCGGTCAGCACCCGGGAGGACAGGTCGGTCTCCAGGCCGCCGAGCGTCTTGCGGGTGAGGATGTTGAGGCGTACCGCGATCAGCGGGCCCGCCTTGGGGTCCAGGATGCGGTGCGGGGCCGCCGTACGGATCAGCCGGTCGCCGAGGAAGCGGCGGGCCCCGCGTATCGCGGTCACCTGGAGGTCCTTGGTGAAGGGGTTGAGGATCTCCCGGTCGCGCGCGACGATCTCGCGGCGCAGTTCGGCCTCGTCGATGAGCGGTTCCTTGGTGAGCGCGTTCATGCCGCGCACCAGCGCGCCGAGGTCCTTCTCCACGACGAAGTCCACCCCGTGGTCCATGAACGCCTTGACCGGGCCCGGCACGTCCGCACGGGCCCGCACGATCACGTCCCGGACGGACTTGCCGGTGAGGTCGGGGTTCTGCTCGGAGCCGGAGAGCGCGAACTCCTTGCCGATGATCTTCTGGTCGAGCACGAACCAGGTGTGGTCGTACCCGGTCCTCATGATGTGCTCGAGCGTGCCGAGGGTGTCGAAGCCGGGGAAGAGCGGGACGGGCAGGCGTCGGCCGCGGGCGTCCAGCCAGAGGGAGGACGGGCCGGGCAGGATGCGGATGCCGTGGTTGTCCCAGATGGGGTTCCAGTTGTGCAGGCCCTCGGTGTAGTGCCACATCCGGTCACGGTTGATCAGACGGGCGCCCGCCTCCTCGGCGATGCCGAGCATCCTGCCGTCGACGTGGGCGGGCACGCCGGAGACCATGCGCTCGGGCGGGTTGCCGAGACGCTTCGGCCAGTTGGCGCGGACCAGGTCGTGGTTGCCGCCGATACCGCCCGAGGTGACGATCACCGCCTGGGCCCGCAGCTCGAAGGCGCCGGTGACCGTGCGGCTGCTGGCCTTGCCCCGCGGCGCGTCCGAGGGCTGAAGGATCTCGCCGGTGACGGTGTCGACGGTGCCCGCGCTGCGCGCGAGGCCGGTGACGCGGTGACGGAACCTCAGCTCGACGAGGCCACGCGCGACACCGGCCCGCACCCGCCGCACGAAGGGGGCGATCACACCGGGCCCGGTTCCCCAGGTGATGTGGAAGCGGGGGACGGAGTTGCCGTGCCCGGTGGCGTCGTAGCCGCCGCGTTCGGCCCAGCCGACGACCGGGAAGAAACGCACGCCCTGCCCGTGCAGCCAGGCCCGCTTCTCGCCCGCCGCGAAGTCGACGTACGCCTCGGCCCACTTGCGCGGCCAGTGGTCCTCGGGGCGGTCGAAGGCGGCCGTGCCCATCCAGTCCTGGAGGGCGAGCGCATGACTGTCGCGGATCCTGAGGCGGCGCTGTTCCGGCGAGTCCACGAGGAAGAGGCCGCCGAAGGACCAGAACGCCTGGCCGCCCATCGACTGTTCGGGTTCCTGGTCGAGCAGGATGACCTTCCGGCCGGCGTCCACCAGTTCGGCGGTCGCGGTGAGCCCGGCGAGGCCTGCCCCGATCACGATGACATCAGCGTCGTAGGCCATGCGCCCGTCCACTCACGGTGACGACCGGTCCGTCTCCTTGTTACTGACGGGTCAGATCCTTCGGCAGAAGAGTGACGGCGTCAACCGCATGTTTCCGGGTACTCGCCGCTGTCGGCAAACTCACGTCGTCCGCCGCGCGGACGCGTGCGCCGTCGTGCGGCAGCGGGCTCTCACCTGGGGCGAAAAGGAGCCCCTGGCAGGGCTGTTGAGGTCCTCCCGGTGCCGGGCGGGGGTGCGGTACACCCGGCGTGTCGTACGAGCGGGAGCGTGCCGAGAAGTTGTCAAGCACGGGCAGGTCACAGCCGCGAGCGCTAGAGTCAGCGTGATACGCATCCCGTGACCCCGCTGAATCATTGAGGTACACAGCGTGTCGGTACTGGTTCTGGCTCTCGCCGTGAGCGCGGCCTTCTGTCTGGGCACCGGGTTCGTCCTGCAGCAGAACGCCGCCCAGCAGGCACCGCTCAGCGACTTCCTCTCCCCCCGGCTGCTGCTGGACCTGATGAGGGTGCCGCGCTGGCTCGGCGGCATCGGCCTGATGGTGGCGGGCATGATCCTCAGCGCGGTCGCGCTGTCCCAGGGCGAGATCTCGCTGGTCGAGCCGCTGGTCGCCACGAACCTGCTGTTCGCGCTCGCCCTCTCCCGCCGGCAGACGAGGCAGCCGCTGGGCCGTCAGGGCTGGACCGGCCTGGTGCTGCTGGCCGGCGGTGTCACGGCGTTCATCGTGGCGGGCCGGCCCAGAGCGGGCGACGCGGTCACCGATCCGGTACGGCACTGGGTGATCATCGGGGCGATGGTCGGCGCGGCACTGGTGCTGACGACGTATGCGAAGAAGTCCCGGATGATCATCGGACCGTCGCTGCTGGCACTGGCGGCCGGCCTGCTGTACGGCGTGCAGGACGCGCTCACCCGGGTCAGCGGGCAGCGTCTGACCACCGGCGGGTGGGCGGAGTTCATCACGGGCTGGCAGCCGTACGCGGTGCTCGCGCTGGGGGTCACCGGACTGGTGCTGGTGCAGAGCGCGTTCGAGACGGCGCCGCTGCGGATGTCCCTGCCGGCCCTGACCGCGGCCCAGCCGCTGGCCGGGATCGCATGCGGGGTGGGCTTCCTCGGTGACCGTCTGCGCACCGACACGGGAGCGCTCGCCTGGGAGGCGTCCGGCCTCGCGGCGATCGTGCTGGGCATCGTGCTGCTCGGGTTGCACCCGGCGATGCCTCGGGGGCTCGGGGAAGTGGAACAGGAGAAGGATCTGCAGCCCCGGTGAGGGCTCGGTGCCGGCCCCCGGCGGGGACGGTCGGCCCCTTGCGGCGGGCCGAAGGGCGAAACCTCGGCGACCGGCGGACGGGAGCGCCTGGTTGGATGGCCGTATGAGTGCCGCTGACGAGCTTCTTGACATCGTGGACGAGGACGACCGGGTCGTCGGGCAGTCGCCGCGCGGCGAGGCCTACGCGCAGGGGCTGCGGCACCGCTGCGTGTTCGTGCTGGCGCGCGATGGCGACGGGCGGGTCTTCGTGCACCGCCGCACCCCGACCAAACTCGTGTTCCCCTCCCTCTACGACATGTTCGTCGGCGGCGTCGTCGGCGCGGGAGAGACCTACGACGACGCCGCACTGCGCGAGGCGGAGGAGGAACTCGGCGTCAGCGGGCTCCCCCGGCCCGAGCCGCTGTTCAAGTTCCTGTACGACGACGGCACCGGCCGGAGCTGGTGGTCCTCGGTCTACCAGGTCATCTGCGAGCTGCCGGTGAACCCCCAGGCGGAGGAGGTCGCCTGGCACGCCTTCCTGCCCGAGGAGGAGGTGGAACGGCGGCTGCCGCAGTGGGAGTGGGTCCCGGACGGGCTCGCCGCGTACCGGCGGCTCAAGGAGTACCGCCGGTCCACAGACTGAGCGCGGCACGGCGCCCCCGGTAGGGTCCTGCCCGTGATCGAATTCGTACGGAACGTCCGGCTGTGGTTCGCGCCCCAGGAGGTCCGTGAGGAAGGCCGTACGCCCGACTACCGCTTCTCCCTGGCCAACGAGCGCACCTTCCTGGCCTGGTTGCGCACCGCGCTGGCGCTGATCGGCGGCGGCTTCGCCGTGGACCAGTTCCTGCCCGGCCTGCGCTGGGGCTGGCGTGCGGGGCTCGCCCTCGCGCTGCTCGGCTCCGGGGTGCTGTGCTCGCTGCGGGCCATCAACCACTGGGTGCGCTGCGAGCGGGCGATGCGGCGGGGCGAGGACCTTCCCGCCTCCCGCTTCCCGGCGGTGCTCAGCCTCGCCATCGCCGTGGTGGCCGTCGCCATGGTCGTGATCGTCGTCGTCGGCTGGGCCGGATGAGCGCCCCGGCCGGTCACCGCGACCCGGGGCTCCAGCCGGAACGCACCCGGCTCGCATGGCGCCGTACCACCCTGTCCTGCACCGTGGCCGCCGTCCTGGCCGCGAAGACGGCACTGCACGGCAGGACGACGAGCGGCTTCGTCGCCGTCGCGCTGTGCTGCCTGCTCTGGCTCGGTTTCCTTTCCCTGGCCGGACGCCGCATCCACGCCCTGGCGACCGCCGAGCCCGGCCACCCCCCGCGGCTCACGCCCCGCCACGCCGCGGCCGCGACCCTGTGCACGGCCGCGCTCGCGGTGTGCGCGGCGGCCCTGGTGTTCTGATGGCACTGACCGAGGCCGGTGAGAGGTACCCCCGACAAGGGAGTCTCGTTGTCGACTGGCAGGCTGTCCCGTACCGGTTGGCAACACAACAGGGGGTTCCATGGCCGCGGCTGAGCCGTACACGGTCGCACTCGCCGACGACGTACACGCCTACGTCCAGCCGGACGGCGGCTGGTGCCTGAACAACGCCGGGTTCGTGAGCGACGGGACGGCCACCCTGCTGGTGGACACCACCGCGACCGAGCGCCGCACCCGTGCCCTTGGCGCGGCGATCGCGGCGACGGGCGCCCCCGCGCCGCGGGTCGTGGTCAACACCCATCATCACGGCGACCACACCTACGGCAACGCCTTCTTCGCGCCGGCCGCGATGATCGTCTCGCACGCCGACTGCCGCCGGGAAGCACTCGCCGCCGGGCACAACCTGCCGTTGATCTGGCCCACGATCGACTACGGGGACGTCCGGATACAGGGTGCCGACCTGACGTACCGGGACCACACGACGGTGCACGCGGGCGCGGTGGACGCCGAGGTGATCCACCCCGGCGTCGGGCACACCGTCGGCGACTCGGTGGTCTGGCTGCCGCACCGGCGCGTGCTGTTCACCGGCGACCTGGTCTTCGAGGGCGGGACGCCGTTCTTCCTGATGGGCTCGCTCAGCGGCTCCCTGCGCGCGCTGGAACGGCTGCGTGCGCTCGGCGCCGAGACGGTGGTGCCCGGGCACGGGCCGGTGACCGACCCGTCGGCGTTCGACCGTACGGAGCGCTATCTGCGGTTCGTCGCCGAGGTCGCGCAGAAGCACCACGCGGCGGGCCGTACGCCGCTCGAGGCGGCGCGGTCCACGGATCTCGGGGAGTTCGCCGAGTGGCGGGAGAGCGAGCGACTGGTGGCCAACCTGCACCGCGCCTACGCCGAGCTGGACGGCCTGGCCGAGGGGGCGCCTCTCGATCCGCTGCCGGCCTTCCGGGACATGGCGGTCATGAACGGCGGGGAGATGATGGCCAGCCACGCGTGAGGGCCGCGGCCGGCCGCGGCGGCGCCCCGCCTTCGTGACACCCGCCACCGCCGGCGCCACGATGGCACCGTGGCGCCGATCACGTTCGCCCCGCACACTGGACGACATACCGACCGGTCGGCATCATGAGGCAGGTCCTGTTTTCCGCGTACGTCGCACGTGAGGAGCAACGATGAGCCCAGACCACCCGCCGGGTCTCGATCTCGGCCGGCTGCGCGGCCTGCTCGACGCCGAGCGGCCCGGCCTGGTGAACGGCCCCCTGACCGGGCGGCTGATCGAGGGCGGGCGGTCCAACCTCACCTACGCCGTCTCGGACGGCACGGCGCGGTGGGTCGTACGCCGTCCCCCGCTCGGCCACGTCCTGGCCACCGCGCACGACATGAGGCGCGAGCACCGGGTGATCAGCGCGCTGCACCCGACGCCGGTGCCGGTGCCGCGCCCGGTGCTGCTGTGCGAGGACGAGTCGGTCCTCGGCGCCCCCTTCTACGTGATGGACTTCGTCGAGGGCACCCCCTACCGCACCGCCGAACAGCTGGCGCCGCTCGGCCCGGAGCGCACCCGGAACGCGATCCTCGGCCTGGTGGACACGCTGGTCGAGCTGCACGCGGTGGACCCCGAGGCGGTGGGGCTCGCGGACTTCGGCCGCCCGGAGGGCTTCCTGGACCGCCAACTGCGCCGCTGGGGCAAGCAGCTGGACGCCTCCCGCAACCGGGAGCTGCCCGGCATCGACGAGCTGCACGCGGCGCTCGGCCGCGCGCTGCCCGACTCCCCCGCGCCGGCCGTGATCCACGGCGACTACCGCCTGGACAACGTTCTCCTCGGTGACGACGACAGGATCACCGCCATCCTGGACTGGGAGATGTCCACGCTCGGCGACCCGCTGACCGACCTGGGTCTGCTGGTGATGTACAGCGTGCCGCTCGGCACGCCCGACTCCCCCGTCTCCACGACCGCCGAGGCCCCGGGCCACCCCGATCCGGCCGAGCTGATCGAGCGGTACGCGGCCCGCTCGGGGCGCGATGTCTCCGCCGTCTCCTGGTACACGGCGTTCGCCTGGTTCAAGCTCGCCGTGATCCTCGAGGGCATCCACTACCGCTACACGCTCGGCCAGACGGTCGGGCGGGGCTTCGACCGCATCGGCGAGCTGGTGCCCGTCTTCATCGAGCACGGCCTGACCACCCTGCAGGAGGGCTGATCCGTCATGGACTTCACGTTCGACGCGCGCACCGAGGAGCTGCGCGCCAAGCTGCTCGCCTTCATGGACGAGTACGTCTACCCGGCGGAGGCGGTCGCCCACGAGCAGCACGCGCGGCTCGCCTCGCCGTGGGACATCCCGCCGGTCGTCGAGGAGCTGAAGGCCGAGGCACGCCGGCAGGGCCTGTGGAACCTCTTCCTGCCGGACGCCGAGTACGGCGCCGGGCTCACCAACCTTCAGTACGCCCCGCTCGCCGAGATCACCGGCCGTTCCCCGCAGCTGGCGCCCACCGTGACGAACTGCGCGGCGCCCGACACCGGCAACATGGAGGTGCTCGCGCAGTTCGGCGACGAGCAGCAGAAGAAGCAGTGGCTGGAGCCGCTGCTGGCCGGGGAGATCCGCTCGGCGTTCGCGATGACCGAGCCGGAGGTGGCCTCCTCGGACGCCACCAACATCACCACGCGCATCGAACGGGACGGCGACGAATACGTCATCACCGGCCGCAAGTGGTACATCTCCGGGGCGATGAACCCCGACTGCCGGATCTTGATCGTGATGGGCAAGACGGACCCGGACGGGCCGGACATCCGCCGTCAGCAGTCGATGGTGCTGGTCCCGCGCGACACGCCGGGTGTCACGGTCAAGCGCGCGATGCAGGTGTACGGCTACGAGGACCATTACCACGGCGGCCACGCCGAGGTCGTCTTCGACCACGCGCGCGTGCCGGTGGCGAATCTGATCGGCGAGGAGGGCGGCGGGTTCGCCATCGCCCAGGCGCGGCTGGGCCCCGGCCGTATCCACCACTGCATGCGGCTGATCGGCATGGCGGAGCGCGCGATCGAGCTCATGTGCAGGCGGGCGGTGTCCCGTACGGCGTTCGGCAAGGCACTCGCCCAGCAGGGCGTGGTGCACAACTGGATCGCCGACGCGCGCGTGGCCGTGGAGCAGTTGCGGCTGCTGGTGCTGAAGACGGCGTGGATGATGGACACGGTGGGCAACAAGGGCGCGCACACCGAGATCCAGGCCATCAAGATCGCCACTCCGCGCACGGTCGTCGACATCATCGACAAGGCGGTCCAGTTGCACGGCGCGGGCGGGGTGAGCCAGGACTTCCCGCTGGCCGAACTCTGGGCGGCGGCCCGCACCCTGCGACTGGCGGACGGCCCGGACGAGGTCCACCAGCGGTCGCTGGCGCGGCGGGAGCTGAAGAAGTACCTGTGAGGCATGGGTGAGGGGCGGACGCCGCGGCGTCCGCCCCTCACCCATGTGCGTCGATCGGCTACGGCTACGGCCGCAGCGCCCTCAGCAGCAGGTCCGCCAGGTGGTCCGCGACCTCCCGGGGGCTGAGCGGGCCGTCGGGGCGGTACCAGGTCGACAGGTGGTGCACCGAGCCGAAGTGGTAGTCGACGACCAGGTCGGCCGGGGTGGCGGTGGAGAAGACGCCCTCCTTCTGGCCCTCTTCGATCAGCGCACGGAACCGCTCGTGGTAGCGGCGCCGCTCCGCGCGTACCTGCTTGTTCTTCTCCGGGCTGAGGTGGTGCATGGACCGGAAGAAGATCATCGCGTCGTCGAGGTTCTCGATCGTCGTGACGACGACGTCGGCCGCAGCGTCCCTCAGGCGCTTGTCCACCGGCTCGTCGGCGTCCGCGAAGGCGTCGAGCCGCTCCTGCTGGACACGCAGCACGCGCGCGTACACCTCGTGCAGCAGATCGTCCTTGGAGCCGAAGTAGTGGTAGAGCGCGCCCTTGGTGACGCCGGCCGCCTCGACGATCTCCTGCACGGACGTGCGGTCGTAGCCCTGCTCGGCGAAGAGCCGTGTGGCGGCGGCCAGGAGCCGCTGCGGGACCGGCGTCCCGTCCCCGTCCGTCGTTCTGGGCACTGCCGCCACCTGCCTTTCCGTGATGTACCGGCGATCTCTACTGGCTCGTCTGGGTCCGGGAACGCAGTTCCCGACGCAGGATCTTGCCACTCGCCGTCTTCGGCAGCTCGGGCAGGATCTCCACCTGGCGCGGGTACTTGTAGGCGGCCAGTCTCTCCTTGCAGTACGCCGCGAGCGCGTCGGGGTCCGTCTCCGCGCCCGGGCGCAGGCTGATGTACGCCTTGACGGTCTCGCCCCGGTACCCGTCCGGCACCCCCACGACGGCCGCCTCGCGCACCGCCGGGTGGGTGTAGAGGACGTCCTCGACCTCGCGCGGCCACACCTTGAAGCCGGACGCGTTGATCATGTCCTTCTTGCGGTCCACGACGTACAGCCAGCCGCGCTCGTCCATGAACCCGATGTCGCCGGTCCGCAGCTCGCCGTCGGGGAAGGTCTCGGCGGTGGCCTCGGGGCGCCGCCAGTAGCCGGGCACGACCTGGGGGCCGCGGACGACGATCTCGCCCTGTTCGCCGAACGGCACCTCCTCGCCCCGCTCGTCGACGATGCGGACGACCGTGTCCGGCCCGGGCAGGCCGACCGCCAGAGTCCCGGAGACCGGGTCCACGGGGGCCTCCTGACCGGGCGGGACGGAGGCGCAGGGTGCGGTGCACTCGGTCAGGCCGTAGCCGTTGCGGATGTACGGCCCGAAGCCGGCCCGGAACTTCTCCACCAGGGCGGGCGGCAGCGGCGCGCCACCGGAGGAGATGACCCGGAAGGAGGAGAAGTGGTCCGGGGTGACGGACGGGTGGGCGGCGAGCGCCATGAAGGCGGTGGAGGGGCCGACGGTGTAGTGCGGGCGGTGCTCGGCGAACGCGTCGAGGACGACGCCCGGCTCGAACCGGTAGGCGAGGACGAGCGTGCCGCCGCTGGTGAGACAGGCCACCAGCTCGCACACCATCCCGGTGATGTGGAAGAGCGGTGCCAGCGCGAAGTAGACGGGCGCCTCGGGCAGGCCGAGGCCCGTGCGCTGCCGCTCGGCGTTGTACATGATGTTGCCGTGCGTGTTGGTGGCGCCCTTGGGGGTGCCGCTCGTACCCGAGGTGTAGCTGATCAGGGCGATGTCGGAGGGGCCCACGTCGCGGCCCTCGGGCGCCTTGTGGCCCTGCCGGGCGACGGTGACCAGGTCGTCGGCGTCGGCGGCCTGCTCCAGCCGCTCGAAGGTGAGCACACGCGCGTCGTCCCGGGTCTGGAGGTCCCGTTCGCAGGCGGTCAGCACGATCCGCACGGGCGACGCGGCGGCCGTGTCCCGCAGATACGACTCCCAGGCGCGGTCGGAGCACACCAGGGCGGTCACTTCGGCGTCCTTCAGGACGTGCGTGACCTCGCCCGACTTGTACATCGGGTTGACGGGAACGACGGTGGCGCCGGCCTTCCAGGCACCGAGCAGGGCCAGCACGAAGTGCGGGGAGTTCTGCAGCAGGATCGCGACCCGGTCGCCGCGCTCCAGACCGCGCGAGGCGAGGAACCCGGCGACGGAGTCGGTCAGTGCGTCCAGTTCCGCGTAGCTGATCCGGCCGTCGAAGTAGGCCAGGGCGGTGCGGTCCGCGGGCACCTCGCGCAGGGCCTGCGGGAGCGAGTCGGCGGGGCTGACCGGGGCGCGCTGCGCGTCGTTCAGAAGGGCGAGCCAGGGCTTGGCGGCGTAGCGGGAGGCGGTCACCGGCCGGCCTCCCACTTCTGCTGGATGTGGTTCATGCTCGTCAGCCAGCGGTCCGGGTCGGTGGCGCGCGCCTGGTAGTACGCGGCGGCCTCGGGGTGCGGCAGGATCAGGAACCGGTCCTCCTCGATCCCCTTGAACAGGGCGTCGGCGACGTCCTCGGGGTCGATCGCGGTCGGTGCCAGCACCAGTTCCCCGGCGGTGCCGGAGGCGGTCAGCATGTCGGTGCGGACGCCCTGGGGGCAGATCGCGTGGACCTTCAGGCCGCGATGGCGGTACGTCAGGGACAGCCACTCGGCGAAGGCGTACGCGCCGTGCTTGGTGACGCTGTAGGGGGCGGCGCCGATCATGGTGAGCAGTCCGGCGGCGGAGACCGTGGAGACGAAGCGGCCCGCGCCGCGCTCCAGCCAGGCGGGCAGGAGTTCCCGGGCCGCGCGGACGTGCGCCATCACGTTCACGTCCCAGGCCCGCGCCCAGACGTCCTCGTCGGCGGCCTCGGTGCCGCCGGAGGCGAGGCCCGCGTTGGCGCAGTAGACGTCGATCGTGCCGCCGAGGGCGTCCCGCGCCTCGGAGACGATCGCGGAGGCGTCGCCCGGGACGGCGATGCCGCCGATCTCGTCGGCCACGGCCTTCGCCCTCCCGGCGTCCAGGTCGTTGACGACGACCCGGGCCCCCTCGGCGGCGAAGCGGCGGGCCAGCGCGGCCCCGATGCCGCCTCCCGCCCCGGTGACGACCACTCCCGCATCCTGCACGGCTTCCACCATCGGTCTCCTTCGACGCGACACGCACCGGCTCTGCTGCCGTCGGCTCTGTACGGCGGCCAGACTAACCAGTCGGTATGTAACGAGGGAAGAGGCTGCTTCATCGGCCATTACGCGGGCATGACAGTTCCATCGAGCAGGGAGGTCATCGCATGAGGCTGTCCAGACGAGGGCTGCTCGCCGCCACCACGGCGGCGACCGTGCCGTTCCCCGCAGCGTCCGGGCCCGGCGGCGGCAGGCGGCTGCGCACAGGTTTCGAACGGCTGGCTGCGGACGGTTACGCGCCGCTGGCGGGCCACCGGGTCGGCATCGTGACCAATCCCACGGGCGTGACGAGGGACGTGCGTCACATCGTGGACGTGATGCACGCCGACCCCCGGGTGAACCTGGTCGCGGTCTTCGGTCCCGAGCACGGCTTCCGCGGCACCGCCCAGGCCGGCGGATCGGAGGGCCGCCACGACGACCCGGCGACCGGGCTTCCCGTATACGACACGTACCTGAAGAGCGGCCGGCCGCTCGCCGACATCTTCACCGCGTCCGGTGTGGACACCGTCGTCTTCGACATCCAGGACGTGGGCGCCCGCTTCTACACCTACATCTGGACGCTTTACGACTGCATGGAGGCCGCCGCGCTCGCGGGCAAGCGGTTCATGATCCTGGACCGGCCGAACCCGGTGACCGGACGCGCCGCCCTCGGCCCGGTCCTGCACAGGGAGTTCGCGACCTTCGTCGGCCGACAGCCGATCGCACAGGCGCACGGGATGACGGTCGCGGAGCTGGCGCGGCTGTTCAACGGGGAGTTCCTGGCCGCGCCCGTTCCGCTCGACACCGTCCTGATGACCGGCTGGAGGCGGTCCGACTTCTACGACGCCTCCGGCCTGCCCTGGGTGCCGCCGAGCCCCAACATGCCGACACCCGACACCGCGCTGGTCTACTCGGGGACGTGCCTGTTCGAGGGCACGAACCTGTCCGAGGGACGCGGCACCACCCGCCCCTTCGAACTCCTCGGCGCGGAGGGCGTCGACGGCCGGTGGGCAGCCGAAGCGGAGCGGCTGGGGCTGCCGGGCGTGCACTTCAGGGAGGCGTACTTCGCGCCCACCTTCTCCAAGTTCCAGGGGAAGACGATCGGTGGAGTGCAGATCCATGTGCACGACCGGGCCGCCTACGACCCCGTCCGCACCGGGATCGCGCTGCTCGTGACCGCGAAGAAGGTGTGGAGCGGTTTCGCCTGGCGCTCCGACGACTGGATCGACAAGCTCACGGGCTCCGCGCGGGTGCGCACGATGATCGACGCCGGCGCCACGGCCGACGAGGTGACGGCGGCGTGGCAGGACGAGCTGGCCGCCTTTCGGCGGATCCGCAGGGAGTACCTGCTGTACGGATGAGCCGTGACGTATGGCCAACCGTGTCCGCCCGCAGGACGATACGCGCACCGCGCGCAGCGCACTCGACCTCGGGGCAAGGGGGCCCGTCATGGCGATACCGGCAGTGAGCGTGAGTCCCTACTGGGAGCTGACCTTCGACGCGGACGGCGACGTCGACGGGCCGGAGCGGGACCGACTGACGGCCGAGGTGACACGGCGTGGAGTGCGCGACCTGCTGGTCTTCGCGCACGGCTGGAACAACCAGCGCTCCGGCGCCACCCGGCTCTACAGCAGCTTCTTCGCGCCGATGCCCTTGATCGCGCCCAGGGCCCGCCTCGGGTACGTGGGAGTGATCTGGCCGTCGATGATGTTCGCGGACGAGCCGATCCCCCATTTCCCGCCGTCGGTCGCGGCCGAGGCGCCGACGGCTCCGCTGCTGGACAAGGACAGCCGCCAAGCGCTGCTCGAGGTGTTCCCCGGCCGTGCGACCGTGGTGGAGCAGCTCTCACGGCTGCTGGAGCGGCACCCGGACGACGGTGCCTCGCTGGAGGAGTTCGGGCGGCTGGTACGGCTGCTGGTGGAGGTGCGGCCACAGGAGCCGCAGGTCGCGTTCGCCGCGGACACCCTGACCCAGGGGGCGCCCGAGGACGAGCCCGGAATGCTGACCGGGGACACGACCGAGGTGTGCCGGAGCTTCGCGCGGGCGCTGGAGCAGGTCCAGTCGGCCGGCGGGGAGTCGCCGGAGGGGTTCTCGTTCACTCCGAAGGGGGTGTGGGACGGAGCGCGCGAGTTGCTCAGACAGGCCACGTACTACGCGATGAAGCGGCGCGCGGGGACGGTCGGCGAGCGGGGGCTCGGGCAGGTGATCGGGCAGCTGGCGCAGGCGGCGCCGGGGGTGCGGGTGCACCTGGTCGGGCACAGTTTCGGCGGGCGGCTGGTGTCGTTCGCGCTGCGCGGGCTGCCGGAGGGGGTGCGCACGGTGAAGTCGGTGACGTTGCTGCAGGGCGCCTTCTCGCACTACGCGTTCGCGGCCCGGCTGCCGGAGGACCCGCATACCAGCGGTGTGCTGGACGGGCGGCAGAACCGGGTCGACGGCCCCCTGGTGTGCTGCTACTCCCACTTCGACTCGGCGCTCGGCACGCTCTACCCGCTGGCGTCCCGGATGGCGGACGACGACCGGTCGCTGACCGGGGACTTCGCGGCGGACTTCGACATCGGCCGGCTCCTCGGCCCCCGGTGGGGGGCGATGGGGCACGACGGGATCCAGGCGGTGGACGGTACGCGAAGCATGACGCTCGCCGACGCGCTCGGCGGCGGACTGCCGACGTCCGGCTGCGTCAACGTCGACGCCTGCGCAGTGGTCTGCCAAGGCGGTCCGCCGTCGGGCGCGCACAGCGACATCGTGCATCCGGAGCTGGCCCGGGTGGTACTGGCGGCGGGCCGGGTGAGCTGACCCGCCGCCGCACGTCGCCTCCCGGCCTACCGGTGTGAGGTGTACTCCACCGCCTGCTGGAACGTCGGCCGGTTCTGCCAGCTGATCCTGCCGTGCTTGATGCCGCCCAGGGTGCGCTGGACGATCGAGTCGGCGCACCACTGGTCACCGGCCGAGCACTGGTCGTCGCCCGGGTAGACCTGGGACGCGGTCATGCCCGCCGCCTGCTTCAGCGTGCTGATCAGGATGTCGCGGCAGGCGCCCAGGCTGCCGCCGCCGCAGTACTTCTGCGCGAGCGGGCCCTGCACCGGCTCCCCGAGGACCGCCCGGATGTCCTTGTCGACATAGCTCCACCAGCCGTACTGGAAGGAGCTTCCGGCGTGCGAGCCGGTCGGGCCGTGCGCGGCCGACGGGGACTCGTCGATCGGCAGGTTGGCGCCGAAGGCGGTGTACAGGTCGCTGCCGAGGCCCGGTTGGAACTCGGCCTTCACCAGCAGCGGCCACCAGGCGTCCAGGATGCGGATGGCATCGGCGTCGGCGTACGTCTTCGAGCCGGCCGAGGTCTCCGTGCGCCGGGCGCCCGCCGACACCCACGCCTGCAGCTTGCCCACTGCCGCCGCGGCCGTCGTGTCGGTCACCGTCGAGCTGTTCACGACCTTCAGCAGCTTCGGCAGCACGTCCTCGGCGCGCAGGTCGGCGAGGGCGGCGTCGGCCATGGCCTTCACCAGCGACGACCGGGTCACCCCGCCGGCCGCGACCAGCTTCCTCACCCGGTCTTCCAGCAGGTTGCCGCGGTGGACCGAGCCCTCGCCCCAGGGAGCGGCCGTGTAGTCCTTGGCCTGCTTGTTGTTCCAGGAGATGTAGTAGTCCTGGTCGATGGAGTTGGGATGCTGGGACGGCGCGGTGTAGTCGGCCGTGTTGGTCGCCGGGTCCCAGTTGCGCCACTCGTACGCCGCCTGCGCCCATACGGGGAACTCGGCGTCGACACCGCTCGCCCGCACCGGGTTGTCGCCGCTGTTGTAGTACGCGGTGTGCTGGGAGTCGGCGTAGAACCAGTTGAAGGTGTAGTTGATGTGCTGGACCGCGCTCTGGAAGTCCTTCGGGCCCTTGACGTAGCCGGGGTCGTTCAGCATCTGGAAGCCGATGATCGAGTCGGCCTCGTGCAGATAGGACGAGCGCAGGGTGGTGTAGGCGACCTTCTTGCCGCCGACCGTGGCGCGGTACTCCACGGGCCCGTACTTCGTACGCCACACGCGCATGGTGTAGGAGCCGGCCGGGGTCGAGTCGGCGGTCGTGGGTGACCAGGAGTTCTTCTGCTCGACCTTGTCCATGGCGGTGCAGGTGCCGTGGTACAGGTAGTGGTAGTCGTCCTGGCACAGCTCGACCGCGAAGGTGTCGATGATGTCCTGGCCGGAGGTGGTGGCGCTCCACGAGTAGTCCTGGCCGCGGCCCAGTTCGACGTACATGCTCAGGCCCGCGAAGGAGGCGCCGCGGGCGCTGATGCCGGGCCCCTGGATCTCCTGCAGCATCAGCAGCTGCGGCGCGAAGTAGCCGGTCTGCGGGCCGAAGACGGCGATGGGGTGGCCGCTCGCGGTGTACTTGCCGCTCACCACCAGGGCGTTGGACATGCCGCGCTTGGCGGAGGTCAGGGCGGTGGTGGCCGCGGTCTTCGACGCGCTGGTCGCGCTCGAGGTCGCCGCGCTGCCGGTGCGGTCGTAGACGAGCGGTTCCTGGGTCACCGAGCCCGCCTCGGGCAGCGCCTCGCCCTGGGGGCTGGACGGCTTGGCCGCGTACGGGAAGCTCTGGCCGTCGTGGACGGTGAGGACGGCCTCGGGGTCGTTGCGCTCGCGGAAGGACTCCCAGACCCTGGTGCCCTCCTCCACGCCGTACTTGGACTGGGCGGCCAGCAGGGAGATCGCGTTGTTGACCTCGCCGCCCCCGCCGGAGCCGAAGAGCGCGCCGATGACGGACGCGAGCGCGACCAGGTCGGTGACCTTGAAGTGGTCGATCGTGCCGGCGTTGGTGATGGAGTCCTTGTGACCGGTCAGGACGTACTCGCCGGGGAAGTAGCGGCCGCTGTCGGAGGCGTCGATGTAGGCGTTGACACCGGCCAGGTAGGCGCCCACGTCGGCGAGGGCCTGCTTGCCGCGGTCGCCGGCGGCGGCCACCGCGTTGTCGATCTGTGCCTGGAGGTCCGCCTCGGTGTAGGGCGCATTGCGCCAGAACTCCTGTTCGAGGCCCTGGTTGGCGGCGGCGCCGCCCGCGAAGGAGGTGAGCTGTCCGCGGCCCACGTGCCGGAAGACGTCCATCAGCCACAGCCGGTCCTCGGCCGCGGCATACCCGGCGCCGAACTCCGTGCCGTACCTGGTGGTACCGGTGATGTGCGGGACGCCCGTCTTCTTGTCGCGGACGATCGTCACGTCGCCGCGACCCGCGGGCTTCTCGGTGGAGGCGACCTGATCGGACGGGACGCCGAACGAGGCGTCGTTGAAGAAGTTGTCGATCTTCGCGTCGGTGAGCGTGGAGTAGCCGGTGGCCAGGTTGGCGTAGGGGCCGAGCTGGTCCTCGGCGTGGTCGGGCTGGGTACCGAAGACCTGGTTGAGCAGGATCTGGGCGAGGGTGGCGTTGCCGTTCTCGCCGGGCGGGAGGATGTCCGAACACCGGCCGCCGCAGTAGTCGTTCGACGCGGCCGCCTCCGCGGTGCCCGGGGCCGTCTGGGCGGTGGCCGCGGCGGTCGGGGACAAAAGCCCCGCGATGAGCACGCATATCGATGCGGCCTTGAGGAACTTGGTGGTTCTGCGAGGAGTTCTCAGTCTGTCGAGGGCGGTGCGTGGGGTGCGCCGTGGCATGGCAGCTCCTCCCGACGGGGTATGGGCGGGCGGACGTTACCGCCGGTATCCCCGCGATTGAAGATGAACATGCGTCAGTTTTTCAACCGTCCGGCAAGTGCTTATGGAGGTCATCGGAAATCCGATGGAGCCGAATCGCGTGTCGATACGTCTATTCGGCGACGTCCTCAGGACGACGCCGAAGTGACCGAAGTACAGGTGCAGTTGTGACGGAGGTGCAGGGCGATGGCCGGTTTCCGGAGTCTGGCGAGACAGGTCCGTGATCCGAGGTGCGATCTGGCACTACGGCGCTACTCACTGCGCAAGTGCCTTGAGAAGTTCGCCCCCTACGGGCATCGGGCGACCTGGGACCATCTGTGCTCCCGGGCCGGGTTCGGCCCCGAGGACCGCTCCCCCGATCCGGCGCGGCTCGTGGCCGCACTGGAGGAACTGGAGGAGGCGCGGTCCGTGTGGCTCACCTACGAGGCCGAGTTCACGGAGCGCCGCAAGAAGGAGAAGCACGACGGGCTGCGCCGGCCGGGCAGTGTGGACGACTGGCACCGGCTGACGTGGGGCGGTTTCGGGGTCGCGTGGTGCGACGACCCGCGGGTCCACCCTCATGAACCGCTGGCGGAGGTGCTGCGCCGGCTCATCGCCGCACTGGAGCGCGAGCCGGGCTCATCGTGTCCGGTGTGCGCCGGTGAGCGCCTCACGTGGAGATACGACCTGGCCCATGAGCCGTCGTCGGGCCCTGTCTGCACGGACTGCGGCATCCTGGTGCCGTCTCACGTGCTGACACCCGGGACCCTGGCACGCACCAGGCGCGCGCGGCTGCTCGTGTCGGCCTAGTTCCGGATCGTGGGGGTGCGCCGGGGGATGCCGCACCCCCGTTGTCAGGGGCTCTCGACCCATCGGGAGGGGCACAGAGGCGAGCCGGGGATGTGCGCAGCCCGGCGCCTGCTGGGCGCCTCCCCCAAGCTCTTCGAGCGGGGAGTACCCCCAGCGCCCGCTCATGCCGCCCCGGCGGCCCCGGGCCGTCAAGGCTCCGGGGAGGCATGACGTGCCCGCAAGGCGGCTACCGCTTGCGGCGCTCCACCAGCAGGCGGGAGCCTGACTGCCGTTCGCCGAACACATCGTCCGGGTTGGACAGTACGCACGTCTCCAGGGACAGGCACCCGCAGCCGATGCAGTCGGTCAGGTGGTCGCGCAGGCGGCTCAGCTGCTTGATGCGTTCGTCCAGTTCGGAGCGCCAGGCCGCAGAGAGGCGGGCCCAGTCCTCGCGGGTGGGTGTGCGCTCCTCGGGGAGCTGCGCCAGCGCCTCGCGGATCGTGGCCAGCGGGATGCCCACCCGTTGGGCCGCTCGTACGAAGGCGACCCTGCGCAGTGCGTCCCGGGAGTAGCGGCGCTGGTTGCCCGCGGTGCGGCGACTGCTGATCAGGCCCTTGGACTCGTAGAAGTGCAGGGTGGAGACGGCGGCGCCGCTGCGGGCGGACAACTGGCCGACGGTCAGCTCGTGGATCTTCTCCGGGATCTGGGGCACCTTCCAGAGCCTACCCACGGCGGCACGGGCGCCGTCCGTTGACACCGGTGCCGCACCCGACCATGCTAAGCAGTTGCTTAGACATGGTGACTTCGTGACGCGAGAGGCCGGGAACATGGCAGAGCCGAGGACCTTCACATCCGCCGACGAGCTGAAGGCGGCGGTGGGCGAGCAGCTGGGGTACACCGACTGGCTGGAGATCGACCAGAAGCGGATCGACCTGTTCGCGGAGGCGACCGGCGACCACCAGTGGATCCATGTGGATCCGGAGAAGGCGACCCAGGGCCCGTTCGGGACCACCATCGCGCACGGCTACCTCACGCTGTCGCTGCTCCCGCTGTTCGGGCCGCAGCTGATCAAGGTGGAGGGCGTGAAGATGGGCGTCAACTACGGCACCAACAAGGTCCGTTTCCCCGCCCCGGTCCCGGTCGGCTCCCGGGTGCGCGCCACCGCGACGATCTCCGGAGTCGAGGAGGTGCAGGGCGGCATGCAGGTGACCGTCGCCTTCACCGTGGAGCGCGAGGGCGGCGACAAGCCGGTGTGCGTCGCCGAGTCGGTCGCGCGCTACTACCTCTGACCCCGGACCGGGTGGGGGCGCCTACTTCCGCGCCCCCACCATCCGCAGCACGAGGTCGGCGTAGAGCGTGCCGACCTCCTCGGGTGTCCGGGACCCGTTGACGTTGAACCAGCGGGCGACGTCGATGCACAGGGAGAGGATGGCCAGCGTCGTCCCCTTCACGTCCAGCACGTCGAACTCGCCCGCCGCCACGCCGTCCTCAACGATCCCGCGCACCTCGGCGTCCACCTGGCGGCGCAGGGCCAGGATCTCGGCGCGGGCGTCCGGGCCGAGCGCGTCCAGTTCGTACTGCACGACCCGCGCGGTGGTGCGCCGCCCGGCGTGCCAGCGGACGAAGGAGCTCACGGCGTCGGCGAGCCGCTCGGTCGCGCTGCCCTCGCGCCGGGCCGCCGTGCGCAGGATCTCCAGGGCCTTGTCGTGGCCGATTCGGCTGATGCGGTGAAGCAGTTCTTCCTTGGTCTTGTAGTGGATGTAGAGCGCGGCCGGGCTCATACCGGCGCGTCCCGCGATGTCACGGGTCGTCGTGGCGTGGTAGCCGCGCTCGGCGAAGGCCTCGACCGCGGCGACCAGCAGCCGCCGGGCCGCGTCCGGGGTCACCTCGGCCCACGGCTCGACCTCGCCGCCGGCTGTCTCCTCCGCCGTACTCATCGCTCGCCCCTTCCGCTGGCAGGACGAACACCATACCTCCGAAGGTGAGCGGGCGCTTAGCGTGCCCGCTCAGAGCTTCTCGAAGGGGTCGTGCTCGGCGAGCAGCTTCTCCAGCCTGGCCTGGTCGACCCGGCTGACGATCTGCCCGGCCTCCTGGCGGTCCCGGATCACCTTGGCGAGGGTGAAGGCGGAGGTCACCAGGTACAGGACGGCGATCCCGAGGAAGGCCCGCACCCAGGCGTCGGCGTGCAGCCGGAAGATACCGACGGCGGTGGCCACCAGGGCGATGGCGAAGGACGCCACGGCCTGCCCGTAGAAGGCGGCCGTGTTCTGCTGTCTGACCGGAGTCTCACTCATGTGCACCAGGGTCCGCGGACGGCGGCGCCGGCACATCCGCACGCGTACTCAAAGCGGTACTCAGAACGCCGAAACCCCCGTCAGCGCCCGCCCGATGACCAGTTTCTGGATCTGGCTCGTGCCCTCGTAGAGGGTCATCACCCGGGCGTCGCGCAGCAGTTTGCCCACCGGGTACTCGTCGATGTAGCCGTAGCCGCCGAAGACCTGCAGGGCGTTGTTCGCGGCGCGGACGGCGGCCTCGGAGGCGAACAGCTTTGCCTTGGAGGACTCGACGGCGAAGGGCAGGCCGCGGTCGATCAGGTCGGCGACACGCCAGGTCAGCAGCCGCGCGGCGTCCACGTCGACGGCGATGTCGCTGAGGAGTTCCTGGACGAGCTGGTGATGGGCGATCGTCCTGCCGAACTGCTCCCGTTCACCGGCGTACGTCACCGCCGCCTCCAGCGCGGCCCGGGCTATGCCGACACAGCCCGCCGCCACCGACATCCGGCCCTTGGCGAGCGCGGACATGGCGACGGAGAACCCCTTGCCCTCCGGGGCCAGCATCGCGGAGGCGGGTACGCGGACGTCCTCGAGGACCAGTTCGGCGGTCGCCTGGCCGCGCAGGCCGAGCTTGCCGTGGACGGCGCGGCGGGTCAGGCCGGGGGTGTCGGCGGGGACGAGGAAGGCGGAGACGCCCCGGTGGCCGGGGGCGTCCGTGGAGCGGGCGAAGAGGAGTACGACGTCGGCCCAGGTGCCGTTGGTGATGAACATCTTGGTGCCGTTGATCACGTAGTGGTCGCCGTCGCGTACCGCCCTGGTGGCGAGGTTGCCCGCGTCGGATCCGGTGCCCGGTTCGGTGAGCCCGAAGCAGCCGACGTACTCCCCGGACGTCAGCCCCGGCAGCCAGCGGCGCTTCTGCTCCTCGCTCCCCCAGGCGGCGATCGTCTTGGCGACCAGGCCGAGCGAGACGGACACGATTCCGCGCACGGACGAGTCGCCGCGGCCCAGTTCCTCCGTCACCAGGCAGTACGCGAGGTGGTCGCCGCCCGAGCCGCCGTACTCCTCGTCGATGGTCAGCCCCAGGAAGCCGACCTCGCCGAGCTTCTTGACGATCGAGCGGTCCACTTCCTCGGCCCGGTCCCAGGCGACGGCGTGCGGGGCGATCTCGCGGGTCACGAACTCCTCGGCCAGCCGTCGCACGGCCACCTGCTCCTCGCTCAGCTCCAGGTTCACGACACGTCACCCCTCGGGCAGATCATTGAATGCGGCACATTTAAATTAGCGCTGCTAGTTTTCCAGCGCAGCCCTACTATGTGCGCCATGGCCCGACCGCGCAAGCCCCTCCTCAGCACCGACCGCATCGTCGCCACGGCGCGGGCGCTGGTGGACGCGGAAGGCCTCGCGGCCGTCTCCACGCGCCGGCTCGCCGCCGAACTCGGGGTCAGCGGCCCGTCGCTGTACAACCACTTCCGCACCAAGGACGAGATCCTGGAGGCGGTCGCCGACTCGGTGAGCGCGCAGGTCGATCTGTCGATGTTCGCGGACGGCCGGCCCTGGCGGACCGCGCTGCACGACTGGGCGGTCTCCTACCGGGCCGCACTGCGTGACCACCCGAACATCGTGCCCGTCCTGGCCCGCGGGCCCGGCCGGCGCCCGGCCGCGCTGCGCCTCGCGGACGCGGTCTACGGGGCGATGGTCGAGGCGGGCTGGCCGCCCGCGCAGGCCACCTCCATCGGCGCGCTGATGCGCTACTTCGTGATGGGCTCGGCGCTCGGCTCGTTCGCGGGCGGCTTCGTCGACGACGCGACGGCGTACGACCCGGCCGACTATCCCCACCTCGGGCAGGCCCACCTCCTCGCCGAGCAGCAGGAGAAGATCGACGAACGGGCCTTCGAGACGGGGCTGGCGGCCCTGCTGGACGGACTGGAGCGGCAGTACGAGCAGGTGAGGGGCCCCCTGTAGGACGGGCGGGGCACCCTTCGGTGGGCGCCGAAGCGTCCGTGGCCGATGCTGGGCGCATGACGAGGAGGAAGGACGGTGCGGCGGCCGGGCTCGCGGGGCTCGCCGGGCTGATCGCCGACGAGACGCGGGCCGCCTGTCTGCTGGCGCTGCTCGACGGCCGGGCGTGGACCGCCGGTGAGCTGGCTCGGCACGCGGGGGTCGCCGCCTCGACGCTGAGCGAGCACCTGGGCAAGCTCGTCGCGGGCGGGCTGCTCGCCGAGGAACGGCAGGGACGGCACCGGTATGTGCGGCTCGCCGACGCGCGGGTGGCCCAGCTCGTCGAGGACCTCGCCGCGCAGGTGGCACCGGATGCCGGGGGCGGGCGTCCGCGCACGCTTCGGGAGGCGAGCGCCGGGTCCGCGATGGCCCGCGGCCGCACCTGCTACGACCACCTCGCCGGACGGCTGGGCATCGCCGTCACCGACGCGTTGACCGCGCGCGGGCTGTTGCGTCAGGACGCCGGGTTCGCGCTGACCTACGCGGGCCTGGCCTGGTTCGACACCGTCGGCATCCTCCTGGACCGCAAAGGCCGCCGCCCGCTGGCCCGCGCCTGCCTCGACTGGACCGAGCGTCGCCCCCATCTCGCGGGGGTCGCGGGCGCCGCGCTGTGCCGGCACGCCCTGGACACGGGTTGGTGCGTCCGCATCGGATCCGAGCGTGCCGTGAAGGTCACGGCCGAGGGCGAGCACGCGCTGTCGCGGCTGCTCGGGATCGAGGTGGTGGCGCTGCGCTGAGCCACGTCACGTCCGAAATCCGCCAGCCATCCCGCCCCCTGCCCTCCTAGCCTCTGGAGAATGATGAACGCCTCCCCCTCCCGTCTGGCCGCCGGCGCGGCCACCGTCACCGTGCTGCTGTGGGCCTCCGCCTTCGTCTCGATCCGCAGCGCGGGCGCCGCGTACGCGCCGGGCGCGCTGGCGCTCGGCCGGCTGCTGGCCGGGGCACTGGCGCTGGGAGTGATCTGCCTCCTGCGGCGGGAGGGGTTGCCGCCGCGTGCGGCGTGGCGCGGAATCGCGATATCCGGCCTGCTGTGGTTCGGCTTCTACATGGTCGTGCTCAACTGGGGCGAGCAACAGGTCGATGCCGGGACCGCCGCGCTGGTGGTGAACATCGGGCCGATCCTGATCGCGCTGCTGAGTGCGCGGCTGCTGGGGGACGCCATGCCGCCGCGCCTGCTCGCGGGCATGGCGGTGTCGTTCGCCGGTGCCGTGACCGTGGGCCTGTCGATGTCGGGTGACGGGGGTTCCTCGGTGCTCGGGGTGGTGCTGTGCCTGCTCGCCGCGGGCGCCTACGCGGCCGGTGTCGTCGCGCAGAAACCCGCACTGGGTGCGGCGAGCGCGCTGCAGGCGACGACGTTCGGGTGTCTGGTGGGCGCGGTCGCCTGTCTGCCGTTCGCCGGACAGCTGGTGCACGACGCGGCCCGCGCGCCGGTGTCCGCCACGCTCAACATGGTGTACCTGGGTGTCTTTCCGACCGCGCTCGCCTTCACCACCTGGGCGTACGCCCTGGCCCGTACGACCGCGAGCCGCATGGGGGCGACGACGTACGCGGTGCCCGCGCTGGTGGTCCTGATGTCCTGGCTCTTCCTCCAGGAGGTGCCGGGGCCGGTGACGCTCGGGGGTGGTGCCCTGTGCCTGGCCGGAGTGGCGGTGTCGCGGTCGCGTCCCCGCACGCCGCCTCCGGCCCCGCAACCGCACACCACGGCCGAGCAGGTACCGGCCGCCGAGTCCTAGGGCACAGGACGAACACAGGGCTTCAGAACACCACCAGCGCCCGGCCGCCCTTGCCCGCCAGCATGTTCTCGAAGGCGGCCGGGATGCCCTCCAGCGCGATCCGTTCCGTCACCAGCGCGCCCAGGTCCAGGCGGCCCGCCCGGACGTGCTCGGCCAGGACCGGCAGGTCCTCGGCCGGGTTCGAGTTGCCGTAGACGCAGCCCGTCAGCGTGCGGCCCCAGTGGAAGATCTCCAGGGCGTTGAAGGTGACCTGCTGGTCCTTGCCGCCGATGCCGACGACCGTCGTACGGCCGCCACGGCGGGTGGAGTCCCAGGCGGCGCGGATGGTGGCCGCCCGGCCCACGCACTCCACCGCCACGTCGACGCCCTGCTTGCCGGTGAGACCGCGGATCTCGCGGGGCGTGGTGTCGGAGGCGAGCAGGAAGTCCGTCGCTCCCGCCCCTCGCGCCAACTCCTCCTTCACGGGGGACACGTCCACCGCGACGATCCTCTCGGCCCCCGCGATCCGCGCCGCCTGAAGGGTCGCGAGTCCCACCCCGCCGACGCCGAACACCGCGACCGTCTCCCCCGGCCGTACCTTCGCCGCATGGTGCACGGCCCCGTATCCGGTGAGGACGGCGCAGCCCAGCAGGGCCGCGTCGGTCAGCGGCACGCCGTCCGGGGCCGGGAGGACGCAGGACGCCGCGACCACGGTCTCCTCCGCGAACGCGGCGACGTTCAGACCGGGGTGCAGATCCGTGCCGTCGTCCGTGCGGCGGGCATGGACGGCACCGGCGCCGGTGAGCGCGTCGGCGCACAGCCACACCTCGCCCCGTGCGCAGGCATGGCAGCTCCCGCAGGACGGCGCCCAGTTGAGGACCACTCCGTCACCGGCGGCGACATGGGTGACGCCCTCCCCCACCGACACCACCGTGCCGGCGCCCTCGTGGCCGAGGACGGCGGGCACCGGCACCCGCATGGTGCCGTTGGACAGGGACAGGTCGGAGTGGCAGACCCCGGCGGCGGCGAGGCGGATCCGGACCTGGCCGGGGCCGGGCTCGGGCAGTTCGATCCCGGTGACCTCCAGCGGGGCACCGACGGCGGGCAGGACAGCGGCACGGACGACCATCTGGCTCAACGCTCCTGGAACTGGAGGGACTTGGTCTGCAGGTACTCGGCGAGGCCGTGCGCGCCCAGCTCGCGGCCGACCCCGGACTGCTTGTAACCGCCGAAGGGGGCGAGCGGGTTGAAGCGTCCGCCGTTGATGTCGACCTGCCCGGTCTCCATGCGCCGCGCGAACGCGGCCGCTTCCGCGTCGTCCCCGGCCCATACCGCGCCGGCCAGTCCGTACACCGTGCCGTTGGCGATCCGCAGGGCGTCCTGCTCGTCCTCGTAGGGGAGGATCGCCAGTACGGGGCCGAAGATCTCCTCCTGCGCGATCGCCATCTCGGGGGTGACGTCGGCGAAGACGGTGGGCTGCACGAAGTAGCCGCGTTCCCGGGGGGATTCGGGGCCGCCCGCGACCAGGCGGGCGCCCTCCGCTAGGCCCTTCTCGATGTAATCGCGCACCCGCGCCTGCTGCCTGGCGTTCACCACCGGGCCGATGCGGTCCCCGTACTTCGCCGCCGCCGTCGCGGCGAGCTCGACCGCCTCCTCGTACCGGTCCCGGTGCACCAGCATCCGCGTCCACGCGCTGCACGTCTGGCCGGAGTTGGACATCACGTTCGCGACGCCCACGTTGACCGCCTTGGCGAGGTCCGCGCTCGGCAGGATGACGTTCGCGGACTTGCCGCCCAGTTCCAGGGCCACCTTCTTCACGGCCGCTCCCGCCGTGGCGCCGATCCGCCGGCCGACCGCCGTGGAGCCGGTGAAGGAGACCAGGTCGACGCCCGGGTGCTCGGCGAGCGCCTGGCCCGCGACCGGGCCGAGGCCGGTGACCAGGTTGAAGACCCCGGCCGGTACGCCCGCCTCATGGACGGCCTCCGCGAAGAGCTGGGCGGTCAGCGGGGTGTCCTCGGCCGGCTTGAGGACGACCGTGCAGCCCGCCGCCAGCGCCGGGGCGACCTTGGCGACGATCTGGTGGAGGGGGTAGTTCCAGGGGGTGATGGCGCCGACGACGCCGACCGGCTCCTGGTAGACGGTGGAGTTGCCGACCTTCTCCTCGAAGGAGTGCGTGGCGGCCAGTTCGGCGTACGATCCCGCGACCGCGATCGGCAGGCCGACCTGCACGTTCTGCGAGAACGGGAGCGGGGAGCCCAGCTCCGCCGTCACGGTCTCGGCGATCTCGTCCTTCCGGGCGACGAGCACGTCGCGCAGGGCGGCGAGCCGGGCTGCCCGCTCGTCCGGGGCGGTGGCGGCCCAGTCGGGGAAGGCGGCGCGGGCGGCGCGTACGGCGGCGTCGACGTCCTCGGCGGTGCCCGCCGGGACCCGGCCGATGACCTGCTCGTCGGCCGGGTTCACGACCTCGATGGTGTCCGCGCCGACGGCGGGGCGCCAGGCGCCGTCGATGTACATGCCGTCATGTGCCTTCATCGTCTTCCTCCCGGGCGGGGCAGCGTCGTCCGCGCCCCAAACTAGCGCCGGTAGTTTTGTGGCGCCAGGGGGCTCCGGGACGTCAGCGTAGAGCCTGTCTCCCGGATCGGGTCGGCCGTGAGGGACGGTCCGGAGGCGGTGTCAGGTCCGGCCGGCCGCCGCGCCCCGCCGCACGGACGGGTTCGCCTTGTACGGTTCTCCGGCGGGCGAGCGCAGCGCGATCCCGGAGGAGAGCAGCAGCAGCGCGCCCAGCATCACGAACGGCGCGGCCACGCCTGCCACTCCGGCGACCAGTCCCGCGGCGGCGGGCGCGGCGACCTGGCCGAGGCGGTTGCCGGTCAGCCGCAGGGCGAGGGCGGTGGAGCGGGCGTCGTCGGGTGCGGCCTGCACGACGGTCGTCATGGACAGCGGCTGCCCGACACCCAGGCAGAATCCGAGCACGGTGAGCATCGCGCCGAGCGCCCATACCGGCACCGGCAGCGCGATCCCGGCACACAGCAGCGCCGCCACCAGGCAGGTGAGGGCGAGCAGGAGGGCCCGGCCGAGCAGCCGCAGCAGCGGCGTGAGGACGAGACGGCAGGCGATGGTGGCCGCCGCGCGCAGGCTCAGCAGCAGGCCGACGACCGCCGGGGCGATGCCGCGACGGTCGCCGACGACCGGCAGGTACGCGGTGAGGATGTCCGTGGCGGACAGCACGGCGAGGCTGATCAGGATGCCGGCCGGTACGCCGCGGGCGCGCAGGATGCGGTGCAGCGGGACGCGGTCGCCGCGCGCGGTGGGGGCCGTCGTGGCCGTGCGGCGCTCGATGCGCCACAGCGAGGTGAACGCGACCGCGGCGCCCGCGCCCGCCACCAGCAGGGCGAGCGCGCTGGTGGCCGCCCGGTCCGGACCGTGGATCAGGGCCCCGGCGGCGATCGGACCGACGAGTTGTCCGAGGGAGGCGCCGATGGTGAAGTGGCCGAAGTTGCGGTCCTGTTCGTGGGGCTCCGACTGGCGGGCCACGATCGACTGGGCGCCGATGACGAAGCACAGGTGGCCGAGGCCCATCACACCGCTCCACGCGGCCATCGCCGCGAGGGAGCCCGCGGCCCCGCTGAGCGCGCAACCGCCGGAGATCAGGACCACCCCGGTCACCAGCAGCGGCATGCACCGGCCGTGGTCCGTGCGGCGGCCCAGCGGTACGGCGGCGAACAGCGGCAGCAGCGCGTACACACCGGCGATGACACCGACCGCCCGCTCGTCCGCGCCCAGCGCGAGGGCCCGGTAGGACACGGCGGGCCGGGCCATCGACACCGCCCCCTGCGCGAAGCCGAAGGCGATGACGAGGCGGAGCAGCCAGCCGCGGTTCCCACCGGGCCCCATGAGAACGTCCTCCACGAGTGATCAGATGATGCCGAACAGGATTCCTGCCCCGAGGACCACCAGTGATGTCAGCGCGGCCCACTTGACGACGAACCGCGTGTGGTCGCCGAACTCCACCTTGGCCATGCCGACGAGGACGTAGACGGCGGGCACCAGCGGGCTGGACATGTGCAGCGGCTGCCCGACCAGCGAGGCCCGGGCGATCTCCAGGCTGGACACGCCGTGCGCCTGGCCCGCCTCGGTGAGCACCGGCAGGATGCCGAAGTAGAAACCGTCGTTGGACATGAAGTACGTGAGGGGGATGCTCAGCACGCCGGTGACGAGGGCCATGTGCGGGCCCATGCCGTCCGGGACGTCGTTCACCAGCCACTTGGCCATGTGCTCGACCATGCCGGTACCCTGCAGGACGCCGGTGAAGACGGCGGCGGCGAAGACCATGCCGGAGACGTTGAGGACGTTCTCGGCGTGCGCGGCGATGCGGGCCTTCTGGTCGGGCATGTGCGGGAAGTTGACGGTGAGCGCGAGCGCGGCGCCGAGCAGGAACAGGACCGGGATCGGCAGCCACTCCATGATCATGGCGGTGAGCAGGGCGACCGTGAGCAACGCGTTGAACCAGTACAGCTTGGGGCGCAGGGTGGGCCGGTTGGGGTCGAGGCCCTGGAAGCCGTCCTCGGCGGCGGGCTCGGGAGCGTCGGTGTCCGTGCCGGAGCCGGAGGCGCCGGTGGCCGTGCGTCCCTTGCCGGTGTCGCCGCCAAAGCGGCCCGCCCCGACGAGCACGGTCTCGGCCTCCTGCGGCTCGAGGACCTCGTCCAGCGTCAGCGTGCCGAGGCGCTTGCGCTCGCGCCGGCCGAGGACGTACGCGAGGGCGAAGACGCCCAGCAGGCCGACGGCGAGGGCGGGGATCATCGGCACGAAGATGTCGCTTGCGTCCAGCTTCAGCGCGGTCGCGGCGCGGGCGGTGGGACCGCCCCACGGCAGGGTGTTCATCACGCCGTTGGCCATCGCGGCGACACCGGTCATCACGACCAGGCTCATCTTCAGGCGCTTGTACAGCGGGTACATCGCCGAGACCGTGATCATGAAGGTGGTCGAGCCGTCGCCGTCGAGGGAGACGATCGCGGCGAGGACCGCCGTGCCGACGACGATGCGGAGCGGGTCGGCCTTGCAGAAGCGCAGGATGCCCCGCACGATCGGGTCGAAGAGGCCGACGTCGATCATCACACCGAAGTAGACGATCGCGAACATCAGCATCGCGGCGGTGGGCGCGAGGCCGGTGACGCCGTCGATGACGTAGTCACCGAGCTTGGCGCCCTTGCCGACGAACACGCAGAACAGCGCGGGGATCAGCACGAGCGCCGCGATCGGCGACATCTTCTTCATCATGATCAGGACCAGGAAGGTCGCGATCATGGCGAAGCCGAGGATGGTCAGCATGAGTGGATACCTAACGTTCGCCCTTGAACACCCCCACGGGGGCCGGGGGTGCGTTGACGTTAGGTCGCGTAAAGAACGGTTAACAAGTAGTTGACGTGCGAGCAATAAGCGCAAAATTCCAGGTCAGCGTGGTGCGGGGAGCGGCGCGAGCTCGACGGGCACGCCGTTGAGCACCGCGTTGCCCGACAGCGGGTCGAGCAGACTGCCGTCGAGGAGCTGGTTGACGTTCACGCCGGGGTCCAGGGCGGCGTGGCTCATCCGGGTGCCGGGCCGGTCGTGGCCCCAGCCGTGCGGAAGGCTGACGACACCGGGCCGGATGCCGTCGGTGATCTCCACGGGCGCGGTGACCGCTCCCCCGGCGCCCTTGACCCGTACGGGATCGCCGTCGAGGAGTCCGAGCCGCTCGGCGTCCTCGGGGTGGATGTGCAGGGTGCAGCGGTTGGAGCCGCCGGTGAGGGCGGGCACGTTGTGCAGCCAGCTGTTGTTGGACCGCAGATGGCGCCGCCCCACGAGGACGAGCCCCTCGGCGCGCTCGCTCAGTGCCTGCTCAAGGCGCGGCAGGTCGTCCGCGATGGGCTCCGGCAGCAGCTCGACCTTGCCGCTGACCGTCTTCAGCGGCTGCGGCAGCCGGGGCTGGAGGGGGCCGAGGTCGATGCCGTGCGGGTGGGCGAGCAGCTTCTCGAGACAGAGCCCGTCGGGCCGGGCGCCGAACCCGTCGCCGTAGGGGCCGAGGCGCAGCATCATGTCGAGCCGCCGCTCGGGGCCGCTGTCGCCGCTGAGCTGCCCGGCAAGCTCCTTGGGGTCCCGGCCGCAGACGGGCGAGTGGGCCTCGGTGACGGCCTTGCCGAGGGTCTGGCCGATGACGAGGTCGTCGACGGCGGACGGGTCGGCACCGTGCATGCCGGTCGCGGCGAGGATCAGCCGCGCGAGGATCTCGGTCTCCGCCATGCGGCCGGGCTCCAGCGGGACGGCCGCGCGGGTGTAGCGGACCTGGTTGCGCACGGCGAGGGTGTTGAAGGCGAAGTCGAAGTGCGGTGCCTGGGAGGGCGGGGGCGGCGGCAGCACGACGTGCGCGTGGCGCGAGGTCTCGTTCAGATACGGGTCCACGCTGACCATGAAGTCGAGTGAGCCGAGCGCCTTGTCGAGGCGGTCGCCGTCCGGGGCGGAGAGCACGGGGTTGGCGGCGATCGCCACGACGGCGCGGATCGGGACGCCCTCGTCCGTGACGGTGTCCATCTCCTCGGCGAGCGCGGAGATCGGCAGCTCGCCCTTGGCCTCGGGGTGCCGGCGCACCCGCGAGTGCCAGCGGCCGAGCGCGAAGCCGCGGCCGGGTCCGGCGGGACGGGGCGTCCTGTCGGTGGCCGACAGCGGGAAGAGGGCGCCGCCGGGCCGGTCGAGGTTGCCGGTGAGGATGTTCAGGACGTCGACGAGCCAGCTGGCGAGGGTGCCGTGCGGGACGGTGCAGCTGCCGATGCGGCCGTAGACGGCGGCGGCGGGGGCGGCGGCGAGCTCCCGGGCGAGAGTGCGGATGGTGCCCGCGTCGACATCGCACGCCGCCGCGACGGCCTCGGGGGTGAAGACGCGTATTGCCGCAGCCAGGTCGTCGACTCCCTGGACGTGCGGAGCGAGCTCCCGGAGGTCGACGAGCTCTTCGTCGAACAGGACGCGCGCCATCGCCGCGAGCAGCAGCGCGTCGGTGCCGGGGCGGACGGCGACGTGCCGGTCGGCGAGCCGGGCGGTGCGGGTGCGGCGCGGATCGATCACGGTGAGGGTGCCGCCGCGGGCCTTGAGGGCCTTGAGCCGGCCGGGGAAGTCGGGGGCGGTGCACAGACTGCCGTTGGACTCCAGGGGGTTGGCGCCGATGAGCAGCAGGTGGTCGGTGCGGTCGAGGTCGGGCACGGGGATGGCGTTCGCGTCGCCGTACAGGAGCCCGCTGGAGACGTGCTTGGGCATCTGGTCCAGCGTGGAGGCGGTGAAGACGCTGCGGGTGCCGAGACCGGCGAGCAGGACGGGCGGGTAGAGGCCGCCGGCCATCGTGTGCACGTTGGGGTTGCCCAGGACGACGCCGACCGCGTGCGGCCCGTACTGTTCGACGACCGGCCGCAGCCCCGCTGCGACGGCGTCGAACGCCTCCTCCCAGGTGGCTTCCCGCAACTCCCCGTCCCGGCGCACCAGGGGCCCGCGCAGCCGGTCCGGGTCGGAGTCGGCGGCCCCGAACGAGGCGCCCTTCGGGCAGATGAACCCCTTGCTGAACACGTCCTCCCGGTCGCCGCGCACGCCGGTGACCCGGGTGTCCTCGATGGTGAGCGTCAGCCCGCAGGTGGCCTCGCAGAGGGGGCAGATACGCAGAGCGGTGCGGGACACGGGTCCTCCCGGTGGGCGACGACGGCGATGACGCACGAACGGGGCGAGCATACCGACCGGTATGCACGCTGGGGAGCCCGCGGGCCGCACGGTGACGCCCACCACAGCGCGCCACGGTCCTGGCTAGTCGAGCGCCCTCCCCAGGTACGCCCGCAGCAGCTCCCGCATCTCCGCGATGATCTCCTCGTCTCCTTCGGGAGACACCCGGAAGGCCAGGTGGACCAGGGTGTCCGCGGTTTCCACCGCGATCAGCAGCGTGCGGCGCAGGGCTTCGTCCGGTTCTCGGCCGAGGTACGCCGACAGCAGTTCGGTCAGGCGGTCGGCGACGCGGTGGTTCGGTTCGGCGTAGCGGGCGCCGACCGGGATCTGGTTGCCGAAGTCGACGAGGGAGAAGCCGGGCGCCGTGCGCTTCATGTCGAGGTACTCGTCGAGCATGGCGTCCATGGCGGCGCGCCAGCCGCCCTCGCCCTTCGCCTCGGCCAGGCGGTGGGTGACGCGCTCGGTGTAGCGCTCGAGGTTGCGTTCGGCCAGGGCGTCGACCATGGCCCGCTTGTTGCCGAAGAAGCGGTAGACGGAGCCTATGGGGACTCCCGCGCGCAGGGCCACGGCCCGGGTGCTGAGGGCGTCGTAACCGACCTCGTCGAGCAGGTCGGCGCAGGCGTCGAGGATTCTGGTCAGTCGTTCGGCGCTACGGCGCTGGACGGGCGCGCGGCGCAGCGATGTCGCTTGGGGCACGGGCCTCATCATGCCTTTCCGCCGGGTGCAGGTGAACCTCGCTTCTCTGTACGGGAATCGGTGACCTCTGCACTCATCGGGCGTGCGCGGAGTCCATCCGCTGCTCGCGGAGCCCGGCGCCTACCCCTCCGCGCCGGACGCCGGGCTCGGCGTCTGCGCCGTCCCGGACGCCGGGCTCGGCGCCTCCTCCGTCCCGGACACCGTGATGTCCGCCGTGCTCTCCACCGGCTTGCCGTGCACCGCCCACACCGTCTGGTCGTCCGCGTACAGCCGGACCGTGACGTGGTGCGTGCCGCGCGGGACCAGCCGGCCGGGCAGGTGGTAGTCGGGGGTGCGCAGCCGGGTGAGGGCGTGGCCGTCCAGGTAGAGCCGCGCCGTACCGCGGCCGGCCACGGCCACCGGGCGCACACCGGGAGGGGAGAAGCGGAAGTGACGGACCGTCAGCCGCACGTCCCAGGCGCCACCCGAGGCCGGCTGCACCTCGACCGCCACCTGGGGCGCGCTCTTCTTGTCGATCTCACGGTAGTGCCGCCCTCCCTCGTCCGTGCCGTCCAGTACCTTGCCCACCGGTGAGGCCGGCACCTCACCCTTCCGCTCGTGCGCCTCGCTGGAGGCGCAGCCCGCCGAGCCGCCGAGCAGGGCACCCACCGCGAGCGCGACGAGCAGTCCGCGCGTCCACGACATGCCGGAGAGCGTATTGCGCCCTCCCGGCCGGCCGGATCCCCCTGAAGTCGGGTTCTCGCGTCCCCCGCCAGTTGCACTCGGCCTCCGCCCTCATCTCCGCCTCCGCTCCGCCCCTCCCCCTTGCGCACCCGTCCACCGAATCCTACGGTGAAGCATAGGAATCAGCGACGAGGGAGCGGTGATGAGCGGGGACGCGAGGAAGATCGCGGAGGGGTTGTCCTATCTCTCCGGGTTCGGCAACGAGCACAGCTCGGAGGCGGTCCCGGGCGCCCTGCCCGAGGGCCGCAACTCGCCGCAGCGCGCCCCACTCGGGCTGTACGCGGAGCAGCTGAGCGGTACGGCGTTCACCGAGCCGAGGGCGCACAACCGCCGCTCGTGGCTGTACCGGATCCGCCCCTCGGCGGCGCACCCGGCGTTCACCCGCACGGACAACGGCACGATCCGCACGGCCCCGTTCACCGAGTCGGTGCCCGACCCCAACCGGCTGCGCTGGAACCCGCTGCCGGAGCCCCCGGCGGGGACCGACTTCCTCGCGGGCCTGTGGACCCTCGGCGGCAACGGCGACGCCACCCAGCGCACCGGCATGGCCGTGCACCTCTACCACGCCAACGCCTCCATGGAACGGGTGTTCAGCGACGCGGACGGCGAACTCCTGATCGTTCCGGAACGCGGTGGGCTGCTGCTGCACACCGAGTTCGGGATGATGCACGGGGAGCCCGGTCATGTGGCGCTGATCCCGCGCGGGGTGCGATTCCGTGTGGAGTTGCTTGATGAGTCGGCGCGCGGCTATGTGTGCGAGAACTACGGCGCACCCTTCCGCCTCCCCGACCTCGGCCCGATCGGCGCCAACGGCCTCGCGAACGCGAGGGACTTCCGGGCGCCGGTCGCCGCGTACGAGGACGTCGAGGGTCCGGTGGAGGTGGTGAACAAGTTCTGCGGAAACCTCTGGACGGCCACCTACGACCACTCACCGCTCGACGTCGTCGCCTGGCACGGCAACCATGTGCCGTACATCTACGACCTGCGCCGTTTCAATGTGCTCGGGACCATCTCGTACGACCACCCGGACCCGTCCATCTTCACGGTGCTCACGTCCCCGTCCGACACCCCCGGACTGGCGGGCGTCGACTTCGTGGTCTTCGCGCCGCGCTGGCTGGTGGGCGAGGACACGTTCCGGCCGCCGTACTTCCACCGGAACGTGATGAGCGAGTACATGGGCCTGGTCGAGGGCGCCTACGACGCGAAAGCGGAGGGCTTCGTGCCGGGCGGCGGCTCGCTGCACAACATGATGTCGGCGCACGGCCCGGACCGCGAGACGTTCGAGAGGGCGAGCGCGGCCGAGCTCAAGCCGCAGAAGATCGACGACGGGCTGGCGTTCATGTTCGAGACGCGCTGGCCGGTGACCCTCACCCCGCAGGCCGCCCGGGCGGAGCACCTGCAACGCGGGTATGACGACGTGTGGCAGGGCCTCGAACGCCACTTCCACCCCTTGCCCTGAGGATTCCCTACCGGTACGGATGGCCCGTGACCTCCTTCGCGCCCGACTCGATCGTCCTGAACCGCAAGCTGCCGCTCTGGTACCAGGTGTCGCAGTCGCTGCGTGCCTCGATACTCGGCCGCTCGCCCGGGGATCCGCTGCGCCTGCCCACCGAGGAGCAGCTGGCGGGGCACTACGGGGTCAGCGTGCTGACCATGCGGCAGGCGTTGAAGGAGCTGGAGGACGAGGGACTGATCACGCGCCACCGCCGGCGCGGCACGTTCATCGAGCCCAGCGCGCAAAGGGGAGCCCCCGTGCGGCTGCTGGGCTCGGTGGACGCGATCGTCGCCCAGCAGTCCGGCATGACGACGGAACTGCTCGACCACGGCGCGCGCCCGGTGCCCGGCGAACTCGCCGAGCACTTCCCGGATCTGGCCGAGGTCGCGACGTACCACCGGCTGCGCAGCGACGAGAAGACGGGTGAGCCCACCAACCACGCCCGCAACTACGTACGCCCCGAACTGGCCGAGCGCATCGACCTGGACGACCTGGTGCGCTGGCCTATGACCAAGGTGCTGCGGGACGTCGTGGGCGCCGACATCAGCCGCATCACGGACACCGTGGAGGCCCGGCTCGCCGACCCGGAGACGGCCCAGCTCCTCCAGGTCCCGCTGCTCAGCCCGATCCTGCACTACACGGGAGTGACCTACGACGGCGACGGGCGCGCGCTGGACGTGGCCGTCATCCACTACCGGGGGGACCGTTTCTCCTTCACGGTCACCCTCGAGGCCACCTGACCACGTCGTACGATGCCCAGCGTGACGCACGACGACGCTCCGCTGCTCGCGGACCTCATGCCGTGGTCCGTCGCATCCCCGCGGCCGGGCCGTGCCTGGCCCTCGGCGCCCGACGCGGCGTCCCTCAAGGCCCGCTGGGACGCCCTGATGAAGGCCGACGGTCCCGACCGGGAGGCTCTGTTCGAGCCGACGCGCTCGCGCACCCTGCACTCGGCGGTCGGCCGGCTGCCCGGCCAGACGAGCGGCACGGAGAAGCTGTCGCGCGCATCGGGACCCTGTTCGGAGCCGATACGCGTCCTGCTGGCCCCCTTCGACGAGCAGTGGCTGATCCCCGACCACCGGCTGATCGACGCCGCCCGGCCGGAACTGTGGCGGGTGGCGGACGAGCACCAGATCTTCGCCGTGGAGACGGCCACGGACGCGGGCGGCCCCCTCCTGCTCGCGACGTCGCTCCTGCCGCTGGTCCGACCCGGCCGCATCCGCCCGCTGTACCGCCGCCCCGGGGCCGGGGAACCCAACCTCACCCCCGGCCTCCTGGAGCACCTGGCGTCCCGCCTGGGCCGCTCCCCCGCCCCTGTGGACGTCCTGGCCTGGATCGTCGCGACCGTGCGCCCCGGTCTCACCGTCCCCCTCACCGCGGACCCCGGCCTCTGGATCCGGGGCGTCGAGCTGGGCCACCGCATGCTGTGGCTGATGCGCCGCGACGGCGACCGCCCGAAACTCCCGGGCGGTCGTCGCCCCTACGTCCGCGCCCCGCTCCCCTCTCGGCCCCTGAGCCTCCACTACGACCGTGACGAGGAGACCCTGCACGTCGACGAGGGCCGCATCTCCCCGGTACCGCCGGAGGCGTGGGACTTCGAGGTGGCCGGTGTCCGGGTGCTGGAACAGTGGTTCGCCGCCCGTACGGCGGAGGGAGTGCCGGGCGCGCTGACGGCGATCCGCCCCGCGACCTGGCCGCAGAACTGGACGTCGGAGCTGCTGGAGCTGATCACGATCCTGGCCCTGCTGGCGGAAGTACGGCCGCAGCAGGAGCAGTTGAACATCACGGCGCCCATCACGGCCACCGAACTGCGCGAGGCGGGGCTCCTGCCGGTACCGGAGGCGGCACGCCGCACGGCCTCCGTGCTGGACCACCACGAGGAGGGCCCGGAGGGGCAGTTCGCGCTGATCTAGTGCTGCTTCAGTGCTCCGGCACCAGGGTCTTTCGTTTGGATCAGGCCGGATCGAAGGCGTCGAGAACCCTTCCCAGCGTCCGTTCGAACGCGGCCTCCAGGTCAACGGGCCCGGAATACTCGGCGAGGGCCGCCGCCATCCGCGGATAGGCGCCGCTCGCCAACTGCTCCCCGAGATAAGCGGTCCTTACCGCATGCTCCTGATCCGCGGACCACGGCAGTGACCGGGTGCGTTCCGCGGTGGACAGCTCGGTCGCCGCGTGCATGGCCACGACGGCGTTGATCATCGCGATCAGTTCCATCTTCGTGCCGGAGGGCACCGCTACCGGGTCCAGGCAGGCAAGGCAGTGTTCCAGGTAGCGCAGGGCGTTCGGACTGAACCCGTACACCGGGGACAGCAGGCCCGGCAGCCAGGGATGGCGGTGCATCAGCGCACGGGTCTGGTGGGCGACCCTCAGCATGTCCGCGCGCCAGTCCCCCGACGGCTCCCACAGCTCGTGCTCACCGCTGACGGCGTCCATCATCAGCTCGTACAGGTCCTCCTTGCGGGGGACGTAGTTGTACAGCGACATCGTGCCGCAGCCCAGCTCCGCTGCGACGCGCCGCATCGAGACCGCGTCCAGCCCCTCGGCGTCCGCGATCCGCACGGCGGCGGCCGCGATGTCGGCCCGGCTGTACCCGGGCTTGGGACCTCGGCCCGTGCGCTCGGGGCGCGCCCAGATCACTTCGGGTTCGGCCGCTCGGCCCGCCATCGTTCATCACCTCGTCCACCATCGTAGTTACGTACGGCGTACGTAGTGCGCTATGGTCGAAGCATGACTACTACGTACACTGTACTTAGTGAGGGCCTGAGGAAGCGGTTCGGGCAGGTGCACGCCCTGCGCGGCCTCGACCTCGCGGTCCCCGAGGGGACGGTCTGCGGGGTGCTGGGGCCGAACGGGGCGGGCAAGACGACGGCCGTACGGCTGCTGACCACACTGCTGCACCCGGACGCCGGGTCGGCCCGGGTGGCGGGGCACGACCTGGTGCGCGAGCCCGCGGCCGTACGCCGAAGGATCGGCGTGACCGGGCAGGACACCTCGGTCGACGGGGACCTGACCGGGCGGCAGAACCTGCGGCTGTTCGCCCGGCTGCACCGGGTCCGGGACGCGACGGCGCGGGCCGACGAGCTGCTGGAGCGGTTCGGGCTCACCGAGGCCGCCGACCGGCCGGCGTCCGGCTACTCGGGCGGCATGCGGCGGCGACTGGACCTGGCGGCGAGCCTGGTGCGCCGACCCGACGTGCTCTTCCTGGACGAGCCCACCACGGGCCTGGACCCCGCCAGCCGCAACCGCATCTGGGACGCCGTGCGCGCTCTCACCGCCGAGGGCACGACGGTCCTGCTCACCACGCAGTACCTGGAGGAGGCCGACCAACTCGCCGACAGCATCGCCCTGGTGGACCGGGGGCAGGTCGCTCACACCGGCTCACCGGCCGAGCTCAAGGCGCTCATCGGGGTGTACGCGGAGGTCGTCGTCATGGACACGGACCTGATCGAGAAGGCGGCGGGCGTCCTCGACCGGCTGACCGGGGCCGAGCCGTCGCTGGACCGCGAGCGAGGCGCCGTCGGCGCCGTCACCCGGGACCCGACGCTCACCCTGCCCCGCCTGGTGCGCGCACTCGACACGGCGGGCGTGCCGCTGCTCGACGCGAGCCTGAGGCCGCCGACCCTCGACGACGTCTTCCTCCGCCTCACGAACAGCAAGGAGCCGGCGGCATGAGCACACTGGCGTACGACGGCACCGCGATGCTGGGACGTCAGCTGAAGCGGATCCGCAACAACCCGGGCCTGGTGGTCCTCACCCAGACGATGCCGATCACCATGCTGCTGTTCTTCGGGTACGTCTTCGGCAGCGCGGTCGCGATGCCCGGCGGGCAGTACCGGTCCTTCCTGGTCCCGGGGCTGCTGACGGCCACGGCCGCGGGCGGGGTGACCACGGGGATGCTCCAGGCCTCCCAGGACGCGCACCGGGGCGTGATGGACCGTCTGCGCACGCTGCCGGTGAGCCGGGCGGCCGTACCGCTCGGGCAGGCGGTCGCGGACCTGGTCGTCTCGGCGGTCGGCACGGTGCCGCTGCTGCTGGTCGGCCTCGCGGTGGGCTGGCGCGTCGAGGGATCGGCGGCCCGGGCGGCGGGCGCGCTCGCCCTGCTGCTGCTGTTCCGGTTCGCCTGTACCTGGGCCGGGATCCTCCTCGGGCTGCTGCCCCGGAACGAGGAGGCGGCCGGCCAGCTGGCCAGCACGACCTTCGTGCTGCCGCTGCTGTCCACCGCGTACATCCCCGCCGAGGGCATGCCCGGCTGGCTGCGCACCCTGGTCGAGTGGAACCCGATCAGCGCGGTCACCACGGCCTTGCGGGACCTCTTCGGGAACGCGCCCGTGCCCCGGGACGCTGCCTGGCCGGTGGCGCATCCCGTCGCCGGAGCGCTCGCCTGGTGCGCGGTGCTGATCGTGGTGTTCGCGCCGCTCGCCGTCCGCCGGTACGCGCGGCCCCGGTGACCGCCTGCTGACAAGGACGCCGCCGGCGGGTCATGATCCCGCCCATGGACCGTCTGCCGCTGCCCCTTGAGGGCATCACCGTCGTCGCCGTCGAACAGGCCGTCTCGGCGCCCTTCGCGACCCGCCAGCTCGCCGATCTCGGTGCCCGGGTCATCAAGGTCGAGCGGGTCGACGGCGGCGACTTCGCGCGCGGCTACGACACCGCCGCCCGCGGCCTCGCCTCCCACTTCGTGTGGTGCAACCGCGGCAAGGAGTCGATCGTCCTGGATCTGAAGGACCCGCGCGGACTGGACGTCGTACGGCGGCTGATCGCGGACGCGGACGTGTTCGTGCAGAACCTCGCACAGGGGGCGGCGGCCCGGCTCGGCCTGGACGCGGCCACACTGTGCGCCGCACATCCACGACTGGTCGCCGTGGACATCTCGGGATACGGGGCGTCGGGGCCGTACGCGGACAAGCGGGCCTACGACATGCTCGTGCAGTGCGAGGCGGGACTGGTGTCGGTGACCGGCACGCCGGAGCAGCCGGTCAAGGCGGGGATCCCGGCGGCCGACATCGCGGCGGCCATGTACGCGTTCTCGGGGGTGCTCGCGGCGCTCGTGCGGCGGGGCACCACCGGGCGCGGTGGGCCGGTGGAGGTCTCGATGCTGGAGGCTCTCGCGGAGTGGATGGGGCATCCGCTGCACCACGCGATGCACGACGGCACTCCCCCGGCGCGTACCGGCCTCGCGCACGCGGTCATCGCGCCCTACGACGCCTATCCGACGGCGGACGGCGGGCGCGTGCTGCTGTCCGTGCAGAACGACCGGGAGTGGCGGCGGCTCGCCGAACAGGTGCTCGGGCAGCCGGAGCTGGCGGACGATCCGGCGTACGCCACGAACGCGGCGCGGGTCACTCACCGGGACCGCACGGACGCGCTCGTCGGCAAGGCGCTGGGCGCGCTGGACGCCGACGAGGCGATGACCCGGCTGGAGGGCGCGGGCATCGCCTGCGCCCGCTTGAGGGACCTGTACGAGGTGGCGGAGCACCCTCAGCTGGCGGCCCGGGAGCGGTGGCGGGAAGTGGGGACACCGGTGGGGCCGCTGCGGGCACTGCTGCCGCCGATCACGCTGCCGGGCGGTACGGAGGCGCGGATGGGGGACGTGCCCGCGCTCGGGGAGCACACCGAGGCGCTGCTGCATGCCGTGGGGATGACGGACGAGGAGATCGCAGCGCTGCGCCGGGACGGTGTGACGGCCTGAGCGCGGGCCTTGAGGGAACGCGGGTGACGCTCAGCGCCCGCCGAACAGCGAACGACGCAGCCGGCGCAGCGGTGCGAAGAGCGACACACCGCTCATGCGTCCGCCCCTGCCGCTACGGCCGTGCGCGGCGTCACGCGCGGTGAGCTCACGCATCAGCGAGGTCGCCTCGGCCGCCTCGCGCTGCGGGACGGCGGGGCCGGCCAGCACCGAGAGATGGCGGTCGAGGCGCGAACTGGTCGCGCTGCTCCCGCAGGTGATCGCAGGGATCCTGGCCCTGCTGCGCACTGTTATCTGTTCCATGTCACTCCCCACCCGTACGAGTCCACCCGGCCCGGGCAGAGTAACCCTATCGCTCTCTCGTGGCACGCGTGTATCGCGGGCACAGGATTCACCTTCCCCATAAGGGCGTTGACGAACCGTTGACGACTACCCTCCGAAACCGATGGAGTGCAGGGCGAGTTGGACAACCGGCTGGCCGGTGGGCTGAGGTGACCCTCCGTCGGGTTCGACGGTCACGGCGAGTGACGTCGCCGACTTGGTCAGGCCGCTCGCGATCAGGGGCGTGTCGCCGTCGAAGAGCCCGAGGGAGCGCGGTTGCACGCCCGGGCGCATCAGCCAGAGCTGGTGCACACGGCCGCTGGGCGGTGCACCCAGTCCGCGGAGGGTGACGACGGCGCGCCCCTCGGATGCGGAGGCGATCACTCCGATTCCTCGGCCCCTGGCATCCCGGTCGCTGGTGGCACGGGCGTCCGGTGCGGCGAGAACGTGTGCGATCTCACGTGCCTCGGCGCGCTCGGCGTCGAGTCGGTCCTGCGTCCGCGCGGCCTGCACGGCGAAGAGCGCTGCGACGACGAGGGCCGCCGCGGCCGTGGCGGTGGCCAGCGGGGCGAACAGGGGGCGCAGCCGCGGCGCACGGGTGCGCGGCGGCGGTGGCGCCGTGCCCCAGACGTGCGGCGGCAGATGCGGTTCGTGGACGCCGGACGCTCCCTGCGCGGGCGCGGGGTCCTGCGGGGTGTTCCGTACGGCGGTCAGGACCCGGTCGCGCAGGCCGGGCGGGGCCAGGGCCGTGGTCGACCAGGCGAGCCGCACCGCGTCCTCGGACAGGTCCCGCACCTCGGCGGCGCAGCGGTCACAGCCCTTCAGATGCCTCTCGAAGCGGAGGCGTTCGGCGGGCTCGAGGGCGTCCAGGGCATAGGGCGCGGCCAGGGAGTGGAGGTCCTCACGGCGCAGCAGTCGGCCGAGGATGCTCATGCGACCCCTCCCAGGCACTGGCGCAGCCGGGTGAGTCCGTCGCGCATCCGCGTCTTGACCGTGCCGAGCGGCAGTGAGAGCCGCTCGGCCACCTCACGGTATGTGTAACCGTCGTAGTAGGCGAGCGTGACCGACTGGCGTTGCAGCGCGGTGAGGCGGTCCAGGCAGCGGCGCACCCACTCGCGTTCCAGACCGGCCTCCACCTCCTCGGCGACCTGGTCGAAGGCGGGATGGTGGGCGCGCCGGGCCTCGCGCTGCTCGCGCTCGCCGGCCGCACGGGCGCTGCGCACCCGGTCGACGGCACGGCGGTGGGTGAGGGTGAGGATCCACGACAGGGCACTGCCGCGACGGGGGTCGAACTTGGGGGCGGAGCGCCACAGTTCGAGCAGCACCTCCTGCGCCACCTCCTCCGACTGCGCCGGATCCCGCAGGACCCGGCGGACCAGTCCGAACACCGGCCCTGACACCAGTCCGTACAGCTCCTCGAAGGCCT
This sequence comes from Streptomyces sp. NPDC001796, assembly GCF_042892355.1. Lineage (NCBI taxonomy): Bacteria > Bacillati > Actinomycetota > Actinomycetes > Kitasatosporales > Streptomycetaceae > Streptomyces > Streptomyces sp. NPDC001796. The sequence continues at coordinate 88,524 of NZ_JBIAUC010000012.1, read as the reverse complement.
TCTGGTCGCCTCCGGCCACGAGCACCAGAAGTTCGTCCGCCTCCACTCGTACCCCCCTCACCGACGCCGTGCACGGCATGCTCGCTCCACTGGGCGTTCGCTGCTGACTCCCCTTCGGAAGGGATACGGATCAGCGGGTCCGAAACGCGGGTCGAGCAGGCAGGAAAAGTTTTTCGGGATCCGACCAAGCCGTCCGGGCGATCGCTCCGTATCCCTGTGCGTCAGGCAAGTTGGCACTGAGGACGGACGGCATGACACCTATCTCCAGGAGCGGCGTGGGTCGTAGGGGGATCGCGACCCTCATCTGTGGTGCGCTGGCCGCCGGCGGGCTCGCAGCCGCCGGCGTGACCGCGCTGGAACCGGGGGCGGCCTCCGCCTCCTCCCACCGGGAGGCCCCGCTGATCTCGGGGCAGCCGCAGTACGACAACACCGACCTGTACGCGTTCGTCAGCCCGGACAAGCCGGACACGACGACGATCATCGCGAACTTCGTCCCGTTCGAGGAACCGGCGGGCGGTCCGAACTTCTACACGTTCGCGGAGGACGCGCAGTACGACCTCCACGTCGACAACAACGGTGACGCGCAGAGCGACCTGATCTTCCGCTACACGTTCAAGACGCACGTCAAGAACAAGAACACCTTCCTCTACAACACAGGTCCGGTCGACAGCCTCAAGGACCCCGACCTGAACGTCACTCAGACCTACGACATCGATCTGGTCAAGCTGCACAAGCAGAAGCTCGTGTCGAAGACGAGGATCGCGGACAACGTGCCGGTCGCCCCGTCGAACGTCGGCAAGGCGTCGATGCCGGACTACGGCAAGCTGCGCGACGAGGCGGTGTACAAGCTCGCGGGCGGGGCGACGACCTTCGCCGGGCAGGCCGACGACCCGTTCTTCGCGGACCTGCGGGTCTTCGACCTGCTGTACGGCGGGAACCTCTCGGAGGTCGGGAACGACACCCTCAAGGGCTACAACGTCAACTCCCTGGCGCTGCAGGTGCCGAACCACCTGATCCGCGAGTCGTCGTACCAGCCGGTCGTCGGAATCTGGGGAACCGTCCAGCGCAAGGACGCGCGCGGGCACTGGTCGCAGGTCTCGCGCCTCGGCAACCCGCTGGTCAACGAGGTGGTCAACCCGCAGAAGGACAAGGACAAGTTCAACGCGTCCTCGCCGTACGACGACGCGCAGTTCCTGAAGAACGTGACGAACCCGGAGCTGCCGAAGCTCATCGAGGCGATCTACAAGATCAAGGCGCCGTCGGAGCCGCGCAACGACCTCGTGGACGTGTTCCTCAAGGGCGTGAAGGGCCTCAACCAGCCGCCGTACGTGCGGCCGGCGGAGGAGCTGCGGCTCAACACCTCGATCAAACCGAGCGCCAGCCCTAAGCGGCTGGGCGTGCTGGACGGCGACAACGCGGGCTTCCCGAACGGGCGCCGGCTCACCGACGACGTGATCGACGAGGCGCTGCAGGTCGTGGAGGGCGAGCTGGTCGGCTCCAAGAACGACCTGGGCGACGGTGTCGACGAGAACGACCAGAAGTTCGGGCACTCCTTCCCGTACCTCGCCCAGCCGACGTCCGGGTCGCGCGGCCCGCTGGCGAAGGGCACCGGCAACAACGTGCGCAACCAGCTGGGTGACGGACTGCAGGCGACGGGTGCCGGCACGAACACCACGCTGGTCGCGACGTCCGCCGCCGGTGGCGTCGTGGGGGTCCTGCTGATCGGCACGGCCCTGATGTGGTGGCGCCGCCGCACCCGCTACCGCGCGTACTGACGGCCGGTCGCCGTCCCCCGAACCGGCGCGGCCCGCACTTCCCCGTCCCCCACGGCGCGGGCCGCGCCACCCCGTTTTCCGCCCAGCAGATCGAGGAGAGGGCATGTCCCCGCGTACGAACGACAACGCCCCGGAGACCGGCCACGGCGACCGTGAAGAGGCGGCCCCCGGGAGGCCGACGCTCCGCACCGCGGAGACCGGGTCCGAGAAGGCCGTCAGGGAGGCCTGGGAGCGTGCCTTCGGCGCCGGGGGCGCCGACGCGCCGGACGAACGCGCCGACGCCCCGCACCCGGCTCGGACCCCGGCGGCCGACTCCGCCCGGGACGGCGCTGCGGTCACCGGGTCGGCCACGCCGAAGGCCGAGGAGGCGGCCTGCGGGGCCCGTTCGGCCGAGCCGACACCCGAGGAGCAGGCATCGGCCGACACGCAGGGCGGCGGACGGACGGCACCTTCGCCGCCGGCCGAGGGGCCGGAGGCCGGCGAGGCCACCAAGGTCACGGAGGTCACCCGGGCCACCGAGGTCGAGGTCACCGAGATCACCGAGGTCACCGAGGCCGATGCGACTGAGGCTGACGGTGAGGCGACCGATGCACCGGTTGCCGCGACAGCGGAGTCCCCCGGCCCAGCCGATGAGCGGGTCGCCGCTGTGCGGCGGTTCTCCGCCGCCGGGCGGCGGTGGCGGGGTGTGCAGCTCGCGGTCTGTGCCGCCTCCCTGGCCGTCGCGCTCACCGCCGGGGCCGTGGTCGTCGGGGCACTGCGGGACAGCGGTACCGTGCCTGTCGCCTCGACGCCCGGCGGGGTGTCGCCCGAGCTCCTGGCCGGCGGCGATCTCGACGGCGGCATCCGGGCGCTGCAGGCTCACCTCCGCGCCCAGCCCCGCGACTACGGCAGCTGGGCCACCCTCGGCCTCGCCTACGTCGAGCAGGCCCGGACCAAGGGCGACCCCTCCCGCTATCCGCAGGCCGAGCGCGCGCTGGAGCGATCGCTGCGGGTCCGGCCCGGCAACGACGCCGCGCTCGCCGGCCGCGCCGCCCTCGCGGCCGCCCGGCACGACTTCACCGGCGCCCTGGACTACGCGGAGCAGGCCCTGCGGCAGAACCCCTACAGCGAGCGCGCCCTGTGCTCCCGTATCGACGCCCTCGTCGAACTCGGCCGCTACGGCGACGCCTCGAAGGCCGCCGACCTGGCCGACTCCCGCCACCCGGGCGTCCCCGTCTTCACCCGCTACGCCTACGTCCACGAGCTGCGCGGCGACGTGGGCACCGCCCGCCGCGTCCTGGAGCAGGCACTGGACACGGCCACCTCTCGTGGCGACACCGCGTACGTCGCCACCGCGCTCGGTCAGCTCGCCTGGAGCCAGGGCCAGTACGAGACCGCCCTCGACTTCTACGCCCGCGCCCTCGCCGCCGACGACACCTACCTCCCCGCCCTCGAGGGCCGCGCCCGTGCCCAGGCCGCCCGGGGCGACACGGCCGGTGCGGTGCGCGGCATGGAGCAGGTCGTGGAGCGCTATCCGCTGCCCCAGCCGCTCGTGGAGCTGGGAGAGTTGTACGAGGCGCGCGGCACGTCCGGTGACCCGGCCAAGGCCCGCGACCAGTACGCCCTCGTCGACGCCTGGGTCTCCCTGGCCCGCGCCAACGGGGTCGACGCCGACCTCGACACCGCTCTCGCCGCCGCCGACCACGGCGACCGCGCGGCCGCGCTGAAGGCCGCCCGTGCCGAGTGGGCACGCCGCCACACCGTGCACACCGCCGACGCCCTCGCCTGGGCCCTGCACGTCAACGGCCGCGACCAGGAAGCCCTTCCGTACGCCCGTCAGGCCACGGCCACCGGCTACCGCAACGCGGCCTTCCTCTACCACCGCGGCATGATCGAGCGCGCCACCGGTGACACCGGCCAGGCCCGCGCCTCCCTCACCGCCGCGCTCGAGCTGAACCCCGGCTTCTCCCCGCTGGGCGCGCGCGAGGCCCGTAAGGCCCTGGAGGCGATGCGGTGAACACCCGTCGTACCGCCGCCTGTGGCGCGGCCCTCCTCACGGCCCTGTGCGCGCTCGTCCTCGGCCCCGCCTCCGCCGCGAGCGCCCACCCGCTCGGCAACTTCACCGTCAACCGCTACGACGGCCTGGTCGCCGCGCCCGGGCAGATGCGCGTCGACCACGTCGAGGACCTCGCCGAGATCCCAGCGACCCAGGCAAGGCCCGACATCACCAGGCTCGGCCTGACCGCATGGGCCCGTCAGCGCTGCGCGAAGGCCGCCGAGGGCAGCACGCTCACCGTCGGCGGACACCCGGCCCCGCTGAGCGTCCGAACCAGCCGCGCCCAGCTGCGGCCCGGGCAGGCGGGGCTCAACACCCTGCGCCTGGAGTGCCGGCTGACCGCACCGCTGCCCAAGGGCGACGCCCTCGCCGTCGGCTTCCACAGCGCGGGCGTCGCCACCGGGCCCGGCTGGAGCGAGGTCACCGCGCGCGGCGACCGTATGACCCTGACCGCGTCCGACGTGCCGAAGACGTCCGTGTCCCACGAACTGACCAGCTATCCCAAGGAGTTGCTCTCCTCACCGGCCGACACGGTCGAGGCCTCGCTCCGGGTGCGCCCGGGAGGCCCCGCCCTGGCCGGGGACCAGCGGGACGCGCCCGCCGCCTCGATCCTTCCGCGCGGCGCGGACCGCTGGACGCGCGCCCTGGACAACCTGGTCGCCCGCCACCACCTCACGCTCGGATTCGCCGCCCTCGCCCTGGTCGTCGCCATCGGCCTCGGCGCGATGCACGCTCTCGCGCCGGGCCACGGCAAGACCCTGATGGCGGCGACGGCGGCCGCCCGCGGGGGCCGGGCCGGGCTCCGGGACGTGCTTCCGCTGGCCGCGTCGGTGACGGTCACCCACACCCTGGGCGTGGTCGCCCTCGGCCTGCTGGTCACGGCCGGTTCGGCGGCGGCTCCGTCGGTGATCGCCTGGCTGGGGATGGCGAGCGGAGTCCTGGTCACCCTGGCGGGCGCGTCCCTCGTACGCCGGGCCTGGCGCAACCGTGGCCACACCCACGGGCACGGGCACGGGCACACGCACGACCACGGACACGCGCACGGCCACGGGCACGCGCATGCACACGACGACGGACACCCCGATGAGCACGAGCACGACCACGAGCACGAACATCCCGCACACGGCCACGATCACGGTCACAGTCACGAACACCTCCCCACCCACTCCCACGGCGGCATCCCCCACACCCACCCCACCGCCCCCACCCTCCGCGGCACGATCCTCCTCGGCTTCGCCGGCGGGCTGGTCCCCAGTCCCTCCGCCGTCGTCGTCCTCGTCGGTGCCGCCGCGCTCGGCCAGGCCTGGTTCGGGCTGCTGCTCGTCGTCGCGTACGGCGTCGGGCTCGCCCTGACGCTGACCGCGGCGGGGTTCGCCGTGGTCAAGCTGGGCAGCGGGATGAACCGCCTCCTGGACCGGCGCCCGCGCTGGACCCGGAACCCCGCGGCCGCCCTGGTGCGCAGGACCGCACCCCTCGGATCCGCCTTCGTGGTCCTCGCCCTGGGCGCCGGACTGGTGTTCAAGGGGGCGGCATCCGCACTCGGTTGAGCTACTTTTGGGGAGAAATCACGCGGAGTGGATACGTGGATACATCGCGCGGATGCGAATGGGGGACGGCCCGTGTCCGAAGAACCGGGCAGTGAACGTGTGATCGCCGGGCGCTACCGTCTGCTGTCCCCCCTGGGCCAGGGCGGCATGGGGACGGTCTGGCGGGCCCGTGACGAGGTCCTGCACCGCGAGGTCGCCGTCAAGGAGGTGCGCGCACCGGCCGGGCTCCCCTCGCCCGAGGTCCAGCGCATGTACACCCGGCTGGAGCGGGAGGCCTGGGCGGCGGCCCGGGTGGCGAACCGGAACGTGGTGACGGTCTACGACGTGGCCCACCAGGACGGCCGCCCCTGGATCGTGATGGAACTGGTCCGCGGCATCGCCCTGTCGGACCTGCTGGACGCGGAGGGCCCCCTCTCCCCGCAGCGCACCGCGCACATCGGCGCCGAGGTGCTGGCGGCCCTGCGCGCCGCGCACGCCGCCGGGGTGCTGCACCGCGATGTGAAACCGGCCAACGTACTGCTGGCGAACGACGGCCGCGTGGTGCTCACGGACTTCGGTATCGCCATGGTCGAGGGCAGTTCCGCGCTGACCATGACCGGCGAGGTCATCGGCTCCCCCGAGTTCCTCGCTCCGGAGCGGGCGCTCGGGCGCACTCCCGGACCGGAGTCCGATCTGTGGTCGCTCGGTGTGCTGTTGTACGCGGCGGTCGAGGGCAACTCGCCGTTCCGGCACGACACTCCGCTGAGCACGCTCCGCGCGGTCGTCGACGAGGAGCTGCCGCCGCCGCGCCGCGCGGGCCCGCTGGCTCCGGTGATCGAGGGACTGCTGCGCAAGGACCCGGCCGAGCGGATCCCGGCCGACCGGGCCGAGCGGGACCTGCGGATCATCGCGGCGGGCGGCACCCCGCGCACGGGTGCCGCCGCTTACACGCCGACGGTCGCGGCGTTCCCGGGTACGGCGGAGCCGCCCACCGCCCCGCTCCCGCCGCCGGCCGCCACCCGGCCCGCGCCCGCACCCGCGTACGCCGCTCCGTCCGAGCCGCCGCCCCGCAACCGCCGGACCGGCATCGTGCTGGCCGCGGGACTGGCCGCGCTCGTCCTGGCGGTTGCGGGGCTGACGTACGCGCTGGTGAACCGGAACGGCACGAGCGGTACCAACAGCGGGGCCACGCAGGGCGGCACGGTCAGCAGCGGGCCCACGAGCAGCCCGGAGGTGAGCACGTCGCGGGCCGCTTCCCCGACCCGTGGGACCTCGGCCGGCGGCGGCAGCGGGGGCAGCCGTACGACGAGTCCGGCCACCCAGTCGGTCCAGGTGACGGTCAGGGGCACGCACACCGACTACGCGGGGGCCTGTCCGCCGCCGGACGCCGAGGCGCCCGCGTTCACGGCGACGTTCACCGTGGGCAGCGTTCCGGTCGATGTGTCCTACCGCTGGGTCACGAAGACGGGGCAGGTCTCTGACCCGGGCTGGAAGACGCTGTCGTTCGCGGCGGGTGACGCGAAGACCAAGCAGCGGCAGGTCATCGTCACCACGTACGAGGAGGGCGGTTCCGTGCGGAACGCGATCGGCGTGGAGGTGCGCAGTCCGGTCGGGGTCACGTCCGAGTCGGTGCCGTTCTCGGTGACCTGTGAGGCGGAGACCCCATCGGGCGGGGCCTCCCCCTCTTCTTCGTGAGGTTCGTGGCCGTCGGGTTCTTCGTGAGGTTCGTGGCCGTCAGGCCGCGCCGGTGAGCACCGGCAGATAGCCGCCTGACTGGCCGGCCGCGGTCGGGTGGTACGACTGGCCGATGTTCAGCCAGTCGACGCTGTGCAGCCAGGAGTCGCCCGAGCAGATCTCGTGGGCGCTGAAGGTGGGGCGGACGTCGCCGAAGGTGAAGCCGTGGTCGGCGGCGCGCTTGGCGATGGCGGCGTCGATGTAGTCGGCGGCGCCGTTGATCGCCGACCGCTTGGTTCCGGAGAGTCCGAGGCAGGTCGTGCCGAGCTGGTAGAAGCGGGGGTAGCCCAGCACGACCACATGGGCCGAGGGGGCCTTGGTGCGGATCGCCGAGTAGACGGCGTCCAGTCGGCCGGGCAGGGTCGAGTCGACGTACGCCTTCGCCGTGGCGATCCGGGAGAGACAGGCGCTGTCGGACTGGAGCACACAGGTCGTCATGACGTCGGAGAAGCCCGCGTCATTGCCGCCGATGGTGATCGAGACGAGCCCGGTGGAGGCGTTGAGGGTGCCGAGCTGATTGTTCAGCACATCGGTGGTCTTGGCACCGGAGCAGGCCATGAAGCTGAACGATGCGGGTGCGTGGGCGGCCTGCCACAGATACGGATAGGCCTTCGTGCTGCGGTCGCAGTCGCCGCTGGAGCTGATGTAGCTGCCGGCTCCGACGCCCGAGGAGTAGGAGTCGCCGAGTGCCACATACCCGGTGGCCGCGGCGAGGGGGGACGCCTGCGCCGCGGCGGCCCCGGTGAGGACGAGGCCGAGGGCGAGGAGGAGCGAACTCATAAAGGACGCATATCGGGAACGTCTCATGGAACCTCCCTTTAGCAGGATCTCTGCCACAACCGGCATAGCAGCTACGCGTGTTGACAGGAAGTGTCCATGCCAAGACTTTTCGGGTCAGCCCGATTCACCCCCACAGAACGGATGTTTGAAGCGGGCCGAGAACCTGCGCGGGCGGTTTTCGCATCTTGACGCCCTCCCGCTCACTGCGCGACATTGAAGCCCGGCATCCGGCGCTTCGGGGGGCAAAGTCGCCAATGCAGACCTTAGGTATCAAGCCACCTTCACCGGAGAGAGACGGGTGGCCGGGGCAGGGTCCGGGGAGGGACCTGCTTCCGCTGCTCGTGGGCGCGGCCGTCACGGTCGCGGCGGTCGGCGCCATCCTCGCGCTGTGCGGCTCCGACTCACCGCTGCGCGGACCGTTCACCCTGTTCTTCCTGCTCGCCGCGCCGGCGACGGCCGTGGGATCCGCCCTGAGGGGGCTGAAACCCGGTCCCCGCACGGTGGTGTCCGTGGCGGGAGCGATCGCGATCGACCTGCTGGTCGCCCAGGGCATGCTGGCGGTGCACCGGTGGTCCGTCACCGGCGGGATCGTGGCGGTGACCCTGATCAGCGCCCTGGTCCTCCTGCCGGTCCTGGCACGGCGCCACCGCGGTCGCGCGGCACGAGATCGGAGCTGAGGACGTGGGCGGGCAACGCCCCGGCGAGCCCACGCAGGCCGGCCGGGCAGCGCGGACGGCTCCGCCGCCGACGCCGAAGTCCGCGCCCCGAGCGGAACACAAGGACTCCCCGAAGGCACGGAAACGTTCCGCGCCGGAAGGACGGGTGACACCTTGTCACCCTGTCGCGTTCGGACACGGGGCCCGTCGCGCCCCGGTCCGGGCACCGCGCGATGCGGTGCTGTCGCGGCCGGAACCCTTCGAACCGGCCGTTCGGACACTCAAGCGGATCGGACAAATCCGTTCGAGTGGTTGAGTTACGGCCATACCAACAAAAACGCGGACCTTGTCGTAGGTCTTGCCATATCGTCGCAATCGTCAATACCGTCATACATCAACCCGCATCGGTCCATCATCATGCGGTCCAGGGGAGGGCTCAGGTACCGCGATGGTTCCGGCGCGGGGCGCGGTAGGGGGGTGCCGTGCTCGGCGATCCGAAAGGTCGTACGAGTCGTGCCGCGCGACCGGCTGCCGATTTCCCGGCGGACGGCCACTTTGCCAGCTCACCCGGCATGCACGGAGATCCGTGCCGCATGCCGTCGGTGAGAACCCCCCTTTCGAACCGGACACAGAGCCGGGCCGTCCAGGGGCGGACGGTCCGACCGGACGAGAGGGACAAGACTCATGAGTTCCGTTCTGCGCCCTGCCTTTTCGGACCAAGGTCCGTTAGCGCAGGGGAAGTACCGGCCGATCTCCTCTCACCTGGCCATCGCGCCGCCGGTGAGCGTGGTGATCCCCGCCATGAACGAGGCGGAGAATCTCCCCTACGTCTTCAAGACCCTTCCGGACTGGATCCACGAAGTGGTGCTTGTGGACGGCAATTCCACCGACAACACCGTGGAGGTGGCCCGCGAGCTGTGGCCTGACGTGAAGGTCGTCGAGCAGCGGGGCAAGGGCAAGGGTGACGCCCTGATCACCGGCTTCGCGGAGTGCACCGGCGACATCATCGTGATGGTCGACGCGGACGGCTCGGCGGACGGTCAGGAGATCGTCAGCTATGTCTCCGCACTGGTGTCCGGGGCCGACTTCGCGAAGGGCTCGCGGTTCGCGAACGGTGGCGGCACCTCCGACATGACGCCGATCCGCAAGCTGGGCAACCGGGTCCTGTGCGCGATCGTCAACGCCAAGTTCGGCGCCCGCTACACCGACCTGTGCTACGGCTACAACGCGTTCTGGCGGCACTGCCTGGACAAGATCGACCTGGACTGCACCGGCTTCGAGGTCGAGACCCTGATGAACATCCGGGTGGTCAAGGCCGGCCTGAAGGTGCAGGAGATACCCAGCCACGAGTACCTCCGCATCCACGGCACCAGCAATCTGAGCGCGGTGCGCGACGGGCTCCGGGTGCTGAAGGTGATCCTCAAGGAGCGCTCGAACCGGCGCGCGCTGCGCCGCCGCCCGCGCGCCGTCGCGCTCAACTCCGGTCAGGGAGAGCTGTCTTGAGCGATCCGGACATCTCCGTGGTCATCTGCGTCTACACCGAGGACCGCTGGGAGGACATCCTCGCGGCGGTCGCCTCGGTGCGGGCGCAGTCCCGGCCGGCGCGCGAGACGCTGCTGGTCGTGGACCACAACGAGACCCTGCTGGAGAGACTGACCGGGGAATACAAGGAGGCCCGGGAGGACGGATCGGTCCGGGTACTCGCCAACGCGGGCCCCCGCGGCCTGTCCGCGGGCCGCAACACCGGGATCGCCGCGTCGCACGGGGAGGTCATCGCCTTCCTCGACGACGACGCGGTGGCCGAGCGGGACTGGCTGAAGCACTTCGCCGAAGGATACGAGGACCCGCGGGTCATGGCCGTCGGCGGCCGTACGATGCCGATCTGGGCGTCGGGCCGCCGCCCGGCCTGGTTCCCGGAGGAGTTCGACTGGGTGGTGGGCTGTACGTACAGGGGGCTGCCGCCCGGCCGGGTCCGGGTGCGCAACGTCCTCGGCGGCAACGCCTCCTTCCGCCGCAGCGCGTTCCACGCGGCGGGCGGCTTCGCGGCGGGCATCGGACGCGACGGCGACAAGCGTCCCCTCGGCTGCGAGGAGACGGAGCTGTGCATCCGCCTCACGCGGGCCAGACCCGACGCGATCCTGCTGATCGACGACCGGGCGGTGATCCACCACCGGGTGCCGGAACCACGCGAGCACTTCGCGTACTTCCGCACCCGCACGTACGCCGAGGGCCTGTCCAAGGCGCTCGTGGCGCGCAGCGTCGGTGCCGACAAGGGCCTGGAGTCCGAACGCCGCTACACCATCCGGGTGTTGCCCGCCGGGGTGGGCCGCGGCCTGCGCGACGCGCTGCTGGCCCGCCCGGGGGGCGCGGGCCGGGCGGGTGCGATCGTCGCCGGGGTGCTGACGGCGGCCGGCGGATACCTGGTCGGGAGCGTCCGGGCGCGCAGGGGTGACGCGACCTTCGCCGTGGCCGGCATCCCGGACGGTGAGGGGGCGGCCGCATGAGCGACCAGCCCGTCCCGATCCTCATGTACCACTCGGTGGCGACGGCGCCCAACGAGGCGACGCGTGCGCTGTCGGTGGCGCCGGAGGCGTTCCGCGAGCAGATGGCCCTGCTCGCCGACCTCAAGTTCACGCCCGTGACCACGGCCGACCTGGCGAGGAGCTGGCGGGAGGGCGGCCCGCTGCCCGAGCGGCCCGTCCTCATCACCTTCGACGACGGCTACGAGGGCGTGCACCGGCACGCGCTGCCCGTGCTCGCGCGGCACGGCTTCGCCTCCACGCTGTTCGTCTCCACCGGCTGGATCCGGGGCGCCCACGACACCGGCGGCGGCCTGGACACGATGCTCGACTGGCACCAGGTCCGCGACCTCGTGGGCGCCGGGGTCGAGATCGGCGGGCACAGCCACACACACCCGCAGCTCGACCAGCTCCCCGACGACGCGCTCTGGCTGGAGCTGCTGCGCTGCAAGGAGATCATCGCCGACGAACTCGGCGCCCGCCCGGAGTCGTTCGCCTACCCGTACGGCTACTCCAGCCGCCGGGTGCGCCGCATCGTGCGCGAGGCGGGCTTCGGTCAGTCGCTCGCCGTGGGCAACGCCCTCGCGCGCCGCCGTCAGGGCCCGTACGCGCTGCAGCGGGTCACCGTGCGCCGCACCACCGGTGTCGAGGAGTTCGAGCGGCTCGTCCAGGGCCGTGCGATCACCCGCACCTTCGCCAGGGACCGCGCCCTGACCAAGGGGTACGCCGTGGTCCGAAGAGCACGCCAGGTCCGCCGGAAGGCCATCCGTTCCCGTGTCTGACACGACCACCACAACCCAGGCCGGTGAGGCCACGACCGCGGAAACCGGGCAGCCGTCGGGCCGCCGCCTCCGCCTGCCCAAAAGGGGCGGCGTCCCAGGAGGCGGCAACCAGCTGTTCCGCAACGCCTACGCGCTGATGCTCAACACCGGGATCTCCGCGGTGCTGGGCCTCGGCTACTGGCTGGTCGCGGCCCGCTATTACTCCGACGCCGCGGTCGGCCAGGGTTCGGCCGCCATCGCCGCGATGAAGCTGCTCGCCGGGCTCACCGCGGTGACGCTGACGGGCGCCCTGGCCCGCTTCATCCCGGTCGCGGGGCGAGCCACCGGGCGCCTCATCCTCCGTACGTACGCGGGCAGTTCGCTCGTCGTGGCGATCGCCGCGGGCGTGTTCCTGCTGACGCTGGACCTGTGGGGGCCGTCGTACCGCTTCCTGCACGGTCCCGGCCCCGCCCTGGTCTTCGTGGTGGCCGTGGTCTCCTGGAACCTGCTCACGCTCCAGGACGGTGTGCTCACCGGGCTGCGCAGCGCGCTGTGGGTGCCGGTGGGCAACACCGTCTTCTCCGCGGTGAAACTGCTGCTGCTGGCCGGTTTCGCGGCGGCGGTCCCGATGCTGGGCGTCTTCGTCTCCTGGGTCGCGGCCATCGCCACGTCCGTGGTGCCGCTGGCCTGGCTGGTGTTCCGGCGCCTGGTGCCGCGGCACGTCAAGGCGACCGAGGACCACGCCAGTCCGCCGTCCCTGAAGGAGATCGGGCGGTTCCTGGCCGGCGACTACACCGGCTCGCTGTTCTCGCTGGCCGTGGTCTACCTGGTGCCGGTGATCGTGGCCTCGCAGGTCAGCGCCGCGGACAACGCGTACTTCTACATCACCACCACCATCGGCGGCACGACCAACCTGCTGGCCATCAACATGGGCGCCTCACTCACCGTCGAGGGCTCGCACGACCCGGCACGGCTCGCCGCCAACACCCGGGCGGCGCTGAAGCGCATGGCCCGGATCATGCTTCCGGTGTGCGGGCTGCTGTTCCTGGGCGCGCCCGTCATCCTGCACGTCTTCGGCGACGGCTACGCGCACGCGGCGACCCCGCTGCTGCGCTGGTTCGCGGTCGGCGCCCTGCTGCGGGTCGTGATGGAGACGTACTTCGCGGTGCTGCGCGCCCAGAGCCGCACCTCCGGGCTCGCCTACCTCCAGGGCCTGCTGTGCGTGCTGGTGCTCGGACTGACCGTCCTGCTCCTGCCCCGGATGGGACTGACCGGGGCGGGCGTCGCGGAGATCTCCAGCCTGGCGGTGATCGTGGCGATCGCCGCACCGAAGCTGCTCGAGATCGTGCGCACGGCCCCGGCGGACGCGGTGCCCGAGGACGCGGCACCGGACGGGGACCTCGCCGACCTCGAGGTCCCCGAACCGAGGAACGGCCCGTCCTGGGCGAGGAAGCTGGACGCGGACACCCTGGCGCTCGGCGTCCACGTGGACTTCGACCACCAGGAACGCAGGCCGGACGTGCGGCCGGGGCCGGGCACCCCTCCCACGGGATCACCGGTACCGGTGCCGCACAGCACCCCGGAAGGGGCGCGGGAGGCTACATCGGGCGGGTCGGCCGCGGGGGCGCGGCCGGCCACGGGCGACTCGCGCGTCTCCGGCTCTCCGCTGGGGCCGATCGGGCTGGGCTGTCTGCTCCTCCTCGCGCTCCTGCTGTACTGGGTACCGGCGCTGGGACTGGGCGACGCCTCCCTGGACCGGATGGGCGGCCTCGGGCTGATCTCCGTGCTGCCGCTGCCCACCCTGCTCGGCGCGGCACTCCTCGTCGTGGTGTTCGCCGCTCTGCTGTGGCGCGGCCGCGAGCACAAGGTCCTGCTCCTTGCCACGCTGCTCGCCACCGTCGTGTCACTGCACGCGCTGCCGGCCGTGATCGAGAGCGAGCCGCGGTTCCCGACGGCCTGGCAGCACCTCGGCTTCCTGGACTACATCGACCGCACCGGGTCGGCCGTGCCGTTCCTGGACGCCCGCTGGAGCTGGCCCGGATTCTTCGCGGTGGCCGCGTTCGTCGCCAAGGCCTGCGGGGTCACCGACCTCACCGAGGTCATCCGCTGGTGGCCGCTGACCATCGAGCTGCTCTACCTGGCGCCGATGTTCCTGCTGGTCCGCTCGATGCGGGCGAGCTGGCGCGCCAAGTGGACCGGCATCTGGATCTTCGTGCTCAGCGGCTGGGTGGGCCAGGACTACTTCTCCCCGCAGGGCTTCACGTATCTGTTCTATCTCGCCTTCGTGGCGATCCTGCTGGTCTGGTTCCGCGCCCCGCGCCTGCTGTGGACCAGGCGGCGCCCCGGCGAGGCCGAGGTGGAGCCCACCAGCCGCGGGCAGCGGGCCGTGCTGCTCATGGTGCTGATCGCCCTGTACGCGGCGAGCGTCCCGGCCCACCAGCTCACCCCGTTCATGATGCTGGGCGTGCTCGCGGTGCTCGTCCTGGTGGGCCGCTCCGAACTGCGCGGTCTGCCGGTCCTGTTCGCGGTGCTGGTCATGTTCTGGCTGGGCTTCATGGCGGAGCCGTACTGGTCCGGGCACTTCGACGAACTCTTCGGCGGCGTCGGCGGCGTCGGCAGCAATGTGTCGACGTCCGTCTCCGGCCGTATCCAGGGCGGCGACTCGACGCACAAGCTGGTGCTGTACACGCGGGTGCTGCTCGCCGGCGTCGTGATGGCGTTCGCCTGCTGGGGCTGGTGGCGACGGCGCGAGCACAAGTACCGGGAGCGGTCGCTGCTGGTGCTCACCTTCGTGCCGTTCCTGGGCTTCGGCATGCAGTCCTACGGCGGCGAGATGGCGCTGCGCGTGTTCATGTTCGCGGTGCCGGGCGCGGCCCTGCTCTGCGCCCTGGCCCTGTTCCCGCGCACCGGCGTGACGGCCGAGGAGCGGGACAAGGACCGGGTGAGCCTCGCCCCGCTCGCCGCCCTGATGGCGGGCCTGCTGCTGATGGGCGGCTTCCTGGTGGCCCGCTGGGGCAATGAGCCGTTCGAGCGGATCCGCCCGGGCGAGGTCGCGGCCATGGACTATGTGTACGCGCACGACAAGCCGACGGTACGGCTGCTGTGGCTGAGCAACGACACGGTCAACGACGTGACTCCGGCGATGCCGTGGGGCGCCAAGGACATGGAGAAGGTGAACTATGTGCCGACCCTGGCGCCCACCGATCCGGTCCTGGTGTCGGGCCTGGTCAAGTCGCTCAAGGACGCGGGCCCCAACTCGTACCTCATGATCAACCGCAGCCAGGTGACGTATCTCCAGATGGACGTGGGCTACTCGGCGACCTGGGAGTCCCGGCTCATCAGGAACCTGGACGAACGCCAGGAGCTGAAGAAGGTCCTGGTCAACGAGGACGTGACCCTGTACGCGCTGCGCAAGCAGCCCGCCGGCGAGGTTCCGCAGCCGCGTCCGGGCCCGATCGGCCCGCGGGTGACCTGGACGCCGTGGTCGGTGGTCGGGGGGCTCGCGGCCGTGGCGCTGGTGCTGATGCTGACGGCTCGGGAGCTGGTGCGGGTCGCGGTACGGCCGGGCGTACGGCAGCTGCGGGTGCTGCAGTCGAGCTTCTGGTTCTCGCTGCCGCTGCTGGCGGTGCTGCTCGCCTCCCTGGTGCAGCGGTTCCTGACCATGGGGAAGGGCTGAGGCTCACACGGCCCACAGGGGTGTACGGGAGCGTGTCGGGGTGAAGCGGCTCAGCGCGGGAGCCACTTCACCTCGTACGCCTTCATGTCGAACCGCCTGCCGTCGACCTGGGCGCTGATCGCGCGGCCCGAGGTGTTCACCACCAGCACGACCTTGTCGGTGGCGAGGACGCGGACGTTCGGGACGTCGTCCGGGGCCACCGTCACCGTCCGGTACGCGGTGCCGGGCGGGAACTCCTTGGAGAACCGGGACACCAGACCGTACATCGGCAGTGCCCGGCCGCCCGCGGCGGTGTCGGTGGGCGTCCACAGACAGCCGGGGCAGTCGCTGCCCTTCTCGTCCTCCGGGTTCCAGTAGAAGCCCGAGGACGCGCCGCCCTTGACCAGGGCGATCATTCCGGCGGCCTGGACGGCGACGCGGCGGTCCTCGCTCCAGCCCCTGCGCTCGTCATTGCCGTCGGCGGGCTCGACGTAGTACTCGGCCCACCACAGCGGCAGGTCGTGGGTCTGCCGGCGCACCCACGCGCCGACGGCGGTGAACTTGTCGGTCGCGGCGAACTCGTTCGGGAGCAGCTCGTCGTCGTTGGTGTAGCTGGAGCCGTCCACCACGACGAAGTCGGCACCCGCCTTGTGCGTGTTCCAGTAGCCGAAGGCGTCGATGATCCGCTGGTCCATGGCGCCCCAGGGGCCGCGCAGGGCGGTGGAGGCGTTCTCCTTCTGCCGCGGGTCGACGCTGTCCATGACGAGGTAGGGGCCGCCGACCATGATCTTGGGGTCGACCTGCTTGAGCGCCTTGTAGACCAGGTTGTACAGCTCGGTGTAGCCCTCGTAGTCCCAGCGGGCCTCGGAGTCGTTCCAGAAGCCCTTGAACTCGTTCCAGACGATGAAGTGGCGCACGTCCGGGTAGCGCCTGGCGACGGTCGCGGCGAGGGCGGCGTAGTCCTTGAAGTGGTCGGGCCTCGGGGCGGTCTCGAGGGCGGTCCGGCTCCAGTCGGTGTTGTCCGCGCCCGCCTTGCCGCCCTTCATCCAGTCCGGGGCGCAGCACAGGGTGACGACCGGGGTGCCGCCGGTCCTGCGGACGAAGTCGATACGGCGGTCCATCGCCGCGAAGTCGTAACGGCCCTTGACCGGTTCCGGGTTGTCGGCGCCCCACCCCATGATGGCCTGGTTCTGCGGCAGCCCGGCCCCGGACAGCAGCCCCTCGACGCGCTCGGTGGCGGCGCCGCTGCCCTGGTCTGCGCTGTACTGGGTATGGGTGAAGCCCCAGCCGACGTCCGGTTTCGTCACCTCGGGCGGGGTGGCGGGGGTGCCGTGCACCTTGTCGCCGTCGCGTGTCGTGCCTGTGGTGCTCGCGCCGTTCCCGGGCAGTGTGCCGATCAGGGTGACCACCAGGGCCAGAGCGGCCACGGCCACGCCGAGCAGTGCGGTGAGTCGCCACCGCCGTTCCCCCGAATTCCACCCATGACGTCCCATCATGGGCCACACTAACGGGGCTCCTTGGGCCGCGGACAGGTTTCGGTGTGCGACGGCCAGGTAACAGCACGTACCGGAAGGGTCTGATCCGCTGGGTATACATCAGGCAAAGACGACACATCCGGCGGACCACGGAAAGCGGATGCACCAGGCGGCCCCGTGACGGATCATGGCGGCATGTCCGCGAACCCATACGACGCTCTGCCGGTCCGGCTCAACGTCGACGACAGCGACTCCCCCTCCGACGTCGTCGACGCGCTGTTCCTCGGCCGCTTCGCGACGGGCGAGCAGCCCTACTCCCATGCCGCGAACATCGACCGGGTACGGTCCGGGGCCACGCTCCTGCCGCCGGGCGCCCGGGTGGTGCGGGTCGCCCGCGACGACGACCGCAGCGCGACGCTCGCCGAGGGCGACGGCTGGACGCTGCTGGTGTCCCGCTGGAACCGCGGCGCGGACGTCACGGTGACCGCGACCAGCGCCGAGCTGGCGGAGAAGGTGCTGGGCGAGGCCACGGACGGCGCGGCCGACGAGCCGGAGCCGCAGCCGGAGAACGTGACGATGGGGTTCTGGTACGTGTCGCCGCGGCGCGGCCCGCACCGTACGACACGGCAGATCTCTGCGGGCACCTGGGAGGAGGTCCGCCCTAACTACACGGCGCCGGTGGCGGACGCCATGGACCGGCTGATGAAGACGACGCCTGAGGACATCGCGGGCCGTCTGCTGCTGCTCCACGGCCCGCCGGGCACGGGAAAGACCTCGGCGCTGCGGACTCTGGCCCGCTCGTGGCGGGACTGGTGCCAGGTGGACTGCGTCCTGGACCCGGAGCGGCTCTTCAGTGACGTCGGCTATTTGATGGACATCGCGATCGGCGAGGAGGACACGGCGGGCAAGGGCCGCTGGCGGCTGCTCCTGCTGGAGGACTGCGACGAACTGATCCGCGGCGAGGCGAAGCACACGGCGGGCCAGGCGCTGTCCCGCCTGCTGAACCTGACGGACGGACTGCTCGGACAGGGCCGCAACGTGCTGGTGGGCGTGACGACGAACGAGGACCTGGAGCGCCTGCACCCGGCCGTCGTCCGGCCCGGCCGCTGCCTGGCCCGTATCGAGGTCGGCCCGCTCACCCGCACGGAGGCGGTGGGCTGGCTGGGCCGCGAGGAGGGGGTGGGCCGTGAGGGAGCGACGCTGGCGGAGCTGTACGCGCTGCGACGGGGCACGTCCCCGGCGTCGGTGCCGGACCAGCGGGCGGTGGCGGGCGCGGGGCTGTACCTGTAGGGGCAGGAAGCCCGTCGCGGGCACGACACCTGGAGCGGGTCACGACCGGCGTCGCGACGGCCACCGGTGCTTTGATGGACATATGACCCTGTTCGTCGGCACGTCGGGGTGGCAGTACCGGGACTGGCGGGACGTCCTCTACCCGGCGGACGTCCCCATGCGGCTGTGGCTGGAGGAGTATGCGACGCGGTTCGCCACGGTCGAGATCAACAACGCGTTCTACCGGCTGCCGTCGCGGGAGACGTTCGAGGCCTGGCGGGAGCGGGTGCCGGAGGACTTCGTGGTGGCGGTGAAGGCGAGCCGCTATCTGACGCACATCAAGCGGCTCAAGGAGCCCGAGGAGCCGGTGCACCGTCTGATGAGCCACGCGGCCGGGCTCGGCAACCGCCTGGGCCCGGTCCTGCTCCAGCTCCCGCCCACCCTGCGCGCGGATCCGGCGCTCCTGGACGACTGCCTCGCCTGCTTCCCGCCCGGCACGCGGGTCGCGGTCGAGCCGCGCCACGACTCCTGGTGGACACCCCAGGTGCGCGCCGTGCTGGAGGCGCGGGGCGCCGCCCTGTGCTGGGCCGACGTCCTGTCCCGCCCGGTCACCCCGCTGTGGCGCACCACGGGCTGGGGCTACATCCGCTTCCACACGGGGCGGGCGCGCCCGTGGCCCCGCTACGGCCGCCGGTCCCTGACCACATGGGTCCAGCGGATCGGGGCGGCGTGGCCGGAGGAGGTGGACGTCTACGCCTACTTCAACAACGACCCGCACGCGGCGGCGGTCCTGGACGCGACGGTCTTCGCGCGGTTGGCGACCACGGCGGGCATGCGGGTGACACGCACGCCTCGAAAGCTGCCCGCCCCATCCACCAGTACGGCGGCGTGACCCTCTCCTGCCGCAGCGGCGCGTCCCCTCTTTCGCCGCAACGGCGATCAGCCATGACGGCGGAGACCGGCTGTGCCGGCCTCTCCCCCGCCACCCTGCGGACCCGGCAGGCAGCCGACCGCACTGCTCAACTCCCGTAGGCCGCCCGCAGGGCATGCCGCACGGCGGCCAACGCCGCGTCCTCGTCCAGCCCCAGCCGTCGCGCCCTCTCGGCGTAGGCGGAGGCGGCAGCAGCAGCCTCTCGCTCCGCGGCCGAGCCGGCGGCAGCCACGAACGTTCCGTTGCGCCCCCGTGTCTCGATCACCCCGTCCTCCTCCAGCGCCCGGTACGCCTTCGCCACCGTGTTCGCCGCGAGGCCGAGGGACTCGGCCAGCCCTCGTACGGTCGGCAGCCGGTACCCGACCGGCAGCACCCCCGCCCGGGCCTGCTCGGAGATCTGCGCCCGCACCTGTTCGTACGGCGGCGCGCTCCCATCGATGTGGATCTTCAAGGTCACGGCCCGATTGTCCCGCACCCACCGGAAAATGAGAGGCACCCCCGCGCCCGGCCCGGATACCGTGCGCCCCCATGACAGTGATCGTGCGCGACCTCCGCCCCGACGTACGAGCCGACACCGAGGGCTTCGCCCGGGTCCGGCGACTCGCCCTCCCCTTCATCCTGTTCACCCCGGAGTCCATCGCCTACGACGCCGCCCACATGCATCCCGACGCCCACTACCGCCCGCTCGTGGCCGAGGAGGACGGCGAGATCATCGGCACGGCCCAGGTTCACCTCGCCCACGAGAGCCGGGAGCCCGGCCAGGGCAACCTCAACGTCTACGTGCACCCGGGACGCACCCGCCGCGGCGCCGGCTCGCGCCTCGTCCGCGCCGCCGAGGAGCACCTGGCCTCCGTGGGCGCCACCAGACTCTTCGCCTGGGTCCTGGACGAGCCCGGCAACCGCGCCTTCGCGGAACGGCACGGCTACAGGAGCAGCCGCTCCGCCCACTTCCTCCGCCTGGACCTGGCGAACGGCACCCTGCCCCCGCTCCAGGACCCCCCTCCGGGCGTCGAACTGCGCACCGGCGCCGACTTCGCGGACGACCCTCGCCCCCTGTTCGCACTGGACGCGGAGACGATGTCCGACGAGCCGAGCGACATCGCATACGAGTTCACCGACTACGAGGCCTGGCTCGTGGAGACCTGGCGCCACCCCCTCTTCAGTCCCGAGCTGACCTCGGTGGCGGTGGTCGACGGCCGCCCCGCCGCGTTCAGCGCGGCCCGCACCGACGGCGGCACTCGCTACGGCACCGTGATGACCGGCGCGGCCCGCGCCTTCCGCGGCCGGGGCCTCGCCAAGCTCGCCAAGAACCACTCCCTGCACCGCGCCCGCGCCGCCGGGTGCACGGAGGCGTTCACGGGCAACGATGCGGGCAACGGGCCGATGATCGCGATCAACAAGTGGTTCGGCTACGAGATCTGCGGCACGGAGGTGCGCTATGTCCGCGAACTCGGCTGAGACGGCGGCCCCGGTGGACGTCGTCCTGGTCAAGGCGGGCCGTACGAAGATCCGTTACGAGGGCGAGCTCGTGGCCGACGACGGCAACCGGATCGCCGTACGCGCTCCCTGGGCGGGCGACGGCGTCCGCGACTTCGGCTTCGTACGGTTCGAGCCCGGTGACGTCTTCACCGAGTACTACTGGCGCGACCGGTGGTACGCGGTGAAGGAGGTCAGGGACGCGCAGGGCACGCTCAAGGGCTGGTACTGCGACATCACCCGCCCCGCCGCGGTCTCCGGCCGCGAACTCGTCGTGGAGGACCTCGACCTGGACCTGTGGCGCTCGGCGGACGGCACGGCCGTGCTGCGCCTGGACGAGGACGAGTTCGCGGCGAGCGGCCTGGCGACCAGGGACCCGGAGGCCGCGGCGGCCGCCGTGAGCGCCCTGGACGAGCTCGAACTCCTGGCCAGGGAGGGGAACTTCGCGGCTCTGCTGGACTGACCGCATGCGCCGGCCCGCATCGAGCCGCCCGCGCCGAGCCGCCCGTCAGACGACCGCCACCACCGCATACCGCTCGTCGTCCACCTCCCTCCCCCACAGCCGCGCGTCGTCCGACAGCCGCTCGAGGCGTACGTCCCGGGCGAGGGGCGCGAGGAGAGCGGTCAGGCGGTCGGCGGGTATGCCGACCGGGCTCACCGTCCCCCACACGCCCTCCACCAGCACCAGGCGGCCGGCGGGGCGCAGCAGTCCCCGCCAGTGGCGCAGGACGCGGCCGGGGTCGGGCAGGGTCCACAGCACATGGCGGACGAGGACGGCGTCGAAGAGCTGTTCGCCGACCGGCGGCGTCGCCGCGTCGCCGACGAGGAACACCGCGTCGCGTCCGGCGAGCTTGGCCCGGGCACGCGCGACCATGGCCGGAGACAGGTCGACCCCTGTCACCCGGTGTCCCTGTTCGGCGGCGAGCAGTGACAGGCTGCCGGTGCCGCAGCCGAGGTCCAGGACGTCGCCGGCCCGCCGCGGCAGCCACGTACCCAGCCGGGTGGTCCATGCCTCGCGCACCGCGGGGTCGCGCAGTCCGTGGTCCGCTTCGGCGTCGAAGGTGGCGGCCTCGGCGTCCCAGTCCACGCCGGGGCCTGTGCCCGCGGAGGTTTGGGGTCCGCTGTTCTGGGCCATGTTCCTGGTCATGTCCGTGTTGATGTCCCGCTTCATGACGCCAGGGTGACAGCCGCCACTGACAGTCGAATCGTGACAGCCGCCACAGACATACCTCGACCGATGAGGAACCCTCGCCGAAAGGGTCTACCTCCGCGCAAAAGCGGAACCCGGTAGGCACAAGGAGGCCGCCATGCGCCGAGTGACCGTGCACAAGCCCCTGAAGAGGACCGACTCCCGCCGGACGCGCGAGGACGCCGACGAGCGCCCCACGGAGCGCCCGGAGGTCCGCAAGGACATCGCCCGCATCTGGTGGCCGGACGGCTGACCCGGCGCCTACAGCCCGTCACGCAGGTGCGGTGCCCCCGCGGATGACACTGACAGCGATCACGCTCGACTGCTCCGGCCCGTCGGCGCCGACGGCGTTCCACCAGCGGGCCACCGGGCTGGAGCCGCACCTGAATCCAACGGCGGCTTCGCCGGACCCACCCGTGAGACCGGGCGCTGATGCCCTCGGCCCAGCCGCTTGCGGTAGTGGACCCGGTCGTACGGCCCGTCGACACGGCGCTCGACGACCTCGTATCCGTACTTCGGGTAGATCGTCTGGTTCTCCCACATCAACGCGTTCGTGTAGAGCCTGACCTCGGGCAGGCCGAGCGCACGCGCGTGGGCGTCCACGAAGGCGAGCAGTCGGCGCCCCACGCCCTGGCCGCGGGCTCCGGGGTGCACGGCGATGCTGTCGAGGAAGAGATGGTCCTCGAACGCCTCCACCACCACAAGGCCGTTCACGGGCTCTCCCGTCACGAACACCCGCCCCGCGGCCACGTCCTCCGCGTGGTCCGCCTCCATGGGCTTGGGCACCACTCCGATACGCGCGACGTAGTGGCGGTACGCGGCATCCGTCACGGCCCGTACGGCCGGTACATCGGCGGCGTGGGCCGGCCTGACCCCCTCGGTGGTACCGGCGTCTTCCGTGGCATCTGTCATGGGCCGAACGGTACTTACCTGATCGCAGGTTCAGCACCTCCTTAACGGGACCATAAGGATCTCCACCACCGGCCCCGAGCAGGCGATTTCATGGCTTCCTGCGGCTAGCTTGCTGTTCGCCCCTCACTCCGGGACCTGTCCGGCGGCTCAGGCCGGACAGGCCCCGGCGGCGCTTCAGCTGAACACCGACGCGCAGGTGGTGGCGGTGGCGTGGGCCGGGTCGAGGGCGTTGGCCGCCTCATGGAAGGCGATCCGGTCGGACAGCCCGATCGTCACGTGCTCCGAGAGGTCCACCGCGCACAGGTCCTGCAACAGCACGTTGTGGACGTCGGATCCGCTCAGGAACTGGGAGCGGTACGGCGTGACCACCTCGTCGTACTTGGTGGCGATGACCGTGTAGTGGACGCCGGCCACGGTGTCGCCTCCCGCATTGAGCTTGGTGAGGAAGGCGGATCCGGCGACCTGGTCGGCGAGCCCGGGCGTGGCCGCGGAGAGGAGATCCTGCGCGCCGGGGAAGTACGGCAGCAGGTTGGTGAGT
Organism: Streptomyces sp. NPDC001796; assembly: GCF_042892355.1. NCBI lineage: Bacteria > Bacillati > Actinomycetota > Actinomycetes > Kitasatosporales > Streptomycetaceae > Streptomyces > Streptomyces sp. NPDC001796. The sequence continues at coordinate 65,293 of NZ_JBIAUC010000012.1, read as the reverse complement.
CCGTCCAGGGTGGTGCCGTGGTTGTCGGGCGCGATACCGACGAGGGCGTTCACCTTGGCGGCGCCGCCGAGGAACTTGAGGTAGTAGCGGGGCATCATGCCGCCCTGGGAGTGGCCGACGATGTCGGCCTTGGCGGCGCCGGTCGCGGCGAGCACCTTGTCGACGAAGACGGACAGTTGCTGCGCGGACTGGTCGATGGGGCCGAGGCCGTAGAAGAGCGGGACACCCGGGAGTTGGCCGTAGTCGAGCGAGAAGACGCAGTAGCCGCGGTCCTCCAGGTAGGGGGCGAAGGCCAGCCAGTTGTCGACCGAGTTCGCGAAGGTTCCGTGGACGAGAACGACCGGGCGGGGGTGGGCGGCGGACGGCTTGCAGGAGTAGTCGTTCCAGCCGGTGCTGGGGGCGGCGGCCTCGGCGGTCGCGGCGGGGACGAAGGCGACCGCGGCGGTCAGCGCCAGGGCTGCAAGCGGTCTGAGCAGGCGTTTCCAGGGCAGCATCGGGTGATCTCCTTGCGGCTCGGGGAGAAGCGATGACCTTGCGCCCTGTGATCCGGATCACGGGATGCTGTTCACTCGTCAAGTTACGAACGAGTAAGGAACAAGTGAAGTTACGCGTCAGTAAAAACTTCCAGTGATAGCCGACCGCAGCAGCGATTCCTGGTAATGCCCTGAACGTATGCGGCGACTCGTCACCAGACGGGCCTGACCGGTCCATAGGGCGCGATAAGCAGCAACTGGCGCTGCAGCGAACCGATTTCACGCTCCCCGAGCAGCTCCGCCCATGGCCGCACAGCGTCCGCCGCGGCCTCCTCGGCAGCCCGCGTACAGGTCCATCCGCGGTCGGTGAGCACGATCAGCCGCGCCCGCGCGTCGCCGGGATGCGGCCGCCGCTCGGCGTACCCCTTGCGCACGATCTCCTCGACGAGCTGACTCGCGGCCTGCTTGGTCACGCCCAGGTGGGCGGCCAACTCGGTGACCGTCGCGCCGTCCGGGGCCAGTCGCGCGAAGGCGAACCCGTGCGCGGGGCGCAGCCCCTCGAAGCCGCGCGCGACAACCCCGTCGCCCCCGTGGGCGAGTTGACGCCCTATGCGGCCAGCGACCCCCGTATCACCGCCCGGGGCCCGAACTTCGCCCGCGCGCGGTCCGCGACCTCCTCGATGCGGCGGACCTTCTCGTCCACCGGGTCGAAGGTGAGCTGGTGAGCCGCGTGGTCGGCGGAGCTCAGGTCCTCGGCGCGCAGGGCGATCGCACGGACGCGGGCGCGCTGAAGGCCGAGCGCCTCGTACACGCGGTACGCCTCGGCGGTGAGCGCCGCGGAGTGCGCGGTCGGCTCGGCGAGGGTGCGGGTGCGGGTCGTCGCGGAGCGGTCGGCGTAGCGCACGGTGAGGGTGAGCCTGCCGCACACCCGCTCCACGGCGCGCAGCCGGGCGCCCAGTTCCTCGGTGGCCGACAGCAGGGCGCGGCGGTGCCGGTCCGGGTCCAGTTCGTCGCGCTGGAAGGTGCGTTCGGTGGCCAGGGAGCGCGTGGCGGCGTTGGGCACGACCCGGCCGCGGTCGATGCCCTGCGCCTTCTCGTGCAGTTCCCGGCCGGCCCGGGCGCCGACGAGGCGCTGCACCGTCGACAGGGGCGCGGCGGCGAGTCCGCCGATGGTGTCGAGCCCGTACTCGCACAGAGTGCGGGCGGTCGTCCCGCCGACTCCGGGCAGCGCGCGGACCGGACGGTCGGCCAGGAACTCCGTGATGGCGTCCGGGTCGCCGGGCACCATCCGGATGTCCCCGGGCGCGGCCTCCCCGAGGGCCATACGGGCCAGCATCGGCCCCGGCCCTGCCCCGATCGCGCAGTCGACCCCGTGGTGCGCGAGGGCCCGTACCCGGATCAGCCTGGCCAGCTCGACGGCGTCCCGTCCGAAGTACCGCTCCGCTCCCCCGAGGTCGGCGAGCGCGGCATCGGGCGGCAGCGCCTCGACGACGGGCGTGAACTCCTCGAGGAGGCCGAGCAGCCCCGGCAGGGCCGCCTCGTACATCTCGGGCAGCTGGAAACGTACGCAGAGGATGGTCATCCCGCACTCCCCGGACTCTGGTGCCACAACTTCCTTCCGCCCGCCGGGCCCTCGCCCGCGGGACGCATGTCGGCCCAGGGGTTCATCTCGTACCCCGTGGACATCCGGATGCGCCGGCCCCTCGCCGCGTCCCCGTCACCGTCCGGCCGGTGCGCCGCGGGCTCCGCCAGCCGCTCCGCCACCACGTCGAGACCGCCCTCGGCGCGCAGTTCGACCAGTTCGGCGAGGTTCCAGGCGGCCGAGCCGACCACACTGAGGCTGCGCGGTCCGCGCCGCTGCACCACTCCGCGCACCAGCAGCAGCCAGGAGTGGAAGACGGTGTGGGCGCAGGTGTCGTGGGAGTCGTCGAAGAAGGCTAGGTCGACCAGGCCCGTGCCGTCGTCGAGCGTGGTGAAGATGACCCGCTTGCCGGAGCGGATCGGCGGGGTCTGGGTGGCCGCCTTGGCGCCCGCGACCAGCACCGTCTCGCCGTGCCGGGCGTCACGCAACCGTCGTGCCGAGATCACGCCCAGCTCGTCGAGGAACGTGCGGTAGTCGTCCATCAGGTTGCGCGAGGCGTCCATGGACAGCACGCCCAGCTCGGCGCTGAGCCGCTCCTGAGCGGTGAGGTCGGGCAGTCCGGCCGGGGCGGTCCTGCGTCCGCCGGCCAGGGGGAGCTGGCCGCCGCCCGCGCCCCGGGAGCCCCGGTGCAGCTCGGTCAGGTGCAGTTGGAGATCGCGGCGGTTGGCGCCGAACGCGTCCAACGCGCCGACCTGCGCGAGCCGCTGGGCGAGGGGACGGCTCGGCCGGGCCCGCTCCCAGAAGTCGAGGAGGGAGGCGTACGGCTGCCCGGCCTCGATCCGCCCGGCCTCGGCCTCGCTGATGCCGTGCACGTCGGAGAGGGCGAGGCGGAGGCCCCAACGCCCGCCGGAATCAGGTGATTCAGACACCAGTTCGATACGGTGGGCGGCGCCCGACTTGTTCACGTCCAACGGCAGGATCGGCACACCCCGGCGCCGCGCGTCCGCCAGCAGCAGCCGCTTCGGGTACATCCCGGGGTCGTGGGTGAGCAGTCCCGCGTAGAAGGCGGCCGGGTGATGGGCCTTCAGCCACGCGGACTGGTACGTCGGCACGGCGAAGGCGACCGCGTGCGCCTTGCAGAAGCCGTAGGAGCCGAAAGCCTCGACGATCTCCCAGGTCCGCTGGATCGTTTCCGCGTCGTATCCGTTCGCCGCCGCCCGCTGTGCGAACCACACCCGGATCCGCCCCTGCGCCTGAGGGTCGGACAGCCCGCGCCGCACCTGGTCCGCCTCGCCGCGCCCGCAGCCGGTCATGATGTCGACGATGTGGATGATCTGCTCGTGGAAGACGACGACGCCGTACGTCTCCTTCAGCGGCTCCTCCAGGTCGGGGTGCGGATAGCGGATGGGTGCGCGCCCGTGCCGCGCCTCGATGAACGGCCGCACCATGTCCGCCGCGACCGGCCCCGGCCGGAACAGGGAGATGTCGACGACCAGGTCGTGGAAGCCGTCCGGCTGGAGCCGCCCGACCAGGTCCCGCTGGCCCGGCGACTCGATCTGGAAGCAACCCAGGGTCTCGGCGGAGCGGATGAGCCGGTACGTCGCCGGGTCGCCCGGCGCGAGGGAGTCCAGGTCGATCCGCCTGCCGGAGGTCCGCTTCACCTCCGCGACGGCGTGCGCCATCGCGGACTGCATCCGCACCCCGAGCACATCGAGCTTGAGCAGCCCCAGCTCCTCCACGTCGTCCTTGTCGAACTGCGACATGGGGAAGCCCTCGCCGCTGGTCGGCATGACCGGCGTACGGGACAGGAGGGAGGCGTCGGAGAGCAGGACCCCGCACGGGTGCATGGCGACCCCGCGCGGGAGGGCGTCGAGCGCCTCGACCAGCTCCCACAGCGGGCCGTACCGCTCCTTCTCCCCCGCCAGCTGCCTCAGCTCGGGCAGCTCCGCCAGCGCCGCGCGGGCGTCGCGGGCGCGGATGTGCGGGAAGGACTTGGCGATGCGGTCGATCTCGGCCGGGTCCATGGACAGGGCGGCGCCCACGTCGCGGATGGCGTGCCGCACCCGGTACGTCTCCGGCATGGCGACCGTGGCGACCCGCTCGGTGCCGAACCGGTCGATGATCGCCCGGTAGACCTCGAGGCGGCGCGCGGACTCCACGTCGATGTCGATGTCGGGCAGGGCGATGCGCCGCTTGGACAGGAAGCGCTCCATCAGCAGCCCGTGCTCGATGGGGTCGGCGTGCGCGATACCGAGGAGGTGGTTGACGAGGGAGCCCGCGCCGGAACCGCGCGCGGCGACCCGGATGCCCATCTTCCGCACGTCGTCCACGACCTGGGCGACGGTGAGGAAGTAGGAGGCGAAGCCGTGGTGGGCGATGATGTCCAGTTCCTCGTGCATCCGCTCCCAGTAGTCCCGGCGGCCGGCGTAGCCGCGCAGCACCATGCCCGCCGCCGCCCGCGAGGCGAGCGCGCGCTGGGCGGTGCGGCGGCCGGCGCCGACGAGATGCGGTTCGGGGAAGTGGACGGTGCCGATGCCCAGGTCGTCCTCGGGGTCGACCAGGCACTCGGCGGCCGTGGCCCGGGTCTGCTCCAGCAGACGGTGGGCGGTGTCGCGGCGGAAGCCGGCCGCCTCCACCACCCGCTCGGCGATCTCGAACATGGCGCCCGCGTCCTTGAGCCAGGCCTCACCGGAGTCCAGCTCCTTGGTGGGGTCGATGGGGACCAGGCGGCGGGCGGCGTCCAGGACGTCGGCGACGGGGCCGAGACCGGGGTCGGCGTACCGGACGGCGTTGCTGAGCACGGGCCGGACGCGCTGCTCGGCGGCGAAGCCGACGGTGCGCGCGGCCAGACGCAGGGAGCCGGGGCCGGTGCCGGCGCGGCCGTGCCAGACGGCTTCCAGGCGCAGGGCGTCGCCGTAGACCTCACGCCAGGGTGCGAGCAGCTTCGCCGCGCGGTCCGGGCGTCCGGCGGCGAGGGCGCGACCCACGTCGGAGTCGGGGCCGAGCAGGACGGTCAGGCCGTCGGCGTGGTTGTCGGCCCAGGACAGCAGCGGGGTGCCCTCCTGGGTATGGGCGGCGGAGACGAGACGGCACAGGTCGGCCCAGCCGCGGGCGCCGTCCCGGGCGAGGAAGACCGCGCGGGGTGTCGACTCGTCGATGAAGGCACCGCCGCGCACGGGGGTACGGCGCCTCTCGCGCCGTACGGGCTCGTACTGGGCCACCGCCAGGTCCGCCCCGAACAGCGGCCGGACCCCCGCCGCCGCGCAGACCTTGGCGAACCGGACCGTGCCCGCGAGGGTGTCCCGGTCGGTGAGCGCGAGGGCGTCCATGCCCAGCTCACCGGCGCGCTCGGCCAGCCGCTCCGGGTGCGAGGCGCCGTACCGCAGGGAGAACCCGGAGGCGGTGTGCAGATGCGTGAAACCCGGCACACGCACCTCCTGTACCCGTGAGCCACCCACACAGCTCTCGAACGTCCGTTCCCATCTCCCTCACCACCACCATAGACCAATTTTCGAACTGCCGTACGACAACCTTTCGGGCGCGCGCCTCGGTACAAACATGGACAAAATACCCGCGCGAGCTTGCGAAGATACGGTCACCCGCCTACGAATCGCGAGCCCGCCGGGAGAGAGACACCCCGACCGCAACGGCGTGAACGCGGCTCAGAAACTCCCGATGATCAGCCACGCCGCGACGCCGAGCACCCCCAGGTACCCGCCGACGGAGATGGTCCTGCCCAGGCCCTCGCGGCCGGCTCCCTCGATCCATCGGCCGACGATCCCGACAAGCGGTGCGCCGAACACGATCAGGAGAATGCCGATCAGGAAATCCATCGTCCCCCCTTGCCGGATCACTCCCCGGTGACCCGAGAGAGGTGATCGCAGGTCTCACGGCTCACTGCCGGAAGCCCCCGGGCCGCGAGGTCTGGTCCTGGCTGGATTTCGCCCCCTGGGGCTTCTGGTTCAAGCCGGTGACCGCGGACGGGATTTGCTCCTGCATCGATGACTCGGCCGTCTCCGGTGCCGCCGGCGCCTGCTGCGGTACGCCCGCCACCGGCTGCTGTGCCCGCTCCAGAAACCGCAGCAACTCCACCGGGAAGGGCAGGACCAGCGTCGAGTTCTTCTCGGCGGCCACCGCCACCACCGTCTGCAGCAGCCGCAGTTGCAGCGCGGCGGGCGTCTCGGCCATCTGCTGCGCCGCCTCCGCCAGCTTCTTCGACGCCTGGAGTTCCGCGTCGGCGTTGATGACGCGGGCCCTCCGCTCGCGGTCGGCCTCGGCCTGCCGGGCCATGGACCGTTTCATGGTCTCCGGCAGCGACACGTCCTTGATGTCGACGCGGTCGATGGTGACGCCCCACTCCACGGCCGGGCTGTCGATCATCAACTCCAGCCCCTGGTTGAGCTTCTCCCGGTTGGAGAGCAGGTCGTCCAGCTCGCTCTTGCCGATGATGGACCTGAGCGAGGTCTGCGCCATCTGGGAGACGGCGAACCGGTAGTCCTCGACCCGGACGATCGCGTCGGCCGGGGAGGTCACCCGGAAGTACACCACGGCGTCCACCCGGACCGTGACGTTGTCCCGGGTGATGCCCTCCTGCGCGGGCACCGGCATCGTCACGATCTGCATGTTGACCCGGCGGAGCCGGTCGACGAGCGGCACGACCAGCGTCAGCCCGGGTCCCCGCACCTCGGGCCTGAGCCGCCCGAGGCGGAACACCACTCCCCGCTCGTACTGCTTGACGACCCGGACCGCCGCCATCGCGTAGACGGCCCCGGCGGACGCGAGTGCCGCCCCCGCCGCCACCAGCTCCTCGACCATGCCGGCCCCCAGGGTCCGAAGTGGGCGCATCAGGTGCGTGCTCGGTGCCTGTCTCGACGGTAGACCCGGGACGCGGCAAGCGCGAGCCCCCGCACGCGGGTTGCGTGCGAGGGCTCGCCTGCTGCCGGATGCAGGTCAGCCGTGCGGGTGTGCCGGCATGGAGGTCCTCGGCGTCAGTAGACGTGGACGCCGTAGGCGCTCAGGGCCTCGGTGACCGGCTGGAAGAAGGTCGTGCCGCCGGAGGTGCAGTCGCCGCTGCCACCGGAGGTCAGACCGTAGGCGACACCGCTGTTGGAGTAGAGCGGGCCGCCGGAGTCGCCGGGCTCGGCGCACACCGTGGTCTGGATGAGGCCGTAGACGACGTCACCGTTGCCGTAGTTGACCGTCGCGTTGAGCGCGGTGACGCGGCCGCTGTGGATGCCGGTGGTGGAGCCTCGGCGGTAGACGGTGGTGCCGACGGAGGGCGTGGCCGCGCTCGTGATGTCCACGCTGCCCACGGTGCCCGACTTGGTCACCGAGCTGTTGGTGTAGCGCACGATGCCGTAGTCGTTGCCGGGGAAGCTGGAGCCGGCCGTGGTGCCGAGAGTGGTGGAGTGCGAGGAGTTCGACCACCAGGTGCCCGCGCCGTCGGTGCAGTGACCGGCGGTCAGGAAGTAGTAGTTCCCGCTGTTGTCCTGCACGTTGAAGCCGAGCGAGCAGCGCCAGCTACTCGCATAGATGGCGTCGCCGCCGGAGATCAGCTTGTTGAACCTGCCCGGGGTGTGCTTGATCGTGAGGGCGGCGGCGTCGCCGCCGGCCTCCTGCTTGATCTTGGCGATCTCGGCGTTCGAGACCGTGCTGTCGACGGTGACGACGACGCGGTTCGTGTTCGGGTCGACGGCCCAGGCGGTGCCCGGGACGTCGGCCTTGAGCACCGAGTCGCTCGCCTTGGTGAGTTGGTTCGCACTGAAGGTCGGTGCGTTGCTCGCGTTCGCGCTGGGGACCGTGAACGCGGCCGCGGCCAGGAGTCCGGTGGCCACGGCGATCAGCCGGGTCCGTCTCGCGAGGCCGCTCGTGGGGTTGGTGCGCTTGAACCTCACTTGTCGTTCCCCTCCAAGGGAAGTCGGGGGCCCACGTGGGGATGGGGCCCGTGAGTCGCAGCCGGGGGCCGGTCATCCGGATTCCGAATACGCCGTGCCCCTGACAAGCGCTGTGGGGGAGTATTCGGCCGCCTGGCCGAAGGACGCAAGGGCGCCTTTCGGCCGTGAAGTCTTTAACCTCTCCAGGGCCCACAGGGATTGACAGCGGCCTGGTGACGCCTTGTGTCTACAGCAGGGCACGCTCCCCCGCCTCGATCGCGACGCCCAGCGTGTTGCCCGGCGGCGGGAAGGGGCAGACGAAGTGGTCCGCGAAGGCACAGGGCGGCAGCAGCGCGCGGTTGAAGTCCACGGTCGTGCGCCCCTCGGCGTCGGGCGCGGGCGGCCGCAGGAACCGGAAGCGGAAACTGGTGTCCCCGCTGGTGGCGTCGGCGAACACGGCCCACAGCGAGCCGTCGCCCTCGACCGACACCTGGAGGGTCAGGTCCTGTCCGTCGAGGGTGAAGGCGAGCACCCCGCCGAGGCCGAGCCCGCGGTGACGTCCGTCGGCGTTCTCGACGCGTACGGTGCGGCTCTCCCCGTACGGGGTGAAGTGCCCCTCGACGGACCAGCGCGGATCGTGGGGCGTGGCGTCGATGCCCCGGAAGTCCCGGCGTGCCGGGGCGGCCGGGTCGTAGTCGCGCAGGCCCCACACACCCTCGCGGGCGAGGACGACCAGGCGGCGCTCGCCGGCCGCGACGCGGGCCGCGCTCACCGGCCCGGCATCGGCGTCCAGGCGGACCTCACCGGTGAAGGGCCGCCCGTCGACCGTCAGTCCGTCGGCCTCGCCGGCCGTCAGTGCCACCGCGTCTCCGTCGTCCGTCCACCGCCCGGGAATGTCCGGAATTTGACCGTCCGGATAATCCTCCAGCCAGTAGGTACCGGTCAACGCGAGCGGCCCGTACGGCTCCGACACCTGCGCGGTGCGGTGCTCGTGCCACTGCTTCCACTCGTCGGATGCGTCCGTCGTCATGTGGTCAACCCTTCCATATGGGACACGTGCGCCCGGGGTGCGAGCGCAGCGTGGTGGGATGCGGTACGAGGAAGAACCCATCGGCGGCGCCCGATCGGAGGAACCCCCTGCTCGGAGGAACCTCGCCCGGAGCGCGGCGTCATGACGTTCCCCCTGTCACGACGTACCGGTGGGCGGGCCGCGGCAGGCCCAGGTGCTCCCTGAGCGTGCTGCCCGGATAGAAGGTGCGGAACAAACCGCGGTGCTGGAGCAGCGCGACCGTGCCGTTGACGAGCCGCTCCAGGTCACGGCCCGGCTCGGCGGGCGTGAGGTGGAAGCCGTCGACGACACCGGCCGTGTGCCAGTGGGCGATCAGTTCGGCCAGGTCGACGGGCCCGCCGCGGTAGAAGGGGCCGTGCGCGGTCTGCCGGGGTCCGCCCCCGCCTCCCCCGAGTTCTCGGCTTCGCTCGAACAGCGGGGACCCCCATCCCGGTTCGGCCACGTGTTCGCCGTCGCCGAGGTCGACGACGAGGCTCGCCAGGAGGCGAAGGGCGTCCGGTTCGCGGCCGGACTCGCGCGCCGCGTCCCGCAGTTCGTCGCGTACGGCAGCGGCCTGCGCGGGGCTCGTGACGCGGGCGAGGGCCACGTCGGCGCGACGGGCGACGTCGGTACGGGTGCCCGGGTCGGTGGCGTCGGCGACGCGGACCGGGTGGCCCTGCGGCGACCCGGAGTCCTCCCACCCGTCCCGGAGCCGGGTGTCCGCCTCGGTCACCGCCGGGTCGAGGTACCAGCCCGCCCGCCCGCCGCTGTCCCGGTCCAGGGTCGCGAGAGCCGCCCGGACACGGGACGGCTCCGCGGACGTGCTGGGCACCAGGCCGATACGGCGGGTTGCGGGCGCGGCGCGGTGCAGCACGGCGAGCGCATCGGGGCCCGGAGCCGCGGGACCGTGGGGGCCGGGCCGGGCGGAGTGCTCGCCGAGCGTGACGAAGTCGAGCGCGCCGCGCTCCGCGAGCCGTACCGCCTCGACATGGCGGTCGACATTACGGGCCTCCCGCTGGTCGACGGCGGCGGCCAGGTGCAACAGCCCCCGGCCGTGCGATGGGGTCATCTCGAGTGAAACCTTTCTGTGGCTGATGGGGCGTCACAGCGCCGTCGACGGGTCGCGCAGGAAGGTGAGTGCCGCCCGTGCCGCCGCGTCGTTCTGCCGGAACGCGGGCCCGCCCGTGCGGGGCCTGGTGAACGCGCCGGAACCCCGGGCGTCGGTATGTGGGCCGAGCGCGAAGCGCCGGGGATGCGGGCGGCCGGAGCGGTCCAGGACGCGCCCGTCGGCGGGGTCCACGGCGAGCAGTCCCTCGGCGGTGGCGGCCGCGCCGTCCGCGTGCAGCTCCCGCAGCAGCCGGTCGCGGGTGCGCTCGACCGTGGGGTGCGGCAGCCGCGCCTCGACCAGCGCGCGGGCCTCGACGAACGCGCCGGGCACGGTGCCGCTCGACGCCCGGAAGACGCCGTCCTCGGCGGTGACGGTCATGTCGGCGCCGAGGAACTTCAGCACGCCCGCGCGTGACAGCGCGAGCATCTGCCGCAGTCGTGGCCCGGGCGGACCGGAGGCCAGATAGCTGAAGAAGCCGTGCCACCAGGGTCCGATGTCGCCGAGCCGCACCAGCTGGCCGTAGACGGAGAGAAGCCCGAGGAAGACCGCGAGGTCCGGACTGTGGGCGGGGTCGTGGCGCCGGGCCAGGTCGGCCTCGATGTGGCGGCGCAGACCGTCCTGGAGGTCGTCGAAGGAGGCGTGGCGCACCCCGTCCAGCGGACGGTCGAGGGCGCGCAGGTCGAGCCGGTCGGCGGGGTCGGGGACGGCGGAGGCCACGAGCGCGGGCAGCGAGGCCGCGTCCGCCACGGCGTACTTCTCCTCGAAGTCCCTCCAGGCGACCGTGGTGCGCTCGGGATGGGCGGTGAACAGCCGGTGGTAGTGGGCGAAGCCCAGCTCCTTCTCGACCGACGGCCACACGTCGCGCCGGAAGTCGAAGCCCTCGGGGCGCGCGAGCAGCGCGTCGACCTCGGCGGGCCCGCAGAACCGGGGCAGCGGCGGCCGCTCTCCCGTCCAGTCGTATCCGATCTTGGAGTGGTAGGGCACGCCGCGCCGGGAGCCGACGTACAGGACCGGTTCGCGTCCCGAAGGCACGTACGCGTCCCCCTCGTACCGTCCGCCGCGCCCTTCTGTGAGCAGCACCATGAGGTCGACGAAGGCGAGCCCGAACCCGCGGACGAGGACCGGCTCGCCGGCCTTCAGCGGTGACAGGTCGCTGTCGGCCGTGAAGTCGGGTGGCAGATGGACGAGGCCGTGCGTGCGGGCGTACGACGCCAACACGCGCTGTTCGTCGTCGAGTTCGGCGTCGAGGTGGCCGAGCGTGAGGACCACGAGGTCGGCGGTCAGCGGCTCGGCCCGCCCTTCCAGCCAGACCCGCTGCCGACCGTCGCGCGGGCCGTCGACCCGGACGGCGAGGCGGGGGTGGTGGTGGACGCGGACACCGGGCGGCAGCGCGGCGACCGTCTGCTCGTAGACCCAGCGCAGGTACGCGCCCTGCCGCTGCCGGTCGGCGAACACACGCCCGTCGACGCCCGCCCACTCGTGCAGGGTGGGGCCCTCGCGCACCGGGCCCGCCATGGTCACCGTCTCGTCGGTGAACATGGTGACGTCCTCGGCGTGCGAGTTCATCCACAGCAGCGGTGACTGCGCCTCGCGCCAGATGCGTCCGCCGCCGGGCGGATACGGGTCCACCAGGTGCACGTCCAGCTCGGAACCGGCGTAGAGGGCGGGCGCGTTGGCGGCGATCCGCTCCAGGAAACCGGTCCCCCGCGGTCCGGCCCCCACGATCACCAGCGAAGGTCGGTCACCGCTCATCGTGTGCGCTCCGCACCGCGCGCGTAGTGCTTCTCCACGTAGTACTGGCCGACGCTGAGCACCGAGGTGACGACGACGTACCAGAGCGTGGCCACCATCAGCAGCGGGATGACCTGGTAGGTGCGGTGGTAGATGAGCTGCGCCGAGTAGAGCAGGTCCTGGACGGCGATGACGCTGACGATGGACGTGCCCTTGAGGGTGCCGATCAGCATGTTCGCGGCCGGCGGGACGATGGACCGCATCGCCTGCGGGAGCACGATCCGCCACCAGCGCTGCCACCGGCCCAGTCCGAGCGCCTGCGCGGCCTCGATCTGCCCCCGGTCGACCGAGAGGATGCCACCGCGCACCACCTCCGCGGCGTACGCGGCCTCGTGCAGCGTCAGGCCGACGACGGCGACGGTGACCGGGTCGAACAGGTTCACGGTCTTCACGCCGAGGATGTGCGGGTACAGGGCGCCGATGTTGAACCAGAACAGCAGCTGCACCAGGATCGGCACCGAGCGGAACAGCCAGACGTAACCCCAACTGACGCTTTTGAGCACGGGGTTGGCGGAAAGCCGGGCCGCGGCGAGCAGGGCGCCCAGGGCGAAGCCGAGGCCCATGACGACCGCGGTCAGCCAGAGGGTCAGCCACAGGCCGCGCAGGACGGCGGTGGAGGTGAAGTAGGCGCCGACGACGTCCCACTGGAACGCCTCGTTGCGCACGATGGAGGTGAGCGCGAAACCGAGCAGGACCAGGACCACGAGGGCCGCGGCCCACTGACCGAGGTGGCGTCGCGGGACGAGACGCGGGGGTGCGGCTTCTTCGGCTGCCGCGGCCGGTTTGGCGAGGGTCTCGGAGGACATGCGAAGGCTCCGTGATACGTCGAGTCGAACACGGGTGGGTGCCTTCACACAGGCGCTGTACGGTCGAGCCCCTCAGCAGGACCGTGCCCTGAGCGTACGTGGCCGTTTCCCCGCGCTGTCAAGGCCGTCCACACTGTGAGCCATGCGTCTCAAGTCGGTTGACGGGGAAACGGATGCCTGTTCCACTTGACACATGCGCCCACAGCAGCGGCTGGTCACCCGCTCCCACATCGACTTCGGTCGTGTGTGGTCCTGTTCCTGTTGAGCTGACGCCCTGCACGCCTTGACGCCCTGTACGCCCTGATCCGCAGGGCCTCTTCCGCGTTCGCCCACGCGCTTTCCACGCCTTCACACGCGCCCTCCCCTCTTCGCGTTCCCTCGCGCGCTGTCACTTCCGCTCTCAGGAGACCGCTGACCCATGCGTACGTTGACACGTACAAACAAGAGGCTTTTCACCCCCTTCGCCCTTGCTGTCTCGGCAGCTCTGTCGCTCACCGCGTGCGGTTCCGGCGACACGTCCGGATCCGGAGGTGCCGATGCCCGGGCCGCGGCCGGGACCGGGAAGATCCCGGCCGCGGACGTCGTGTCGGCCGTCAAGGCGTACGAGCCCGCCGCCAAGCTGCTGCCTGCGGGCGTGCACGAGCTCACCGTCGGGGTCGCCGTCTCCGGCCAGTTGCCGGGCACCAGTTATCTGGACGACGGCAAGACGCTCGTCGGGCAGGACGTCGACTTCTCGAACGCCGTCGCCAAGGCGCTCGGGATCAAGCTGAAGCTCGAACCGGCGAGCTTCGAGGCGATCCTGCCGGCGCTCGGCAGCGGCAAGTACGACTTCGGGGCGAGCAACTTCGGTGTCACCGACGAGCGGCGCAAGACGATCGACTTCGTCACCTACATCAACGACGGCCAGGGCTTCGCCGCCCGCAAGGACAGCGACCTCACGAAGATCACCGATCTGAAGCAGCTGTGCGGGCTGAACGTGGCGACCGGCGCCGGCACGACCTTCGAGGCAACGCTGGAGGAGAACAAGCACGTCTGCACGGACGCGGGCAAGAATGCCTACGGCGTGCAGACGTACAGCGATTCGGGCGCGCTGTGGTCGTCCCTGCAGCAGGGCCGCAGCGATGTGGTGATGTCGACGATCAACGGCCTGCGGTACGCGGTCGCCCAGCAACCGGGTCTGAAGTTCCTGAACGAATATCACCGCCTCGACGTCGGCTTCGCCTTCAAGAAGGGCACGGAGCTGGCAGCGGCGTTCCAGGCCGCGGTGAACCATCTGATCGCCGACGGAACGTACGAGAAGATCCTGAAGAAGTGGGGGACGACGGACTCGGCGATCAGCACGTCGCGGGTCTCGCCTCCGGAGCTGAGGAACTGACGGGTTCCGCCCCGTCGCCAAGGGGCGCGGGGCGCAGCAGTACCTGCTCGGTGGCGAGGTCGAAGGCGACGCGCTGCACGCGGTCGAACGCCTCGGCGACATGGAGCACCTCGGCCCCGGCCCGGCCGGGCACCGCGAGCGGTGCGGGCGGGCCGGGGTGCTCGACCCACGTGCCGCGCCGCCCGGCGGCGACGGCGCGCGGCAGCTGTGTGGCGGCCACCTCCAGTGCCTGCTGAGCCAGGACGGCGAGCGGAGTCGAGACGGATCGGACGCAGTCGAGGGCGAGGTGGCCGAGCGCGGCGACGGTGCCGAACGCGAACAGCACGAACAGCAGCAGATCGCGCTGGGCGGCGCTTTGAAGTGCGGCGGCGCGCTCCTCGACGTCCTTGCCGAGCGAGACCTGCACCGCGCGCAGTCCGTCGTCGGTGGAGGTCATGGACTCCCACCAGCCCATCGGGGGAATGGCGGCCGTGGCGAGGCGGCCGTCCGCGTGCACGGCGACGCTCTCGTAGGCGAGGGCGCGTTGGGCCTCGGGGGTGCCGAGCGCAGCGTCGAGGCGCCGTCGCTGGGCCGCGGTGGCCGAGCGCGGAAAGCTCTCCAGGGCGGCGAGCCTGGCCGCGCGGAGCTGAAGGAAGCGGTTGTAGTCGTCGCCGCGGAACCGTCCGGCGCGCACCGAGCCCAGGACGATGGCGCGCTCCTCGTCGGCGGACTCCTTGGCGTCGCCGAGGATGTCGAGCGCCTGGCAGGCGGCCCGGAGCCGCACGTCGTGCACGTCGTCGAGGCCGAGCTCGAGCCGGTCGAGGACGGTGATGCCGGTGCTGAAGAAGGCGAAGGTCTTCTGGAAGGTCCCGGTGCCGTCGCCGGCGTGCCGGCGGATCGCGGTGAGCCCGCCGAGCCGTCCCAGGGACTCGCGCACAGAGGCGGCGGCGGCATCGTCACGGCCCCGCAGCTCTCGTTCGAGCCGGGCGAGGGCGGTGTCGGTGGCTCTGCGCTGCGCGGGCAGCTTCGCGCCGAACTGCCGTACGCCGCCGACGTATCCGGTGGTCAGCCCGCGTTCCTTCTGCAGCTCGTGGACGAGCCCCTGGAGGGCGCTCTCGAGCCGGGCGTGGTCGGCGGTGGCGGCCGCGTCGCGGTGGTCGGAGATCTGCTGGGCGGCGGCCGCGCCGAGCAGGGCGAGCAGGACGGCGAGGGCGAGGACGAGAAACCTCAGCAGCCTGGCGCGGGTGGTGGGGGGTGTGACGTCCACTGATGAAGTGCCTTAAGTGCCTTATATGGAGGACGAATGGTCGGAGGGGCAGAAAATCGTTCTGCTCCCGGCCAACGATCTCCACGGCACACCGGTCACCGGATCACGTGCCTGTTTTACGTAATGGACGTCAGCAGTCGCAGCCGCAGTCACATCCGTCGCCGCAGGAGCAGCAGTTGCCGCAGCACTCACAGCAGTCGCCGCAATCGCCGCAATCGCAGTCGCAGTTGTTGCACCATCCCTCTCGCCTCTTCCGCGACCACGGTCCTTCGAACTCGTCGGCGCAGCACGCCTGGCAGGTGCAGCACAGTCCCGCGGCGACCGCGCAGCCGGCCAGGAAGCCCCGCTTGCCGGGCTTCGAGAGGTCCTCCGTGGTGTGCGGGCCGTCCTGCCGCGGTGGCCCGAAGGCGCCCTGGGGGTCGTGCCCGCAGGACTCGGTGCCGAAGGCCCGGTCCACCGAGCGCCGCAGTTCGTGGACGAGCAGGACGTGCGCGAGCCGCCCATCGGCGCTGTGTCCTTCCGTGCAGACCCCGGATCGCCAGGCGACGTCGCGCAGCGCGAGCCGTATCCCGTGCAACGCGTCGTCGGCGAGGCGACGGGCCTCCTCCAGTGAGGTACCCGTGGCCGTCAGCGGGTTCCAGGCGCCCGAGGCGGCGTCCGCCTCCCGGTCCTCCACGGCGTCCAGCAGGTGCGCGAGCCGCCCGAAGAGCCGGCCGGCCTCGGCGAGCGGTGCGGCGTTGCCGGGGCGCCCGGCGAGGACCGCCGTGTGCGCGAAGGCGGCGGCGGTGGCGGTCTCGGTCGGTTCGGTGACGGCCAGGAGGGGGGTGCCGGGCCCGGCGAGCGCCTCGATGCCCACCTGCCGGTCCACGGCGTCCACCAGCACGGCTGTGTCGAAGCCGATGTCGGAGCCGGTACGGGCCCCTGCCCTGCCCCAGTTCGCGGCCAACCGGCGCGCGGCGAACGCCACCGGCGCGCGCGCCCGCAGCCCGTCCCGGTCGGCCATGTGGTCGCGCACCTTGGCGGAGGCGAGCGCCAGCGACACGGCGGCCGCGAGCCGTGCCCCCTCGCCCCGCGCGACGGACGCGGTGCGCATGCCGCGCAGCGGGCAGGGACCGGCGGTGCGCCGCCGGCCGGCGGTCCGCTCGGCCTGAGCCTCCGTCAGAACGGAGATCAGCAGGCCGTCGTAGTTGGTGACGACGCGCGCGAGCTGCCCGTGGTCCCGGCGCAGCGCGAGACACAGCCCGCACAAGTGGGCCGTCCACTGGGCCCTCAGGCCCTCACTCAGCCGGTGACGACAGGGCCGGACCATTCCGAACACGACACTCCCCCGTTCCCCCGTGGCTCGTACGATGTCGAGCTGCGGCAGATTATCCGCCACTCCGTTCACCCGTACGCACCCGTCGTCACCCGGACGCCGCGACAAATCGTATTTCACTCATAGTCAGCAGGCGTCTGAGCCCGAACTCTTGGGGCACACGGCCTCTCGACGGATCCGCTGTGCACCAGTACCGTCACGAAACCCCCGCGCGGCGTCTATCCCCTTGGCGCCACATCCGCATCATGGACGACCATGGGGTTGCGGAAGGCATGAAAAAGACCGCTGTGAGAGGAGGCGTCCATGGGATCGGTGCGCAAGGCGAGTGCCTGGCTCGGCCTCGTCGACGACAACGATGACGAGCGTTACTACGACGACGACTACGCCGAGGACCAGGAGCACGGCGACGCCTGGGTGACCGACCCGCGCGTCAAGGTCGCCTCCGACACGGCGGAGGAGAAGGGCCGCCGGATCGGCACGGTCACCCCGGACAGCTTCCGGGACGCCCGGGTCATCGGCGAGCTGTTCCGGGACGGGGTCCCGGTCATCATGAACCTCACGAACATGGAGCCGGGCGACGCCAAGCGCGTGGTGGACTTCGCGGCCGGGCTGATCTTCGGTCTGCGCGGCTCGATCGACCGTGTCTCCAGCAGGGTCTTCCTGCTGACCCCGGCGCACACGGAGATCGTCAGCGGCGACGCCGCGAGCCGGAGCGCCGACGGCTTCTTCAACCAGAGCTGAGGCAGGGCCGCCCCACCGGCCCTGCCCGCTCCCGGGCTCCGGGTCACCGGAAGGCGTCGAGCCCGGTGAGCGCCTTGCCCAGCACGAGCTGGTGCATTTCGACGGTGCCCTCGTAGGTGAGCACCGACTCCAGGTTGGTGGCGTGCCGCATCACGGGGTACTCGAGCGAGATCCCGTTGGCGCCGAGGATCGTGCGCGCGGTGCGGCAGATCTCGATGGCCTCGCGGACGTTGTTGAGCTTGCCGAAGCTGACCTGTTCGGGACGCAGCCGGCCGGCGTCCATGCGCCGCCCCAGATGGTGGGCGAGCAGAATCCCCTTGTGCAGTTCCACCGCCATGTCGGCGAGCTTGGCCTGGGTGAGCTGGAACCCTCCGATGGGCCTGCCGAACTGTTCCCTGCTCTTCGCGTACTCCACGGCGGCCTCGAAACACGACCGGGCGGCCCCCATGGCACCCCACACGATCCCGTAGCGGGCGTGGGAGAGACAGCTGAGCGGTCCCTTGAGTCCGGCGACACCGGGGAGTACGGCGTCGGCGGGAAGCCGTACGTCGTCCAGGACCAGCTCGCTGGTGACGGAAGCGCGCAGGGACCACTTGTGCTTGATCTCCGGGGCGGAGAAGCCCGGGCTGTCGGTGGGGACGACGAACCCGCGGATGCCGTCGTCGGTGCGCGCCCACACGACGGCGACACCGGCGACGGAGCCGTTGGTGATCCACATCTTGCGGCCGCTCAGGACCCAGTCGGTGCCGTCGCGCTTGGCGTACGTCCGCATCGAGGCCGGGTCGGAGCCGTGGTCGGGTTCGGTGAGCCCGAAGCAGCCGATGACCTCCCCGGCGGCCATGCGCGGCAGCCACTGCTGCTTCTGCTCCTCGCTGCCGTAGCGGTGGATGGCGTACATGGCGAGGGAGCCCTGCACGGAGACCAGGGACCGGATGCCGGAGTCCGCGGCCTCCAGTTCCAGGCAGGCGAGCCCGTACTGCACGGCGCCGGCTCCCGCACACCCGTAGCCGCTGAGGGACATACCGAGGGCGCCGATGCCGCCCAGCTCACGGGCGAGCTCGCGGATGCCGGGCAGCTCCCCCTTCTCGTACCAGTCGGCGACGTGGGGCAGCACGCGGTCCGCCGCCCAGGTCCGTACGGTGTCGCGGATGGCGCGGTCCTCGGCGTCCAGCAGGTCGTCGATCCCCAGCGGGTCGGCCGGGTCGAAGGGCGGCAACGTCGAGGACGCGGTCATGGGGGCAGCCTCCGTGACACTGAAAACTAACAGCGCTAGCCAGGGTTGGACGGGGCCGACGCTACGTCGCGGTGCGCTCCACGTCCAGTACCGGGCCGGACACCCCCGGGCACCTCGTCGCCCAGGGGTGGGCAGCGCACCGGTTACGCCGAGACGCGGGTGTCGGCGGCCTCGCGCGATGTCGGCACCCCGACCGGAGACGCCTCACAGTGCATCACCCTCGGGAGCCTCACCGCCATCAACGCCCCCAGCAGCAACAGCCCCGCGCTCACCAGCAGCGTCACATGCAGACCGTGCACGAAGGAGTCCCGCGCGGCGTGGCGCAGTGCGGCCCCCCGCGCACCGCCCAGCCGGTCCGCCACTTCGTACGCCTCCCCCAGCGAGTGCCCCGCCGCCCGTGACGCCCCCGCCGGGACTCCTGGCACCGAGGACAGCCCGGGCGCGTACGCCGCGTTCATCACGCTGCCCAGCAGCGCGATGCCGATGCCCGCGCCCAGCTGGTACGACGTCTCGCCGATCGCCGCCGCGCCACCGGACTGCTCCTGCGGCGCCTCGCTCAGCATCGACTCGTACGCCGCGAACAGCGTGGTCTCCAGTCCGAAGCCCAGCAGGACGAAACCGGACAGCAGCAGTGCCGGGTCGTCCTCCGCGCCCATCGCCGTCAGCAGGAGCACCGCCCCGGCCGTGAGGCAGAAGCCGACGGCGACCATCCGGCGCGGGCCGAACCGGTGCAGCAGCTGGGCGCCCACCAGGCCCGCCGCCATCGCCGCGAACGTCAGCGGCAGCAGCCTGAGGCCCGTCTGCAGCGGCGACAGACGCAGCACCAGTTGCAGGTACTGCGCCGCGATCAGCTCCAGACCGACCAGCGCGAGCATCGCCAGCACGATGCACCCCACCGATGTGCTGAACGCCGGACGCGCGAACATCCTCAGGTCCACCAGGGGGTGTGCCCGGCGTCGCTGCCGCCGTACGAAACCCACCAGCAGGACCGCTCCCACCAGCAGCGGCAGCAGTGTGACCGGGCCGAACGGCGGCTCACCGCCGCCGAGCCGCTTAACTCCGAGCACCAGCCCGAAGAGACCGCCCGCCGCCATGAGCGCACCCACGACGTCCCACGGGCCGTCCCGCTCGCCCCTCGACTCGGGCAGCAGCAGCCGTCCGACCGGCAGACTGACCAGCATCAGCGGGATGTTGATCAGGAAGACCGAGCCCCACCAGAAGTGCTCGAGCAGGAAGCCGCCGAGCAGCGGACCGACCGCCGCGCCCACGGCGGCCACCGCGCTCCAGATGCCGATCGCCAGCGCCCGCTCGCGCCGGTCGGGGAACACCTGGCGCAGGATGGACAGCGTCGCCGGCATGATCATCGCGCCGCCCACGCCGAGCAGCGCCCGGGCCCCGATCAGTACCTGGGCGTCGTGGGCGAGGGCGGCGACGCCGGAGGCGACACCGAAGAGTGCGTAGCCGAGCAGCAGGACGCGTCTGCGGCCGATCCGGTCACCCAGCGTGCCGAAGAGAATCAGCAGCGAGGCACAGACGAGCGGATAGATGTCGACGATCCAGAGCAGTTCGATCGCGCCGGGCTTGAGGTCCTCGGTGACAGCGGGCATCGCCACGTGCAGCACGGTCGCGTCGAGGGCGACGAGCAGCAGGCTCACACAGAGGACGACGAGCACGACCCAGCGGTTGGCACCCGCCCCGGCCGTCCTACGGCGCAGCCGAGCGGCGGCCGTGGTCGTCCCGGACATGTACGTACCTCCCAGATGGTCCCTCGCTTCGGCGGATCCACGGGGTGGGGAGGTCCCCGCGGTAGCGGCCGGGAGGAGCGGTACTCCGGGCCCACGCAACGAAGCGAGCGAGTGAGTGGTCAGCGTACGCGAGTTCCCCCGGCCGTCGCGTGGCAGACCTCTCACGTTCTCCTGGGGGAGAGTGTGGTATGGGCCACGCCTCCCCCGGTCCACCACGCGCGGATGACCGCTCCGGTTCCGTACGGCACCGATAATCGAGCGCGTGACCGATCTTGCAACGCGCCCGGTGCCGCCGCCCACCGGCACCGTGCGCCGGGCCGCCCCCGCCCTCGCGGGGTACGCCGCCGTGCGCGCCCTGGGGCTGGTCGTGCTCGCCGTGTGGAGCGCGGCGCGCGGCACGAGCCCGCACACACTGCTCAGCGCCCGTTGGGACTCGCTGTGGTACACCCGGGTCGCCGCGCTCGGTTACGGCTACGAGGTCCGTCTGCCGAACGGCGACGTGCACTCGAACCTCGCGTTCTTCCCGCTGCTGCCCTGGCTGGAGCGGCTCGGCGCGGCACTCACCCCGCTGTCCTACGCCGACGCGGGCCTGGCCGTCTCGACGCTCGCCTCGCTCGCCGCGGCCTGGGGGATCTTCGCCGTCGCGGACCATGTGCACGGGCGCCGCGTCGGGGTCTGCGCGGTGCTGGTGTGGGCGGTGCTGCCGGTCGGAATCGTGCAGTCGACGGCCTACAGCGAGTCCTTGTTCACGGCGCTGGCCGCCTGGGCGCTGTACGCGGTGCTGACGGACCGCTGGGTGAGTGCGGGCGTGCTCGCGTCGCTGGCGGGCCTGACCCGTCCGGTCGGTGTGGCCGTGGTGGCGGCCGTGTGGGTGGCGGCGATCCGTTCGTACGTGCGCGACCGGGGCGTGCCGGCGGTGGACGGGCGGTCCGACGGCCCGGTCCGCCGGGCGCCGGGGATGTTCCTCGCCCCGCTCGGCGCCGCCGGGTACGTCCTCTGGGTCGGTCATCGCACCGGCCGGGGCCCGCTCGGCTATCTCGACGTCCAGGCGGGCTGGCGCAACGGCTTCGACGGCGGCTACGCCTTCGCGCGCTTCGCCGCCGCCAAGTTCACGTCCCCGGCCGCGGTGCCGGCCGGCGTGGGTCTGGTGGCCGGGGTCGCGTTGATCGTCTGGTTGTACGTGGTGTGCGTACGGCAGGGCCAGCCACTGCCGTTGCTCGTGTACACGGGCGTGGTCACGGCGCTAGCGCTCGGCGCGGCAAGCTACTTCGGGTCGAAACCGCGCCTCCTGATGCCCGCCTTCCCCCTGCTGCTGCCCCTCGCCCGCGCTCTCGCCCGGGGACGGACATGGACGTCGGTGTCGGTGCTCGGCGGTGTCGCGGTGGCATCGGCCGTCTACGGAGCGTGGTGGCTGAACGGCTCCGGTCCCCTGTGATCCACTCCGCGACCGACGGTGATCGGCCGGGGAATTGAGCCCCAGCATTCGGTGAACGAATAGATAAGGGCCATAAACGCGGACCCCCGAAGATCAATGGAATTGAAGGCCACTCCTCGCAGCTCATTGCGGAATCCGTTGAAATAAACGCCCTGTTGAGAGGAATCCCACATCACATCGTCATCACAACCCCAGTGATTCGGGCGGGTTCACCGCTCACCCGCTGTAACGTCGATTGAGTGCGTACCGAACGAAAGCTGAGCCGTTGGGAGCGGGTCTTCGCCCGGTTGGACCGTGAGCCGAGCCGACCGGCCCACATTGACGTGCCCAGGATGAGCCGGCACCGAGTGGTTCTCTTCTCGGCAACTCTGGCCTTCTACTTGGCGATCGTGTGGGCCGTCGTCGTCTCCTCCTGGCTGGTCCGGCTCGACTGGCAGGTCATGTTCTTCCGGCCGTACCAGCAGTGGCCGCAGATCCACGCGTTCCTCGACTACTACGTGGTGCTCGGCCAGCGCGGCCCCACCGCGGTGATGGTCGCGGCCTGGCTCGGCTGGCGCTCCTGGCGGCAGCACACCCTGCGCCCGCTGCTCACCCTGGCCACGGCGCTGCTGCTGCTCAACATCACGGTCGGTGCCGCCAAGTACGGCATGGGCCGTCTCGGACCGCACTACGCGACCATGATCGGGTCGAACGAGATGTGGCGCGGCGGCGATATATTCCCCTCCGGTCACACCGCGAACGCCGTGGTGACCTGGGGCATCCTCGCCTATCTGGCCTCCACGCCGCGAGCCAGACGCTGGCTGTCCGCGCTCTCCGCGGTGACCTCCCTGGGGGTCGGCATGACCACCGTCTACCTCGGCACGCACTGGCTGAGCGACGTGCTCCTCGGCTGGGCCGCGGGCCTGCTGATCCTGCTGGCGCTGCCCTGGTTCGAGTCGCCGATCGCGACCGCCGAGGTCCGCATCCTGGCGCTGAGGGACCGCCTGCGCACCCGCCGTGCCGCCCCGGCGCCCGCTCCGGCCCCGGTCGGCGCCCCCTCGCTGGTCGTGCCCCCGCGCGCCGCCGGGGAGCCGGCGCCCGTGTTGGAGCCGGTGACCGCCGGCCGGGCGTCCCGCTCACCGGCGTACCTGGCACCGGGACCGCACATGACCCGGGCGGAACGCACTCCGGTCACCCCGGTGGGCAGCCGCCGCCCGCCGCACTCGGACCGCGCCTCGCGCGGCACCGCCTCGGCCCGGCCCCTGGCGGGCGGCTGAGCGACAGCGACGCACCTCGCGGGGACCGGTACGCACACCCGCCTCCCCCCATGACGAAGGCCCCGGCTCGCAGGAGCCGGGGCCTTCGTCATGGGTGCGTGCGGTTCCGTCAGCCCTTCCAGGAGCGCTTGACCCTGCCGTCCTCGACCTCGAAGTTGATCCGTCCGAAGAGGTACTCCATGGTGATGATCGAGCCCGGCGGCAGCGAGCGGACCGTGCGCCAGCCGCGCTCGCGGGCGAGCCGCTCGGCCTGCCCGGCCTCCAGGCCGACGTAACGCTCCGGGGAGTCCTCGGGTTCGGCGTCAGGTGTGGGATGGGGTGCCATGCCGCCACCGTAGGCCGCGGGCTCCCGAGGCGGAAGCCCGGAACGCCACAGGGGGCCCTGATACCTCTCCGATCACGCTTCTGTCACAGGATCACGACACCCGTTTCGCCCCAACGGCGTCACACGTACGGGCGGTTCCGGTCGCGCCGCGCACACCGCCGAACGCAATTCGTGGCTAGCTTGACCACGGTCGGAAGGGGTTTGGAATAACCCCGCAGAAAGCGCAGGCACGCAGTTCACCACTGCTCTTTCCATTCCGATTCCGGGAGAGTCCGCGCCGCCTGACTCCGCATGAGAAACACACGGCTTCAGCACAGAATCCCCGTATGTCTGCGGTCGGAGCCGTCGGCGGCGCGCGCAGCATGACGTGAGCCCGCGGGAGTGCCGAGCCGCGGGCGCCGGCAGGCCCAGGGCGCGACGAGCGAGAGGCAAGCATGGGCACGGACACGGCGCGGGCGATCGCGGGGCCCGTACCGAGGAGGCGGGCCGGAAGGCTGGTCGTCGACTGGCTGACGACCACCGACCACAAGAAGATCGGCCACCTCTATCTGATCACGTCGTTCGGCTTCTTCCTGATCGGCGGCGTCATGGCGCTGCTGATGCGCGCGGAACTGGCCCGGCCCGGCCTGCAGATCATGAGCAACACCCAGTACAACCAGCTGTTCACCCTGCACGGCACGATCATGCTGCTGCTGTTCGCGACCCCGAGCTTCGCGGGCTTCGCGAACGAGATCATGCCACTGCAGATCGGCGCCCCCGATGTGGCGTTCCCGCGGCTGAACATGCTGTCGTACTGGCTGTTCCTGTTCGGCGGGCTGATCGTACTGGGGTCGCTGCTCACGCCGGACGGCGCCGCCGACTTCGGCTGGTTCGCCTACGCCCCGCTCAACAGCCACGAGCACACACCGGGCATCGGCGCCGACCTGTGGATCCTGGGGCTCGCGCTGGCCGGCTTCGGCACGATCCTCGGCGCGGTGAACTTCCTGACGACGATCGTCGGGATGCGCGCGCCGGGGATGACGATGTTCCGGATGCCGATCTTCACCTGGAACACGCTGTTCACGTCGATCCTCGTCCTGATGGCGTTCCCGGTGCTGGCCGCGGCGCTGCTGGTGCTGGAGGCGGACCGGCGGTTCGGCTCGCAGGTGTTCGAGGCCGCGGACGGCGGCGCCATCCTGTGGCAGCACCTGTTCTGGTTCTTCGGCCATCCCGAGGTCTACATCATCGCGCTGCCGTTCTTCGGGATCATCACGGAGATCATCCCGGTCTTCAGCCGCAAGCCGATCTTCGGCTATCTGACGCTGGTCGGCGCCACCATGGCGATCACCGGCCTGTCGATCGTCGTCTGGGCGCACCACATGTTCGCCACGCAGGCGGTGCTGCTGCCGTATTTCTCGTTCATGTCCTTCATGATCGCGGTACCGACGGGGGTGAAGTTCTTCAACTGGAGCGGCACGATGCTCCGGGGCTCGCTGTCGTTCGAGACGCCGATGCTGTGGGCGACCGGCTTTCTGGTGTCGTTTCTGTTCGGCGGGCTGACCGGGGTGATCCTGGCGTCGCCGCCGCTGGACTTCCACGTCACCGACTCGTACTTCGTGGTCGCCCACTTCCACTACGTCGTCTTCGGCACCGTCGTCTTCGCGACCTTCGGCGGCTTCTACTTCTGGTGGCCCAAGTTCACCGGCAGGATGCTCGACGAACGGCTCGGCAAGATCCACTTCTGGACACTGTTCATCGGCTTCCACACCACGTTCCTGGTGCAGCACTGGCTGGGCGCGGAGGGGATGCCGCGCCGGTACGCCGACTATCTGGCCGCCGACGGGTTCACCGCGCTCAACACCGTCTCGACGATCGGCGCGCTGCTGCTCGGCGTGTCGACGCTGCCGTTTCTCTACAACGTGTGGCGCACCGCCCAGTACGCGCCGAAGGTGGAGTCCGACGACCCGTGGGGCTTCGGCCGCTCCCTGGAGTGGGCGACCTCGTGCCCGCCGCCGCGGCACAACTTCGTCACGCTGCCCCGGATCCGCTCGGAGTCCCCGGCGTTCGACC
This sequence comes from Streptomyces sp. NPDC001796, assembly GCF_042892355.1. Taxonomy (NCBI): domain Bacteria; kingdom Bacillati; phylum Actinomycetota; class Actinomycetes; order Kitasatosporales; family Streptomycetaceae; genus Streptomyces; species Streptomyces sp. NPDC001796. The sequence continues at coordinate 39,891 of NZ_JBIAUC010000012.1, read as the reverse complement.
TGCACCATCCGCTGTACGCCGGTCAGGCCCCCCAGCCCGAGCCAGAGCGGCATCAAGCCGGTCCCGAACCGTCCTGATGGTCTCGGTGAGCTCGGCGGGCTCCAGGATCTCGAAGGGGAAGCCGGTCGTCATCACATGAACCACCATCGCCTCGAGGCTCGGGGCCCCGGTGCGCAGCAGACAGCTGACCTCGCTCTCCGCCTCCAGGGTGCCGGCCGACGGGGAGACGCGCTCGGCCGCCTCATGCAGCGGCACCAGCAGCCGTAGGACGGCCCGCGCGGCGTACGCGCGCGTGGAGACGCCGCGCGACACCCACGCGGCCAAGTCGTCGGCCGGCGGTGTGCGCGGGGTGAAGCGGGGGCCGTGCGGCGGCTTGGGGGTTATGCGGTCGACGCGGAAGGTGCGCCAGCCGTCGCGGTCGAGGTCCCAGGCGACCAGGTACCAGCGGCGCTCGGTGCACACCAGGCGGTGCGGCTCGACCGTACGGCGGGTTGCGACGCCGTCGTGATCGCGGTACTCGAAGCGAAGCCGCTCCGCGTCCCGGCACAGGTGGGCCAGCTCCGTGAGGACGCCCGGGTCGACGGGGGACGGCGCGGGCCCGCGCAGCATCGGCACGGTGAAGGCGTTCAGGGCGCCGACGCGGCGGCGCAGTCGGTCGGGGAGCACCTGCTCCAGCTTGGCGAGGGCGCGGACGGAGCTCTCGCCGATGCCCTCGATGCCCTGTCCGGCGGCCGTGCGCAGCCCCACGGCCACGGCGACCGCCTCGTCGTCGTCCAGCAGCAGCGGCGGCAGCTCGGCCCCCGCGCCGAGCTGGTAACCGCCGCCGGTCCCGGGGCTGGCGTTGACGGGGTAGCCGAGGTCGCGCAGCCGTTCCACGTCGCGGCGGACGGTGCGGGGGCTGACGCCCAGCCGCTCCGCGAGGTCGGCCCCGGACCATTCGCGGTGGGCCTGGAGCAGGGACAGCAGACGCAGCAGTCGGGCCGAGGTGTCCAGCATGGGCCCGAGTCTGCCAGCCCTCGCGGACAGCTGCTGTCCGCGAGGTACGGGAGGCAGGTCACCTCACGGCACTGACGGTCACCGACAGGTCGTTGTCGACGGTGTAGTACGGCCAGGCCCACACCTCGCCGTGCCGCGCCCGCACCGCCGCCCTCGGGTAGCGGAAGACCGGCTTCTTGTCCACGACGTCGTCCAGCAGCCGCGCGATCCGCACCCGCGGCCCCTCCTCCCCCGCCGGGCGCAGCCACAGGTCCCAGGTGCCGGGGGCGAGCGGCGCGTAGGGCACGGTGAAGCCGAACTCCGTCTCCCGGGCGGTGACGTCCGCGCGGAGCATCTCCTTGGAGCCGCTCCGCTCGCGGACCTCGGCGTAGGCGTCGGACGCGAGCCCGCTGCCGTACAGCCGGCCGCTCACCGTCAACGCGCCCTGCGCGATCCGCAGTTCTTCCGCCTCGGCGTGCGGGGCGCGCAGCCAGCTGCGGACGGCCAGGGTGCCCTGCCTGGTGGTGTACGGGATGCGGACGGCGATCCGGGCGGCCGTTTCACCGGGCACGCGGTCGACGAGGGACCGCAGGTCGTTGACGCCCGGAACGAGGGGGTGGGGCTCGTCCTCCGCGAACCGTGCGTAGGCGTCCCAGCGGCCCTCGGGCAGATCGACGCTGCTGGGCAGGGCGGCGCGCAGCCGGCCGCCCTCGGCGGGAGCCAGCGGCAGCGCGCACTCCTCGCCGTCGCGGCGGCGCAGCACCAGATGGGCGGGGCCCGCCTCGGCGGTGCCGCCGATGTCGAAGGTCAGTCCCCCCGCTGTGTCGGCGACGCAGTCGGCTGACACGGGCAGGGCGGCGCCTGGGGCCTCGGTCATCATGCGGGGCGCCCCCTTCTCAGTGCGTGCACCCGGCCTCCCGAACTGTCCGGGCGCCACCGAGCGGCGCCGCCCGGATGCGGTGGACCGAGCCGCGCAGCCGGACGGGGCGGGGGCGGGGCCGGTGAATGCGGTACACCGCGACAGGTGGCGTGCACACCGCCCCGGCCGAGCCGGCCCTCCGCCTCCTCTCAGCCTCCCACGGACGGGCGGCCCGTGCGCGTCGTCGGAAGCGGGGCCGGCTGCTCCCGGCCACGGTGAGCGGCGGCCCGTCGGCCGTGCACGAACGCGTCGGGCCCCGACGTCCCGCTGTGACGTCGGGGCCCGAGGGGCGGGCGCGGTCAGAGTTCGAGTCGCTGCCCGGGAACGATCAGGTCGGGGTCGCCGCCGATGACCGCCTTGTTGCGCTCGTACAGCCGCTGCCAGGTGGTGCCGTGCCGCTCGGCGATGCCGCTGAGCGTGTCGCCCTGGCGCACGGTGTAGTCACCGCGGGACGCGCTGCGGTTGACGTGGCCCGTCGAGCGCTGCGGCGCCTTCCACGACTGCTTCGCGGGGGCGGACTCGGTGGTGGCCGCCTTCGAGGAGGAGCGGGTGCTCACCTCTGCGCCCGACGCGGCGGGCGCGCTGCCGTAGGCTCCGGCGCGCTGCGAGCAGACCGGCCAGGCGCCCCAGCCCTGGGCCTGCTGGACCTTGGTGGCGACGGCGATCTGCGCCTGCCGGGAGGCCTGGTCGGCGGTCGGGGCGTAGGCCGTGCCGCCGTACGCACGCCAGGTGCCGGCGGAGAACTGCAGTCCTCCGTAGTAGCCGTTGCCGGTGTTGATGTGCCAGTTCCCGCCGCTTTCGCACTGGGCGATGCGGTCCCACACTCCACCGTCGGCCGCGGCGGCGTTGCCGGTCGCGGCGAGCAGTCCGAGCGGGGCGAGCAGGGCCGCGCCGGCGAGGACCGCCGAGTTACGGGTCGTACGAGTCTTACGGGCGTTATCGGCACATTCGGACATGTAATTCCCTCTCCACAGACCCGGATCCCCCAAGGCGAGGCGCGCCGTGCCGCGCATGGAACGCGGTCGTCGCACTCCGCCCCGTCCGCCGGAGGTGGTGCTGCGCGCCGGCTGTGCGGCGCGGCCGGTGGACGTACCCGGGCGGTGCTCGTTGCACACGGCGGAGGAATGTAAGGAGGCCGACGGCCCGGAATCAACCAACTCCATGTCATTCCAGGCCAGTTGGCTGTTACCGCGAGTATCGTCGATTTTAGGCCACCCACTTCATTCGCTGATTTCCGGATTTGTCGACCAGCGGACGCGATGGTCTGTGAGTCAGTTCACGGAACCAACTCGCGGGAGACCGAAAGAAGTTGACATGGAGTAACCGATTCCGCGGCGAGCCTCACCCTGCGCGCTCGTCGGTTCGATTGCGTCCGCCTTCGGGCGTGACTCCGGCCACAGATCGTCCGTTGTCATCTTCATGAGCCGGGGACCCCCGGGCTCATGGGCCGGGAGCCACCCGGCACCGTCACGTACCGAATCCCGAGGGAGCCACCCGTGCCGCGCATGCTCGACGTCAGCGACGCCGTACGCGCCGAGATCGGCGACGAAGAAGCCGACCGGCTGCTCGCCGGAGACAACACCCCGGGCAGTTACGACTGCACCTCCTGCCGCACCCCGGGCGATTCCGACCAGGAGCGCACCAGCACCGTCCTGTTCATCGGCGAGGAGACGGCCGTCCTCGCCTTCGCCCACGCCACCTGCCTGCCCTCCCAGGTCGTCCAGGTCACCGAGGAACAGCTCCAGGGCGCCGTCCGATCCATCACCGCCGAGCAGGGGCCCGGCACGGTCGTCCCCGAGCAGGCGGTGCTCGGTGTCACCAGCGGTCTCGTCCTGATCGCCGGAGAGCTGCACCCGGCGCTCGTCGTGGAGCCGACCGCGCCGATCGCGCGCCCGGGCACGACCGGGATCGGCGACGACTTCCTGCCGCTGCTCATCGAGCAGGGCTTCATGCCGCTGACGGCGATCGAGTCGGTGCCGCCGGTGCTGCACGGCTGGTCGGTGCTGCTCGCCGTGGGCCAGCTGCACGCGGTGCTGCAGCCCGGGGCGAACGGCGGGCAGCCGGTGGCATGGTGGCAGGCCCACCAGCCCCTGCAGGTGACGGACGGGTGGCGGGCGGCCGCCAACAAGCACCAGCAGGTGCTGATGTTCGCCGCGCCGGTGGGATCGATCGGGCGTCAGCCGCGCGAGGACCTGCTGCGTGAGGCGCTGGACAGGGCGGCGGCGCACGGCAGGCTCGTGGCCGCGGCGTTGCCGCTGGCGGGCATCTGAGGCCTGGACGGACCCTGTTCAGGGCACCGCCGCTGCCGACGAAGCGGACTAATCGTGCGCATCCCTTGAGCGGCGGGGTCGTTGGCACCTACGTGCACGCATACGACGTCCCCCGCCGCCAGTCCTATCAGCCGATCCGCTCCGGGGCAGCGGCCCAGGCCCCCTCCGCCACGCCGATCTACGACGCGCTCTACGCCGAGTACCTCAGGGCCTTCCGGGCGTGCCCGGGCGACCGCAGCGGCGAGGAGGAGCTGGGCTTCACCGCCTTCTCCGCCTCCCCCCAGCACGGGACCGGGCACCTGGCCGTCCAGCACGGCCACACGGCCTCGGCGGCCAGCGTCTGGCAGCAGGTGGCGCGGCACGCACGCGGCACGCACCACGTCCCGGCGCTGCCGCCCGCACCACGCAGGGGACTGTGAGCGGGGCGGCTGAGGACGCGGAACACGCAAAGGGCCGGCCTCCGTCGGAGGCCGGCCCTTTGCGCACTTCACGATGTCACTTCTTCTTGCCGCGCTTCTCGCGCACGCGGACCGAGATATGGATCGGCGTCCCCTCGAAGCCGAACTCCTCGCGCAGCCGCCGCTCGATGAACCGGCGGTAGCCCGCCTCGATGAAGCCGGAGGCGAAGAGCACGAACCGCGGGGGCTTGGTGCCCGCCTGGGTGCCGAAGAGGATGCGCGGCTGCTTGCCGCCCCGGACCGGGTGCGGGTGCGCGGACACCAGCTCGCCGAGGAACGCGTTGAGGCGGCCCGTCGGCACCCGGGTCTCCCAGCCCTCCAGGGCGGTCTCGATCGCCGGGACCAGCTTCTCCATGTGGCGGCCGGTGCGCGCCGAGACGTTCACGCGCGGCGCCCACGCCACCTGGCCCAGCTCGGTCTCGATCTCCCGCTCCAGGTAGTAGCGGCGCTCCTCGTCGAGGGTGTCCCACTTGTTGAAGGCGAGGACGAGCGCACGGCCCGCCTCCACCGCCATGGTGACGATGCGCTGGTCCTGGACGGAGATGGACTCGGCGGCGTCGATGAGGACGACCGCGACCTCCGCCTTCTCGACGGCGGCGGCGGTGCGCAGCGAGGCGTAGTAGTCGGCGCCCTGCTGGAGGTGCACCCGCTTGCGGATGCCGGCCGTGTCGACGAACTTCCAGGTCTTGCCACCGAGTTCGATCAGCTCGTCGACCGGGTCGCGGGTGGTGCCCGCGAGCTCGTTGACGACGACGCGCTCCTCGCCGGCGACCTTGTTCAGCAGTGAGGACTTGCCGACGTTCGGGCGGCCGATCAGGGCGACGCGGCGCGGTCCGCCGACCCCGGCGGCGCCGAAGGTCTGGGCGGGCGCCTCGGGCAGGGCCTCGAGGACGGCGTCCAGCATGTCGCCGGTGCCACGGCCGTGCAGCGCCGAGACCGGGTACGGCTCGCCGAGGCCGAGGTTCCAGAGGTACGCCGCGTCGGCCTCTCCGCTCGGGCCGTCGACCTTGTTGGCGGCCAGCACCACGGGCTTGCCCGCCTTGCGCAGCAGCCGGACGACCGCCTCGTCGGTGTCGGTGGCGCCGACCTTGGCGTCGACGACGAACACGACCGCGTCGGCGGCCTCGATCGCGTACTCGGCCTGTGCGGCCACGGAGGCGTCGATGCCGAGGACGTCCTGCTCCCAGCCGCCGGTGTCGACGACCTTGAAGCGGCGGCCCGCCCACTCGGCCTCGTAGGTGACGCGGTCGCGGGTGACGCCGGGCTTGTCCTCGACGACGGCCTCACGGCGGCCGATGATGCGGTTCACCAGGGTCGACTTGCCGACATTGGGGCGGCCGACGACGGCGAGCACCGGGAGCGGGCCGTGTCCGGCCTCCTCGATGGCGCCCTCGACGTCCTCGAGGTCGAAGCCCTCCTCCGCGGCGAGCTCCATGAACTCCGCGTACTCGGCGTCGCCGAGCGCCCCGTGCTCGTACTCGTGCTCGGCCGAGCCGTCGGGCTGGATCTGGTCGTTCATGAAGTCCGTACCTCGTTCATCGTGGTGATCGGTGGAGCACCGCGCCTACAGTGATCCACTACTCGAGTGTCGCCTAGCACCCGGTCGAACGCCTGGCGTTTTCCAGGTGCTCGGTGAGCTGCTTCTGGATGCGCAGGGTCGCCTCGTCCAGCGCCCTGCGCGTACGCCGCCCGCTTCCGTCGCCCGCCTGGAACGGATCGCCGAAGACGACGTCGATGCGGCTGCGCAGCGGGGGCAGCCCCTTTATCAACCGTCCCCGCCGCTCGGAACTTCCCAGCACCGCGACCGGGACGATCGGCGCCCCGCTGCGGACCGCGAAGTAGGCGAGCCCGGCGCGCAGCGAGGTGAAGTCGCCCCCGCCGCGGGTGCCCTCGGGGAAGATGCCGAGGACTCCCCCGTTCTGGAGCACGCCGAGCGCCTGGGTGACGGCCGTTCGGTCGGTGGACGTGCGGTCCACCTTCAGCTGGCCGATGCCGCGCAGGAAGGGGTCCAGGAGGCCGACGAACGCCTCCTTCTTGATCAGGAAATGCGTCGGCCTGGGCGCCACGCCCATGACCATGGGCCCGTCGATGTTGTGGGAGTGGTTCACGGCGAGGATCACCGGGCCGCTCGCGGGCACCCTCCACGCGCCGAGCACGCGCGGCTTCCACAGCCCGTACATCAGCGGGACGCCGATGCGCCGCCCGACTTCGGCGCTGCGCACGGAAGGAACCTCGGTCACTTCCCGGCCCGCTTCTCCTCGACGAGGGTGACGACGCACTCGATGACCTGCTGGAGGGTGAGGTCGGTGGTGTCCACCTCGACCGCGTCGTCCGCCTTGGCGAGCGGGGAGGTCTTGCGGCTGGAGTCGGCCGTGTCCCGCTTGATCAGCGCCTCACGGGTGGCGTGCAGGTCCGCACCCTTCAGCTCGCCGTTGCGGCGGGCGGCGCGTGCCTCCGGGGAGGCGGTGAGGAAGATCTTCAGGTCGGCGTCGGGCAGCACGGTCGTGCCGATGTCACGGCCCTCGACGACGATGCCGTTCTCGGCGGAGGCGGCCAGCGAGCGCTGCAGCTCGGTGATCCGGGCCCGCACCTCGGGCACCGCGCTGACCGCGCTGACCTTGGAGGAGACCTCCGGGGAGCGGATCGGCCCGGAGACGTCCGTGCCGTCCACGGTGATGGTGGGGGCCTTGGGGTCGGTGCCGGAGACGATCTCCGGCTTGCCGGCCACCGCCGCGACGGCCGTCGGGTCCGCTATGTCGATGCCGTTGTTCACCATCCACCAGGTGATCGCCCGGTACTGGGCGCCGGTGTCCAGGTAGCTGAGCCCGAGCTGTGCGGCCACGGCCTTCGACGTGCTCGACTTGCCCGTGCCGGCGGGGCCGTCGATGGCGACAATCACTGCCGGGGCGGTCCGGGCGGCGCCGTTTTCCACGGTGGGGACACCTTCCTGGTGCGGTGTGGCGGGTGGGTGGACGGGCGGGACGCGAGGGCGCCCCGCACAAGGTTACTGGCTCGCCGGGCCCGGTATGCCGGGCCCGCTCGCCACCCGGTTGCCGCAGCGCCCGGCGCGGACCCGTGAGCGGTCCTGCGGCCGCACTACTGCCTGATCACCCAGCCACGCTCCCGCAGCGCGGCGCTCAGCACCGGGGCGGCGGTCTGCTCCACCATCAGCTGGACCAGGCCGGCCTGCTGCCCCGTCGCGTGCTCGATGCGGACGTCCTCGATGTTGATCCCGGCCCTACCCGCGTCCGCGAAGATACGGGCCAGCTGGCCGGGCTGGTCGTCGATGAGCACGGCCACGGTCTCGTACGCCCGCGGGGCGCTGCCGTGCTTGCCGGGCACCCGGACCTGCCCGGCGTTGCCGCGGCGCAGCACGTCCTCGATGCCCTCGGTGCCCTCGCGCCGCTTGGCCTCGTCGGAGGACTGCAGGGCCCGCAGGGCCCGGACGGTCTCGTCGAGGTCGGCGGCGATCTCGGAGAGCAGGTCGGCGACCGGGCCCGGGTTGGCGGACAGGATGTCGATCCACATCCGGGGGTCGGAGGCCGCGATCCGGGTCACGTCCCGGATGCCCTGCCCGCACAGCCGTACGGCCGCGTCCTCGGCGTGCTCCAGGCGCGCGGCGACCATGCTGGAGACCAGGTGCGGCATGTGCGAGACGAGTGCGACGGCCCGGTCGTGGGCGTCGGCGTCCATGACGACGGGCACGGCACGGCAGTGCGAGACCAGCTCCAGGGCGAGGTTGAGCACCTCGGTGTCGGTGTCCCGGGTCGGAGTGAGCACCCACGGCCGCCCCTCGAAGAGGTCCCCGCTGGCCGCCAGCGGGCCCGACTTCTCGCGGCCCGACATCGGGTGTGTGCCGATGTACGAGGTCAGGTCGAGGCCGAGCGCCTCCAGCTCGCGGCGCGGTCCCCCCTTGACGCTGGCCACGTCGAGGTAGCCGCGCCCGAGGCCGCGCCGCATGGCGTCGGCGAGCGCGTCGGCCACATGGGCGGGCGGGGCGGCGACGATCACCAGGTCGACGGGGCCCTCGGGCGCCTCGTCGGTCCCGGCTCCGAGCGCGGCGGCCGTACGCGCCTGCTCAGGGTCGTGGTCGGCGAGGTGCACGGTGACCCCGCGGGCGGCGAGCGCCAGGGCGGCGGACGTGCCGATCAGCCCCGTGCCGATGACGAGTGCGGTCCTCACTGGGCGATGTCCTTGCGCAGAGCGGCGGCGGCACCGAGGTAGACATGCGCGATCTCCGCGCGCGGCTTGTCGGACTCGATGTGGGCGAGGATGCGGACGACCCGGGGCATCGCGCCCTCGATGTCCAGTTCCTGGGCGCAGATCAGCGGCACGTCGACGATGCCCAGCTTGCGCGCGGCGGCCGCCGGGAAGTCGCTGTGCAGATCGGGCGTGGCCGTGAACCAGATGCTGATCAGGTCGTCCGTGGTCAGCCCGTTGCGCTCCAGGATGGCGGTTAGCAGGGCACCGACCTGCTCGTCCATGTGCCCGGCCTCGTCCCGCTCGAGCTGAACGGCGCCACGGACCGCTCGTACCGCCACGGTGTTGCTCCTCGCTGATCTACGGAAAACGTCCGGTCACCAGCGTAGTCGGGCCCGCGCCCACGACGGGGCGCGGGCCCGACTGCGCGATCGACCACGACGAAGCCGCAGTCGCCGACCGGCAGCAGGACCCGAGTTCTCAGATCTTAAAGATCGACTTCCTTCATCAGCATGCCGACCTCGGTGTTCGACAACCGCCGCAGCCACCCCGACTTCTGGTCCCCCAGCGTGATCGGGCCGAAGGCCGTCCGCACCAGCTTGTCCACGGGGAACCCGGCCTCGGCCAGCATGCGCCGCACGATGTGCTTGCGCCCCTCGTGCAGGGTCACCTCGACGAGGTAGTTCTTGCCGGTCTGCTCGACCACCCGGAAGTGGTCCGCGCGCGCGTACCCGTCCTCGAGCTGGATGCCGTCCTTCAGGCGCTTGCCCAGGTCCCGCGGGATCGGGCCCACGATGTGCGCGAGGTAGGTCTTCTTCACGCCGTACTTGGGGTGGGTCAGCCGGTGCGCCAGCTCACCGTGGTTGGTGAGCAGGATGACGCCCTCGGTCTCGGTGTCGAGCCGGCCGACGTGGAAGAGCCGGGTCTCGCGGTTGGTGACGTAGTCACCGAGGCACTGGCGGCCCTCCGGGTCCTCCATGGTGGAGACGACACCGGCCGGCTTGTTGAGCGAGAAGAACTGGTACGACTGCGTGGCCACGGTCAGCCCGTCGACCTTGATCTCGTCCTTCTCGGGGTCGACCCGCAGGCCCTGCTCGGTGACGATCGCGCCGTTGACCTCGACCCTGGCCTGCTCGATCAGCTCCTCGCAGGCGCGCCGGGAGCCGTAGCCCGCGCGCGCGAGCACCTTCTGCAGTCGCTCGCCCTCCTGCTCGGCGCCCGGGAAGGTCTTGGGCAGCTTGAGGTCCTTCTTGCCCGCGTACCGCTCGCGGTTGCGCTCCTCGATCTGCGCCTCGTACTCGCGCGGACGCGCCGGGGCCGTACGACCGCGCCCGCCCCGCTGCTGGGACTGCTGGGGCTGCTTCGGGCCGCCCTTGGCGCCGCCGCGGGCCGCGCCGCCGCGCCCGGACTTCGGGCCGTCCTGCGTTGCGCCCGGGCCGACGTCGTAGCGGCGCTCCTCGGGGCGGGGCTTGCGGGGGCGGCCCTGCCCCTGCTTCTGGTCCCTGTTGTTGCCGGCACCGCGGTAGTTACCGCGCCCGCCGCTCTTGCCGCTGCCGCTGCTTCGCATCAAAGTTCCGTCGTCGTCTTCGTCGTGTGATCGTCGTCTGCGTCCGGAGCATCGGGAGCGTCCGGGTCGAACGACGGTACGCCCTCCTGGGTCTCGGCCTCGATCGCCTCCGCCTCCGGGAGGAAGGGCGCGAGCTCCGGAAGCTCGTCCAGGCCGCGCAGGCCCATCCGCTCCAGGAAGTAGTTCGTCGTCCTGTACAGGATCGCACCTGTTTCGGGTTCCGTGCCCGCCTCCTCGACCAGACCGCGCTGGAGAAGGGTGCGCATGACCCCGTCGCAGTTCACTCCGCGCACCGCCGAGACGCGGCTGCGGCTGACCGGCTGGCGGTACGCCACCACGGCGAGGGTCTCGAGGGCGGCCTGGGTGAGGCGGGCCTGCTGCCCGTCGAGCACGAACCGTTCCACGGCGGCGGCGTACTGGGCGCGGGTGTAGAAGCGCCAGCCGCCCGCGACGAACCGCAGCTCGAAGCCGCGGCCCTGCACGGTGTACTCGTCCGCCAGCTCGCGCAGCGCGTCCGCGATCTGCCGGCGGGGCCGCTCCAGGATCTTCGCCAGGTGCTCCTCGGTGGCGGGCTCGTCCACGACCATGAGGACGGCCTCGAGAGCGGGCTTGAGGTCGAGGTCGGCGACTGCGTTCAGCCCTGCCGGTGCGTCGATGGTGTCCTCGCTCACGCCTTCTCCTCCTCCTTGGCCGGCTCGGGCTCCTCGGGCGGCCGGTCGAACTCGTCGGTGACCATGACGTCGGCGTCCCCGTCTCCACCGGTCCAGCGCACGACCAGCTCCCCGAGGGCGGCCTCCTGCTCCAGCGCCACGGCCTTCTCCCGGTACAGCTCCAGCAGGGCGAGGAAGCGGGCGACGACGGTGAGGGTGTCGTCGGTGTCCTCGATCAGCGCCCGGAAGCTGGCCTCCCCGAGTTCTCTCAGCCGGGCCACGACGATCCCGGCCTGCTCCTGCACGCTGACGAGCGGGGCGTGGATGTGCTCGACGTACACCTGCGGCTTGGGCTTGGGTTGCATCGCCTTGACGGCCAGCTTGGCGAACCCTTCGGGCCCGATGCTGATGACGACCTCGGGCAGCAGCTCGGCATGGTGGGGCTCGAGGCCGACGGTACGGGGATACCGCCGGGCCTCGTCGTCGGTGCGCCGGTTGAAGATCTCGGCGATCTGTTTGTACGCGCGGTACTGCAGCAACCGGGCGAACAGCAGGTCCCTGGCTTCGAGCAGCGCGAGGTCGGCCTCGTCCTCCACCTCGGCGGCGGGCAGCAGCCGCGCGGCCTTGAGGTCGAGCAGCGTGGCGGCGACGACGAGGAACTCGGTCGTCTGGTCCAGGTCCCAGTCCGGCCCCATGGCCCGGATGTGCGCCATGAACTCGTCGGTCACCTTGGACAGGGCGACCTCGGTCACGTCGAGCTTGTGCTTGGAGATCAGCTGCAGGAGCAGATCGAAGGGCCCCTCGAAGTTGTCGAGCCGGACCTTGAAGACACCGTCGCCGGGTTCGGTCTCGTCGACGGCGGGTGCGGGGGCCAGGGGCTCCTCGTCCGCGGCCCCCGGTCGGGGCTGGGGCGGGGAATCGGGCTCGGGCCGAGGCTCGGGCTGAGGCTCGGGCTGAGGCTCGGGCTTAGGCGGGGATTCTGGCTCGTGCTGAGGCTCGGGCCGAAGTTCGGGCTCGGGCCGAGGCTCAGGTCCGGGTCGCGGATCGAGATCGGGCCGAGGTTCGGGCTCGGCGGCCGGCGGTACCTCTTCGAGCGGCTCCGCCTCCCGGGCAGGCGCCGCCGGTACGACCGGTGCCGCTCCGGGGCCCCGCCCCAGCGCACGCCGACGCCCGCCGAAGCCGGAGGAACCGGTAGCGGAAGCGGAGCCGTCGTTCGAGGTCATAGCCGTCGCAGGCTACCTCTTACCGCCCCCGGAGCCGGCGTACGAGAATGCTCGCGTCCCCCCGGGACTCCAGATCCGCCAGCACCACGGCGACGGCCTCCCGCACGATCCGCCCGCGGTCGACCGCGAGCCCGTGCTCGCCCCGGAGCACCAGCCGCGCGTGCTCGAGGTCCATCAGCTCCTCCGCGGACACGTACACGGTGATCTTCTCGTCGTGCCGCTCGCGGCCGCTGGGCCGCCGCCCGGCCGCACGCCCCCGCTTGCGCTGCTGGGCCGCGGATGAGGCCGCGGGTGAACCGGCAGAACCTTCCTGCGCCGCCGCCGCGCCGCGCCGCGCGGTCCGCTCCGCGGCGGCGGACCGTGCGCGGGACTCCCCGGTCTCCGCCTCCACGACGTCCGCCGCGACGTGCTCGTCACCCTCCCCGTCGCCGCCCTGCACGGGCACCGACGGCGGTGCGTCCTCCGCCGGGGCCGCCGGGTCGCTCTCGCCCGCGGGAGCCGGCACCCGGGCCTCGCCGTTGGCCTGACGCCTGGGAGTGGACGCCTGGAGCGCCGTTCCCCCGGTGGTACGGAACAGTTCGTCGGCCCCCGGCAGACTCACTCGGCGTGACACCGGGCGAGCACCTCCCTGGCGAGCTGGCGGTAGGCGGCGGCACCGACGGAGTTGGAGGCGTACGTGGTGATCGGTTCACCGGCGACCGTGGTTTCCGGGAAGCGCACGGTCCGGCCGATCACCGTGTGGTAGACGTGGTCGTCGAACGCCTCGACGACCCGTGCGAGGACCTCACGGCTGTGCACGGTCCGGGAGTCGTACATCGTGGCGAGGATGCCGTCGAGCTCGAGGTCGGGGTTGAGCCGCTCCTGGACCTTCTCGATGGTCTCGGTGAGCAGCGCGACACCGCGCAGCGCGAAGAACTCGCACTCCAGCGGCACGATCACCTTGTGCGCCGCGGTGAGCGCGTTCACGGTGAGCAGACCGAGCGAGGGCTGGCAGTCGATCACGATGTAGTCGTAGTCCGGCAGCAGCGGCTTGAGCGCCCGCTGGAGCGTGGACTCGCGCGCGACCTCCGACACCAGCTGCACCTCGGCGGCCGAGAGGTCGATGTTGCTCGGCAGCAGGTCCATGTTGGGGACCGCGGTCTTCAGCAGGACCTCGTCCGCCGACATGCCCCGCTCCATGAGCAGGTTGTAAACGGTGAGGTCCAGCTCCATGGGGTTCACGCCGAGTCCCACGGACAACGCGCCCTGCGGGTCGAAGTCGACGAGCAGCACCCGACGCCCGTACTCCGCGAGCGCGGCACCCAGGTTGATGGTCGACGTGGTCTTGCCGACGCCGCCCTTCTGGTTGCACATCGCGATGATCGTGGCCGGGCCGTGGTCGGTCAGCGGTCCGGGGATCGGGAAGTACGGCAGCGGGCGGCCGGTGGGGCCGATGCGCTCACGGCGCTGCCGGGCCGCGTCGGGCGCGAGCGTGGCCGCGTACTCGGGATCGGGCTCGTATTCGGCGTCGGGGTCGTAGAAGTGCCCCTCGGGCAGCTCTTCGTAGTCGGCGAAGTGGTTGTGGACTCCGCCACTTCCGTCGCCGGACATGGCGTTCACGTGTTGGCCATCCATGCTCTGGTGTGCTGTCTGAGCCATGTGGGGGCTCTGGCTCTGGTGGGCTGCGAAGGTACGGACAGCGACGGAGCCGACAGCCTCGAGCCCCGTGGGGCCCGTGCCCCGCGCAGGCATTCCTGGTTGACCACCCCCGGGAGTAAATGTCGACTCATTCACAAGTCGTCTTACCTCCTTGGTGACCAGGAAACTTCTAGATAGGTCAGCGTGGCACCATGCCGACGGTTGGCGACTCTATGGCGTGTCGGCGGTCCGCAGCAACACAATCCGCCGGACCCGGATCGATGTGTCGGCAATGAAACATCCCGCTGTCAAGGGCGTCCGGGCGTCATTCGCCCGGTTTCACCGGTGTGCGAAACGGTGGAAGGGTTGCGTTCGAGGCGACTTGAACGAGTGTCGCAAAGTGACCATACACACACCCGGCCGGACCTTGTCGGGCAAGGTCCGGCCGGATGAGCGGTGTTGACGAGGCGTGTTGACCTATCGCCTTGTGGGCACGGCAGATCGAACCCGCGCCCGCGGCCGACGTGGTGACGAACTAGCCGAGCAGGGACTCGAGCTCGACGTGCTCCAGGCCGTGTGCCTCGGCGACCTCCTTGTAAACCACCTTGCCGTCATGGGTGTTGAGCCCCTTGGCCAGCGCGGCGTCGCGGCGCAGGGCCTCGACCCAGCCGCGGTCGGCGAGTTCGACGATGTAGGGCAGGGTGGCGTTGGTCAGCGCGTAGGTGGAGGTGTTGGGGACGGCACCGGGCATGTTGGCGACGCAGTAGAAGACCGACTCGTGGACCCGGAAGGCCGGCTCGGCGTGCGTGGTCGGGCGGGAGTCCTCGAAGCAGCCGCCCTGGTCGATCGCGATGTCGACAAGGACACTTCCGGGCTTCATCCGGGACACCAGCTCGTTGGTGACCAGCTTCGGGGCCTTGGCACCCGGGATGAGGACGGCGCCGATGACGAGGTCGGCGTCCAGGCAGGCCTTCTCCAGCTCGAAGGCGTTGGAGACGACGGTCTGGATCTTCGTGCCGAAGATCTTGTCGGCTTCCTTGAGCTTGTTGATGTCCTTGTCGAGCAGGGTGACGTGGAAGCCCATGCCGATGGCGATCTGCGCGGCGTTCCAGCCCGACACGCCGCCGCCGATGACGACGGCCTTGGCGGCGGGCACGCCCGGGACGCCGCCGGGCAGCACACCGCGGCCGCCGTTGGCGGCCATGAGGTGGTACGCGCCGACCTGCGGGGCGAGCCGGCCCGCGACCTCGGACATGGGGGCGAGCAGCGGAAGCGCCCGGTTCGACAGCTCGACCGTCTCGTAGGCGATCGCCGTGGTGCCGGACTCGAGCAGCGCGTCCGTGCACTCCTTGGAGGCGGCCAGGTGCAGGTAGGTGAAGAGCGTCTGGTCCTTGCGGAGGCGGTGGTACTCCTCGGCGATGGGCTCCTTGACCTTCAGCAGCAGGTCGGCGGTGGCCCACACCTCGTCGGCGGTGTCCAGGATCTGTGCGCCTGCGGCGATGTACTCCTCGTCCGGGATCGAGGAGCCGACACCGGCGTTCCGCTCGACGACCACCTGGTGGCCGTGGCGCACCAACTCGTGCACGCCGGCGGGGGTGATGGCCACCCGGAACTCGTTGTTCTTGACCTCGCGGGGGATGCCGACCTTCACGTCGATCACGGTCCTTGGCTCAGGGAATGTGGGGGCATTGCAAGACATACCCGGACGCACAGGAGCACACCGGGAGACACCGCAGGAGAACGTGCGGCGTAGCCAGTTTAATGAAGGTGTTCCCGCTGTCTAGCCTTTCATTGCATCAATCTTCAGCGGGTGTACTACGGATTTCGCAGGCGTTAGCGGTGTGTTCCGGGACCGGCGGGTCCTCCTGCGCACCGTCTACCAGCATGCGCTCGGCCGCCGACCGGTGCAGGGCGGCGGCCGCCGGGTCGCCGAGACGTTCCAGGGTGTCGGCGACCCGGAGCCTGAGCGCCGCCTGCAGCCGGGTGTCGTCGGCCTGCCGCGCCCACTCGACGGCCTCCTCGCAGGTGCGCAGCGATTCCTCGGGGCGTCCGGCGTACTCCTGGACGCGGGCCAGTTCGCTCAACGCCCGGGCGTGCGCGGCCACATCGCCGCTCCTTCGGTGCAGAGCGACAGCCGCGCGCCAGTTGCGCTGCGCCTCGCCGTAGCGGCCGGCATAGGTCAGGACGGTGGCGAGGCGGCCGTACAGACGGGCTGCCTCCGCGCGCTCGTCGCGGGCGAGGCGATGGGCCAGGGCTCTGCCGTACCAGTCGGCCGCCCGGTCGAAGTCCCCGAGCTCCTGGTGGGCGCCGCCTACGGATTCCATCGCGCGGCCGGTCGCATAGGGGTCGTTGCCGGCTCGTCCGGCGTCCAGCGCGTCCCGGTAGCGGGCCAGTGCCTCCCTCGTGCGGCCGGTCCGCGCGTCCACGTCGGCGAGGTTCAGCAGGGCCGCCG
The DNA here is from genome assembly GCF_042892355.1 of Streptomyces sp. NPDC001796. NCBI lineage: Bacteria > Bacillati > Actinomycetota > Actinomycetes > Kitasatosporales > Streptomycetaceae > Streptomyces > Streptomyces sp. NPDC001796. The sequence goes on along the minus strand of NZ_JBIAUC010000012.1, from coordinate 23,560 downwards.
CCTTCTCGCGGTGCAGGCCGCGGCGCTCGGCGACATCGAGGACGAGCCGGTGGATGCCGTACAGCTCGGGCGCGGCGGCCCGGGTGCCGAAGTGGGCGACCAGGGCCCGCACCAGCGCGGCCATCAGGCGCCGGGCGAGGGTGTCCAGCTCGCCGTCGGCCACCGCGAGCCGGGCCGAGGCCAGCAGTGCGGGCTGCCGCAGGCGCAGCCAGTCCTCGGCCGCTCGGGGGCTCGCGAAGCGCAACTCGCGGGGCAGCCCGGCGAGCTTCTCGCGGACCTGGGGGCTGTCGGTCTCGGTGATCGCCCGGCAGGACTGCAGTAGCCGTACCGTCCGCTCCAGCATTCGGGCGCGGGCCAGCTGCAGCTCGGCCGGACGGTCGTGACGCTCGGCGAGCGCGCGCAGCAGGGGCAGCAGGCAGCTCGGGACCTCGTACTGCGGCAGGGGTGTCGCAAGGCGCCGCAGGAAGCCGCGGTCCGCGAAGTCGTCGAGGGCGGTGCGGGCGGTGTCCACCGGGCAGCCGGCCAGCGCGGAGGCGGTGTGCGGATCCGGCAGACCGGCGGGAGCCAGGCACAGCAGCCGCAGCATCCGCTGGGCGGGCCCCGGCAGCGCCTCGTAGGAGAGCCGGAAGGCGCGGGCCAGGGGCGGCCCGTCCTCGGCGCCGGTACGCAGGTGCCGGACGAGGTCGGCGACGGCGGCCTGGGGCTGGGCGGCCAGCCAGCCCCCGGCGAGGACGAGTGCGGCGGGCTGTCCCGCGCACTCCTCGACGAGCCCCTCGGCGGCACGCGGGTCGACGGTGACGCGCACGGAGCCGGCGTACCGGGTGAGCAGCTCCAGGGCGGCCTTGGTGTCGAGGCCGCCGAGGGTGCAGGGGCGCACGTCCGCGATGCCGGTCAGCGGGCCCTGGGCGACGGCGACGACGAGGCAGTCGGGCGCGTCCGGCAACACCGCGTCCACCTGCTCGGCGGACACCGCGTCGTCGAGCAGCAGCAGCGCGCGGCGCCCGGTGAGGGCCTCACGCACCGCCTGGCCCAGCTCGTCCTCGTCGGCCCCGGGCGGGGTGGGCACGCCGAGGGCGCTCAGCAGCTCGCGGGCGGTGCGCTCGGTGGGGACGGGGGTGCCGTCGGGCTCGCTGAGGCGGGTGCGCAGCACGCCGTCCGGGTAGGCGTCCGCGACCTGGCGCACCAGTTCCTCGGCGAGCGCGGTGCGGCCGTAACCGGGGCGGCCCGCGACGAGCAGCACGCGGGCGCGGGGTGTCTTGCGTCCGGAGAGGGTGTCCAGGCCCGCGCGCTCGATGTCGGCACGGAGCTCCTTCAACTCCCGTGTGCGACCGAGGAACCGACCGTGGCCGACGACGGGACGCGGATCGCTGTCCGACCGCACGCCGCCGTCTGTGTCCACCGCCTGATCCGTCACGGGCCACGCTCCCGTCCACTGCGCACACGGGCCCGCCGCAGCCTTGGGCGGGTCGCTGTCAGAGCCTAGTTGACGCTCTGCGACGATCGCGGCGGAGCACGGCGGACAGGTCCCTCGATCGGATCAGGCGATGGTACGACCGGACGCTCCGGGGGCGAAGGGGCGCAGTCCCGAGGACGGCGTCCCGGCCGGAGGCGTCACGCCTGGAACGGCCGGGCCGGCCACGGAGCCTCGGCCGGGCGCAGGGCGTCCAGGCCTTCGCCGGTCCGCGCGGCGACCAGCGACAGCACGCCGACGACGAGGCAGTTGTTGTGGAGGTCGCCCGCCAGGACGCCCCGCACCAGGTCCGCCACCGGGACCCGGCCCAGCTCCATGTCGGCCTCCTCGTCCTCCACCTCGAAGCGCTGCCCGTCGGCCTCGGACAGGTCGCGGGCGAGGAAGATGCGCACGGCCTCGTCGCAGCCGCCGGGCGTGGTGTAGACGTCGGCCAGCACGCGCCAGTCCTCGGCCTTGACGTGCGCCTCCTCGTACAGCTCGCGCTGGGCGGCGTGCAGCGGGTTCTCACCGGGGACGTCGAGCAGGCCGGCCGGGATCTCCCACAGCTTCTGGCGCACCGGGTGGCGGTACTGCCGGATGACCAGCACCCGGTCCTGGTCGTCCAGGGCGAGGACGGCCACCGAGCCGGGGTGGACCTGGTAGTCGCGGCGCGCCACCGAGCCGTCCGGCATGACCACGTCGTCGGTGCGGACGGAGGTCTTGTTGCCGACGAAGGGGGTCTCGCTCGCCCGGATCTCCCACTCCTCGGCGGTGTCCTTGATCGTCGCCATGTCGCCCTGTTCCTCCCACGCCTTGCACGAAACCGGGGTACGCCTCCGTGAGGACGCGTACCCCGGCCACCGTACAGGCCCTGTGTTACTTGCCGTTCTTCCCGTTCTTGCGTTCCACGGCCGCCTTCACCAGGCCCGCGAACAGCGGGTGCGGGCGGGTCGGGCGGGAGCGCAGCTCGGGGTGCGCCTGGGTCGCCACCAGGTAAGGGTGCACTTCGCGCGGGTACTCCACGTACTCCACGAGCTTGCCGTCGGGCGACGTCCCGGAGAACACGATGCCCGCCTTCTTCTCCAGCTCCGCGCGGTAGGCGTTGTTCACCTCGTAGCGGTGCCGATGGCGCTCCTCGACGTATTCCTTGCCATCGTGGACCTCGCGCACGATCGAGCCCTCGGCGAGCTTGGCCGGGTACATGCCGAGCCGCATCGTTCCGCCCATGTCCCCCTCGCCCGCGACGATGTCGAGCTGCTCGGCCATGGTGGAGATGACCGGGTGGGCGGTGGCGGCGTCGAACTCGGTGGAGTTCGCGTCGGGGATGCCGGCCAGGTTGCGCGCGGCCTCGATCACGATGCACTGCAGGCCGAGGCAGAGGCCGAGCAGCGGGATCTTGTTCTCACGGGCGTACTGGATGGCGCCGACCTTGCCGGACACGCCCCGGTCGCCGAAGCCGCCCGGGATGCAGATCGCGTCCACGTCGGACAGCTGCTTCTTGGCGCCCGCCGGGGTCTTGCAGTCGTCGGAGGTGACCCACTTGATCTTCACCCGGGCCTTGTTGGCGAAGCCGCCCGCGCGCAGCGCCTCGGTCACCGAGAGGTAGGCGTCGGGCAGGTCGATGTACTTGCCGACCAGGGCGAGGGTGACCTCGTTCTCGGGGTTGTGGACCCGGTCGAGCAGGTCGTCCCAGGTCGTCCAGTCCACGTCGCGGAAGGGCAGGTCCAGCTTGCGGACGACGTAGGCGTCGAGGCCCTCGGAGTGCACGACCTTCGGGATGTCGTAGATCGAGCGGGCGTCCGGGCAGGCGACGACGGCGGCCTCGTCGACGTCGCACATCAGGGAGATCTTGCGCTTGATCGCGGTGGGGACCTCGCGGTCGCAGCGCAGGACGATCGCGTCCGGCTGGATACCGATGTTGCGCAGCGCGGCCACGGAGTGCTGGGTGGGCTTGGTCTTCAGCTCGCCGGAGGGACCGATGTAGGGCAGCAGCGAGATGTGCACCACGAAGACGTTGTCGCGGCCGACCTCGTGGCGGACCTGGCGGACGGTCTCCAGGAACGGCAGCGACTCGATGTCGCCGACCGTGCCGCCCACCTCGGTGATGACGACGTCCACCTCGTCGGTGGCCATGCGGCGGATGCGGTGCTTGATCTCGTTGGTGATGTGCGGGATGACCTGCACGGTGTCGCCCAGGTACTCGCCGCGCCGCTCCTTGGCGATCACCGTCGAGTAGACCTGCCCGGTGGTGACGTTCGCCGAGCCGTCCAGGTCCCGGTCGAGGAAGCGCTCGTAGTGCCCGATGTCCAGGTCGGTCTCGGCGCCGTCGTTGGTGACGAACACCTCACCGTGCTGGAAAGGGTTCATCGTGCCCGGGTCGACGTTCAGGTACGGGTCGAGCTTCTGCATCACGACGCGCAGGCCCCGGGCCTTGAGCAGCATGCCGAGGCTGGAGGCGGTCAGACCCTTGCCGAGCGAGGAGGCGACACCCCCGGTGACAAAGATGTGCTTAGTCGTCGTGGCTTTGCTGTTTCGAAAAGCAGCGGGCGGCATGGCCAAGAGGGGGCTCCCGTGGTCGCGGTCTGGGGTGCGGTACGGCTGGTCCCCGAAGTATTTTTTTCGAGGGTGCCGTCGCTGCGGTTCGGGGGTTTCGAGCCCACCGGTCCACGGGCTACCAGCGTATCAGCGCCGCGAGGTGACTGCTTCCGGCCACGCTCCGCGCATGTGTCACCACGGACGCGCGGACCTTAAGAGGTTTTCACCGGTGTTTCACCCACGGCTCACTCGTTCGGGGCAGCCCGGTTGCCCGGCGGGGCACGCGGATCATGCGCGTGCGTCGTATCCTGCTCGGACACTCGCTGCCGAGCACTCCCGGAAAGCGGCACCACCCCCGCCGGTCACCGGAACAACAAGAGCTCGTCAGTTCGTTGAACATCGACTGCATCATTTTCGAATGGGTCGGTGAACAACGCGTTTCTCATGACCCCCATGACCGCACAGAGCGACCGCCCCTCGGGGCGACGTGGCCGTTCGACTGGAGTTGCATTGGCCGGGCGCATCGAAGACTACGCACTCATCGGAGACATGCAGACCGCGGCGCTGGTCTGCCGGGACGGCACCGTGGACTGGCTGTGCCTGCCCCGCTTCGATTCCCATGCCGTCTTCGCGGGACTGCTCGGCACGGAGGAACACGGCTTCTGGCGACTGGGCCCGGCCCACGCGTCGGACGCCGAGCCGCCGCGGGCGACCCGGCGCACGTACCGCGGCGAGTCGCTGATCCTGGAGTCCGAGTGGGACACCCCGCGCGGCACGGTCCGGGTCATCGACCTCATGCCGCCGCGTGACGGCGCCCCCCAGCTGATCCGGATCGTCGAGGGCGTCACGGGCCGGGTGCCGATGCGGTCGGCGCTGCGCATGCGCTTCTCCTACGGGCGCATCGTGCCCTGGGTGCACAAGCACGAGGGCCGCACGGTGGCCGTCGCGGGACCGGACTCCGTGTGGTTCGACACCGAGGCCGAGACCTACGGCAAGGGTCTGACCACGTACGCGGACTTCACGGTCGCACCGGGTGACCGGTTCGCGTTCACGATCTCCTGGCAGCCCTCGCACAAGGAGCCGCCGCCGCTGCCGGAGCCCGAGCAGTCGCTGGAGGCGACCGAGGACTTCTGGCGCGAGTGGGTCGAGCACTGTACGTACCACGGCCCCTACCGCGAGGCCGTCATCCGCTCGCTGATCACCCTGAAGGCCCTGACGTACGCGCCGACCGGCGGCATCGTGGCGGCGCCCACGACGTCCCTGCCGGAGGAGATCGGCGGCGTGCGCAACTGGGACTACCGCTACACCTGGCTGCGGGACGCGGCGATCACCCTGTCGTCGCTGCTGCGCACCGGCTACCGCGAGGAGGCACGCGCCTGGCGCGAGTGGCTGCTGCGGGCCGTGGCCGGTGACCCGGAGAACCTGCAGATCATGTACGGCATCGCGGGCGAGCGGGAGCTGGGCGAGGCCGAGCTGGACTGGCTGCCCGGCTACGAGAACTCCGCCCCGGTGCGCGTCGGCAACGGCGCCGCGCACCAGCTGCAGCTGGACGTGTACGGAGAGGTCACCGAGGCCCTGCACCTGGCCCACATGACCGGGCTCGCCCGCAACGACTACGCCTCCCTGCTCCAGCTGAAGCTGATCCGCTACCTCGAGCAGCACTGGGACGAGCCGGACGAGGGCATCTGGGAGGTGCGCGGCCCCCGTCGGCACTTCGTGCACTCCAAGGTGATGGCCTGGGTGGCGGTGGACCGCACGATCAAGCTGCTCGAGTCCGGGGAGGCGGACGGCCCGCTGGAGAAGTGGCGCGAGCTGCGCGACGACATCCACCGGGACGTGTGCGAGAAGGGCTACGACAAGGAGCGCAACACCTTCACGCAGTCCTACGGCTCCAAGGAGCTGGACGCCTCGCTGCTGCTGATCCCGCAGATGGGCTTCCTGCCGCCGGACGACAAGCGGGTGATCGGCACGATCGAGGCGATCCAGCGGGAGCTGTCCACGTCGGACGGCTTCATCCTGCGCTACCCGACCTCGGGCGACGAGGAGGGCGTGGACGGCCTGCCGGGCGACGAGGGCGCGTTCCTCGCCTGCTCGTTCTGGATGGCCGACGACCTGGCGATGATCGGCCGCGTGGACGAGGCCCGCAAGCTGTTCGAGAAGCTGCTGGCGCTGCGCAACGACGTGGGGCTGCTCGCGGAGGAGTGGGACCCGCGCCTGAAGCGCCAGGTCGGCAACTTCCCGCAGGCGTTCAGCCACGTGCCACTGATCGACACGGCACTGCGGCTGACGGCGTCCGGGGCGTACGGGGGCTGAGCTCTCCGCCGGACAGGACCGATGCGCCGTGCCTGCCTACGCTGAAGGCAGACCTGTCCCCCCGCCGGAAGGGGGCGGCTGCGATGGCTCCCCTTTCGAAGGCGCGCACGGCGCTCGACGCGCTCCGCGCGGACCTGGCCGGCCAGGTCTTCGCCCCTGGTGATGCGGGCTACGACGGGGCCCGGACGGTCTTCAACGCGATGATCGACCGCCATCCGGCCGTGATCGCGCAGTGCGAGGGGAAGGCCGACGTCGTTCGGTCGGTGCGCTTCGCCCGGGAGCTGGATCTGAAGATCGCGGTTCGGGGCGGCGGGCACAGCGTCGCGGGCATGGCGCTCAACGACAACGGTCTGGTGGTGGACCTGCGCCGGATGCACGAGGTGACGGTCCATCCCGGATCGGCGTCGGTGCGGGTTGAGGGCGGAGCCGTGATGAGCCACCTGGACCGTGCCACCCAGCTCCACGGGCTCGCGACCACAGGCGGCCGGGTCTCCAGCACCGGCGTCGGCGGCTTCGTGCTCGGCGGCGGCAGCGGCTGGCTGGACCGGGCCTTCGGCCTCGCCGTCGACAACCTGCTCGGCGTCGAACTGGTGACCGCGGACGGCTCCACGGTGCTCGCCACCGCCCGGGAGAACCCGGAGCTGTTCTGGGCGTTGCACGGCGGCGGCGGCAACTTCGGTGTCGCCACCGCGCTCACGCTCCGGCTGCACGAGCTGCCGGCGTTCTCGGTCGCCCTGGTCGTGTTCCGGCCGGAGAACGGCCCCGAGGTGGTCCGGCGCTTCGGCGACGTCTTCGTCTGCGGGCCGCCGAAGGCGGGCGGCGCCGTACTGTTCCGGTCCGGGCCGCCCGCGCCGTACGTCCCCGGGCACCTGGTGGGCACGCTCGTGTGCATCGTGCTGATCACCTGCGCCGGCCCCGTGGAGGATGTGCGGGAGCTCGCCCGTCCGCTGCTGGCGCTGCCGCACGATTCCGCACGCGTGGCCTCGATGCCGTACGCCGACGTCCAGTGCATGTTCGATGTGCCATCCGGACTGCGCCACCACTGGTCGGCCGAGCACGTGACGGGTCTGCCCGACGAGCTGGTCGACCTGTTCTGCGCCCGTGCCCGCGCCATGCCCGCCCCCACCGGCTGCCGGCACATGCTGGTCCCGCTCGGCGGGGCGGTGGCCTCCGGGCCCGCCGAGTACCCCGTGCCCTTCCGGGACGCGCCCTGGGCCGTGGACGCGTTCGGCATCTGGGAGGACCCGGCGGACGACGAGCGGGTCTGCCGGTGGGTCGAGCAGGCGCGCACCGACGTCCGGCCCTGGCGCACCGGCGCGGTGCACCTCAGCCTGGTCGGGGACGAGGGCAGGGACCGGGTGGTGGCCGGCCTCGGCACCGAGAACCTCAACCGGCTGGCGCAGGTCAAGCGGCAGTACGACCCGGACAACGTGTTCCGCTACAACCACAACATCCCGCCCGCCTGACCGGCCCGCGGCGCTGCGCCCACGGCGTCCGCGCAGGTAGCGTCGCCGCATGGACAGCCGTTTCGACCTCCCGGGCACCGAGGGCGCCGGTATCACGGTGCGGCGGGCGCTGGAGCTGCCCGGGCTGCGCAGCGGGCTGCCGGAGGTGCTGGCGGGCGCCGACCGGCTGGGCCGCACGGTGCGCTGGGTGCACGCGGGCGAGGTGCCGAACATCGCCTCGCTGCTCAAGGGCGGTGAGCTGCTGCTGACCACCGGGTACGGGCTCGGCACCCGCCCCGCCGACCAGCGGGCGTTCGTGCGCACGCTGGCCGAGCGCGGTATCGCGGCCCTGGTGGTGGAGCTGGGCACCCGGTTCACCCGGCTGCCCGCCACCCTCGTCGAGTCGGCGAAGGCCGCCGGGCTGCCGCTGGTGCAGCTGCACCGCGAGGTGCCGTTCGTGACGGTCACCGAGGAGATCCACACCGAGATCGTCAACGGGCACTACGCGCTGCTCCAGCGGGCCGAGGAGGTGCACCGCCGCTGCACCGAGGCGCTGCTCGGCGGGGGCGGGGTGCCGCAGGTCCTGGGCATCCTGGCCGACTTCGGCGGCAACCCGGTGTTCCTGGAGACCGCCGACGGTCAGCTGCTCTACGCCGCCGGGACCGGCCCTGCGGACACTGACCCCTTGCAGGTGTGGGAGGGGTTGCGAGGCCACCACAAGGACGCGCCGCCGGCCGGGACGGTGATCGTGGACGTGCCGGGCGGCGGGCCCGGCGCGGGGTCCGTACGGGCCCGGCTGGTGCTGCTCCCGGTGAGCGGGCCGGTGGCGCCGGTGCACCGGATCGCCGCCGAGCGAGCGGCGAGCAGCCTCGCCGTGGTGCTGATGCAGGCCCGGCAGGAGGAGGAGCTGGCGGCGCGCGGGCGCGGCGACTTCCTCACCGACCTGGCCGAGGGCCGGATCACCGCCGAGGACGCGCCGACGCAGGCCCGGGTGCTGGGCTTCAAGCCGGGCCGCGGCCCGCTGCTGCCGGTGGTGATGCGCCTCGCGGACGGGCCGACGCCGGGCGGTGGGGGCTGGGCGGTGCTGGCGCGGGCGGTCGCGGAGGAGCTGGCGTCGCTCGGGGTGCCGGTGCTGCTGGGCGTGCGGCCGGTGGAGGGGCGGGTGCCGCTGCTGCTGGGGCTGCGCTCGGAGTCGGAGCGGGCCGCGATCGCCGACCGGGTGGCCGCGACGCTGCGGGTGGGCGTGGAGCGGGCGGGCATGCGGCGGCCGGGCGCCAGGCCGCCGGTGGTGGTGGTCGGGGCGGCGGGTGGCTGGGCCTCGGCGTCGGCGGGGCTGCGGCACGCGGCGGAGACCGCGACGGCGGCGCAGGGGCTGCCGGAGCTGCCCTGGTACGACGCCCGCCGTCTGGACATCGACCTGCTGCTGTGGCGGCTGCGCGACCATCCGGACCTGGCGGCGTTCGTGGACCGCGCGATCGGCCCGCTGCGGGAGCACGACGACCGTTCCAAGCCGCCGCTGCTGCCGACGCTTGAGACGTATCTGGCGCATGCCGGCCGCAAGGCGGAGACGGCCCGCGAGCTGCATCTGAACCGGCAGACGCTCTACAACCGGCTGGCGAGGATCGGGGAGTTGCTGGGCGCGGACCTGGACGACCCGCAGACGGTCCTGACGCTGAGCCTGGCGCTGCGGGCACGCCGCCACGTGCCCTGACCGTCCTCAGGGGTAGGGCCGCACCTGGGTCAACTCGTCGTAGACGCTGAGGACCTGGGCGACGGTCTCGTCCTCGGTGGGCCAGGTCGCGGCCTGCCTCGTGCCCTTCTCCTTCAGCGCCTCGCGGCGGGCCGTGTCATCGAGGAGGCGTACGACGGCGGTGGCGAGCGCGTCCGCGTCCCCGTAAGGGACGAGTTCGGCGGCGTCACCGACGAGTTCGCGAATGCCGCCGACGTCGGTGGCGACGAGCGGCACACGCGCGTGCAGGGCCTCCTGGGCGAGGACGGACCGGGACTCCCAACTGCTGGGCAGCAGCGCGATGTCGGCGGCGGCCAGCAGCTCCGCCACGTCCTCGCGCCGCCCCAGCAGCCGAACCGGGAGCCCCTCGTCCTCGATGCGCCGCTGCAGCACCGTGCGCAGCGGTCCCTCCCCCGCGATCACGACCAGCGGCGCCGGGTCGATGCCGCGCCAAGCGCGGGAGGCGTCCAGCAGCACGTCGTGGCCGCGGTGCCGGTCGAGGGCGCCGACGGCCATGAGCAACGGCCGGCCGGTGGCGCCGAGCTCCGCGCGGAGCTTGGGGCGCAGCCGGTCTGGGTCCCCGTACTCGGTGGGCTTGCGGGGTGCGGGGAACGCGGCGGCGGCGAGGCGGGCGTCGCGGGCGCCTCGTCGGCGGGCCCGTTCGACCAGGTCGGACGATGTGCCGAGCACGACGGACGCGGCCCGGGCCACGCGCCGCTCCAGCAGGCGCAGCAGATGGGCGCGGGCGCCCTCGGCGTGCGCCCGGGTGTGCCAGGTGACGACGAGCGGGGTGCGGCGTCCGCCGAGGGCGAGCGCGGCACGCAGGCCCGCGTGCAGCCCGTGCGCATGCACCAGGTCGGCGTCGCCGCAGGCGATGCGGAGCGCGGCCAGGGAGGCGGGGTCCGTGCTGCGGGGCACGGGTACGTGCTGCGCGCCGGCGCCGGTGAAATCGTAGGTGCGCTCGGCCTCGAAGGGGGCGCACACGGTCACGCGCACGCCCCTGGCGACCAGGCCCGCCGCCAGTGTGCGCACGTGCGCGCTGCTGCCCGCGCTGCCCCCGCCGAGCACCTGCACGGTGCGCAGCGGCGACCGGCCGTGCGGTGAGGGGCTGCTGGCGAGGCTCACGTGGCCGGGGCTCCTGGTTCGGCGTCGGACGGTCACGAAGAAACGTACAGAAGGATCGCGCGGTGGGCATGGACCGCGCGAGGTGGACCGCGGTTGACTCAAGGATGCCAGGGCGCGCGGGTGTTGCGGCACGGGCGGGCGCGGGCGAGGTCGGTGCAGCGGGCGCCCGGGGGCGCGCCGCGGTCACTCACACGGGTGAGACAGTGGCCGGCGGGAGGGGGGCCACGGGCAACTGCCCGATCCGCCACGACCTCGCCGCTTCGCTCACCTTGTCCCCGCACACCGCCGCGGCCACGAACGCGACCGCGTGGGCCAGAACTCCGGCTCGCCCGTTGCCCGCTACGGCGGCGGCGCCGAGCGCGGCGCCCAGGGCGTGCGCCCCGGTGTCGCCGAGCATCGCGCGCTCGCCCAGGTCGTCGGGGAGAGCGGCGGCCGCGGCCCCGATCGCGACGGCGGCCAGTTCCCCGCAGGCGCCCTTGCGCAGCAGCCCGGGGGCGGCCAGCGCGAGAACGGCCCCGGCGGCGCGCCCGGGCCGTACATCCACGAGGTTCACGAAGTGCGCGGCTCCGGCGATGACCACACCCGCGAGCACCTTGTCCAGGGGCCGCTCCTTGAGCAAGGCCCCCGCGGTGAGGGCGGCGGACGAGATCCCGAACAGCTTCACGGCACCGGTGGTGACGTCACCGTCCCGCAGGGCCGACAGATGCGCCCGGAACCCCCGCCGCGCGTCGCCCGCGCCGGCGATGTCGTCGTAGGCCCCGCAGGCACCGGCGGCCAGCACCGCGAACCCGGCCGCCGGGTGGACCCGCCAGGCCCCGGCCGTGGCCGCCGCGGCCACAGCGGGCCCCGGGTACAGCACGACGGTCCGCCCGGCGTGGTTCGTCCGCTCCCAACGCCGCCGCCCGCCCGGTGCCGCGGCACGCAGGGCGGCGGTCGCGGCACGGGTGACGGCCGCGGCGAGCGCGAACGAAACGGTCCTGCGGGAACGCCCGATCATCATCCCGCCACCCTAAGCGAGCGGGCGGCCGAACCGTGTCCTACACGTCCGCCCGTGCCGTGGCCAGCAGCTCCTCGGCGTGGGCGCGGGCGGTCTCCGAGTCCTCCTGGCCCGCCAGCATCCGGGACAGCTCACGGATCCGGTCCTCGCCCTCCAGGACCTTCACCCCGGAGCGTGTGACCGAGCCGTCGTTGGTCTTCTCCACCAGCAGCTGCCGGTCGGCGAACGCCGCCACCTGCGGCAGATGGGTGACGACCACGACCTGCGCGGTCTTCGCGAGCTTCGCGAGCCGGCGCCCGATCTCGACCGCCGCCTTGCCGCCGACACCCGCGTCGACCTCGTCGAAGAGGTACGTCGGCACGGGGTCGGTGCCCGCGAAGACGACCTCCACGGCGAGCATCACGCGGGACAGCTCACCACCCGAGGCGCCCTTGGCGATGGGCCGCGGCGGCGCGCCGGGGTGCGGGGCGAGCAGCAGTTCGACGTCGTCGACGCCCGACGGCCCGTAGGCGACCGTACGCCCCCCGACCTCGACCCCGTCCGGATCATCGGTCTGCCGGATCTCGAACGACACGCGCGCGTGCGGCATGGCGAGTGAGGCGAGCTCGGCGGTGACGGCGGCGGCGAACCGCTCGGCGGCCTCCGCCCGCGCGTCCGTCAACTCCTGTGCCAGACCGCCCAGCTCGGTCCGCAGGGCGTCACGCTCGGCGGCCAGCTCCTCGATCCGCTCGTCGTCGCCGTCGAGTTCGGTCAGCCGGCCGGCGCTCTGCTCCGCCCAGGCGAGAACGGCATTGATGTCCTCGCCGTACTTCCGGGTCAGTGCCGTGAGTGCGGCCCGCCGCTCCTCCACGGCCGCGAGCCGCAGCGGGTCGGCGTCCAGGTCGTCGGCGTACCCGGCCAGCTCACCGGCCACATCGCCCAGCAGGATGCCGATCTCCCCGATCCGGTCGGCGAGCCCCGCAAGGGCCGGGTCGTGCGACCGCACCGCCTCCAGCGCCCGGTGGGCGCCCGCGACCAGGGTGGAGGCGTCGACGCCCTCGGGATCCTCGGGGTTGCCCGCGAGCGCCGTGTGCGCGGCCGTCGCCGCCGATGCCAGCGCCTCGGCGTGCCCGAGCCGCTCGGCCTCCTCGGCCAGCTCCACGTCCTCGCCGGGCCGCGGCTCCACGGCCGCGATCTCCTCGAGCCCGAAGCGCAGCATGTCGGCTTCCTGGGCGCGCTCACGGGCGCGCGTGGTGATCTCGTCGAGCTCGGCGGAGACCGCGCGCAGCCGCCGGTAGGCCTCCTGGTACTTGGCGAGCGGTACGGCGACGGCGTCCCCGGCGTACCGGTCCAGCGCCTGCCGCTGCCGGGACTGCTTGAGCAGGCCCTGCTGGTCGGTCTGCCCGTGCACGGCGACCAGTTCGTCGGCCAGCTCCGCCAGCACGCCGACGGGCACGGAACGCCCGCCCAGGTGCGCCCGCGAGCGTCCCTCGGCGGAAACGGTACGGCTGACGATCAGGGAGCCGTCGTCGAGCTCGGCCCCGGCCTCTTCGGCACGTACGGCGACTGAGGCGTCCTCGGGCAGGGCGATCCGGCCCTCGACGACCGCGTTCTTCGCCCCGATCCGCACGAGTGCGGGGTCGGCGCGCCCGCCGAGCAGCAGTCCGAGACTGGTGACGACCATGGTCTTGCCCGCACCCGTCTCACCCGTCACGGCGGTGAAGCCGGGCGACAGCTCGACGACCGCGTCGTCGATGACTCCGAGCGACCGTATCCGCATCTCCTCCAACACGGGGAAGACCTTACGAGGTCCGGCTGGGGAAGTGCGAGCGGCCCGTGTCACTCGCGGGAGGTACACCCCACCCCGAAAGGGGCGCGGTGCGGAACTTTCCTACTGCGGCCGCCCCCGCCAGCCGGACACGGGCAACGCGAACTTGGCCACAAGTCGGTCGGTGAAAGAAGCGTGGTGCAGCCGGGCCAGCCGCACCGGCACAGCGCCCCGCCGCACCTCGACCCGGGCCCCCTGCGGAAGCTCCACCATCCGCCGCCCGTCGCACCACAGCACCCCGTGCGACGTGTCCGGCTGCACCTCCACGGCGAGCACGGAGTCCGGCGAGGTCACCAGCGGCTTGGCGAACAGCGCGTGCGCGCTGATCGGCACCATCAACAGCGCCTCCACCTCCGGCCACACCACGGGCCCACCCGCGGAGAAGGCGTACGCGGTGGACCCGGTGGGGGTGGCGCACACGATGCCGTCGCAGCCGAAGCCCGTCACCGGCCGCCCGTCGATCTCCAGGACGACCTCGAGCAGCTTCTCGGCGGAGACCTTCTGCACGGCCGCCTCGTTCAGCGCCCAGTCGGTGTGCACGATGTCGCCGTTCCTGTGGACGACGACGTCGACCGTCATGCGCTCCTCGACCTCGTACGCCTTCATGACCACCCGGTCGACGACCCGGTCGAGGTCGTCGCGCTCGGCCTCGGCGAGGAAGCCGACCCGGCCGAGGTTGACGCCCAGCATCGGCACCCCGGAGGCGCGGGCGAACTCGGCGCCGCGCAGCAGGGTGCCGTCACCGCCGAGCACGATGAGCAGCTCGCACCCGTCGAGGCACTGCGGGGTGGCCTCCTTGACCAGCTGCACATCGTCCGGCAGCGGAAGGTCGGCCGCCTCGTCCTCCAGAGCACGCACACCGATCCCGGAGCGCAGCAGGCCCTTGACCACCAGCTCGGCACTGCGGATGGCGGCGGACCGACCGGTGTGGGCCAGCAGGAAAACAGTCCGAGCTCGGTTCGTTGTCAACGCGGCCCCTCCGCCACAGCACGGTCAACGTCGGCCGGGTCCAGCGCGGGTGCTCCGGCTCGCAGCCACAGAAAGTACTCGACATTGCCCGACGGCCCGGGAAGCGGGCTGGCTGTCACGCCCTTCACCCCGAGTCCCAGTTCCGCGGCCCGCTCGGCCACCCCGCGCACGGCCTCGGCGCGCAGCTGCGGGCTGCGCACCACGCCGCCGCTGCCGAGCCGTTCCTTCCCCACCTCGAACTGCGGCTTGACCATCATCACCAGATCGGCGTCCGGCTTCACGCACCGCACCAGGGCGGGCAGCACCAGTCCGAGCGGGATGAACGACAGATCCCCCACGACAAGATCCACTGGCTCCCCATCGATCGCTTCGAGCGTCAACTCGCGTACGTTCGTACGGTCCTTGACGGTGACGCGTTCATCACTCCGGAGAGACCAGGCGAGTTGTCCGTATCCCACGTCGACGGCGACGACATGGGCGGCGCCCGCGCGCAGCAGGACGTCGGTGAAGCCGCCGGTGGACGCGCCGGCGTCCAGCGCCCGCCGTCCCTCGACGGCCAGGCCCCGGGGGACGAAGACCTTCAGGGCGCCGGCGAGCTTGTGGCCGCCGCGCGAGACGTAGTCGGGGTCGCTGTCGTCCTGCGCCACCACGATCGCGGCAGCGGTCTCGACCTGCGTGGCGGGTTTCGTCGCGACGGTCTTGCCGACGGTGACCCGCCCGGCGGCGATCAGCTGGCCGGCGTGCTCGCGTGAGCGCGCGAGCTTCCGGCGGACCAGCTCCGCGTCGAGACGGCGGCGTGCGACTCCTGCCACGTTCGGTTCAGCTCCTGTTCCCGTACGTCATTCAAAAGGTACGACCCGAAGGGTCTCATCGAGGGGTGGTGGTCCGGTGACCGGTGGGAGCCGGAGGCCCTGGACGGGCGTCGAGCGCGGTGAGCGCGTCACGCAGCCCCCGATGCACATCCTCGTACACCTCGATGTGCCCGTCCGTGGCGAGGTGGTCGGCGTCGGCGAGGCGCTCCAAGGCCGCGTCCACATCGGCGTCGCCGGTGGGGGTCCGGGGCACGTTCAGCGGGGCGGGCGCGGAGGGGTCGTCCGCCGGCCCGGACGGGGAGTCCGCGGGAGCTTCCGGCCCCGGTACCGCTGCTTGCGCCGGGGCCCGGGCCCCGGTCTCCGTCACAGAGTCGCTCATGCCACGACGCTATCGCGAAGCGCTGACAGGCTCTGAGGTACCGTCGCTCACGATGGCGACGATTGAGGAGTGCCGCAGCGCACTCGAGAAGTTCTCGGACAACCTGGCGGGCGCCGAAGGGGACGTGCGGGATGCCACGGCCCTGGACCGCTCGCTGAGCTGTCACATCACCGACCTGGACGTCACCTTCGTCGGCCGCCTCGAGGACGGCCGGATCGAGGTGCTGGACACGCTCCAGGGGCCGCCACGCGAGAAGGCCCAGATCAGACTCGCCATGGCCGGGGACGATCTGGTGGCGATGGTCGACGGGGAACTGCACTTCGCCAAGGCGTGGGGCTCGGGCCGGGTCAGGCTGGAGGCCGGGCTGCGGGACCTGTTCCGCCTCAGGAAGCTTCTCTAGCGGCAGCGGCGGCCGCCTTTCCCCGTGCCCTGCGGGCCGCCGGGACCACCAGCGGTGTTCCCGTCTCCGGGTCGGGGACGACCTGGCAGCGCAGGCCGAAGACCTCCTCCACCAGCTCGGCCGTGACGATGTCGTTCGGGGCGCCCTCGGCGACGACCCTGCCGCCGCGCAGGGCGATGAGGTGGGTGGCGTACCGGGCGGCGTGGTTGAGGTCGTGCAGGACCGCGACCATCGTGCGCCCCTGCTCCTCGTGCAGTTCGGCGCACAGGTCGAGCACGTCGATCTGGTGCTGGATGTCGAGGTAGGTGGTCGGCTCGTCCAGCAGCAGCAGCGGGGTCTGCTGGGCGAGCGCCATGGCGATCCACACGCGCTGCCGCTGGCCGCCGGAGAGCTCGTCGACACAGCGGTCGGCCAGTTCCGCGACGCCGGTCCGTGCCATGGACTCCTTCACGACCCGCTCGTCCTCGCCGGACCACTGGCGCAGGAGTCCCTGGTGCGGGTACCGGCCGCGCCCGACCAGATCCGCGACGGTGATCCCGTCGGGTGCGATGGAGGACTGCGGGAGCAGGCCCAGGGTGCGCGCGACCTTCTTCGCCGGCATCGACTGGATGACCTGCCCGTCCAGCAGTACCCGCCCCTGCGCGGGCTTGAGCATCCGGGACAGGGCGCGCAGCAGCGTGGACTTGCCGCAGGCGTTCGGGCCGACGATCACGGTGAAGGAGTTGTCGGGGATCTCCACGGACAACCGCTCGGCGATCACGCGCTGGTCGTAGGCGAGGGTGACGTCGTCGGCGCAGAGGCGGTTCACAGTGCTCCTCGTGGTCCTGGTGTCGTTCGTGTCCGGTCCGCCCGCGGCCTTCATGTCCGGCCCTTCCGCCATGTCCGGCCCTTCCGCGGGCTCATATCCGTCCCGCCCTGCGCTCGGTGACCAGCAGCCAGAGCAGATAGGCGCCGCCGAGGACTCCGGTCACCACGCCCACAGGAAGCTGGTCCGCGCCGAAGAGACGCTGCGAGGCCCAGTCGGCGACGATCAGCAGGGTGGCGCCCATGACCATGGAGGGCACCAGGTTCGGCCCCGACCGGGTGAGCCTGCGGGCGAGCTGCGGCGCGGTCAGCGCCACGAATCCGACCGGGCCCGCGGCGGCCGTGGCACCGGCGGTGAGCAGCACCGCGGACACCATCAGCAGCAGCCGTACGCGCTCCACCCGTACCCCGAGGGCGCACGAGACGTCGTCGCCCATCTCCATCATCCGCAGCCCGCGCGCGTTGCCGAGGACCAGCGGTACGAGGACGGCGCAG
Source organism: Streptomyces sp. NPDC001796 (assembly GCF_042892355.1). NCBI lineage: Bacteria > Bacillati > Actinomycetota > Actinomycetes > Kitasatosporales > Streptomycetaceae > Streptomyces > Streptomyces sp. NPDC001796. The sequence continues at coordinate 6,300 of NZ_JBIAUC010000012.1, read as the reverse complement.
AGGGCGAACAGCGGCCGGACCTGGTCCCAGTCGCGGCCATTGAGCGAGCCCGTCATCCAGACGACCGCGCGGGCCGCGTCGACCATGTCGGCCTTGGTGAGCAGAAACCCGTTGACCGCCGTCATGATCGCGGACACGCCGATGCCGACCAGGACGAGCCGGTAACCGTGCACGCCCTGCTTCCAGGCGAGCAGATAGATGGCGGCTCCGGTCACCAGGCCGCCGGCGAGCGCGCCCAGGGCGACCTGGGTGGCACTGCCGGAGAACAGCACGATCATCACCAGCGCCCCTGCCGTCGCCCCCTGATTGAGGCCGAGCACGTCCGGGCTGCCCAGCGGATTGCGGGAGAGGGACTGGAACAGGGCACCGCCGAGCCCGAGCGAGGCGCCGACCAGCAGGCCGACGAGCACGCGCGGCAGCCGCAGCTCGGTGACGATGAACTCCTGACCCGGTTTGCCGTCGCCGGCCAGTGTTCTGAGGACGTCCCCGGCCGGGATCGGGAAGTCGCCGGTGCCGATCAGCAGCACGCTCCCGGTGAGCGCGACGAGCAGGAGCAGGGCGACGACGACGAGCGCCCGGACGTCCAGTCGGAGGGACAGCCCGCCGGGGGCCCTGAGGACATGCTGGGACTTCACAGTCGGGCCGTCCTGCGTCGCCGTACGAGGAAGATGAAGACCGGGCCGCCGAGCAGCGCGGTCACGATGCCGACCTGGAGTTCGGCGGGCCGGGCGACGACTCGGCCGACGACGTCGGCGCCGAGCAGCAGCACCGGCGACAGGACGGTCGCGTACGGCAGGATCCAGCGCAGGTCGGGGCCGGTGAAGGACCGTACGGCGTGCGGCACCATCAACCCGACGAACACGATCGGCCCGCAGGCGGCGGTCGCGGCCCCGCAGAGCACGGTGGCGGCGGCCATGGACAGGGCGCGGGTGCGGCCCAGGTGCGCGCCGAGTGCACGGGCCGTGTCGTCGCCCATGGCCACGGCGTTCAGCGGGCGGGCGAGCGCGAGTGCGAGGACCGTACCGGCCAGCAGGAACGGCAGGACCTGCCGGATGGTCGCGTCCGTCGCCGAGGCCAGGGAACCGACCGTCCAGAAGCGCATCTTGCCGAGCGCCGCGTCGTCCATGATCATCACGGCCTGGAGGTAGCCGTAGAGCGCGGCGCTGATCGCGGTTCCGGCGAGCGCCAGCCGCACCGGTGTGGCGCCCCGGCTGCCGCCGAGGAACCACACCAGGGCCCCGACGGCGGCCGCGCCGAGGAAGGCGAACCACACATAGCCGCTCAGGCTGGTGACACCGAAGTACGTGATGGCGGTGACGACCGCCGCGGACGCGCCCGCGTTGATGCCGAGCAGGCCCGGATCGGCCAGCGGGTTGCGGGTGAGCGCCTGCAGGACGGCACCGGCGAGACCGAGCGCGGCGCCGGCGAGCAGGCCGAGCACCGTGCGCGACAGCCGGTCGCCGACCACGACGTCGGCATACGTTCCGGAGTCGTGGAACAGGCCGTGCCAGACCTGCGCCGGCGAGAGCCCTTTGGCCCCGATCGCGATGCTCGCCAGCGCGATGAACGCCAGGATCACGACCGAGACGAGGAGCCCGAGGGACCGTATCGCCCGGCGGGTCGGGGGTGCGGGGACGGCGTCCGCACGCGGTTCGGGAGGGCTGTCGACCAACACCCGGTTAGGTTAGCCTACCCTCGCTTTGCGTTTCGACCGGTCGTCCCCTCCGCTCACAGCCCCAGCCGCGCCAGCGCCTTCCCCCCGTCCAGCCCGCAGGAACCCTCCCCGGCTGCCGCCCAGGCAGCCGCACACAGCGCCCGCAGCCCGTCCAGAGCCTCCCCGTCACCCTCCAGCTGCAACCTCTCCTCCTGCGCTGTCGCCGTCCAGCCGCCGCAGCGGAAACCGCCGCCCGCCGCGACCACCTCCGGCTGCCCCGTCAGCAGCCCGCGCAGATCCGCGTCCACGTACGTCGGCCGGTGCTGCGGAGGCGCCGCCAGCAGCTGCGCGCCGTCCGTCACGCCCGTCAGGACCAGCAGCGAGTCGACTCCGCCGTTGAACGCGCCCTCGATGTCCGTGTCCAGCCGGTCCCCCACCACCAGCGGCCGCTCCGCGCCCGTGCGCAGAATCGTCTCGCGATGCATCGGCGGCAGCGGCTTGCCCGCCACCTGCGGCTCCGCGCCGGTCGCGATCCGTACGACCTCGACGGCCGCCCCGTTCCCCGGCGCGATACCTCGGGCGCTCGGGATCGTCAGATCCGTGTTGGACGCGAACCACGGAACCCCGCGCGCGATGGCGTAACACGCCTCCGCGAACCGCCCCCACGGCAGCTGCGGCCCGCCATAGCCCTGCACCACGGCCACCGGGTCGTCGTCGGCCGACTCGACCGGCACGAGCCCCCGCTCCCGCAGCGCGACCCGCAGCCCCTCGCCACCGATCACCAGCACCCGCGCCCCGGCGGGCACCTGCTCACTGATCAGCCGGGCCACCGCCTGCGCCGACGTGACGACGTCCGAGGCACCCGTCGGTATCCCCAGCTCCGTCAGATGCTCGGCCACCACGTCCGGCGTACGCAGCGCGTTGTTCGTCACGTACGCCAGATGCATCCCGCCCCGGCTCGCCGCGCCCAGCGACTCCACGGCGTGCGCGATCGCGCTCCCGCCCGCGTACACCACGCCGTCCAGGTCGAGCAGCGCCGTGTCGTACGCCTCGCTCAGGGGCACGTCACTGCCCTCCGGCCGCATCCTGACGGTCTGGCTCATTACGCATCGCTCCTCGCTCGATCGCCTTCCCCCGATCATCCCGCACGGCACTGACACACTTACGATGCATCAATGAACACTGCAGGTCGCGGGGACGTACCGGCGCACACGGGCCTTGACCTGGCCCCCTTCCGGGGCCTGCGCTACGACCCTGACCGCGTCGGCAGCCTCGCCGCGGTCACCTCACCGCCGTACGACGTCGTCGTGCGCCCGGACGGACTCCTCCATCTGGAGTCGGCCGACCCGCACAACATCGTGCGCCTCATACTGCCCCAGGCGGCCACCCCGGCGGCACGCACCAAGCAGGCGGCGGAGACCCTGCGCCGCTGGCTCGCCGAGGGCGTCCTGAGGACCGACACCGAGCCCGGCCTTTACGTCTACGAGCAGCGGGGCGGCGGGGTGCTCCAGCGCGGCCTCATAGGGGCGCTGCGCGTCTCGGAGCCCTCGGAGGGCGTGGTGCTGCCCCACGAGGACGTCATGCCGCACGTCATCGCGGACCGTGCGGCCCTGATGCGCGCCACCTGCGCCAACCTCGAACCCTTGCTGCTCACCTACCGCGGCAGCGGCTCCGAGACCGGAGCGACGGCCGTCGTCGAACGCACCGTCGAACGCCTGCCATTGCTGGCCACCACCACGGAGGACGGTTTCAGCCACCGCCTGTGGTCGGTGACGGATCCCGACGCCCTGGCGGAGATCCGGGCGGACCTGGCCCGGCACCAGGCCCTGATCGCCGACGGCCACCACCGCTGGGCGACCTACGTGCGTCTACGCGCGGAGCACCCCTCCCCCAGCCCGTGGGACTACGGCCTGGTCCTGCTGGTGGACACCGTCCGCTACCCGCTGCGGGTCCGGGCGATCCACCGCCTCCTGCACCGGCTCCCGGTCGCCGAGGCGCTGTCCGCCCTCGAGGGATTGTTCCGCGTACGCGACCTGCGTCTGCCGCTGCCCGAGGCCCTGGAGGTGCTGGCCGACGCCGCCTGCGCCGGCAACGCCTACCTCCTCGCCGGCGACGGCGCCTTCCACCTGGTCGACCGGCCGTCCCCGGACCTCCTGGCCCGCACGGTCCCGGCGGACCGCCCCCCGGCCTGGCGCACGCTGGACGCGACGGTCCTGCACGCCGCGCTCCTGGAACACGTCTGGCGTATCCCCGAGGACTCGCAGCAACACATCGCCTACATCCACGACGCGGCCGCCACGGTCGAGAAGGCGGAGCGCGACGGCGGCACGGCGGTCCTGATGCACCCGGTCCGCGAGGAGGTCGTCCGCGAACTGGCCCGCCAGGGCGTGACGATGCCGCGCAAGTCGACGTCGTTCGGCCCGAAACCGGCGTCGGGGCTGGTGCTGCGAGCGTTGGAGCTCTGACATGCAACAGGGCGGGACCCGCTGGGGTCCCGCCCTGTCTCGTCCCAGTGCCGCCTACCGGCGTCAGTCGTCGTCGCCGCCGTCGTCGCCGCCGTCCCCGGCTGCGTCGGGCTCGCTCTCGTCCTCGTCCAGGGCGTCGACGAACTCCACACCGTCCAGCTCGGCGAGCCGGTCGGAGGCGTCCGTGCTGCCGTCCCTGTCGGCCTCGACGGCCTTGGCGAACCACTCGCGTGCCTCGCCCTCCCGACCGGCGGCCAGCAGCGCGTCGGCGTACGCGTACCGCAGCCTCGCGGTCCACGGCTGGACGGAGTTGGACGCCAGCTCGGGGCTCTGCAGCGTCACGATCGCCGCTTCGAGCTGCCCCATGTCGCGGCGCGCACCGGCCGCCACCAGCCGCATCTCGACCTGACCGGCCTTGTCGAGCTTGTGCACCTCGGGCGCACCGGCCATGTCCAGCGCCTTTTCGGGCCGGCCGAGACCACGCTCGCAGTCCGCCATGACGGGCCACAGGTCGACGCTGCCCGTCATACGCCGGGCGGCCCGGAACTCGGCGAGTGCCTCACCGTACTTCTGGCTGGCGTACGCGGCGAAGCCGGCCGCCTCGCGCACGGCGGCGACGCGGGACGCGAGGCGCAGCGCCACCTTCGAGTACGCGTATGCGCCCTCCGGGTCCTCGTCGATGAGCCGGGCGACCATCACCAGGTTCTTGGCGACGTCCTCGGCGAGCGTCTTGGGCAGGCTCTGAAGCTCCTGCCGTACGTCCTTGTCGATCTCCTCCCCGGTGACGTCCTCGGGGATCGGCAGCCGCTTGATCGGCTCGCGGTCCCGGTCCCGGTCCCGCTCCTCGCGGAACCGGCCGCCACCGCGCCGGTCGTCGCCACGCCGGTCGTCACGGCCACGGAAGCCTCCGGGGCGACCGCCGCGGTCGTCACGCCCACGGAAGCCACCGGGACGCCCACCGCGGTCGTCACGCCCACGGAAACCGCCGCGGTCGGAACGGCTGTCGTCACGGCGGTAGCCACGGTCGTCGCGGCTGTCGTCACGGCGCGGGCCGGACGGCCGGTCGTCACGGCGGTAGCCACGATCCTGGCGACTGTCGTCACGGCGGTAGCCACGATCCTCGCGACTGTCGTCACGCCGCGGGCCGGACGGCCGGTCGTCACGGCGGTAACCACGATCCTCGCGGCTGTCGTCACGGCGGTAGCCGCGGTCGGAACGGCTGTCGTCACGGCGGTAGCCACGGTCGTCGCGGCTGTCGTCACGCCGGGGGCCGGACGGCCGGTCGTCACGGCGGTAGCCACGGTCCTCGCGACTGTCGTCACGCCGCGGGCCGGACGGCCGGTCGTCACGGCGGTCATCCCGACGGAAGCCGCCGCGGTCGCCATCACGGCGATCGTCGCGCCGGTCGTCACGGCGGCCGTAACCGCCGCGGTCGTCACGACGTCCGTGGCCACCGCGCTGGTCGTCTCGGTGGCCACCGCGCTGGTCGTCACGACGGAAGCCGCGGTCGTCGCGGCGGCCGTAACCGCCTCGATCGTCATCACGGCGGGGGGATCCACCGCGGTCGTCGTCCCGACGGCCGTAGCCACCACGGTCGTCGTCCCGACGGCCATATGCGCCCCGGTCGTCATCACGACGGAAGGAGGGGCGGTCGCCGTCGCGCCGGAAGCCCCGGTCGCGGTCGTCGCGGCGCGGGCCGGATGAACGGTCGTCCCCGCGGAAGGAAGGACGTCCACCACGCTCGCGGTCGTCACGGCCACGGAATCCGCCTCGGTCGCCGCGCTCGCCCCGGTCGCCGACCCGCCGGTCGTCGCCACGGCGGTCGTCGCGCCGGCCGTAGCCGCCACGGTCGTCGCCGCGGCGCGGGCCACCGCGGTAGCCGCCACGGTCACCACTGTCCCGGCGGCGCTGGTCGCGCTCAGGACGCTCGTCGGGAGAGTTGGTGGACATGGGTGACTCCTGTCTTCGGTACCGCAAAATCATTGTCGCGCGGCCGGGTACCCGGCGCGCCCGGGGAAAACGAAAAAGGACCCTTGGTCCCAGCATGTCGCTGGGACCAAGGGTCCTCCAAAGATTGTTCGGCGGCGTCCTACTCTCCCACAGGGTCCCCCCTGCAGTACCATCGGCGCTGTAAGGCTTAGCTTCCGGGTTCGGAATGTAACCGGGCGTTTCCCTCACGCT
>NZ_JBIAUC010000011.1:0-211517 GCF_042892355.1 Streptomyces sp. NPDC001796 | reverse complement strand
AACTGATCGGCGGGGTCCGCTTCCCCGCCATCGGAGAACTGCCCTACCTGCTCACCCTCGCAGGCCACGGCTTCTACTGGTTCCGCCTCCGCAAGAACGTCCCCCACGCCACCAAGGTCAACGTGTTCATGACCAGTTGAATCAGGGCCGCTGACGTCGGCCGGCACGGAAAGGACGCGAGGCCATGCCGAAGACCCAGACCGCAACGCTCAGCCAGGACGGCATCGGCCCCACCTCGCTGCTGCCCTCGCTCTCCGGTCTGCTGCGGGAGTGGTTGCCGCGCCAGCGCTGGTTCGCAGGCAAGGGACGGCCCGTCACGGACCTGACTCTGCTGGCGGTGACCGAACTGCACCCCGGCTGCCTCCACGTCCTGGTCCGCGCCGACTCCATCGGGCGCTCGCCGACCGCCGCGCCGGGGCACGACTGCTACCAACTGCTCCTCGGCACCGGGGAGTCCCTGTCCCCACGGGTCTCCCCGGCGGTCCTCGGACGGGTGAGCGAGGGACCTCTCCAGGGGCTGCTGGTGTACGACGCCCTCCAGGACCCGCGCTCGGCGTCCCTGCTCCTGGAACGGCTGCGCACGCCGGGCACCGCGGGCGCCCTCCGCTTCGAACGCGACAGACGAGTGACCATACCCACCGGGCTCGCGCCCCGCCTCCTCGAAGCCGAGCAGTCCAACTCCTCCCTGGTGTACGGCGACGCCTACATCCTGAAGGTCTTCCGCCGGGTGCGGCCCGGGATCAACCCCGACCTGGAGGTGCCCTGGGCCCTGGTCCGGCAGGGCTGCACCTGCGTCCCCGCGCCGGTGGCCTGGTTCCGCACCTCCAGCCCCTGGGCCGCGACACTCGGCGTGCTCCAGCCCTTCCTGCACGGCGCCGCCGACGGATGGACACAGGCGCTCGCCGCCCTCGCGGCCGGGCGGGAGTTCACCGAGGAGGCGTACGAACTGGGACGGGCCACGGCCGAGGTGCATCTGGCCCTCGCCGCCGCGTTCCCCGCCGAGCCCCAAGGGCCGCCCGACACCGGGCCCCTCACCGCCGGCATGGTCGAGCGGCTGCGGGACGCCACCCACGCCGTACCGGAACTGCTGCCGTACGCCCACGGGCTGCGTACCGCCTTCACCGAACTGGCGGCGCTCGACGCGCCCCGGCCCGCCCAGCGCATCCACGGCGATCTGCACCTCGGCCAGGTGCTCCGGGCCGAACGCCGGTGGCACGTGATCGACTTCGAGGGCGAACCGGCACGCCCGCTCCCCGAACGGCGCCGCCCGCAGTCCCCCGTCCGTGATGTCGCGGGGATGCTCCGCTCCTTCGACTACGCCGCCCACGCCCGCCGGCCGTGGCAGCCCGAATGGGCGCTGCGCTGCCGCGAGGCGTACTGCGCGGGCTACGCCGCCGAAGCGGGCTGGGACCCGCGCGCGCAACCGGCGCTGCTGCGCGCCTACGAGACGGACCGGGCCGTGTACGAGGTCCTGTACGAGGCCCGCCACCGGCCCGACTGGCTTCCGGTACCCATGGCGGCGATCGCCCGCCTCGCCCGACGCCCCGGCGACAGGAGGCCCATGCCGTGACCACGCACACCGTGCCCCCGCCCCCGCCCCCGCTCGCCTCGCCGCACCTGGGCACCCCGGCACCCGCGCCCGTGCCCGCCGGTGACCGGGAGCGGCTGCTGGCCGGCACCCACCACGACCCGCACGCCGTACTCGGCGCGCACCCGGTGCCGGACGGAACGGTCCTCCGCGCGCTGCGACCGTGCGCGCTGTCGGTCACCGTCGTCATCGGCGACGCCTGGGCCGAACTGCACGACGACGGCGACGGCTTCTTCTCGGCCCTGCTGCCGGTGCGGGAGATACCGGACCACCGGCTGCTCGTGGCGTACGCGGACACCGTCCAGGAGACCGACGACCCCTACCGTTTCCTGCCCGCGCTCGGCGAGTTCGACCTGCACCTGATCGGCGAGGGGCGCCACGAGGAGCTGTGGAAGGTCCTCGGGGCCCACCCCATGACCCACCAGGGCGTGACCGGCACCCGCTTCACGGTGTGGGCGCCGAACGCCCGAGGCGTCCGGCTGTGCGGGGACTTCTGCCACTGGGACGGCCGCGCGTACCCCATGCGCTCCCTCGGCTCCTCCGGAGTGTGGGAGCTGTTCGTGCCCGGAATCGGCCCCGGGGCGCGCTACAAGTTCGACATCGCGCGGCCCGACGGCAGCCACACCGTACGCGCCGACCCCATGGCCCGCCGCACGGAGGTGCCGCCGGCGACCGCCTCGATCGTGACCGAGTCGGCGTACGAGTGGCACGACGACGCATGGATGGCACACCGCGCGGACGTGCCTGTGCATCGGGCGCCGTTCTCGGTGTACGAGGTGCACCTGCCGTCCTGGCGGCCGGGGCTTACGTACCGGCAACTGGCCGAGCACTTGCCGGGGTACGTCAAGGAGCTGGGCTTCACCCACGTCGAGCTGATGCCGATCGCCGAGCACCCCTTCGGCGGGTCCTGGGGCTACCAGGTCACCGGCTTCTACGCGCCCACCGCCCGCCTGGGCACCCCCGACGACTTCAAGTACCTCGTCGACGCCCTGCACCAGGCCGGCATCGGCGTCCTGATGGACTGGGTACCGGCCCACTTCCCCCGCGACGACTGGGCGCTGGCCGAGTTCGACGGACGCCCGCTGTACGAGCACCAGGACCCGCTGCGCGCGGCCCACCCCGACTGGGGGACCCTGGAGTTCGACTACGGGCGCCGCGAGGTGCGCAACTTCCTGGTCGCCAACGCCGTGTACTGGTGCGAGGAGTTCCACATCGACGGCCTGCGCGTGGACGCGGTCGCCTCCATGCTCTACCTCGACTACTCCCGCGAGCCCGGCCAGTGGACCCCGAACGAGCACGGCGGCCGGGAGAACCTCGACGCGGTCGCGTTCCTGCAGGAGATGAACGCGACCGTCTACCGCCGCTGCCCCGGCGTGGTCACGATAGCCGAGGAGTCCACCGCCTGGGACGGCGTGACCAGACCCACCGATCAGGGCGGCCTCGGCTTCGGCCTGAAGTGGAACATGGGCTGGATGCACGACTCCCTCGTCTATGTGTCCAAGGACCCGATCCACCGCAGGTACCACCACAACGAGATGACGTTCTCCATGGTCTACGCCTACAGCGAGAACTACGTCCTGCCGATCTCCCACGACGAGGTGGTGCACGGAAAGCAGGCCCTCGTGTCCAAGATGCCGGGGGACTGGTGGCAGCAGCGGGCGAACCTCCGTGCGTACCTGGGCTTCATGTGGGCCCACCCCGGCAAGCAACTCCTCTTCATGGGACAGGAGTTCGCCCAGGGCGGCGAGTGGTCGCAGGCCCAGGGCCTCGACTGGTGGCTGCTGGATCCCGAGTACGGGGCGGAACCCGATCACCGGGGCGTGCGGGACCTGGTCCGCGACCTCAACACGATCTACCGCCGCACCCCGGCCCTGTGGCAGCGCGACACCGAACCGTCCGGCTTCAGCTGGGTCGTCTCGGACGCCGCCGACGACAACGTGTTCGCGTTCCTGCGCCACGACGCGGACGGCAGACCTCTGCTGGCCGTGTCGAACTTCTCGCCGGTCGTCCGCCACGACTACCGCCTGGGCGTCCCGGACGACGTCCCGGCCTGGCAGGAGGTGCTGAACACGGACGGGCCGGCGTACGGAGGCAGCGGCGTCCGCAACCCGGAACCCCTCGCCCCCGAACCGGGTCCCGGACACGGCGTCCGTCTGACCCTTCCGCCGCTGGCCACCGTATGGCTGCTTCCCGCAGTCGGGTGAGCGCCGACCGTCACCCCGTCCGAGAAATTGTTTGCCGTCCAGAAAGTCGGGAATGGGCTGATTAGTGCTTCGGACAGGAGGCACGTCCGTGGGAGCTGGCTCACCAGCCCCGGGTGTGTTCCTCGCACTGTTCCGTGAGTGCGCCCTCCCATGGTGACTGTCCAATCAGCCCCTCGAGGGAGTTGAAAAGCACATGCGCATCACGGTCAAGGCCAAGCAACACCCGCACGACGACGCCCCTGACACCACGGACGCCTTTGCTCAGCTGCGCGGGCTGCCCGACGGCCCCGAGCGGCAGGCGCTGCGAGACGAGATCGTCCGGTCGTGGCTGCCGATGGCCGAGCGCATCGCCCGGCGTTACAGAGGCAGGGGCGAGTCCGTCGAGGATCTGTGCCAGGTGGCCGCTCTCGGGCTGGTCAAGGCGGTCGACCGCTATGAGCCGGCACGCGGCTACGCGTTCGAGAGCTATGCCATCCCCACCATCACCGGTGAGATCAAGCGGCACTTCCGGGACCACATGTGGGTTCTGCACGTACCGCGGCGTGTCCAGGACCTGCGCAACCGGGTGCGGGCGGCCGTCAAGGAGATCGGACAGGAGACCCCGGGGCACGGCCCGACCGTCGCCGAGATCGCCGAGCACGCGCATCTCAGCGAGGACGATGTGCGGGTGGGACTGGAAGCCATGGACAGCTTCACCGCGCTCTCGCTGGACGCGGAGGTCGCCGGCAGCGATGACGGCTACGCGCTCGGCGACGCCCTCGGCGACTCCGACGCCGGCTACGACCTGATCGTCGACCGGGAGGCCGTCAAACCGTGTCTGCGCTCGCTGCCGGAACGTGAGCGCACCATCCTCTATCTGCGCTACTTCCGGGGGATGACCCAGAGCCGCATCGCCAGCCAGCTCGGCATCTCCCAGATGCACGTCTCGCGCCTGCTCAGCGGATGCTGTGCGCGTGTGCGTGAGGAGGCTCTTTCCGACAGCGCCTGATGCCCGGCCCCGGCCGGTCCGCCCTTCCGGGTCCGGTCAGCCGCGGCACCGGTCGGCATCGCATCCGGCCGCCCGAGCCGCTTGTCGACCGGACGGCCGTTTGCGGTGGGCTCACTGCCGAACCCTCCCGGGAACGGTTGGCCAGTGCGCCGACACCTTCCGGACTATCCGCGACAGGGTGTTTGAAACACGAGGCCGGAACACGCGCCGTCAGTGCGGAGGCGGACCCTCCGGCAGCTGCGTGGGGCCGTAGCGGTCGAGCGTGTCCTCCAGGAGGACGCGCAGGTCGTCCGGCAGATCCCCGTCGCGGCCCCAGACCAATATCATCTCCGCCACATTGCGCAGCTTGATGTTCGCGTGCTGCGAGACCTCCCGGAGCACCTCCCATCCCTGGCTGGGCGTCACATGGCCGAGGGCGACGAGCATGCCGATGGCCTGGTCCACCGTCGCGTGGGAGGTGACGGCCTCCTTCAGCTGGCAGATCTCCTCCTCCAACTGGAAGATCCGTTCCGCTTGAGAGGTGGCGTCCGGCTCGTCCTCTCCCGGGCGGGCTTTAGAGGTCATCGTCCCCTCCGGGGTGCTGTGGTCTTCGCCGATGTCGGGCCTCCTCCATCGTCCCCACCGGACCAGGGGTGTGCGAGCCGGGAGAAGGGGTACTGCGGGGACCGGGTCAGGACCGTGGCCCAGGGAGGTGAAGCAGCCATGAGCCCTTCCGAGGACACCCGGGCGAGCGCGTACGACGCGACCCCGTTCCTGCCGGACGGCGGTGACCTCGCCGCATACCGGCGTGCCGCCGCCGACTGCCACGGCTGCCCCCTCTACGAGAACGCCACCCAGACCGTGTTCGGCCGGGGGGAGACCTCGGCGCGGGTCGTGCTGGTCGGCGAGCAGCCGGGCGACCAGGAGGACCGGCAGGGCGAACCCTTCGTGGGCCCGGCCGGACGCCTGCTGGACAAGGCGCTGACCGAGGCCGGTATCGACCGCGGCACCGCATATGTCACCAACGCGGTCAAGCACTTCAAGTTCACCGTCGTCCCCGAGCGCGGCAAGAGGCGCATCCACAAGGCGCCCAGCCTCCGCGAGATGAGCGCCTGCAAGCCCTGGTTGCGCGCCGAGCTCGACCTGATCCGGCCCGACGTCGTGGTGGCCCTGGGCGCGACCGCCGCCAAGTCACTGCTGGGCGGCTCCTTCCGGGTGACCAAGGACCGCGGGAGCCTGCTCCCGCTGCCCGGCTCCGGGGACGAGCGGTACGTCGTCGCGACGGTGCATCCCTCGGCGATCCTCCGTGCCGACGACCGGGAGGCGGCGTACGCCGGGCTCGTGTCCGACCTGAAGGTGGCGGCGCGGGCGCTGAACGGCCAGGGGTGAACGGCACCCCGAGCCCGCCTGATCCGGCGGTCCGCGGGTACCCGGCCCGCCATGAGCACGATTCTGTCGCGCCTGCCGTGGCGCAAGAAGCCGACCCGTACCGCCACCGAGGAGGTTCTTCAGGAGGTGAAGGAGCAGGGCCACGAGGACGACACCGACACCGGCGGGGGCACCGGGGGCGGCGCGGGTGACCCGATCACCCCGAGTCTCCAGGCCAACCGGAAGACCGCCGAGGGACGCCCCTCCGACCGAGAGCCGTGACCGACCGCTCGACGAAGGAGGGAACACCCGTGGACCACACCCGAGTGCCGATTCTCGAAGCCCTGCGCCGCTACCACGAGCGCGGGGAGCTCGCCTTCACCCCGCCCGGGCACAAACAGGCCCGCGGCGCCGACCCGGAAGCCAGAGAGCTGCTGAGCGACGTCTTCCACTCCGATGTGCTCGCCTCGGGCGGTCTCGACGACCGCCGCATGACCGGTGACGTCCTGGTGCGGGCAGAGGAGCTGATGGCGGACGCCGTCCATGCCGAGCACACTTTCTTCACCACCTGCGGCAGCTCGTTGTCCGTGAAGGCCGCGATGCTCGCCGTGGCGGGTCCGCACGAGCAGCTGGTCGTGGGCCGTGACGCCCACAAGTCGGTGGTCTCCGGACTGATCCTGGCGGGCATCGAGCCCGTCTGGGTCGACCCCCAGTGGGACGAGCGGCAGCGCTTCGCGCACGCACCCTCAGCGGAGGCCTTCGCCGAGGCCCTCGACCGCCATCCCGAGGCGCGCGGCGCCCTGGTCACCAGCCCGACCCCGTACGGCGGCTGCGCGGACCTGGCCGCGATCGCCGAGGTCTGCCACGCGCACGGACTGCCGCTCATCGTCGACGAGGCGTGGGGCGCGCACCTTCCCTTCCATCCGGATCTGCCGTCCTGGGCGATGGACGCCGGCGCGGACGTCTGCGTGACCAGCATCCACAAGATGGGCAGCGGCTTCGAACAGGGCTCCGTCTTCCATCTGCAGGGGTCTTTGATCGATCCCACGGCCCTGAAGTCGCGTGCGGACCTGTTGGGCACCACCAGCCCCTCGGTCCTCATCTTCGCGGGACTCGACGCCTGGCGCCGCCAGATGGCCCTGCGCGGCAAGGACCTGCTGGACGACGCGCTGCACCTGGCCGAGCAGGTCCGGGCCGCCGTCGAGGAGATCCCGGGCCTGGAGGTCCTCGGGCGCGACGACCTGGTGGGCCCGGGCCTGTCCGCGGACTACGACCCGCTGCCCGTCACCATCGACGTCAGCGGCCTGGGTACGAGCGGCTACCGCGCCGCCGACTGGCTGCGCGCCGAACACCACATCGACATGCACCTCTCCGACCACCGCCGGATCAGCGCACAGCTCACTTTCGCCGACTCGCCCGACACCACCCGGCCCCTGCTTCGGGCCCTGCGCGACCTCGCCGGGCACGCCGACGAGCTCGCGGCCGGTCTGCCGCACCCCGAGGTGCCGACGGGAGAGGAGATGCGCCTCGAACAGGTGCGCCTGCCGCGCGACGCGTACTTCGGGCCCAAGGAGTCCGTGCCCCTGGAGCAGGCGGCAGGCCGGATCTCCGCCGAGATGATCACGCCCTATCCGCCGGGCATCCCGGCCGTCCTGCCGGGCGAACGCCTCACCGAGCCGGTGCTGCGCTATCTGCGTACGGGCCTGGAGTCGGGCATGAACCTGCCCGACGCCGACGACCCCGAACTGAACAACATCAGCGTGTGCCGCTGACCCTCTCCGCACCCGCACGAGGGGCGGCCCCGCTGCGGGGCCGCCCCTCGGCCCGTACGCACCTCGCGCGGGCCACGGGTGCCCCGCCCCGCACGGACGGCGCCTCCGCCGCCACCACGCCGCGGTCGGCGACACCCCGACGGGCCACCACAACGAGCGCGGCCCCTCGCCCGCCCGGTCCCATGGACGTGTGACCACACCCCCGGACGACTGCCTCGCCCGCAACGAGTGGATCTGCGGCGCCTACCTGCGCACCCGCCGCCACATCCTCCTCGACGCGGTGCTCCAGCATCTGCAGCTGGTCACGGCCTCCGTCGCCATCGCCCTGCTCATCGCGGTCCCGCTCGCGGTCCTGGCGCGCCGCCTGCGCCGGGCCGCCGCACCCGTCCTCGGCGTCACCACGGTCCTCTACACGATTCCCTCGCTGGCCATGTTCTCGCTGCTCCTGCCCCTGTACGGGCTGTCGGCGACCCTGGTCGTCACCGGGCTCGCCCTGTACTCGCTCACCCTGCTCGTCCGGAACATCCTCGCCGGGTTGCGCGCCGTTCCCGAGGAGACCCGGCAGGCCGCCCTCGGCATGGGCTACGGGCCGATCCGGCTGCTGCTCACCGTGGAACTGCCGCTCGCCCTGCCCGCCGCCATGGCGGGCCTGCGCATCGCCACCGTCTCGGCGGTGTCCCTGGTCACGGTCGGGGCGATCGTCGGCTTCGGGGGTCTCGGCAACCTCATCTACGCGGGCATGAACACCTACTTCAAGGCGCAGGTGCTCACCGCGTCCGTGCTCTGCGTGCTGATCGCCGTGGCCGCCGACGTGCTGCTGCTCGGTGTGCAACGGCTCGCCACCCCCTGGGCGAGGGCGAGAAGCCGATGAGGACCCTCGGCGACACCTGGCACTGGCTCACCGACCCGGCGCACTGGGCGGGTGACGACGGCATCGGGCACCGGTTGCAGCAGCACCTCGTCCTGACCGCCGTCTGTCTCCTCATCAGCTGCCTGATCGCACTGCCCGTCGCCCTCGTCCTCGGCCACCTCGGCAAGGGCGGCGCACTCGCCGTCAACCTCTCCAACGTCGGCCGCGCCGTCCCCACCTTCGCCGTGCTGGTGCTCCTGCTGCTCACCCCGATCGGGGCTTGGGGCGACGGTCCGACCGCCGTCGCTCTCGTGCTGTTCGCGGTGCCACCGCTGCTGACCAACGCGTACGTCGGCATACGGCAGGTCGACGCCGACGTGGTGCGAGCGGCGCGGGGGATGGGCATGACCGGCCGGCAGCTGCTGCTTCGCGTGGAACTGCCCCTGTCGCTCCCCATGGTGCTGGGCGGGGTGCGCATCGCCGCCGTCCAGCTCGTCGCGACCGCCACGATCGCCGCGCTGGCAGGCGGCGGCGGACTCGGCCGCATCATCACCGCGGGCTTCAACCTGGCCAGTACGCCTCAGGTCGTCGCCGGGGCGGTGCTGGTGGCCGCGTTCGCCCTGGTGGTCGAGGGGAGCTTCGAGGCCGTCGAGCGGCTGGCGCCACGCCGGGCGGGGGACGGGCGATGAGACGGTACGCGGCGCTCGCGTCCGTCCTGCTGGTCGCCGGCTGTATGACGGGCCCCTCCCTGGAGACCCGGGGCCGGGTCACCGCGCCGCCCGGCGACAGCAGGCACCTGACCGTCGGCTCGGCCGGCTTCACCGAGAGCGACCTGCTCGCCCACATGTACGCGCTACTGCTGGACCGGGCCGGCTACACGACCTCCCTCATCACCGTCGCCAACCGCGAACTGTACGAACCCGCCCTGGAGTCCGGGCAGATCGACGTGATCCCGGAGTACGCGGCCACCTTCGCGGACTGGCTCCAGGCAAGGACCCACGGGGCCGGAGCCGCGCCCGTCGGCTCACCGGACCTCGCCGCCACCATGAGCGCGCTGCGGAGACTGACCGCGCCCCGCGGACTGACGGTGCTCGAGCCGGGCCGCGCGGTCGACCGGAACGCCTTCGCGGTGACCCGTGCGTACGCCCGCGACCACCACCTGAGGACCCTCAGCGACCTCGGCCGCTCGGGCCTGAAGGTGCGGCTCGCGGCCGGGGACGAATGCGTGCTCCGGCCGTACTGCGCACCGGGGTTGAGGAAGACGTACGGCATCGACATCACGGGTGTCGACCCCAAGGGCGTCGGCACCACACAGGCCAAGCGGGCCGTCCAGGACGGGCGGGACCAGATGGTGCTGACCACCACGACGGACGCCACCCTCGACACGTTCGGGCTCGTCCTGCTCGCCGACGACAGACACCTGCAGAACGCGGACTACGTCGTCCCGGTCGTCAACCGCGCCCGGGCGGGCGGCGTCCGTGTCACCAAGGCCCTGAGCGCTCTCAACTCGGTCCTGACGACGGAAGACCTGACGTCCCTGAACCAGCGGGTGGACAGCTGGCGGCGGCTGCCGCAGGACGTGGCCCGCGCGTACCTCGAGGACAAGGGGCTTTTGAAGTGACACCGGGGGCGGCCTTCTGCCGGCTCCGGAAGCCGATGAGGGGCACCGCACACACGCCCGCGGCGCCCGGCAGGACGACAGGATGCCCGACCGGGCGGCCCGTGGCTGTCCGGTCATGGCCCCAACTGTCCGGTTCTGACGCGCACGCCCTACGTCTCGGGTGCTCTGACGAAGCGTTCCAGCAGTGAGCACAACAGTTCCTGGTCGTCCTCTTCCAGGCAGCCCAGGAGCCGGGCACCCACCTCGTCGGCGATCCGCGAGGCCTCGGCGAACAGGGCTCTGCCCTCTTCGGTCAGCTCCACCGCGTGGGCGCGCCGGTCGGCGGGCGAGGGCCGCCGCACGGCCAGAGCGCGGGCCTCCAGGTCGTCGACCGTGCGCACCATCGAGGACTTGTCGCTGCCGGTGAGGTCGATGAGCCGGCGCTGGCTGAGCGCCCCGTGCCTGGTGAGGTTGAGCAGCACCCCGTAGTGCCGCCCCTCGATGCCGAGCGGACGCAGCGCCTCGGAGAACGTCCGGGCGGCGCGGCGATGGGCGAGAAGGAGCAGGGGGCCGATGCGCGCGGGGCCTGCACCGGGCGCGGGGGAGGCGGAGCGGGGGGCGTTCATGACCGTTCAGCTTAGGGCAGGTCGAGATTGGTTCCCAAGGGATAGTCTCATCTGGCACTATCTCGTTCATGCCTAATCGGATCGTTCCTTCCCCGCGCCCCGTGGCGGATCCGCCCGCACCCGCCGACGGTGGCCGCCCCCTGGTGCGGCCCTGGGCCCTCCTGTTCTTCCGGACCGTGGTGACATGCGAGGCCGTCCTGGCCGTCGGGCAGGCGGTACTGGCCGGGGGCTTCCTGTCCGGTCACTACGGAGCCCTGGACCTGCACGCCCTCAACGCGACTGCCACCGGGCTCACCGCCCTGGCCCAGATCGTGGCTTCGGTGCTGCTGTGGCGCCCCGGTGGCGGGCCCGGCTGGCCGGCCCTGGCCGCCGTCGCGCTCTTCGGGGCGGAGGCGGGACAGATCGCCATGGGGTACGCGCGCGTGCTCGCCGTTCATGTCCCGCTGGGCGTGGCGATCATCGCCTGCACCTTGCTGATGCTGGTCCGGGCGTGGCGCGCGGACCGTTCCCGCCGTGCGGAGGGGCGCGCATGAGCGGGGGCATCGGCCGACGCCGCCTGCTCGCCGCGGCGGCCCTCGGCGGCGGCGCGGTCACCGTCGGCGGATGGGCCATGGCCTCGGGCGCGCTGACGCCCGGTCAGCCGGGGCTGCTGCTGCGCAGCCAGGCTCCCCTTCCGCCGCCGTACGCGGTGCCGCTGCCCGTGCCGTCCGTGCTCGCGCCGGTCCGCTCCGACGGCACGACGGACGTGTACGAGATCACCCAGCGGACGGCGCGCCTTAGTATCCTGCCCGGGCCGGAGACCACCGCCTGGACCTACGGCGGCACCTTCCCCGGGCCTACGCTCGTCTCGCGCTCGGGGCGCCGCACGGTGGTGCGGCACCGCAACGAACTGCCGCATCCGACCGTCGTCCACCTGCACGGCGGCCACACCCCGTACGGCAGCGACGGCTATCCGACCGCGCTGATCCTGCCGCGCGGCGGCACGGTGCCCGGGGCGGGCGGCATGGCGGCGATGCCGGGGATGACCAGCATGGCCGGGACGGCCGACTCCCACGACAGTGCCGCGGTCGTGCGGACGTACACGTACCCGATGGAGCAACGGGCCGCCACCCTCTGGTACCACGACCACCGCATGGGCTTCACCGGCCCCAACGTCTGGTACGGCCTCGCCGGGTTCCACCTCGTCCACGACGACGAGGAAGAGGCGCTGCCGCTGCCCCGCGGCGACCGCGACATCCCCCTGATGATCACCGACCGGTCCTTCGCGGCCGACGGCTCCTTCCGCTACCCGGCCCTGGACCCGGCACAGCGCACGCCGGGCGTCGGCACGCGCTACAAGGACGGCGTCCTGGGCGATGTCATCCTGGTCAACGGGGCACCCTGGCCGGTGGTTCCAGCCCGGCGGCTGCGCTACCGGCTGCGTCTGCTCAACGCCTCGAACGCCCGCCGCTACCGTCTGGCGCTGGACCCTCCGCCCCCGGGCGGCGCCGGTCTGGTGCAGATCGGCGGCGACGGCGGCCTGCTCCAGACGCCGCTCGCGCACGACTCGCTCGACATCGCTCCGGCCGAACGCTTCGACGTGATCGTCGACTTCTCCCGCTACCGGCCCGGCACCCGCGTACGGCTGGTCAACCAGCTGGGCAGCGGCAGCACGGCGGCCGTGATGCGGTTCGACGTCTCCACCGCCCGGCCACCGGACGACGACTCACGCATACCGGCACGGTTGTCCGCGATACCCACGCCGCGCCCGGACCGGGCCACGGCGACCCGTACGTTCCACTTCCAGCGGCGCGCCGGATCCACCGGCTGGACCATCAACGGCCGCCCCTACGAGCCCGGCAGGCCGCTGGCCACCGTCCGACTGGGCACCACCGAGGTGTGGCGGTTCGTCACCGACTTCCACCACCCCGTCCACCTCCACCTCAACCACTTCCGGGTGACCGCCCGCAACGGCCGCTCGCCCGGGCCGTACGACGCGGGCTGGAAGGACACGGTCGACCTGCGCCCGGCCGAATCCGTGGAGATCGTCACCCGGTTCACCGACTACCCGGGCCGCTACATGCTGCACTGCCACAACCTGGAGCACGAGGACATGGCGATGATGGCAGACTTCGTCACGGAGTGAACGCGTCCGCCGAGCGGCGCAGCGCCTCGTGCAGCCCGGCCGGGGTGAGGACGCCGAGGAAACGCGCCCCGTCCAGGACCGCCGCCCACCCGGCGTCGTGCCGGAGCATCACCTCGAACGCCTGCTTGAGCGAAGCGCCCACGGGAACCCGGCAGTCCATCCGGTGGACGTGGTCGCGGACCAGGCCGCCTCCGGCCAGCTCCTCGATGGCTACGCAGCCGTGCAGTTCGCCCTCCGCGTCGAGGACGACCGCCCGGAGCGCGCCCTCGGCGCGCAACCGGGCCTCGGCCCGCCGGGCGGGCTCGTCGAGGCGGGTGACCGGCGGCTGTTCGAGGTCGCCCGGCCGGATCTTCGTCACCGACAGCCGCTTCAGGCCGCGATCCGCGCCCACGAACGCGGCGACGCTCGGTGTGGCGGGTCTGCCCAGTACGGCGTCCGGCGTGTCGAACTGCTCCACGCAGCCACGCCCGTAGACAGCGATCCGGTCGCCCAACCGCACCGCTTCCTCGATGTCGTGCGTGACCAGCAGCACCGTCTTGCGCACGGCCGCCCGCATCCGCAGGAACTCGTCCTGCAACTGCTTCCGCACCACCGGGTCGACCGCCCCGAACGGCTCGTCCATCAGCAGCACGGGCGGGTCGGCGGCGAGTGCCCGCGCCACCCCGACCCGCTGCCGCTGGCCGCCCGACAACTGGTCGGGGTAGCGCGGCCCGTAGGTCCTCGGGTCCAGGCCGACCAGCTCCAGCAGCTCGGCGGCGCGCGCCCGTGCCCTCGCCTTCGTCCAGCCGAGCAGCAGCGGGACGGTGGCCGTGTTGTCGAGCACGGTGCGGTGCGGGAACAGACCCACCTGCTGGATGACGTAGCCGATGCGGCGCCGCAGCCGCACCGGATCGACGGCCGCGACGTCCTCACCGCCCACCAGGACCCGCCCCGAGGTCGGTTCCACGAGCCGGTTGACCAGCATCATCGTGGTCGTCTTGCCGCAGCCCGACGGCCCGACGAGCGTGACCAGTTCGCCCTCGTCGACCTCGAACGACAGGTCGCGCACGGCGGTCGTGCCGTCCGGATACCGCTTGGTGACCTGCTCGAACCGGATCATTCCCTCACGCTAACCGCGCCGGTCACTCACCGCTCACCAGCACCACCTCAAGGGTGCGCGGACCGTGCACCCCCTCGACCCGGTCCAGCTCGATGTCGCTCGTCGCGGACGGCCCGGAGATCCACGTCAGCGGGCGTGCCGGGTCGAGCCGTTCGAGGGCCTGGGGGACGGAGGAGACCACCTGGTCGGGGACGCGCACCACGCAGATGTGATGGTCGGGGACCAGGGTGATACGGCGGCGGCCCTGGTCAGGGGCGCCGTCCAGCACGATGGTGCCGGTCTCGGCGATGGCGACGGCGCAGGCGGTGACCACGCTGTCGACGGCGTCCAGCTCGTGCGGGGTGCTCTCCACCCGGTCGGGGACCTGCTCCACGTCCGCGAGCCAGTGCGACGGCAGCCCGGGCGGCACCAGGACGGTGCGTGCGCCGCGCGCGGCGAGCAGACCGGCCAGGACCGACGGCAGCGCGGCGGTATCGGTCCGGTGCACGATCGCCCGGTAGTCCGCCAGGTTCTCCGCCAGCAGCTCGACCGTCTCCCCGACGCCGCGCTCGCCGTGCTCCCTGAGATAGTCCCGGGAAACGGCCTGCTCGTACGCCGTGTCGTCCTTCGGTACGTCCGCCAGCGCGCGCCGCACCCGGCCCAGGATCTGCTCTCTGCTGTTCACTTCGCGTCCTTCCCACCACGCGTGCGCTGCCACCAGTCACGGAACGGCTCCGCCGGCACCTGCGGCAGGTCCCGGCTCGCGCTCCACGCCCGGCCCGGGCCCGGCAGCGTCCGCGGAAGGAAGCGGCGCGACCGCGACGCCAGCCGCTGACCCGTCCGCAGCGCCGCGGGGTGACCGAACGCCCAGCGCGCCGCCCGCATCGCCGCCCGCTCGGCGGCGTGCCCCTTCGCGGGCCTCAGCACGACCTTGTTGCCGCCCCGTGTCACCGGCCCGCCCTGCACGACCCGTTCCCGCAGATGCACCAGCACCTCGGGAATGTCGATGGCGACCGGGCACACCTCGTAACAGGCGCCGCACAGCGAGGACGCGTACGGCAGGGAGGCGTCGATCTCGCTCTGGGTGCCCCGCAGCTGCGGGCTGAGGATCGCGCCGATCGGGCCCGGGTACACCGAGCCGTAGGCGTGGCCGCCCGCCCGCTCGTACACCGGGCACACATTGAGACACGCCGAGCAGCGGATGCAGCGCAGAGCCTGGCGGCCCACCTGGTCGGCGAGCGTGTCGGTTCGCCCGTTGTCGAGCAGGACCAGGTGGAAGGCCCTCGGCCCGTCCTCGTCGGTGGTGCCGGTCCACGTGCTGGTGTACGGGTTCATGCGCTCGGCCGTGGAGGAGCGCGGCAGGGTCTGCAGGAACACCTCCAGGTCCCGCCAGGTCGGCACGATCTTCTCGATGCCGACGACCGAGATCAGCGTCTCGGGGAGGGTGACGCACATCCGCCCGTTGCCCTCGGACTCCACCACGACCAGCGTGCCGGTCTGAGCGACCATGAAGTTCGCGCCGGAGATCCCGACCTTGGCGCGCAGGAACTTCTCCCGCAGGTGCAGCCGAGCGGCCTCGGCGAGTTCGGCGGGCGTGTCGGTCAGCCCCTCGGGGGCCGGGCGGCCCCACTCGGCCATCTCCGAGCGGAAGATGTCCCGTATCTCGCCGCGGTTGCGGTGGATCGCCGGGACGAGGATGTGGGAGGGCCGGTCCTTGCCCAACTGGACGATCAGCTCGGCGAGATCGGTCTCGTAGGCGCGGATGCCCTGCGCCTCCAGGGCCTCGTTGAGGCCGATCTCCTGGGTGGCCATCGACTTGACCTTGACGACCTCCGACTCACCGGTGGCCCTGACCAGTTCGGCCACGATCCGGTTGGCCTCCTCGGCGTCGGCGGCCCAGTGCACCACGCCGCCCGCCGCCGTGACCGACTCCTCCAACTGGACCAGATACCGGTCGAGATGGCGCAGCGTGTGGTCCTTGATCTGCCGGCCCGCCTCCCGCAGGGCCGCCCAGTCGGACACCTCCGCGACCGCCTTCGCCCGCTTGGCGCGGATGGTGTGGGTGGCGTGGCGCAGATTGCCGCGCAGGGTCCGGTCGCGCACCGCCTCGTGCGCCGCCGCCGGGAAGGCGGGCATACCGAGATACGTTCCGCTCATACCAGCGGCTCCTCTTCCGTGCTCGCCAGGATCTCCGCGATGTGCACCGGCCGCATGCCGACCCTCAGGCGCGCCATCGTTCCGCCGATGTGCATCAGACAGGAGTTGTCGGCCGCGCACAGCACCTGCGCGCCCGTCGACTCGGCGTTGCGCACCTTGTCGACGCCCATCGCCGCCGAGACATCGGAGTTCTTCAGGGCGAACGTGCCGCCGAAACCGCAGCACTCCTCGGCCCCCGGCAGCTCGGCCAACTCCAGCCCCTTCACGGCCTGGAGCAGCCGCCTGGGCCGGTCGCCGAGGCCCAGGCCCCGCAGACCGTGGCAGGTCGGGTGGTAGGTCACCTTGTGCGGGTAGTACGCGCCGACATCGCTCACTCCGAGCACGTCCACGAGGAACTCGGTCAGCTCGTACGTCTTCGGGACCACGGGTGCCAGGGTGGCCGCGAGTGCGTCCCCGCGGCCCTCGGCCCGTGCCCGCTCACCCATCCGCGGATACAGCTCCCGCACCATCGCCCCGCACGACCCCGACGGTGTCACGATCGCCTCGTAGTCCCGGAAGACATCGGAGAACTTCACGGCGAGCGGCTCGGCCTCATGCCGGTATCCGGTGTTGTAGTGGGCCTGTCCGCAGCACGTCTGCGCCATCGGGAAGTCGACCTCGACGCCAAGTCTGGTCAGCAGTTTCACCACCGCGCGGCCGGTGTCCGGATAGAGCGTGTCGTTGACGCAGGTCAGGAAAAGGGCGACACGCATCGCGGCTCCTTGGGGTCGATCATCGGATGAGTGCAGGGTAGTCGGCGGGCGCGGTCTGGGGGAGACCCCGGCTCACGGCGTAGCGAGCCGGGACTCCGCCGCGCGCCACACGGCGGTGTCGCCGCGTGGTTCGTACCGCGTGAGCGGCTGGGTGGCGGCGAGCAGTCGGCGCATCTCGGCCCGGTCGCCGACGATCCCGTGGGCGCGGGCCTGGACGAGGACGTTCCCGAGGGCGGCCGCCTCCGTCGGACCGGCCACCACCGGCAGCCCGCAGGCGTCGGCGGTCAGCTGGCACAGCAGGGCGTTGCGGGTGCCGCCCCCGACGATGTGGACCACGTCCACCGGGTGGTCGGCTAGCCGCTGGGCCTCGGACACGGCCCGGCGGTGGGCGAGTGCGAGGGAGTCGAGGATGCACCGCGTGACCTCGGCGGCGGAGTCCGGCACCGGCTGCCCCGAGGCCCGGCACGCCTCGGCGATGCGCTCCGGCATCCGTCCGGGCGCCAGGAACGCCGCGTCACCGGCGTCCACCACGGAGCGCAGCGCCGGGACCCCGGCGGCGGCCGACAGCAGCCCGGGCAGGTCCGGGTCGCCCCATTCCCGTACGCACTCCTGGAGCAGCCACAGCCCCATGATGTTCCGCAGATAGCGGACCGTGCCGTCCAGGCCGAGCTCGTTGGTGAAGTTGGCGGCCCGGCTGTCCTCGGTGAGCACGGGTGCCTGGAGTTCCAGGCCGGCCAGCGACCAGGTGCCGGTGCAGATGTAGGCGAACCGCTCACCGACGGCCGGTACGGCGGCCACCGCGGACGCCGTGTCGTGCGAGCCCACGGTGGTCACCGGCACGGGACCCCGCAGCCCCGCCTCGTCCAGCACCTCGGGCCGCAGCACCCCGGCCGGGTCGCCGGGCCGGCGCATCGGCGCGAACAGGCTCAGGTCGATGTCCAGCCGGGCCGCGACGCCGTACGCCCAGTCGCGCGTGCGGGGGTCGATGAGCTGGGTGGTGGAGGCGTTGGTCAGCTCGGTGCCCTGCTCGCCCGTCAGCCAGTACGTCAGCAGGTCCGGGATGAGCAACAGCCGCTTCGCCTGGGCGAGTTGGCTGGCGGAGCGGGCCGCGGTCAGCTGGTACAGCGTGTTGAAGGGCGCGTACTGCAAACCGGTCGCGGCGTACAACTCGTCCGCGGGGACGGTGGCCCAGACCTTCTCCGCGATCCCCTCCGTGCGGGCGTCCCGGTAGTGGACCGGGTTGCCGAGCAGGGCTCCGTCCACGTCCAGCAGGCCGTAGTCCACGGCCCAGCTGTCGATACCGACCGAGTCGACCGGGCCGGCCGCGCACAGCCCTTCGATGACGCCGGCGTACAGCGACAGGATGTCCCAGCGCAGCCCCTCGGGGACCCGCACGGGCCGGTTCGGGAAGCGGTGCGCCTCGGTCAGCTCCAGGGTGCCGGGGCCCACGCGGCCGACCATGACGCGCCCGCTGGACGCGCCGAGGTCGACCGCGGCGTACGACTGCACGGCGCTCACCGCAGGAAGGCGGCAGCGACGCCCGCGTCGACCGGGACGTGCAGTCCCGTGGTGTGGGTGAGGTCCCCGCCGGTCAGCGCGAACACGGCGTTCGCGACGTGCTCCGGCAGCACCTCCCGCTTGAGGATGGTCCGTTGGGCGTAGAACTCGCCGAGCTTCTCCTCCGGCACCCCGTACACGGCCGCCCGCTGCGCGCCCCAGCCGCCCGCGAAGATGCCCGAGCCGCGCACCACCCCGTCCGGGTTGACCCCGTTGACGCGGATGCCGTGCTCGCCCAGCTCGGCGGCCAGCAGCCGCACCTGGTGCGCCTGGTCGGCCTTGGTCGCGGAGTAGGCGATGTTGTTGGGCCCGGCGAAGACGGCGTTCTTGGAGGCGATGTAGACGATGTCGCCGTCCAGCCCCTGCGCGATCATCACGCGGGCGGCCTCGCGCGAGACGAGGAAGGAGCCGCGGGCCATGATGTCGTGCTGGAGGTCCCAGTCCTTCACCGAGGTCTCGAGCAGCGGCTTGGAGATGGAGATGCCGGCGTTGTTGACCACGAGGTCGACGCCGCCGAAGGCCAGCACGGCGGCCTTGAAGGCGTCCGCGATCTGCTCCTCGGAGGTGACGTCGACGGTGACGGCGACGGCCTTGTCCGGCCCGCCCAGCCCCTCGGCCACGGCGGCGGCGTTCTCGCCGTCGAGGTCCGCGACGACGACACACGCCCCCTCGGCGACCAGCCGGTGTGCGATCGCCTTGCCGATCCCGCTGCCGGCCCCCGTCACCAGCGCCACCCGCGTGGCGAGCGGCTTGGGCTTCGGCATCCGCTGGAGCTTGGCCTCCTCCAGTGCCCAGTACTCGATGCGGAACTTCTCGGACTCCTCGATCGGCGCGTACGTCGACACGGCCTCGGCGCCGCGCATCACGTTGATCGCGTTGACGTAGAACTCGCCGGCCACGCGGGCGGTCTGCTTGTCCTTGCCGAAGGAGAACATGCCGACGCCGGGCACGAGCACGATCGCCGGGTCGGCCCCCCGCATGGCGGGGGAGTCGGGCAGGGCGTGCCGCTGGTAGTAGGCGGCGTACTCCTCCCGGTAGGCGGCGTGCAGTTCCTTCAGCCGGGCGACGGCCTCCTCCAGCGGCGCTGTCGGCGGCAGGTCGAGGACCAGCGGACGGACCTTGGTGCGCAGGAAGTGGTCCGGGCAGGAGGTGCCGAGCGCGGCGAGCCGAGGGTGTTCGGCTCGCGCCACGAAGTCGAGGACGACCTCGGAATCGGTGAAGTGCCCGACCTGCGGCTTGTCCTGGGAGGCGAGGCCGCGCACGTACGGCGCGAGGGCCGCGGCCCGTTCCCGGCGCTCGGTCTCGGGCAGGGCCTCGAATCCCCCGATCACCGGCCCGAACGGCTCGGGCTTGCCCCGCTCGGCGAGGAAGGCCTCGGCGGTGCGGATGATGTGCAGCGAGTTGCGCTCGCACTCCTGCGAGGTGGCTCCCCAGGCAGTGATCCCGTGCCCGCCCAGTACGCAGCCGATGGCCTGCGGGTTGGCCTCCTTGATGGCGGCGATGTCCAGACCCAGCTGGAACCCGGGCCTCCGCCACGGCACCCACACCACGGTGTCGCCGAAGCACTCGGCGGTCAGTTTCTCCCCGTCGGCCGCGCAGGCGAGCGCGATCCCGGAGTCGGGGTGGAGGTGGTCGACGTGGGGCGCGTCCACGAGACCGTGCATGGCGGTGTCGATGGAGGGGGCGGCCCCGCCCTTGCCGTGCAGACAGTAGTCGAACGCGGCGACCATCTCGTCCTCCCGCTCGACACCGGGATAGACGTCGACGAGGGCCCGCAGCCGGTCGAGCCGCAACACGGCCAGCCCGGCCTCGGTCAGGGTCCCGAGATCACCACCGGACCCCTTCACCCACATCAGCTCGACATCACCCCCGGTCACGGGATCGGTGTCGGTGCCTTTGGCGGAGGCGTTGCCGCCGGCGTAGTTGGTGTTACGGGCATCGGAGCCGAGCCGGTGGGAACGGGCGAGCAGAGCGGCGGCTTCGGGGTGGAGAGACATATCCGGTCCTTCATGGACGAGGGGTGAGTGGAGCGCGCCCCGAAGGGGCGCGGGTCTGTATCGATTCGCGGCTCCGCCGCGATGGGGGTCCCCCTGTTCGAGCGAAGCCGAGAACTTGGGGGAGCGACCAGCCACATCCGGCCCGCAGTCAGCGAACGGCCTTACCCGGCGGACGCGGGGCAGTGCCTACGCTCCCCAACCGGCCTGCTGACCGCCCACGCGCTCTTCAACGATCTTCTGAGCCCACCCGGACCGGGCGTACGCACCCATGGGATCGGGGTCCAGCCCCATCTCCTCCCGCACCTCACGCAGCAACGGACGCACATCCGTGTTGTACGCGTCCATGAGCACCGCGTTGGCGCCCAGCACGTCCCCCGCCCGCTGCGCCGCAGTCAGCGCGTCCCGGTCCACCAGCAGCGCCTTGGCCGTGGCCTCCTGGACGTTCATCACCGAGCGGATGATCGCCGGGATCTTGGCCTCGATGTTGTGGCACTGGTCGAGCATGAAGGCGACGTCGGAGGTGAACCCGCCCCCGCGCACCACCTCGTACATGATCCGGAACAGCTGGAACGGGTCCGCAGCCCCGACCATCAGGTCGTCGTCGGCGTAGAACCGCGAGTTGAAGTCGAACCCCCCGAGCCTGCCCTCCCGCAGCAGCGTCGCCACGATGAACTCGATGTTGGTGCCCGGTGCGTGGTGCCCCGTGTCCACCACCACCTGCGCCTTCGGTCCGAGCTTCAGGCAGTGCGCGTACGCCGTCCCCCAGTCCGGCACGTCCGTCGTGTAGAAGGCCGGCTCGAAGAACTTGTACTCCAGCAGCATCCGCTGCCCGTCGCCCAGCCGCGCGTACACCTCGGCGAGGCCCTCCGCGAGCCGGTCCTGCCGCTCACGGATGTCGTCCTGACCGGGGTAGTTCGTCCCGTCCGCGAACCACAGCTTCAGGTCCCTCGAACCGGTGGCGTCCATGATGTCGACGCACTCCAGCAGATGGTCGACGGCCTTGCGCCGCACCGCCGCGTCCGGATGGCAGATGCTGCCGAGCTTGTAGTCGTCGTCCTGGAAGGTGTTGGAGTTGATCGCACCGAGCTTCACGCCGCGCTCCTGCGCGTACTTGGCGAGCGCCGCGTAGTCGTCCACCTTGTCCCACGGGATGTGCAGCGCCACGGTCGGTGCGATGCCCGTGAACTCGTGCACCTTCGCTGCGTCGTCCAGCTTCTCGCGCGGATCGCGGGGGACGCCGGCTTGCGCGAACACCTTGAAGCGCGTGCCCGAGTTCCCGTACGCCCATGACGGCGTCTCGACGGCCTGGGTCTTCAGAGCGGCCTTCACCGCGGCGAGCTCGGTCACTTGGGGGCTCCTGTGGCATCGGTGGGCATCGGTGGGGGACACCGTGCGTGAAACGATTCAGGAAGGGAAGCTAAGAGCCTCCACCTGGGGTGTCAAGGCTTTCGGCGAGTCAGTCTTGCCGTGACCACGTCGTGACCCTTGTCTATCGAAATTTTTTCGAGGCGACCCCATTGACGTGACATGGCTGGCCCGCCTAACGTCCCGGCAACCAAGTTGAAACCTTTCACGACGCCGTGAGGACACCCTGCCGGCGTCGTCGAGGAGCCCCCATGACCCACCCGTCCGACACGGGTCCGGCCCCGGTGCTGGCGCTCAGGGACATCTCCAAGTCCTTCGGCGCGGTGCGCGCCCTGAGAGACGTGTCCCTGGAACTGTTCCCCGGCGAGGTGCACGCCCTCGCCGGCGAGAACGGCGCGGGCAAGTCGACCCTCATCAAGACGCTCGCCGGTGTGCACCGACCGGATGCCGGTCAGGTGCTGCTCGACGGTGAGCCGACCGTCTTCCACGGCCCGGCCGACGCCCGGGACGCCGGTATCGCCGTGATCTACCAGGAGCCGACCCTCTTCCCCGACCTGTCGATCGCCGAGAACATCTTCATGGGCCGCCGGCCCCGCAGGGCCCTCGGCCGGATCGACCACAAGGCCACGAACGCGGCCACCGCGGCCCTGATGCGACGCCTGGGTGTCGACCTCGACCCCGAGCGCCCGGCACGCGGCCTGTCCATCGCGGACCAGCAGATCGTGGAGATCGCCAAGGCGCTCTCCTTCGACGCCCGCGTCCTGATCATGGACGAGCCGACCGCGGCCCTCACCGGCAGCGAGGTGGCCCGGCTCTTCGGCGTCGTCCGCACCCTGCGCGAGCAGGGCACAGCGGTGCTGTTCATCTCCCACCGGCTGGAGGAGATCTTCGAGATCTGCCAGCGGGTGACCACACTGCGCGACGGCGCCTGGATCGCCAGTGAACCGCTGGAGGGGATGACCGAGGACGACCTCGTCCGCCGCATGGTCGGCCGCGACCTCGACGAGCTGTACCCCAAGCAGGACGTGGAGCCGGGGGAGGTCGCACTGAGCGTACGGCGGCTGACCCGGGAGGGCGTCTTCACGGACGTGTCGTTCGACGTGCGGCGCGGTGAGATCGTCGGTCTCGCCGGGCTCGTCGGCGCCGGCCGGACCGAGGTCGCGCGCGCCGTCTTCGGCATCGACCGCTGGGACGCGGGCGAGGTCGAGGTCGACGGCAGGACACTCACCAACGGCGCGCCCTCCACCGCGATGGCCGCCGGGCTCGCCCTGGTCCCCGAGGACCGGCGCGCCCAGGGCCTGGTGATGGACATGTCCATCGAACGCAACATCGGCCTGACCGGTCTGCGCACGACCGTGAAGGCCGGGCTCGTGGACCGCGGCGCCGAACGCAGCCGCTCTCTCGACTGGGCCGTCAAGCTCCAGGTGAAGTACGCCCGGATCGCGGACTCCGTCTCCACGCTGTCCGGCGGCAACCAGCAGAAGGTGGTCCTCGCCAAGTGGCTCGCCACCGGCCCGAAGGTGCTGATCGTCGACGAGCCGACCCGCGGCATCGACGTCGGCACGAAGGCCGAGGTGCACCGGCTGCTCAGCGAGCTGGCCGCGGACGGCGTGGCCGTCCTGATGATCTCCTCCGACCTGCCCGAGATCCTCGGCATGGCCGACCGCGTGCTCGTGATGCACGAGGGCCGGCTCACCGCCGAGATCCCGCGCTCCGAAGCCACCGAGGAAACCGTGATGGCCGCAGCCACCGGGAGGGCCGCCGCATGACGGTGACTGCCCCCGATCAGGCCCCCGTGACCGATATGCCGAAATCCAGCGGCACCCGGCTGGTCGACCGCGTGTTCAAGATGCGTGAACTCGCCATCCTGGTCGTCTTCCTGGTGATGATCACCGTCACCCAGCTCGGCAACAGCGACTTCCTCTCCGAGCAGGGCGTCAAGGACCTGCTGCTGAACGCGACCATCCTGGTGCTGGTCGCGACCGGCCAGTCCCTGGTCGTCATCACCCGCAACGTCGACCTGTCGGTCGGCTCCACCCTCGGCATCAGCGCCTTCGCAGCGGGCACGTATCTGCACGGCGGCGGCAACCCCGTCGTGGGCGTGGTGCTGGCCATCCTGCTCGGCGTCGGCTTCGGTCTCCTCAACGGGCTGCTCGTCAGCCTCGGCCAGGTGCCCGCCCTCGTCGTCACCCTCGGCACCCTCTACATCATCCGCGGCATCGACTCCATCTGGGTCGGCTCGCGGCAGATCACGGCGGCCGACCTGCCCGGCGGGTTCGTCGACTTCGGGTCCGGCGGCATCTCCGCCGTCCCCTGGCTGGCCCTCATAGCCCTGGTCGTCCTGGTGGCGACCGCGTACTACCTCAAGCACTACGGCAGCGGACGCGAGCTGTACGCGCTCGGCTCCAACCCGGAGGCCGCCCGCCTCGCCGGTATCCCGGTGCGCAAGCGGATCCTGGCCGCGTACACCTTCTGCGGGGGCCTGGCCGGGCTCGCGGGCGCGCTGTACCTGGCCCGTTTCGGCAACGTCGACTCCGGCACCGGCAACGGCTACGAACTCACCGTCGTCAGCGCGGTCGTGGTCGGCGGTGTTGTCTTCACCGGCGGCTCCGGCAGCGTCTACGGCGCGGCTCTCGGCGGCCTGCTGCTGACCTCCATCAACAGCGTGCTGCCCGCCCTCGGAGTCAGCTCCGTCTGGGTGCTCGCCATCAACGGCGTCCTGCTCCTGCTCGCCATCGCGGTCGACCGGATCGTC
Organism: Streptomyces sp. NPDC001796; assembly: GCF_042892355.1. NCBI lineage: Bacteria > Bacillati > Actinomycetota > Actinomycetes > Kitasatosporales > Streptomycetaceae > Streptomyces > Streptomyces sp. NPDC001796. The sequence goes on along the minus strand of NZ_JBIAUC010000011.1, from coordinate 186,756 downwards.
GCGCTGCGGGTGGCCTCCGCCCTGAAGAAGACGACCGCGAAGAAGACGGCCCTGAAGAAGGGGAACGCCCGCCATGCCTGACTCCTTGACGCGCGCGATCCGCTGGGACACGGTCGTCGGCGCTCTCCTCGTCGTGCTCCTGCTGCTGTCGTTCGGCCTCGTCGACGGCTTCGGCAACGCCCTCAACCTGTCGTTCCTGATCGGCAACACCCTGCCGATCGCGCTCATCGCGCTGCCCATGACCCTGCTCGTGGTCGCGGGCGAGATCGACCTGTCCGTCGCCTCCACGGCCGGGCTGTCGGGCGCGGTGATGGGCAAGCTGTGGAACGAGGGGATGGCGATCGAGACGATCATCCCGCTCTGTCTCCTCCTCGGCGTGGTGTGCGGGCTGGTCAACGGCCTGCTGGTGACCCGCCTCGGGCTGCCCTCCCTGGCCGTCACCATCGGCACCCTCGCCGCCTACCGGGGCATCGCACAGATCGTGCTCGGCTCCGACGCGGTGACCGACTTCCCCACCCAGTACCTGAACTTCGCGGCCGGGCGCATCGGCAACAGCTTCCTCCCGCAGGCGTTCCTGCCCTTCGTGGTGCTGCTCGCGATCGCCGTGGTCGTCCTGCACGCCACCCCGTTCGGCCGCTCGCTGTTCGCCGTCGGCGCCAGCGAGGAGGCGGCACGGTTCGCCGGCATCCGGGTCAAGCGCGCCAAGCTGATCCTGTTCACCGCGACCGGCTTCATGGCCTCCCTCACCGGCGTCTTCTGGGCGCTGCACTACGCCAGCGCCCGCTACGACAACGCCACCGGACTCGAACTCTCCGTCGTCGCGGCCGTCCTGCTCGGCGGCATCGACTTCGACGGCGGCAAGGGCACGCTCGGCGGCGCCATCGCGGGAGTGTTCCTGCTGGGCGCCCTGCAGAACGTGATGAGCCTCGTCAACGTCTCCGCACAGTCGCAGATCGTCGTCACCGGCGTGCTGCTCGTCGTCTCCGTGCTCGGCCCCCGGGTCGCGCGCCAGATATCCGTGGCGAGGGCGGGCCGCCGAGCCGCCTCGACTCCGGCCTCGTAACCTCCACCCACCCTCGTAAAGGACCCTCCGTCATGCGCAAGTCTTCGATCCGCCGCACCTGCGCGGCCCTCGCCGCCGTCACCTCCCTCGCGCTCGCCGCGACCGCCTGCGGCGGCACCACCAAGAAGGACGTCGCGAGCGAGAGCGCCGCCCCCGCCGACTCGGGCGCCAAGGCGAACCCGAACGCCGCCACCAAGAAGGGCCTGACCGTCGGCTTCCTGCCCAAGCAGGTCAACAACCCGTACTTCACCTCCGCCGACAACGGAGGCAAGAAGGCCCTGGAGGAACTGGGCTCGAAGTACAAGGAGGTCGGCCCGTCCAGCGCCACCGACACCAGCGGCCAGGTCTCCTACGTCAACACGCTCACCCAGCAGCAGGTCAACGCGATGGCCGTGTCCGCTCAGGACCCGGGCGCCCTGTGCACCGCGCTCAAGCAGGCCATGAGCAACGGCATCAAGGTCGTCACCTACGACTCCGACACCAAGCCCGACTGCCGCAACGCCTTTGTCTCGCAGGCCTCAGCCGAGGACCTGGGCCGCACCGAGGTGCAACTGCTCGCCCAGCAGATCGGCTACAAGGGCGAGATCGCGATCCTGTCCGCCGCGCAGACCGCGACGAACCAGAACACCTGGATCGACTACATGAAGGACGAGCTGAAGGACCCCAAGTACAAGGACGTCAAGCTCGTCAAGATCGCCTACGGCAACGACGACGCCCAGCAGTCCTTCCAGCAGACCCAGGGCCTGCTCCAGCAGTACCCGAACCTGAAGGGGATCATCTCCCCGACCACCGTCGGCATCAAGGCTGCCGCCCAGTACCTGTCCGGCTCCAAGTACAAGGGCAAGGTCAAGCTGACCGGCCTCGGCACCCCGAACGACATGCGCCAGTACGTCAAGAACGGCACCGTCGAGGCGTTCGAGCTGTGGGACCCGGCCAAGCTCGGCGACCTGGCCGCCCGCACCGCGATCGCCCTGGCGTCCGGGCAGATCACCGGCAAGGAGGGCGAGACCTTCAAGGCCGGCGACACCACGTACACCATCGGCAAGGACGGCGTGATCAACCTCGGCAAGCCGGCCGTGTTCGACAGCAAGAACATCGACCAGTTCAACTTCTGACATCGGGAGCGGTACTTCATGCAGCGCGTCTGTTTCCTGCTCAAGGTCCGTGAGGACCTGATCGCCGAGTACCGCGAACGCCACGCCGCCGTGTGGCCGGAGATGCTTCAGGCGCTCTCGGCCACCGGCTGGCACAACTACTCCCTCTTCCTGCGGGACGACGGTCTGCTCGTCGGCTACCTGGAGACCGAGGACCTCGAAGCCGCCCTGGCCGGCATGGAGGCGACCGAGGTCAACGCCCGCTGGCAGGCCGAGATGGCGCCGTTCTTCGAGTCGCTGGACGGCGCCCGGCCCGACGAGGCCATGAAGCCCCTCACCGAAGTGTTCCACCTCGCCTGAACCCGGGAGACGTACCCATGAGACGACGCACCGTGCTGGCGACCGCGCTGCTGAGCGCCGTGGTGGCTCCGGGGAGGGCGCAGGCGGCGACCCCCGGTCCCTCGGTCACCAGGACCGGCACCACCACGCTCGACAGCCGGGCGATCTACTTCGTGTCGTACGACGGCCTGGTCAACAACAACTCCTTCCAGAAGAACGGCCTGCTCACCTACCAGGGCCACCAGTACGCCGCCTGGTACACCGCCACCCGCAACGCCGTGGTCGCCCGACGCAGGCTGGGGACGAGCACCTGGTCCACGGTCACCCTCTCCCACCGGCTCAAGAGCGACGACTCGCACAACGTCATCTCCCTGGGCGTCTCCAGGATCGACGGTCGACTGCACCTCAACATGGACTCGCACAGCGACGGCTACTTCTACGTGAAGTCCGTCGCCGGGCTGATGGACAACCCCGCCACCACCGCCTGGACCTCGTCCGTCTTCGGAGCGGTCCAGACGTCCCTCGACGGACTCCCGCTCACCTCGCAGTTCACCTACCCGCAGTTCATCTCCACCCCCGAGGGCAAGCTGCAACTGAGCTACCGGGTCGGGATCTCCGGCAACGGCCGCAACGCCCTGGCGGAGTACGACGGTTCGTCCTGGAAGGCGCTCGGGGAGTGGTCGAGTTCGGCCGGCACCTACACCAGTTCCCACGGCTCCAGCACCGCCCGCAACATGTACCTGCACGGCATCGACTACGACGGGGGCGGCCGCCTGCACGCCTTCTTCACCTGGCGCGAGCAGAACACCGCGGTGATGTGTTCCAGCGGCGGCATCACCAACCACGACACCGGCTACGTCTACTCGACCGACCGTGGCCGCACCTGGCGCAACGACGCCGGTGCCCTCGTCGCCGCCACCGGAACCTCCGACACGGTCGCCGTCACGGACGCGGGGCTCGTGGTGGACCCCCTCAACCCCGACCACTCCCTGATGAACCAGGAGAGCCAGTTCACCGACTCGGCCGGTCTGCCGCACGCGATCATCAGCTACGTTCCGGGCCGCTTCGGCCAGTGCACCACGGACTACGTCGCCGACCGCACCGCCGACGGCCGCGCCTTCCACGTCCGCAAGAACTCCTCGGGATCCTGGCAGAAGACCGAGATCCCGGTTCCCCTGAACTCCAGCCAGCGCACCAAGCTGGTCCTCGACAGGTACGACAACGCCTACGCGGTCTTCCCCTACGGGCGCATCGCCGGGGCGTCGAAGTCCTCCGGCTACTCGGACTGGACGCTGCTGTACGACGGCAGCGGCCTGAACGCCTTCGGCGAGGTCGTGATCGACGAGACGCGGGTGAAGGCGGACAACACCCTGTCCTTCATGTACCAGGAGAAGTCCAGCGGTAGGACGCCCTCATCGCTCCACGTCGTCGACTTCTCCCTGCCCTCGTGACCTGATTCGCCGCGCGGGGCGGTGACGATAGTGTGAAGCCCGCCCCGCCGCCCCTCGTCTCCCTGGAGGTTCCCGCCTGATGGCCCAGTCGGTGGGTATCAAGGACGTCGCCCGCGCCGCCGGAGTGTCTGTGGGCACGGTCTCGAACGTCATCAACCGTCCCGAGACCGTCGCCTCCGAGACGCGCGCCCGCGTGCTGTCCGTGATAGACCGCCTCGGCTACGTCCGCAGCGAGTCGGCGCGGCAGCTGCGGGCCGGGCGCAGCCGGATCATGGGCCTGCTCGTCCTCGACATGGGCAACCCGTTCTTCGTGGACGTCGCCCGCGGCGCCGAGCGGGCCGCCCGGGACGCCGGGCTCGGCGTGATGGTCTGCAACAGCGCGCAGAGCGCGGCGGAGGAGGCCGAGTACCTGTCGCTCTTCGCCGAGCAACGGGTGCGCGGCGTGCTGCTCACCCCCGCCGACGCGACCGGACGGAACATCGAGACGTTCCGGCGCCACGGCATCCCGTTCGTGCTCGTGGACCGGGTGGCCGAGGGCACCACCGAGTGCTCGGTGTCGGTCGACGACGTGACGGGCGGCGCCCTGGCCGTGCGGCACCTCGTGGACGCCGGGCACCGCTTCATCGCCTACGTCAGCGGGCCACCCGGCCTCAACCAGGTCAGGGACCGCCGCACCGGCGCCCTGAACGCGCTGGCCGAGGCCGGGCTCGGCCCCGAGGCGCTGCGCGAACTGCCGACCGAGCGGCTCGACGTCGCCGCGGGCCGGGACGCCGGTGCCCGGCTCCTCGGGCTCGCCGACCGCCCGACCGCCGTGTTCTGCGCCAACGACCTGCTCGCCCTCGGTGTCCTGCAGGCCATGTTCGCGGCCGGCGTCAGCGTCCCCGACGACCTCGCGATCGTCGGCTACGACGACATCGAGTTCGCCGCGGCCGCCGCCGTGCCGCTCACCTCCGTACGGCAGCCCGCGGTCACCATGGGCGCCCTCGCCGCCGAACTCCTCCTGGAGGAGACCGAGGCCGAGGCGGCCGAGCCGGGGACTCGCCCGCACGAACACCGGCGGGTCGTGCTCCAGCCGGAACTGGTGGTGCGCAACTCCAGCCTGTCCGCGCGCTGAGCGGGACCCGGCGCCCCGGAAAGCGGCTGAGCGACCGGTCAGTACGGATTTCTTGATCCCGGGCGCCCGCGCCCGGCGACCATGTGCTGGACTGGGAAGCGGCCTGGAATCCGTCCGTCCCGTGGAGCCCCCTTGACCCACAGCTACCGCCAGCCCGGCATCGTTCTCACCGACCGTCGCTTCACCGTGCCCCTGGACCACGACGACCCCGACGGCGAGACGATCGAGCTGTACGCGCGGGAGGTGGTGGCGAGCGACAAGGCGGACGACGACCTGCCGTGGCTGCTCTACCTCCAGGGCGGACCCGGCTTCGGCGCGCACCGCTTCATCGGCAAGCAGGCCTGGCTCGGCCGCGCCCTTCAGGAGTTCCGCGTTCTCCTGCTCGACCAGCGCGGCACCGGCGCCTCCACGCCCGCGGGCCGGCAGACCCTCCCGCTGCGCGGCGGCCCCCGCGAACAGGCCGACTACCTCACCCACTTCCGCGCCGACTCCATCGTCCGCGACTGCGAGACCATCCGCCCGCAGGTCACCGGCGGCGCGCCCTGGACGGTCCTCGGGCAGAGCTTCGGCGGCTTCTGCACCGTCACCTACCTGTCGACGGCACCCGAAGGCCTGCGCGCCGCGCTGATCACCGGTGGGCTGCCCTCCCTCGACGCGCACGCGGACGACGTCTACCGGGCCGCCTACCCCCGCGTCGAACGCAAGGTCGCCGCCCACTACGCCCGCTACCCGCAGGACGTCGAGCGCGCGCGCCGTATCGCCGAATACCTGCTGCGGCACGAGCCGGTCCTGAACAGCGGCTACCGGCTCACCGTGGAGGCCTTCCAGTCACTCGGCATCCTCCTCGGCGGCAGCGAGGGCAGCCACCGACTGCACTTCCTCCTCGAGGACGCCTTCGTCCGCACCCCGCAGGGCCCCGCGCTCTCCGACGCCTTCCAGGAGGAGGTGCACCACCTGCTGTCGTTCGCGGGCCACCCCCTGTACGCGCTGGTCCACGAGGCGATCTACGGCCAGGACGAGCGCCCCACCGCGTGGTCGGCGGAGCGGGTGCGCGCGGAGTTCCCGCAGTTCGACGTGGCGAAGGCCCTCACAGGTGACGGGCCCGTGCTGTTCACCGGCGAGTCCATGCATCCCTGGATGTTCGACACCGACCCGGCGCTGCGCCCGCTGCGGGAGACCGCGCACCTGCTCGCCGAACGCACCGACTGGACACCGCTGTACGACCGCGCCCGTCTGGCCGCCAACGAGGTACCGGTGGCCGCGGCGATCTACCACGACGACATGTACGTCGACACCGCACACGCCCTTCAGACGGCGCGCACGATCCGCGGCCTGCGCACCTGGGTGACGGACGAGTACGAGCACGACGGCGTCCGCGCGAGCGGCCCCCGCGTCCTGGACCGCCTGCTGGCCCTGGCGAGGGACGAGGTCTGACCCGGGGCCGGGAGCCGTGCCGCATGCACGGCTCCCGGCCGGAGACTTCCCTGCGCGGTGTGCTCAGCGGTCGCCGCGCGGGCGGGTCAGGGTGAACCGGTCGACGGGGAGCAGGTCGCCGTAGGGGCCGTCGACGGTCGTGGTCGCCGGCCGCCGGCATCCAGGGACGATGGCGGGCCGAGCGCGAGTTGTTCTCGAACCAGTCGGACCAGGTGCGCACCCGGTCGGTCGACAGGTTGGCGTAGCACAGGTCGCCGTTGACCAGGTGGAACAGCGGGGCGTTCCGTTTCACCCCGGCGGTGGGCCGGCCCTGCGCCGTCGCCTGTGCCCTCGCCGGACCGGGCACCCCCACGTGCCCTCACCTCGGCCCGACCGGCCGGCGGAAACGCGGCGCTACTCTGCGGCCATGACCGAGTCACGCAACGAGCAGCTCAAGCCCATGCCCGACGGCTGGCAGCGCGCCCTCGCCGTCGTCGCCCATCCCGACGACCTCGAGTACGGGTGCTCGGCGGCGATCGCCGGGTGGACCGACGGCGGCCGTGAGGTCACCTACGTCCTCGCCACCCGCGGCGAGGCGGGGATCGACTCGCTGGAGCCCGCCGTGTGCGGAGCGCTGCGCGAGCGGGAACAGCGGGCGAGCGCCGCGGTGGTCGGCGTGTCCACGGTGGAGTTCCTCGACCACCGGGACGGCGTCGTCGAGTACGGCGTCGCACTGCGCCGTGACATCGCGGCGGCGATCCGCCGTCACCGGCCGGAGCTGGTCCTCACCCTCAACCACCGCGACACCTGGGGCGGCGTCGCCTGGAACACCCCCGATCACGTCGCCGTGGGACGGGCGACGCTCGACGCGGTCGCGGACGCCGGCAACCGGTGGATCTTCCCGGAGCTCACGGAGCGGGGCCTGGAGCCCTGGAACGGTGTGCGGTGGGTCGCCGTCGCCGGTTCCGCGCAGCCCACGCACGCCGTGGACGCGACACCCGGACTGGAGCGCGCGGTGCGCTCGCTGCTCGAACACCGTACGTACATCGAGGCGTTGACCGACAAGGATCCGGAGACCTACGCCCGGTCGTTCCTCACCGCCCACGCCGCGGCCCTCGGGGAGCGGTTCGGCGGCATACCGGCCGTCGCGTTCGAGCTGTTCAGCCGTTAGTTCCGGTACTCAGGCAGTCGTCCGCAGCGGTGCCACCGCTCGCCCGTCCGGCAGCAGTTCGCCGGTGTCCTCGAAGACGATGGTGCCGTTGCAGAGCAGATACCAGCCCTGTTCCGGGTGGGCGGAGACGATGACCGCCGCGTCGTGGTCGGGGCGGTCGGCCGATGGGCACGGAGGCCAGTGCGTGCACATGACGTCTCTCCAGGGGTCGTACGAGGTCTGCCTCTGTAGTAGCTGAGTTTGATTTCGTACGAGTGAGGGGACCCCCACAGGCCAGGAAACTCGACGGTGAGTTTCCCGACTTCCGGCGGCCGGAAGGGGCCCGTCTTCATGAGGCGACCGTAGAGGTGCCGCCGCCCGCCGGCCACTCACCGGCCGCCGGTCGGGGCTCCCCTTGGGCGAGGGGGCCCGTTCGGGGGTGCTGTTGTGGCGGGCGGCGCGGCCCGATCGCACGATGGACGCCGATGCGCCGCTGCGAAGGGCGCGGTGGCAGGCCCCTGGAGCGGCATCCCCGCCCACGGCAACCAGCGCACCGACCGGACGCCGGCTGCCGCCGCGACCACGAGAACCCCGAGCACCGGTAGAGGGGCCCCCGGCTAGGGTGACGTCATGCACGTACCCTCCGCCGACCTCTCCGACCTGCGCGCCGACTGCGGCAACTGCTTTGCCCTGTGCTGCGTGGCGCTGCCCTTCGCCCGCTCCGCGGACTTCGCGATCGACAAGCACGCCGGCACGCCCTGCCGCAACCTTCAGGACGACTTCCGCTGCGGCGTCCACAGCGAACTGCGGCCGCGCGGTTTCGCCGGCTGCACGGTCTACGACTGCTTCGGTGCCGGGCAGAAGGTCTCGCAGATCACCTTCGGCGGACGGGACTGGCGGTCGGGTGGCCGGCAACACGCCCGGCGCATGTTCGACGTCTTCCCCGTGGTGCGCCAGCTCCACGAACTGCTCTGGTATCTCACCGAGGCGCTCACCCTGCCCGCGGCCCGGCCCGTCCACGCCGATCTGCGCCGCATGCTGGAGGAGACCGAGCGGCTGACCCTCCGGACCCCCGAGGAGCTCGGCGAGTTGGATGTGGGCGCGCACCGGCAGGAGGTCAACGTTCTGCTGCTGCGCACCAGCGAGCTGGTCCGAGCCGGGACCGGCCGCCGTGCGAAGGACCGGCGGGGCGCGGACCTCATCGGCGCCCGTCTGAAGGGAGCCGACCTGCGCGGGGCCAGTCTGCGGGGCGCCTGTCTCATAGCCGCCGACCTCACGGGCGCCGACCTGCGCCACGCGGATCTGATCGGCGCCGATCTGCGGGACGCGGACCTCACCGACGCCGATCTGACCGGCGCCTTCTTTCTGACGCAGCCGCAGATCAACGCGGCGCGGGGGAGCGTGCGCACCAGGCTTCCGGCATCCGTCACGCGCCCTGCCCACTGGATGGCGCACCGCTGACCGTTCCGTGATGGCGGCGGGGCCTGGTTGGCGGACACCCCAATCTCCGATAAATTAGGCAAGGCTTACCTAAGGAGGTTGGGGATGGGTCACCGTCACGCCTGGACGGCCGCGCCGGTCGCGGCGGAGCGTGCCCGCTCGGTGCTCGCCGCCGCATGGTCCTGCGCCGTGACCGCGCGGGACGGACGGGAGGAGTTCACCGGCGCACACTCCGTCGCCGCCGACGGCCGGGTGCTGCTGCGCCCGCCCGAGGGCAGCACACTGCTCACGGCCGCGCTGTGTGCGCCCCGGGGAGAGCCGTCCGTGGTGCTGGAGTTCGCCGATGTCGCGCCCGTCCCCGTACGGTCCCGGATCCGCGCCCGGCTGTGGCTCGCGGGCGAGGCCGAGTCCGAGGGGGACGAGCTCGCCCTGCGGCCGACCAGGATCGCGCTGCGACGGGCGAACGGCGTGGTCGTCGTCGATCCCGACGAGTACGCGAGCGCCGAGCCCGACCCGCTCGTCGCCGCCGAGGCCCGGCTGCTCACCCACCTCGCCGACGCCCACCCGGACGCCGTCCAGCGGCTGACCCGGCTCGTCGATCCGGGCAGCCTGCACGGCGCCGTACGCGTCCAGCCGCTCGCCGTCGACCGGCACGGGCTGACACTGCGCATCGAGCGGGCCCGCGACCACGGCGACGTACGCCTGCCGTTCCCCGAGCCCGCGGACACGGTCCCGCAGCTCGCCGAGCGCATGCATGCCCTGCTCGCGCAGGCCGCCCGGACCTGCCCGCGCGCACTGCTGCGGCAGCGCACAGACGGCGACCGGTGAGTCGAACGGCTCGCCGGCAAGCCGCAGTTCCCTCTTACGCCGTCGACGGGGAAGACGCCGGCCTTGGGGGTGTGCTCGCGAGCGCCCGCCCGGCAGACGCAGTGATCCGGCCCCGCACACCACCCGCCGCCCGGGCCGGGGGCAGTCACCAGTCGCCGTCCTCCACCGGCTTTCCCGGCGCGTCACCGAGCGGCTTCACCTGGTGCGGCGAGGGCTGCTGCCACGGCTCGTGGTCGTCGCCGAGCCAGTCGCCGACCGGCTTGATGCGTCCCAGGGTGTCCGTGGGGGCGAGATCCTCGCCGTCCTGGTCGTAGTAGTCGAACCACGGCAGCCCGGCCTCCGTGTACGCCGCGCGGTCCACCGGGGACGGCGGAGGCGCCTCGCCGGTGATACGACGCCACTGCGGGGGCGTGACCAGATGCACGAACACCCGCCCGGCCGGTTCTTCGGCCCAGCTCCCGGCCGGCCGGTCGTCCCGGTAGATTTCCTGGCGCATCGAACCGCCGGCGCCGAGGCCCATCGACGGGGCGCTGCGCGCAGGCCCGCCCGGAGCGGCGGCCATGGCCCTCGGGAACGCGGCACCCGGGGCCGGCGGGGCCCCCGGGGCGGGAAAGGCGCCTCCGTAAGGACCTGTGGCCGCCCTGGCCCGCTCGATCTGCCGGGCCGACTCCCGCCTGCGCCGCTCCTCCTCCCGCCACGCAGCCAGGGGTCCCTCCTTGAGCGGGAACACCTGCAGCTGTATCCCGCCCCACACCTCCTCCCCGGTGACCTGGCCCTCGATCGTGGCGCCGAGCCCGAGCGGCACCGCCACGAACTGGCGCACCGTCCCCCGGCCGGAATTGATCCCGTCCAGCCACGGCTGACGCGGAAGCACCACGTAGTTCTGCGGATCCCTGTCGAGACGCGCACTCCAGGGCCTGCCGGAGACCGCGCACACCTTGCCCGCACCCACCTGGAGGGCGGCAGGCTCCGACGCGGTGAATTGCAGCCACATGGCCTCGCGCAGATACACCGGCAGCATCACGCCGCCGCGCGCCCGCCAGTCGGCCGGCACCGTCTGCGCGTAGTCCTCCACCCGGCGTACGGGGAACTCGCCCAGTCCCGGGGGCAGCGGATGCGTGCCCTTCTCCGGCAGCCGCAGCGTCCGCATGAAGCGAACCCGCACACCCCCCGGCAGCAGCAACCGGTTCCCCTCGATCCGCACCGCTCCCATGCGCCCCGCCCCTCTCCCCGTCCGGTGGTCCGTCCTACCTGGAACGCCGGGGCGGCCCCGTGCGGTTCCGGCGCCGACGCCGATCACGCATCCGGGTGAACCGGGGCTCGCGCACCAGGTCCCACAGCCTGGCCAGCCGCGGGTTGCGCTCGCGCTGCTCCCGGGTGCCGCGGTCCAGCTCCTCCAGCAGGCGCCGGGTGCGGTGCTCGATGTCCAGCTCGTCCAGGATGCGGTTCACCTCGGTCAGCACCGCGCCGTGGAACTGCCACTGACGGCTGTCGCGTTGCACCTCCTCCAGCAGCAGCTGGGCCAGCTTGTCCCGGGTCGCGCCCGCCGTGACCAGCTCCTCGGCGAGCCGGGCCTCCGCGGACTCGGCGCTGCGGCTGACATCGGTCGTGACGAGCACCGCGAAGCTGACCACCGCGTCACCGATCTCCGACAGCAGCCGCTCCAGCGTCGCCCCGATCTCCGCCTCGAACAGCGGCTCGGGTTCCCGCTCCTTCGCCAGGTCGGCCAGGGTGCGGGAGATCACCCGCAGCACCACCGTGACGATTTCCAGCGTGTCGAGTCCGGTGCGCAGCACGATCCGGTGCAGCAGGCCCTCGCGGACCCGCGGGTTGAGCTTCAGACTGTCTTCGGCCTGCCGCAGCGCGGCGTCCACCAGGACGATGTCATGGTCCAGCCGGCGCGCCTCGTGCAGCCGTGCGGCCGCCTGCGCGGCCGGCGTGTGGCCCGCGGCCTCCTCACCGACGCGCAGCATCAGCTGGCGGATCCGGCGGGCGAGCCCGTCGATGGACTCACCGGCGGCCCCGATCCACACCGGGGGAGCGATGAACAGATTGGTTGCGAGGCCGACCGCCGCGCCGATGAGCGTCTCCACGACCCGGGCCCAGGCGGTGCTGCCGACCTGGGTCACCCCGAGGACCAGCATGCCGCTGATCGCGACCTCCTGCACGAACTCTCTGACCCGTACGAGATGCCCCACGGCCAGCGAGGCCAGGATGATCAGGGCGAGGCTCCACCAGGTCAGGCCCACCAGGATGCTGAAGGCGATCGCGATGACGACTCCGGCCACCACGGAGTTCACCCGGCGCACACCGGTGGTGAGCGTCGCGTACAGCGTCACCTGCACGACGAGGAGCGCGGTCAGGGGCGCGGTCAGGGGCGCCGGTTCCGGGCTCAGGCGCAGGGCGACGACATACGCGACGGTCGCGGCCGCGGTCGAACGCACCGCCTGGACGACCTCGGGCTCCTGCCGCCACCTGGCCATCCGGGCGGCGACCTGCGCCCAGGCATCATGGACATCTCGCATCCCCAACGCCTTTCCCTTGGCACCCAGGCATCGAACGTACACAACAGGCACGGCGGGCGTCGCCCGGGGGCGACGCGGTGCGCGGTCAGGTGCCCAGTTTGTCCAGGAAGGCGGACAGGTTGGCCGTCATGCGGGCGATCTGCTCCTCCACCGTGAGGCTCTCCTGGAAGCGGCCCCCGGCCTCGGGCACCTTCTTTCCGCGCACGTACAGGGAACACGCGAGGTCGGTACACATGTACACGCCGACCGAGTTGCCCTCCCGGCCGGCCGCGCCCGCCTTCCGGGCCGTCATCAGGGACACGCCGCTGCCCGGATGGGTGGTCAGGCACAGCGAGCACATGCTGCGGTGCAGGAAGCCGCGCTGCGAGGACGGGAAGCGCAGCGCGACGCCGACGAGCCGGCCGGCGCGTTCGACGACCAGATAGCTGCGATCCGGTGCCCCCGGATCACGCCAGCCCAGGAAGTCCAGGTCGTCCCAGGGACGTTCGCCGAGGTCGCGGGGTATCGCGAGGCGTTTCGCCTCTCCCTTCGAGCAGTTGATGAAGGAGTTGCGGATGTCCTGCTCGGTGAGCGATCTCATGAGGAGTCCTTGCACGGTACGGAACGGAAGCCTGAGCCTAGGGGCCCTAGGTTTTTGCCTAAAGTACTCGGCTCCATGGGGGGTGGCCAATGGATTTCAGGGGAGACGAGCGAGCCGGATCCGGCGCCGGTACGGCGGCCGAACGGGCGCTGCGGCACGTGGCGGCTCTCTCCTCGGGTCCCCCGGTACCCCGGGACCTGCGGCTGACCTTCAACTTCCACCCCGACCGGCTCGGGCGTGACGGCCGGCCGATCCTGCGGGCGCTGGTCGTGGACGGCGCGTACCGCTCGCAGTTCGTCACCGGCACCAGCAACGGGGGGCTCACCGCGCACCCCGGCGGTGACCGCTGGCGCTGGGAGAGCCGGATCTTCGGCGGCGCCTACGACACCGGGCCCGCGCAGCAGCGGCCGGTGTACGGCGCGCTCAACTTCCGCCACCAGGTGGTCGGGGCGGCGCCCCGTTTCGGCTCCTCGCACTTCCGGCTGACCGCCCCCACGCTGGAGCGGGCCACGTTCTGCTACCCGGACAGCGCGGCCGAGCCGCGCCACTTCGGGGTGGCCGCGGGCATGCACCTGGTCGAGCTGGCCGGGGCCGACCGCCAGGACGCCCTGAACGACTACATCGAGGTCCATGTGCACGGCCCGGTCCTGCTGGAACGGGACGTGGAGGCGCTGGTCCTGGACGCGAGCCACTGCGGCACCCCCGTCGAGGCCGCTGCCCGCCGGCTGCCGTGCGCCGTGGAGTGGCACCCCGGGTACCGGCTCTCCGTGGCGCAGCTGCGCCGGCACGCGGACTACCGCGGCCCTCAGTACGTCGAGTTGGGGGAGCGGATCGCCGAGGACGGGCGCCTCGATCCGAGGATCATCGGTGATGCGGTGCGCACGTGCCGGTACGTGCCGCAGGACCTGAAGATGGTGTGGCACTGCCTGGCGCGCTTCGGCGCGCCGGAGGGGGCGGGGACGGCCCGGACGGCCGGTACGGACGGGGGTGCGGTGCGGCCCGCGGCTCAGCAGCCGGCCGCCTCCGGCGGCCACACCCCGGGCATGAGCACGCCCAGCGCATAGGCGCGCGCCACCAGCTCCGTACGGTTCGCCGCGCCCCACCGCTGCGACAGACGCCGCAGATGGTAGGTGACGCCGTCCACCGTGAGCCCGGTCTCGCGCGCCGCCCGGGCCGTGGTGGCGCCGCCGGCCAGCAGCACCAGGATGCGGGCCTCGGCGGGGCTGGCGGGCGGGGCGGCGGCCGCCCGGTCCGGCTTCGGGCACTCGCCCAGCACGCGTACCAGGACCAGCAGCGCGGGCATCGCCTCGACCGAGTCGCTGACCGGGTCGGCGGTCAGTTCACCATGGCGCCGGACCCCGTCGGCGGCGTCCCAGCACACCGACACCGGGTAGCGCGAACGGTGCCGTAATCGCAGGGCCTGCGCGATGCGCTCGATCTGGGTCGGCTCCTGCGGACGGAACCGGTCCAGCACGTTCCGCCCGCGCAGGCCTCCCGGTGTCGCACCCCACTCGGTGGCCATCGCCGGATTGGCCAGCACGATCGCCCCGTGCACGTCGCACACCGCGACCGGCATCGGGATCCGGTCGAAGAGCGTCAGCGCCCGGTTCCGCCACACGACCGAGGCCTGAGGTTCCGAGTCCATCACGCTCCCTCACCACGTTCCGCGACCAACGATAGACACCCAGGTCACAGGCATGACGCCGGGTGGTGCGGAGTCGTTGTCAGACCCCGGCCCTAAGGTGAGCGCCATGGACACCACGGACGCGCTACAGGTACGGCTCGAGCCCTGGGCCGAGGACGACTTCTGGCTGCTGCGCAGGACCAACAGCCCTGAGATGACGGAGCACTTGGGCGGCCCCGAGACCGAGGAGCGCCTCGCCGCGCGGCACCGGCGCTATCTCGCTCTCGAAGCGGGCCGGATGTACCGGATCACGCTGGCGGACAGCGGCCGGACGGTGGGGTCGATCGGCTTCTGGGAGCGGTCGTGGCGTGATGCGACGGTGTGGGAGACCGGGTGGGGCGTGCTGCCCGAGTTCCAGGGACGGGGCCTCGCCGCCCGGGCGGCCCGCGCTGTGGTCGAGGCGGCACGAGCCACCGGGACCCACCGGTATCTGCACGCGTTCCCGAGCGTGGACCACCCGGCCTCCAACGCGGTCTGCCGCAAGGCCGGCTTCGAACTGCTCGGACCGGTCGACTTCGAGTACCCCAAGGGGCAGTGGGCCACATCCAACGACTGGCGGACCGATCTCGCTCGCAGATGACAGCAGGCCGGGCCGCCGTTGCCTGCCGGGGCACTAGGCGCTCTCAGGCGGCTCCTCCGCCTGTGCCAGCACCTCCGCCTCGACCTCGGCGCGCGTCCGGCCGTGGGACTTCGCGTACTCGGTGAGCTCGGCCTGAAGGTCCCGGTCGAGGTCGCGCCAGGCCCGCCAGGCGGTCTCGTACGTGTCGGTCTGCTGCTTGGTCCACGGCGTGGCGGTGGGCGGGCCGTACTTCTCGCGCAGTCCGGCGGTCCGCACCTGGGCCTCTTTCGCCGCGCGCTGCATCTCCACGATTTCTTCGAACGTCTTCGCCACGGCCCCGGATCCTAGGCGCGCGCACGAGGGGCCGGGTCCCGCGACCCGCATGAGAGGGCCGAGATCGACCGGTCGGCCCTAGGTGGTGTCCGGCAACGCCTTCTTGCGCACCACGGCCGGCTTGGCAAGGCCCGGCCGGCTCTTTCCACTGCGGATTCGTGTAGTCGCACGGCACGGGCCCCAGGCAGCCGGCGACCAAGCTGGTGGCAGGAGTTCCGCACCGCGAAAGGCAGTTGTCGCGTCATGCCCCACACCGCGCACCAGCAGACCACCATCGGCACCCCGCACGGCGTCCCCGTGGCCGACATCTCCGACACCGGCCCCGGCCACACCCCGATCCAGCAGGCCATGGAGCTGATGCGCCGGTACGGTCCCGTGCTGGTGCGCCGGCTGCACGGGCGCGACGTGCTGTTCGTGGCCGACCTCGACCTGGTCACCGACCTCGCCGACGAGGCCCGCTTCGCCAAGGCCGTCGGCCCCGCCCTGCGCAACGTCCGCGAGTTCGCCGGGGACGGCCTGTTCACCGCGTACAACGACGAGCCCAACTGGGCCAGGGCCCACGACATCCTGATGCCCGCCTTCGCCCTCGGCTCGATGCGCACCTATCACCCGGTGATGCTGCGCGTGGCGCGCCGGCTGATCGCGTCCTGGGACCGGGCCGGCCGCGAGGGCCGGCCGGTGAACGTCCCCGACGACATGACGCGCATGACCCTCGACACCATCGGGCTCGCCGGCTTCGGCTACGACTTCGGCTCCTTCGAACGCGACGAGCCGCACCCCTTCGTCGAGTCGATGGTCCGGTGCCTGGAGTGGAGCATGACCCGGCTCGGCCGGCTGCCCGGCGACGACCACACGGCGGCGGACGCGGCATTCCGCGACGACGCCGCCCACCTCGCCCGGGTCGTCGACGACGTCATCGCCGCGCGCAGGGCGGACGGCGGGCAGGGTGAGGCGGAGGACCTGCTCGGCCTCATGCTCACGGCGCGGCACCCGGCCGACGGCACCACCCTGGACGCCGCGAACATCCGCAACCAGGTGATCACCTTCCTGATCGCCGGCCACGAGACCACCTCCGGCGCGATGTCGTTCGCCCTGTACCACCTCGCCAAGAACCCGGCCGTGCTCCAGCTCGTCCAGCGGGAGGTCGACGCCCTGTGGGGCGACGCCGCCGACCCGGAACCGACGTACGACGAGATCGGACGGCTCACCTACACCCGCCAGGTGCTCAACGAGGCGCTACGACTGTGGCCGACCGCCGCCGCTTTCGGCCGGCACGCCCGCGAGGACACCCTGCTCGGCGGCCGCATCCCGCTGCGCGCCGGCCAGTCCGTCACCGTCCTCACCCCGATGCTGCACCGGCAGCCGGTGTGGGGCGACAACCCCGAACTGTTCGACCCCACCCGCTTCACACCCGAGGCCGAGGCCGCCCGCTCACCGCACGCCTACAAGCCGTTCGGCACCGGTGAACGCGCCTGTATCGGCCGCCAGTTCGCGCTGCACGAGGCGACCATGCTGCTGGCGATGCTGGTGCACCGCTACCGCTTCCACGACCACGCCGACTACCGGCTCACGGTCAAGGAGACCCTCACGCTCAAGCCCGAGGACTTCACCCTCACCCTGTCGTCCCGCACCGCCGCCGACCGGACGCACCCGCCCCTGCCGGGCGCCCACCGGCCCCGTACGGAGTCGGCGCCCGACGACACCACCCTGCCCGCCCGCGTACGCCCCGGCACCCGCGCACTCTTCCTGCACGGCAGCAACTACGGCACGTGCCGTGACTTCGCAGGCCGACTCGCCGACGAGGCCGCCGCCGTCGGCTGTGAGACCGAGGTGGCACCCCTCGACGCGTACGCCGGTGGGCTGCCCACCGACCGTCCCGTCGTGATCAGCGCCGCCTCCTACAACGGGCAGCCCACGGACGACGCCGTCGCCTTCGCCGCCTGGCTGTCCGACAACGCGGCCGACGCCACGGACGTCACCTATGCCGTCCTCGGCGTCGGCGATTGCACCTGGGCCGCCACCTACCAGCACGTCCCGACCCGCATCGACGAACGCCTGGCCGAACTCGGCGGTACCCGCCTGCTGGACCGCGCGGCGGCCGACGCCTCGGGCGACCTCGGTGGCACCGTCCGCGCCTTCACGGCGCGGTTGCGCACCGCCCTCCTGGAGCGCTACGGCGACCCGGACGCCACCGCCGCCGCGGAGCCGGCGCGGGCCTACGAGGTCCGGACCCTCACCGGCGGCCCCCTGCACGCGCTCGCCGAGCGGCACGACCTGGTTCCGATGACCGTCACCGAGGCATACGACCTGACCGCGCCCGGCCATCCCCGGCTCAAGCGGTTCGTGCGCCTCGCACTGCCCGACGGCACGACCTACCGCACCGGCGATCACGTGGCCGTGCTGCCCGTCAACGACAAGGCGCTCATCGAGCGGGCCGCCACCGCGCTCGGCGTGGACCTGGACACCGTCCTGGACATCCGCGCGGCCCGCCCACGGCGTGACGGCCTGGCCGTGGACCGGCCACTGACGATACGTCAGCTCCTCGCTCGCCACGTGGAACTGCTGGAGCGCCCGAACGCCGACCAGCTGGCCGTGCTCGCCGCCGCCAACCCGTGCCCTCCCGAACGTGCCGCACTGGCGGCCCTCACCGACGACCCGCGCACACTCGTCGAGGTCCTCGAGGCGTACCCGGCCCTGCGCGGTGCCCTCGACTGGCCGACGCTGCTCGACCTGCTCACGCCGCTGCGCCCCCGGCACTACTCGGTGTCCTCCTCGCCCGCGGCCGACCCCGGTCACATCGACCTCATGGTCTCGCTCCTCGACGCCCCGGCCCGTTCCGGGAACGGCACCTACCGTGGCGTCGGCTCCGGGCACCTGGCCGCGGTCGAGCCCGGCGACACCGTCCTGGCACGCCTCCAGCCCTGCCGTGAGGCCTTCCGCGTCGACCACTCGGGTCCGGTCGTCATGATCGCGGCCGGTACCGGACTCGCCCCGTTCCGCGGTGCGATCGCGGACCGGGTGCGGGCACTGGCCGACGGCGCCCGGCTCGCCCCGGCCGTCTGCTACTTCGGCTGTGACGCGCCGGACGCGGACTTCCTGCACGCCGAGGAGTTGCGGGCCGCCGAGGCCGTCGGTGCGGTCTCGCTGCGTCCCGCGTTCAGCGCGGCGCCCGTCGACGGGGTCTCCTTCGTGCAGCACCGCATAGCCGCCGAGGCCGACGAGGTGTGGCGGCTGCTCGATGCCGGGGCCCGCGTCTACGTGTGCGGGGACGGCTCCCGTATGGCTCCGGGCGTGCGCGAGGCGTTCCGGGCGCTGCACGCCGAGCGGGTGCCGCGCGGTGACTCCGGACGGTGGCTTGACGAGCTGATCGCGTCGGGGCGTTATGTCGAGGACGTGTACGCGGCCGGGTGACGGCGCCGAAGGGTTGCCGCCGCGGGGTTGCCGTGGCCCCGCGGCGGAGGGGCCCCGTCGGTCACGGCCACCCGTCACCCTCCGCCACCTGAGGATTCCCCTGGTCAACCGCGCACCGCCGGTTTCGCGGACCCTTCCCGCGGTACTCGGCGCCTCGCCGGAAGGGCCTCGCTCCGCGCGGGGCCCGTCATGCCGGCAATGAGAGAAATGGAGTGATCGCCGTGACCGAGCACGGGTATGAGGGTCCCGGCGAGACCGTGGAGCCGGTCCCGCGGGACATGCCGGACCAGCAGGCCCATGGGGGTGAGGACCGGTGGGACGCCCGCCCCGCAAAGGGCGGCGCCGATGCCCCGGACGTCCCCGACACGGACGAGGCGGGCACCGGCAGGCAGGGCGCCCCGCACGCGGGTTCCGTCCACCCCGAGGGCCCCGTACCGGACGAGTCCCCGGACTGACCGCCTCGTCCCCGACGTACCGGCTGCGCCGCCGGCCCCGGAGCGAAAAGGGCTCCACGGGCCGGTGGCGCGGTCGGGCCCACGGGCGCCGAGCGGCCCGACTCCTCCTTCTCAGGAGCCGGACGCGAACGCGTCGACGCCCGTGAGGTCCGCGGACACCTCCCACAGGCGCGCCGCCTGCTCCGGATCGATCGCCCAGTCCTTCACCCCGCTGCGGCCGCCGTCCGCCGGTGCGGGCTCCGCGATGTCGCAGTCCTCGCAGTACACCCCGCCCATGCCTGCCAGTCGGGGTGAGGTCGCCGCCCACACCTGGGTGGCCGCACCCTGTTCGGGTGTCTTGAAGGCGTCCGGGTCCACCAGGGCGCCCGTCTCGTCGATCCAGCCGCGCTCGACCATCTCCTCCTTGGCGAGGTGACGCTGCAGCGGAGTGAGGATCCCGCCGGGGTGCAGCGAGAAGGCGCGGACGCCGTCCTCGCGGCCCAGTCGGTCCAGATGCACGGCGAACAGGACGTTCGCGGTCTTCGCGTGGCCGTACGCCTCCCACTTGTCGTACCCCTGCTTGAAGTGCAGGTCGTCCCAGCGGATCCCGGACCTGTGGTGTCCGGCCGACGACACGGACACGACTCGCGCCCCGCCCGGTGCGATCGCCGGCCACAACCGGTTCACGAGCGCGTAGTGGCCGAGGTGGTTCGTGGCGAACTGCGCCTCCCAGCCGGGTCCCACCCGTGTCTCGGGGGTGGCCATGATCCCGGCGTTGTTGATCATGATGTCGATGGTGCGGTCCGACGCGAGGAACCGCTCGGCGAACCCTCGCACGCTCTGAAGGTCACCGAGGTCGAGCTCGTCCACCTCCACGCGGTCGAGCCCCGCCAGAGCCTCCTGAGCCACGTTCCGGCGCCGCGCCGGGACCACCACCTGGGCGCCCGCCTTGACGAGCGCCCGAGTCGTCTCCAGACCGAGCCCCGAGTAGCCGCCCGTCACCACCGCGAGCTTGCCGTTGAGGTCGATGCCCCGAAGTACGTCGTCGGCGGTGCTCTTGGCGTCGAAACCCGACCCGATCCTGTGCTGTGCAGTGGTCATGCGAGGACGCTACGAATTGGAGCGCGCTCGAGGTCAAGCCGGTGCCGTGCCTACCGGGGCATCGCCTACGGGGCATCGGTCGCCGTCCCAGGGAGTGCGGGGAACCGGGCGTGCCGGGCAGGGAAAAGCCCCGACCGGACGGGGGAATGCCGGTCGGGGCAGCCTGTGGTGGGCGCGCACGGCGGTCGCCTCTCGGCGAGATGCTCCACAGGGCTTCAGCCGAACGATCGTCCCTGTGGGCGGAAGGTGAGGCCCGGGGACACTGTCCCGTGCGCTCCCACGGCTTGTTCAACAGGAAACTACCGGTCGGTGTTCCGGAAAATCCAGCCGCCGGAGGTGATGTGCGTCACTGCGCGATGCCTGCGGTCCGCCGACTACGTATCCGGGGCCAGCGGACTGCCCCCGAGCATCGCCAGCAGATGAGCCGGATCCCGGTAGATGGCGCGCGCCCCGGCCTCCTGGAGGTCCGCGCTCGGTATGCCCCCGGACAACAGGCCGACGCACGTCACTCCGGCCCGTGTCCCGGCCCGCATGTCCCACACCGTGTCGCCCACGAACACCGCCTGCTCGGGCGGCACCCCGGCCAGCTCCAGGGCATGCTCCACGGGCTCAGGCGCCGGTTTGCCCGCCGCCACGTCGTCCGCGCTCGCCGTCGCCGCGATCGCGTCGTCCGCCCCGATCGCCCGCCTCAGCGCCGACAGCTCGCGCCCGCTCGCCGAGGTGGCGAGCACGACGTTCCAGCCGTCGTGGTCGAGCCGGCGCAGCAGCCGCCCGGCGTCCTTCAGCGGCGGCAGACGGTCGAAGTACGTGCCGTACAGCGTCGTGTGCGCGGCCACCAGCATGTCGATCTCGTCCCGGTCCCGCCCGCCCAGCAGATGGGCGATCAGGTCCTCGGAGCCGAGCCCCACCGCCCGGTGGATGGCGTGCATCGGCACCTGGTGACCCGCCTGCCGGAACGCCTCCCACCACGTCGTGACATGCAGATGATTCGTGTCGACGAGGGTGCCGTCCACGTCGAACACCGCCGCCCGTCCCATGTTCGGTCCTCTCCTCCCTCACGTAGGGGGCCGGGTACCACGCGCCGCGCCGGCCACACGCGCGGGAACCCGCCGCTCCCGGGTCCAGGCCAGCAACTCCTCGGCGCTCCAGGTGGTGACCACACGGTCCGTGGGCACCCGGCACTCCTCGGCCCGGGCGCAGCCGTTGATCTGCCAGTCCAGTTGCCCGGGCGCGTGGGCGTCGGTGTCGATCGCGAACAGCGCTCCCGCCTCGACCGCCCGGCGCAGCAGCCGCCGCGGCGGGTCCAGCCGCTCGGGCCGGCTGTTGATCTCCACGGCCGTACCGGACTCGGCGCACGCGGCGAACACCGCGTCCACGTCGAACTCCGACTCCGGGCGCCCGCGCCCGGTGACCAGCCTTCCGGTGCAGTGGCCGAGCACGTCGGCCAGCGGATTGCGGACGGCCGCGATCATGCGGCGGGTCATCGAGCGCGCGTCCATGCGCAGCTTGGAGTGCACCGACACGACCACGACGTCGAGCCGGTCCAGCAGTTCCGGGTCCTGGTCCAGTGAGCCGTCCTCGAGGATGTCGCACTCGATGCCGGTCAGCAGCCGGAAGGGCGCCCACTCCTCGTTCAGCGCGGCGACCACGTCCAGCTGCTCACGCAGCCGCTCCGCGGACAGCCCGCGGGCGACGGTGAGTCTGGGGGAGTGGTCGGTGAGCGCCGCCCACTCGTGTCCGAGCCGCGCCGCCGTGCGGCCCATCTCCTCGATCGGGCTGCCGCCGTCCGACCAGTCCGAGTGCAGATGGCAGTCGCCGCGCAACAGCGCCCGCAGCCGCTCGCCGCCCCGCTTCGGCGCGGCCCCGCCCTCCTGCTCCAGCTTCTCCAGGTAGCCGGGGACCTGCCCGGCCACCGCCTCCCGCACCACCTGGGCGGTGGTGGGCCCGATGCCCTTGAGCGACTCCAGCGTCCCGGCGGCCGCGCGCTCGGCGACCTCGTCCCCGGGCAGGGCGGCCACCACGGCGGCCGCGGTGCGGAAGGCCCGTACGCGATAGGTGGGGGCCTGGGCCCGCTCCAGCAGGAACGCGATCCGGTCCAGCGCTGTCACGGGGTCCATCGGCACCTTCCTCCTCAAGCGTTGCCCAGCCGGGTGCGGCCCGCACGACGGGCGCGTCCGGCCGCCCCGGCGCCCGGACCGCTCTACCCTCGATTGCATGACCGAAATCGCGAGTCCCCACATCTCCCGTCCGCGGATCGTGGTGCTCGGGGTGCAGCCGGGCGACCCGCCGTTCCGGATCGTGGAGGTCGACGGCGAGGTGGTCGGCTCGGCGCACTCGATCACCGACGTGCTGGCGCTCGCCGCGCAGGCGGGCGTCCTGGTCCACGACTGCGACGACCCGGATCTGGTCCGCTGGGTGGGCGGCGGCAAGTTCCACTGGACGCCGCACTAGCCGGTAAGACGACCCACTGCGACGACTCGGCGTGAGGCCGCCGTCTCAGGCCTTGCGCGGCCTGCGCGGCCTGCGCGCATGCACGGCCCGCCCCAGCCGGCGCCCCACCAGCAGATGGCCGAGCAGCGCGCCCGCGGTGTTGAGGATGACGTCGTCGATGTCGAAGGCCCGCCCCGTGACGACCGCGCCCTGCACGAGTTCGACCAGCAGCATCACGCACGCGGTGACGAAGCCCACGCGCAGGATGCCCCGCGCCCCGGGGGCCAGTACCGGCAGCAGGATCCCGAACGGCACGCCGAGCAGTACGTTTCCGCCGATCTGCCGCACGGCGTCGCGCGCCCCGGACTGCTCCAGATAGGCGCGCAGGGACCGCCCCGGATGCAGATTGCTGTGGACCAGCGCCCGCGACGCGGGCGACGGCTCCAGCGTGAGCCGGGCCAGCGCGGCGGCGAACGCCACCATCGCCACGAAGGCCAGGGCCATGGCCAGCAGCCGCAGGGGAAGCGGCAGCGGCCGCCGTTCCCGCTCAGGCGCCGCCGGGGCCCGGCGGAGACCGGACCTGGCGGCCAGTGCGCGCAACGCCGGATGTGCCATCGCGTCCTCCCGTGTCAACTACGTTCCAGGCGAAGCTGATTACCCGCTGCCGTGCCATCGAAGCCCGGCGGTGCGCAAGCCGGGACAGCCGTTCACCACTGATGAGCCTGAGGCATACCGCCATCGGTTTCCCCGCCCGTTCGTGGGGCACTCCGAGCAGCAGCCACTCGCGCGCGCCGCCACCTCCCGGGGCACGCACGGTGCTTGGATGACATTCCGGACATTCCATGGCGACGGTGGACGGAGGCGGTGCATGGACGCGCGTACGACATTCCGGGCCGCCCTGGAGATCGTCCTCTGGTGGGGCGGCCTCACCGTGCTCTGGATCGTTCTCATCAGCTCGGTCGACACCCTGGAGTGGGCCGTCGGCGCGTCGGCCGCACTCGTGGGCGCCGTCGCCGCGCGCGCCGCACGACGGGCGGTGGGCGCCCGGTGAACGGCTGGACGCTCACGGCAACGATCGCTCTCGGCGCGGGCGTCGGTGCCACGGTGTGGGGTGTCTCGACCGGACCGCTGCGCCGCCGGGTCGTCGCCCAGAACCTCTCCAGCGCGGTCGCCTGCCCCGGACTGCTGCTGCTGTCCCAGGGGTTCGGGCGCACGTCGTACGTCGACCTCGCGCTTCTGCTGGCCCTGCTGGGGCCGGTCGGCACCCTCGTCTTCGCCCGGCTGCTCGCCGGGGAACTGGCCGAGGACCCGCCGCAGGCCTGGGGCATCACCCTCGCCGTCGCGGGATACGGGGCCGTGGTGGTGCTGGTGCTGTGCGCCGTCACCGGACCCGGGCGGGCGATGGTCAAGCTGCTGGTCGTCGGGGCACTGCTGATCAGCGGCAACCTCATCGCCTCCCGAGCGCTCGCGGGCGGATTCGGGAGTCACCGTGGATGACCCGCTGATCGTCGTCGCCCTGCTGCTCGTCGCCGCCTCGGCGACCGCGGCCGTCGCCACCCGCGACCCCGCCCGCCAGGCCCTCGTCCTCGCACTGCTCGGCCTGTGTCTGGCCGTGCTGTTCACGGTGGTGCAGGCGCCCGACGTGGGCCTGTCGCAACTCGCGGTGGGGTCCGCGGTGACCCCGCTGCTGATCATGCTCTCGGTGCGCAAGGTCAGGAGGAAACCCAAGGACGGGAAGGGGGATGAGCGGTGACGCGGCGCGCCCGCATGATCGTGCTGGTTCTCGGCGGCGCCTGCCTCGCGGCCCTCCTCGTCGCCGCCTGCCTCGGCCTGCCCTCCTTCGGCGGCTCCTGGCACCCCTATGGCGACCGGGCCGTCCACGCCTCTCTGTCCCGGCAGACCGCAAACACCATCGCCTCCGTCAACTTCGACCTGCGCGCCTTCGACACGCTCGGAGAGATGAGCATCCTGTTCGCGTCCGTCCTCGGCACGGTCGTCCTGCTCCGCCAGACCCGCGACGAGAAACGCGCCACGCCCGAACCGGAGGCGGTCGCGTCACCCGTCCGCCGTTACGCGCTGATCGTGCTGCCGGTCGCCGTCCTCACCGGCCTGTACGTCATCGCGCACGGCCAGCTCAGCCCCGGCGGCGGCTTCCAGGGCGGAGTCGTCGCAGCGACCGGCCTGCACCTGCTCTACCTCGGCGCCGACTACCACGCCCTGGAACGCATCCGGCCGATCGGCCTGTACGAGATCGGTGACGCGCTCTCCGCCTCGGGCTACCTCGTGACGGGGTTCGCGGGCGTTCTCGCCGGCACGGCGTTCCTCGCCAACACCCTGCTGCCGTACGGCACGTTCAACACGCTGTCCTCCGGCGGCACCGTACCGGTGCTGAACGCCGCCATCGGCATGGAGGTGACCTGCGCGATCGTCGTCCTGCTCGCACGCTTCCTGGACCAGGCCGTCGAAATCGAGGAGGAGGGGAACCGATGAGCGTACTGCCGTACCTCGTGGCCGTCTGGATCTTTCTGTCCGGCTGCTACGGCCTCGCGACCAGCCGCAACCTGATCCACGCGGTCGGCTGCCTCGCCGTCTGCCAGTCCGCCACCTACGTCCTGCTGCTCGCCGTCGGCTACCGCGACGGCGGCACCGCGCCCGTCTTCTCCGACCTCAAGCCCGGCTCACGGCCGGTCGTGGATCCGGTCGTACAGGCGCTCACCCTCACCGACATCGTCGTCGGCGCCACCGTCACCGCCCTGCTGCTCGCTCTCGTCATGCAGGTCGCCAAGCGTCACGGCACGGTCGACCCCGACGAACTGCGGGAGTTGCGCGGCTGATGAACCACCTGCTGCCGCTGCTCGTCGCAGTCCCGCTGCTCGGTGCCGGAGCGCTGGTCGCCTGCGGACGCCGGCTGCCCCGCGTCGTCGCCGAGAGCGCCGGGTGCGCCGTGGCGGCCGGCACCGCCTCACTCGGCGTCTGGCTGCTCCTCAACTCCTCGCCGCCGCTCACCGAATGGGTCGGCGGCTGGACGCCCGTGGGCGGGGAGAGCGTCGGCATCGTCCTCGTCGGGGACGGCCCCGGGCTCGGGATGGCCGCTCTCGCCTCCGCGCTGACGCTGGCCGCCCTCGTGTACTCCTGGCGCTACTTCGAGGAACCGCCCCGCGGGCACGCCGGTTCCTACCCCGCCCTGTTGCTGCTGTTCCAGGGCGGCATGTGCGGCTTCTCGATCACCGGCGACCTGTTCAACGCGTTCGTGTTCTTCGAGCTGATGGGCGCCGCGGCCTACGCCCTGACCGGCTACCGGGTGGAGGAGGCCAAGGCCGTCCAGGGCGGCCTGACCTTCGGCGTCATCAACTCCCTGGGCGCGTACGCCATGCTCATGGGCATCGGACTGCTCTACGCGCGCACCGGCGAACTCGCCATGACCAAGCTGGGACGCGGGCTCGACGCCCACGGCGGACCCGACGCGCTGACCCTCGCCGCCTTCGTCCTCGTCCTGACCGGGCTGCTGGTCAAGGCCGCCGCGGCGCCGTTCCACTTCTGGCTGCCCGACGCGCACGCCGTCGCACCCACCCCGGTGTGCATGCTGCTGTCCGGCGTCATGGTCGAACTCGGCCTGTACGGGGTCTGGCGCGTCTACACCACCGTCTTCTCGGGGCCCGGCGGGATTCCCGCGGCCGACCTGGAGCGGGCCCTGGTCGTCCTCGGCATCCTGACCGGCGTCGTCGGCGCGGTCATGTGCTGGCACCAGCGGCACATCAAACGTCTCCTCGCCTGCTCGACCATCGCCCACATGGGGCTGTTCCTCGTCGGTGTCGGCACACTCGTGCCCGAGGCGGACGACGGGGTCGCCCTGTACATCCTGGGCCACGCCGGAGCCAAGGCCGCCCTGTTCGCCTGCACCGGCCTCCTGCTCGACCGGTTCGGCTGCGTCGACGAGGCGGCGCTGCACGGCAGCGGCCGTCCGCTGCGCGGCGTCGCGGTGATGTTCGTGCTCGGAGGACTCGCACTCGCCGGGCTGCCCCCGTTCGGCACCTCCCTCGGCAAGGCGGTCCTGGAGGAGGCGGGCGGGCCGCTGACCGTCCTCTACGTCGGCGTGTCCGCGGTGACGGGAGGCGCGGTCCTGCGGGTCGCCGCCCGCGTCTTCTACGGGCTAGGCCCTCAGCCACGGCTCGACGCGTCGTACGAGACCACCGGCACCGGAGAGGAACCCGAGACCCGGCACCGGCTGCGCCGCATCCCGGACACCATGACGGCCGTGCCCGCCGTGCTGCTCGCCGCGTCGCTCGCGGTGGGCGTCGTCCCGGGCTTCGCGCAGACCGTGGCGCGCTCCGTGAACGAGGCCGGCTCGGGCGGTGCGGTCGTCTCGGTCCACTGGACCGTGGCCGGCGTCCTTCTGGGGCTCGCCTCCACGGTCCTCGCCCTCACCCTGGCCGCACTCGCCGTCGTCCGTCCCGGACTGCTCGCCGCCCGGGCGTGGACGCTGCCGCTGCGCCGGCTGCAGTCCGGGCACATCGGGGACTACGTGGCCTGGGTCCTGATGGGGACGGCCCTGCTCGGGCTGCTCGCCCTGCCGGCCGTCCTGTCCGGCTGAGAGCCCCGGACAGAGGGTGGGGGCTCAGGTGCCGTAGGAGACCTTCACCTCCTTGAACCCGAGGGACTTGAGCAGTCCGTCGAGCATGCCGGCGGTGTTCGTCTCGGCGCGGCCGGTCAGTTCGCTCTCCTTCGCGGCCTCGGCGATGTGCTGGACGGCCAGTTTCTGCACGGCCTGCTCACTGCCGGGGTTGTCCGAGAAGAAGTCGCCGATGCGGTCGAGCAGACCGCGCTGTTTGGAGACGGCGTACGAGCGGTCGGGGTCGAGCGCGGGTTTGCCCAGGGCGGCGTGAGGGAGCCGGATGGAGGCGGACGTGCGGTCGCCGTTGACCTTGACGTCCTGCTCGCCGACCTTGCCGAGGTCGACGTAGGCGTCGACGGTGCCCGCGCCGACGTACAGGGTGCGGGTGCCGCGGATCGCCGACGGCAGGAACCTGGAGTCCTTCTCCAGGTCCACGACCACCTGGAAGTTCCCCGAGGCGGCCTGGTAACGGCTCATGTCCTGGATGGACTTCAGCAGTGCGGGTCCGGACCGGTCGTGCGTGTCCGTGCCGAACAGGTCGCGCAGCCCCGGGAACACGCTCAGCCGCAGCCCGGCGAAGAACACCGCGAGCAGGGCGACGAGCGCGACGACGGCCTTGCCCCAGCCGGGCATCCGCCGCCTCGCGGCCACCGATGAGGGTGCCTGCTTCGTGGACGTCGTCATTTCGACAGTCCTCCCTTCTGACAAGCGGTTGCCCGCCAGATGCCTTGGTCGAACGCGGGGTTGCGCGGCTGGGGAGGCGAACGGCGCGGCCATGAGGTCGCTGTGAATTTCCGGTGCGGTTGAACACAGCCGGGTTTAGCCACGTACCGGGAGGGGGCTTACCATGCCGAGCCGGCCATGACGTGTAGGAGCACTGCCTTGAGACGCAATTCGCGTAGACGTCCGACGGGCGCACGACGCGCGACCTTTGCAGCGGTCGCGCTGATATTGGGCGGAGGGGGGCTGGTGGCGGCGAACGTCTACGCCTCGGCGACCGAGGGCGGCTGGGGCGGCTCGGAACAGGGCGGCGGCGACCGGGTCCTTGCCGCCGGAACCGTCACCATCGACTGCCCGGACGTCGGCCAGAAGCTGACCGACGTGCCGGGCGCGGCGAAGCCGCAGGTCGACGCGGAACTCGCGACCCTGGACCAGCAGATCACCGAGGCCTACGACCGGTTGGGGGCGACGCGCCAGGCGCAGGCGGACGACACCGACTACGTCCAGAACTCCATCCTCGGCCCGCTCAAGGACCAGCGCGCCGCGGTGATCGACCGGATCAGGACCGACTACCAGCGGGCGGGCGGCACCGCCCCCGGCGCGATCGACGGCATGGCCGCGTGCACGGGGGTACCGGCCGACCGGGCGCAGCCCTCGGCCGGCGGCCAGAGTGAGAACGGCGGACAGCAGAGCAACGACGGCAACGCCCAGAACAGCGGCGGGCAGCAGAGCGGCAACGGTCAGAACGACGGCGGCCGGCAGGGCAACGGCGGTCAGACGGGCACGGGCGGGCCCGTCGCCTCCGACTTCGTGGACATCCGGACCGTGCAGCCGAACGTGGTCAAGCCCGTTCAGCAGGCCGGTGGCTCCACCGGTTCGTTCGAGACCAAGTGCGGTGTCAACGAGAACAAGAACCACAACACCGACAACGTGATCGTTGCGCCCGGCGTGAAGAACGGCGCGCACCACCTTCACGACTACGTCGGCAACCAGTCGAACGACGCCTTCGCCACCAACGACACCTTCGCAGCGGCGCAGACCAGCTGCCAGAACCAGCAGGACAAGTCGTCGTACTACTGGCCGGTGCTCCGTGTGCAGGACGGCACGCAGGACTTCGACCAGAACGCCGACGGCGGCGGCAAGGAAGGCAACGTCGGCCGGATCCTGGTGGCCCGGCAGGCCGAGATCAGGTTCGCCGGCAGTCCGACGAGCAAGGTCGTGGCCATGCCCCGGTTCCTGCGGATCATCACCGGTGACGCCAAGGCCTTCACCAACGGCCCCAAGAACGCCAACGCGCACTGGAGCTGCACCGGCTTCGAGGACAAGGTGCAGCTGACGGACAAGTACCCGATCTGCCCGCAGGGCAGCGAGGTGGTGCGGTCGTTCGCGTTCCAGAGCTGCTGGGACGGCCAGAACATCGACAGCGCCAACCACCGTACCCATGTGGCCTTCGCCGACGGGAGCGGCACCTGCCCGAACGGCTTCAAGGCGATCCCGCAGCTGACGATGCGTCTGGTGTACGACGTGCCGCAGCCGGTCGTCGAGAACGGCCGGGTGAGGAACGCCTACGCGGTGGACGGCTTCCCCGAGCAGCTGCACAAGCCGATCACCGACCACGACGACTTCATCAACGTCATGACCGACGAGCTGATGAACCAGGTGGTCGACTGCGTCAACACGGGCAAGCGGTGCGGTGGCGACGCCGGCGACCAGCCGCAGAACACGCCGTCACCGTCCGCCGACGCCCCCTCCGGCGGCGGCAACGCCGGGTCGGGCTCGACCACCGCACCCGGCGGCGGGACGGCATCCACCCCGGCCGCCACACCCGGTGACGGCGCCGGAAACGGCCCCGGCACCCCCGGCCCGCAACCGGCGCAGCCCTCGACGACCGCGCCGGGCTCCACGGCACCGGCCGCAGGCGCGGGTGGCACCGGCGGCGGTGCGACGCCCGGGGTTCCCGCGTCCCCGTCGGTGGCCGGCGGTGGCGCGGTCGCCGAGCCGCGCAGCGCCTCGGAAGGGCACCCCACCGGCGCGGCCACGCGTCCCGCGGAGACCTCGCCCGCCATCGGTGAGGCGACCTCCGCCGCTCCGTCCGCCCTCTCCTCCACGGACCCGGCCGCTGCGCCCTCCACCACCGCGCCGGGGATCGCGCCTCAGTCGGTCTCGGGTGGCGGGCTGGCCGAGACCGGTGCGCACCTGTGGCCGGCCGCGGCCGGAGCGGTCCTGGTGATCGCGGGTCTGGTGGTGCTGCGCAGGAGCGCACGCAGGTCCTTCTGACGCGCTTTCGCGCCGCCTGGAAGAGCGGCGGGACCTGCCCGGATCGGACAGGTCCCGCCGCTCTCCGTTTCCGCGTCCCGAACGGGCTACAAGGATCCGGCGGACTCCGACTCGCCCAGCACCTCCTCGAGCGACGCCGCGGGCGGCAGCACGGCAGCCAGCCCGGTCAGGCGCAGGATCCGCAGGGTCAGCGGATGGGTGCACACCAGATGCAGTGTGCCGCCCTGCGCGAGCACGCGGCGCCGGGCCCGGTACAGCAGGCGCAGCCCGGAGCAGTCGAAGAACTCGACCGGACGCAGGTCGATGACGATGCGCGGGGCACGCCGGATCGTCGCGGAGTCCAGGAACGGGATGATCTCCACCGCGGCGAGGATGTCGATCTCACCGTGGAACTCCAGCACCGTGTGACCGCGGTCCCGGTGGATGCGCAGATGCCGGGTCAGCGGTGCGGGATCCTGCCCCACGTCGACATCGCCTCCCCCGCCAACTCCTCGCACCAGCCTGCAACTTACCCTCGGTAGAGTGAATTTGAGCATGTTCGATTGACATATGTCTTCGAATTGAGGGTGAGTCGCCGGTGAAGGTCGCGGCGGAGCCTCGTTCGGCCGCGGCAGAGCTACGACAACGCGTGCCAGGCCTTCGCCAGTGCCTGACGGAACTGGTCGGCCTGGTGCGACGTGAGGTCGCGGACCATCCGCTCCTCCAGCTCCCGCACCGGAGGGGCGACCCTCGCCAGCAGCTCGCGTCCGGTGTCGGTCAGCAGGATCAGCAGTTCCCGGCGGTTGCGCGGGTTGCGCTCCCGCCGCACCAGGCCCCGGCTCTCCAGTGACCGTACGAGATCGGCCATGGACTGCGCGGTGACGAACGAGTCCCGGGCCAGCTGTGCCGCCGACAGCCCGTCGTGGCGCTCCAGGACGGTGAGGGCCGTGTACTGCAGGGCCGTGATCCCCTCGGGCCTGACCAGCTCGTCCAGGTGCGAGCGCACCACGAGTTCCACCTGCTTGACCATGTAGAGCAACGACGGGCGTGTCTGTGTACCGACCATGCGTGCACCCTAGACCATTGACAGGAAACCTGTCCGTAATCAGACTGCGGACCAACAGGAATCCTGTTGATTGAACTTTCGGCGATCACTACGCTGGGGAGTGGGCCATGACCACCACCTTCGACACCGAGCCCGGGCAGCTGTTCATCGGCGGCCAGTGGCGCGAGGCCGCGGACGGCGCCCGCATGGATGTCATCGACCCGTCCACCGGCCAGGTGATCACGACCGTCGCCGAGGCGGCCGCCTCCGACGTCGACGCCGCCGTACGCGCCGCCCGGGAGGCCTTCGACTCCGGGCCGTGGCCCCGGATGAGCGGCCGTGAGCGCGGACGCGTGCTGCACCGCGTCGCGGAGCTGATCCGCGCCAACGCCGAAGAGATCGCCGCCCTGGAGAGCCTGGACGTCGGCAAGCCGATCTCGCTGTGCGGCGCCGTGGACGTCACGAACGCGGCCAACGACTACGAGTACTACGCCTGCCTCGCGCAGAGCCAGGACGGCGCTACCCGCGACACCCCCCTGGGCGCCTTCGCCTACACCCGGCGCGAGCCGCTCGGCGTGGTCGCGGCCATCACGCCCTTCAACTTCCCGCTGATCCTCTCCGGTTCCAAGCTCGCTCCCGCCCTCGCGGCCGGCAACACCGTGGTGCACAAGCCCGCCGAGGAGACCCCGCTCAGCGCCCTGTACATGGCCCACCTGCTGGCGGAGGCCGGTGTCCCCGATGGCGTGGTCAACGTCGTCACCGGCACGGGCCCGGTGGCGGGCGAGGCGCTGCTGCGCAACCCCGGCGTCGACAAGGTCGCCTTCACCGGTTCCACCGCGGTCGGCCGGCACGTGGCGAGCGTGGCGGGCGAAGGGCTCAAGACCGTGATGATGGAGCTGGGCGGCAACGCCGCGCACGTCGTCTTCGAGGACGCCGACCTCGAGAAGGCGGTCGGCGCGATCATCAAGGGCTTCGTCTTCAACACCGGCCAGTTCTGCATGGCCGGACCCCGGCTCCTGGTCGCCCGGCCGGTGCACGACACCGTGGTCGGCATCCTCGCGGAGGCGGTCGCCGGGGTGCCCGTCGGCGACCCGAGCGATCCGGGCACCGTCGTCGGGCCGATGGCGGGGGAGAAGCACCTGAAGAAGGTCGAGGAGTACGTCGAACTGGCCCGCAAGGAGGGCGCCCGGGTCGTCGTCGGCGGTGAACGGCTCGACCTGGGCGGCGGCTACTACTACAAGCCCACCGTGATCACCGGCCTGTCCAACGACTCCCGAGTCGTCCAGGAGGAGATCTTCGGCCCCGTCCTCACCGTACAGCCCTTCGACTCCGAGGACGAGGCGGTGACACTCGCCAACTCCACGCCGTACGGCCTGGCTTCGGGCGTGCAGACCACCAACCTGGCCCGCGCCCACCGCGTCGCCGGGCGGCTGCAGGCCGGCATCGTCTGGATCAACGACTGGGCCATGCTCGACCCCGCGCTGCCCTTCGGCGGCGTCAAGGACTCCGGCTTCGGCCGCGAGTACGGGCCCGAGGCCCTCGCCGCGTACACCAAGGTCAAGTCCGTCCTCGTCTCGCTCGACTGAGCGCCCGCGTAAAGGAGTTCACCGCATGACCACCACCACACGCGCCGCCGTGGTCGAGTCCGCGGGAGCGCCCTTCACGCTCTCCGAGGTGGAACTCGACGACCCGGGCCCGGGCGAGGCCCTGGTTCGCATGGTCGCCACCGGCCTGTGCCACACCGACCTCGGCGTGGCGAGCGGAGGTCTGCCGTTCCCGCTGCCCGGCGTCCTCGGCCACGAGGGGGCCGGAATCGTCGAGGTCGTCGGACCGGATGTGACGGGCGTCGAGCCCGGTGACCACGTGGTGCTGTCCTTCACATCGTGCGGCGGCTGCCGCAACTGCCGCGACGGGCACCCGGCGTACTGCGCCACCTGGTTGCCGCTGAACCTGATCGGCGGTCGCCGCGCCGACGGCACCAGCACCGTCAGCCGCGACGGCACCCCCCTGGGCGGCCACTTCTTCGGCCAGTCCTCCTTCGCCGAACGAGCCCTGGTGGACGAGCGCAGCCTGGTCAAGGTCGACCCGGAGGTGCCGCTCGCCTCCATCGCCCCGCTCGGCTGCGGAGTGCAGACCGGGGTCGGCGCCGTGTGGAACGTGCTCAGGCCCCGCGCCGGCAGCACGCTCGTCGTCCTGGGCGCCGGAGCGGTGGGCCTGTCGGCGGTGATGGCGGCCGCCCTCACCCCCGCCGCCAGGATCATCGCCGTCGACCGGGTCGCCGAACGCCTCGCCCTGGCCGCGGAGTTGGGCGCCACGCACACCGTCGACGCGGCCGAGGCCGACCTCGCCGATGCGCTCGCGCTGCTGACCGACGGCCAGGGAGCCGACGGTGTCGTCGAGACCACCGGCAGCGTGGCCGTGCTGCGCCAGGGCGCCGACGCGCTGGCCGCCCGCGGCACCCTGGTCGTCGTCGGCGCCCCGCCCTTCGGCACCGAAGTCGCCCTGGACGTCAACGGCTTGCTGCCCGGCAGGCAGATCGTGGGCATCACCCTGGGGGACAGCGAGACCCAGACCTTCATCCCGGCCCTCGTCCAGCTGGTCAAGGAGGGGCGGCTCCCGCTGGACCGCCTGATCGGCACCTATCCGTTCGCGGAGATCGACCAGGCGGTGCGGGACATGAGCGCGGGCAAGACGATCAAGCCCGTGCTCACCTTCTGAGCGAGCGCCGTCAGCCCACGAGCAGCTCCAGCGCGCTCGTGGTCCGGCCGGTGCCGCGAGCGGGCGCGCCTCGGCGGCACCGGCCGGCGGGAACGTCCACGGCGGACGTTCCCGCCGGCCGCCGACACGTGAAGCCCCGGGTCCTCAGGCGTCCGGCGCCGCGTACACGCGCGCCCCCCCGACATAGGTGAGCGCCACCCGTGTCTCGCCGATCGCCCCGGGCGGCCCGGCGTACGGGTCGCGGTCGGGTTCCCGGACCGCGAGGCCGTGCGGATCTACCACGCGTTCGTCGACCAGGCCCTGGCCTCGCCGCCCTCGACGCGGCGAACGCGTCCCTTCCGCGCACGGCCCGCGAGGCGGAGACGGAGGTGTGGCGCACCACGTACGCCCTGCTGCCCGCCGAGACGCATCCGAACATCGCGGCGACGGCCCGCCATCTCGTCGCCGACACGGGGCACGGCTCCTATCCGGTGGCGCTCGGCCTGTTGCTGTCCGCGGCGGCGGCGCGGCTGGCGGAGGTCGGGGGCCCACCGGCGCCGGGCGGTGAGCGGGTCGTGACGGACTGAAAACGGGGGCGGCGGATACCCGGGGAGCGTATGCGGGCGGGCACAGCGCCCTCCCGCGCCCGAAGGAGGAAGCATGCCCACGGTACTGGCGGGCGTCGTGGTCCTGGACTGCGCCGAGCCCGAGAAACTCGCCGCGTTCTACAAGGAACTGCTCGGCGCGGAGGAGACCGACGCCACCGCGAACCGGGTGGAGATCCGCAGCGCCGACGGGTTCCGGATGGCGTTCCGCCGCGACGTCAACGCCACCCCGCCCAGCTGGCCCCGGCCCGAGAACTCCCTCCAGGTCCACCTCGACTTCCTGGCACAGGACATCGACGAGACCGAGCGCAGGGTGGTCTCCCTGGGCGGGCGCCCGCTGGAGGCCAAGGAGGCGCCGGGCCCCTTCGAGGAACGCGGCTACGCGGACCCCGCCGGCCACTCCTTCACCGTGCGGCGCACGAGGGCCACGGCGCCGAAACAGGGGTGAGTCGACGACTTCCGCGAGCCCGCGAGGCAGGGCCGACCTCACCGGGCGTGCGACGCACAGGACCGGCGCGGGGGCCGGAGAGAGGAAGCGGTCCCGGTCCCGGCGCTCGGGGGCGGTGCTTCGGTCCGGGGCGCTCGGGCCGGGTGCGGTGTTCGGTACTGGCCGCCGGGGGCGGGGGCGGGAATGGTGCTCGGTCCCGGCGACCGGGGACGGGAAGCGCTGCCCCGGCCCCGGCCCCGGAAACCGGGCGTGCCCCGTTTGGTCCCGGCGCCGGAGCGAGGCGCGTCTGGGCCCGTGCGTGGAGGCTCAGTCCCGGCCGCCCTTGTCGCCGCCCGGCCACACGCCCGTCGACCGTTCGATCGCCTTCGCCCCCGTGCGGTCCGCCAGGCTGCGCGCGACCGCGAACAGGGCGCCCTGGAGCGCCGCGGCGAGCAGCACCTCGCCCCAGCCGCGGTCCCGGTCGAGCGCGTCGGGCGCGTCGTCCTCGTGACGTATCGCCTTCCACGTCGCCCGGAAGGCGTATCCCGCCAGGGCCCCGCTCGCCCAGCCGAGGGCGAACCCGACAGGCCGGTAGACGAGCGGAAGCTTCGGTTTCCTCTTGTCGTGGGCCACGTTTCCCTCCTTGTGTGTCCCTGCCTTGTGCGTCCGTTCCCAGGCGCCTTCAGGGCCGCCCCTCGGCCGGAACCCGCTCGGCCGCGCGCACCGGCGCCGGCGGCGTCCCGTCACCGAACGGGCGCCCGCCGAGGTCCTCCCGGCCGTGCGGCGTGAGCCAGCCGGCCAGGTCCGGTCCGAGCGGCACGATCCCGGTGGGATTGATGCCCGTGTGCACCTGGTAGTAGTGCCGCTTGATGTGGTCGAAGTCGACCGTGTCGCCGAAGCCGGGCGTCTGGAACAGATCGCGGGCGTACGCCCACAGCACCCGGTCCTCCGCCAGCTTCCAGCGGTTGCACTTGAAGTGACCGTGGTAGACGGCGTCGAAACGGACCAGCGTCGTGAACAGCCGGATGTCGGCCTCGGTGATCGTGTCACCGACCAGGTAGCGCTGTCCGGCCAGGCGCTCGGACAGCCACTCCAGCCGGCCGAACACGTCCGTGCACGCCTCCTCGTACTCCTTCTGCTGGTGGGCGAAACCGGCCCGGTACACCCCGTTGTTGACGTCCTCGTACACGAGGCGCATCACCTCGTCGATCTCGTCGCGCAGCCGCTCCGGGTAGAGGTCGGGCGCGCCGCTGCGGTGCAGGGACGTCCACTCGGTGGCCAGGTCCAGGGTGATCTGCTGGTAGGCGTTCGTGACCAGCCGGCCGCTCGGCACGTCCACGACCGCGGGCACGCTGACCCCGCCGGGGTATCCGGTCTCACGGGCGTCGTAGGCCTCGCTGAGGTAGCGGATGCCGAGGACGGGATCGCGGCCGTCGGGGTCGAGGGTGAACCGCCAGCTGCGGTCGTCCTGGATGGGATCGGCGATGGCCAGCGACAGGGCGTCCTCCAGCCCGAGCAGCCGCCGAGAGATCACGGCTCGGCTCGCCCAGGGGCAGGCCCGGCTGGCCACCAGCCGGTAGCGGCCGGCCTCCACCGGCCAGCCGTCGCGCCCATCAGCGGTGATGCGGTCGGCGAAGTGGCTCCTGGACCGCTTGAACTGCTTCTTCCCGTACGCGCTGTTGCTGTACTCGCTGTTGCCGTCGGTCATGCGGCCCCTCCTCGCATCCGGCGTCCGTCGCACGCCGCTCGGGTTCCCCGATTTGCGTCCCGACACCGTGTGAGAGGCGCGGATGGGGGCAATCGGGCGAGGTGAGCGGGACATCCTCGAACAGGGAACGGGACAGGACGGCAGTCACACGGGCGCCCTCGGACGACGGGCCGCCGCGACCCGAGCCGGAGCGGCGCGACGGATCCTCGGACGGCAGCACGCGTGTCACGGTGCTCGTGGCGCTTGGCGCCAACCTGCTGATCGCCGTGGCCAAGGCCGTCGGGGGACTCCTCGCCGGCTCGCCGGCGCTGCTGTCGGAGGCGGCGCACTCCGTCGCGGACAGCCTGAACGAGATCTTCCTGCTGGCCGCGCTGCGCCGCAGCCGCCGCCCGGCCGACCGGCGCCACCCCTTCGGTTACGGCAAGGAACGGTTCTTCTGGTCGCTCCTCGCGGCCGTCGGCATCTTCGTCATGGGCGGCTGCTTCTCCTTCTTCCAGGGCTTCGAGGCGCTGAAGAGCGGCGCGGAGGAGTCGCACAGCGGCTATGTCGCCGGGCTCGTGGTGCTCGGGGTGGCGCTGGTGTCGGAGGGCGTCTCCCTGGTGCGGGCCCTGCACCAGGTGCGCCGGCAGCACGGCACGTCACTGCGGGCGCTGCGGGACCCGGCGCTGCGGACGGTCCTAGCCGAGGACAGCACGGCGGTGCTGGGCGTGGTCCTCGCGATCGTCGGAATGGCGCTGCACATGGTCACCGGGCAGGTCGTGTGGGAGGCGTCCGCTTCCCTGGCGATCGGCGCGCTGCTCGTGTACGTCGCCTACCGGCTCGGCCGTGACGCCCGCGACCAGCTGATCGGCCAGGCCGCCGATCCCGACCTCAGCCGCCGCATCCAGGAGCTGCTGCAGGCACAGTCGGAGATCGACAGCGTGGAGGCGCTGCAGACCATGCAGCTGGGCCTGGAGTCCATCCTCGTCGCCGCCCGGATCGACCTCGTCCCCGGCCTGGACAGCGAGGAGGTCGAGGACGTCGCGGTGCGCATCAAGCGCTCGCTCACCCGGGAGGTCCCCCAGGCCGACCAGATCTTCCTCGACATCACGGACGCCCCGACCCGCGCGGCGTCCCGGCGGCCGGACACGCACATGAAGAGCCCCGCCGCGACGGGGGAGCACGGCGGGGCCTGAGGCACGGTTGCCCCGCGCGGAACGCGTCATGCAGGTCGGTTCCGACGGGCCGCGCGTGCACCGTACGACCGGGCCCGCCGCGCCGGCGCCCGGTTGAGGCCGCGCACCCCAGGGATCATTCTGAGGATATGGAGCAAGCCGCCGCTGCGGCGATCGTCGATGCCCGGGGCACGCTGACGGGATGGAGCGAGGGTGCCCGGCGGCTGACGGGATACACGGCCGAGGAGGTCGTGGGACGCGCCGCGCAGGAGCTGCTCGCCGAGGACGTGCCGCAGCCGGGGCTGACCGCCCTGACCGGCACCGCCGTCCTGCGCCACCGCGACGGCCACCCCGTCCCGCTGTGCCTGAGCGTGCACCCGGTGACGGGGGCGGACGGCTCCCCGCAGGGATTCGTGGTCACCACCGCGCCCGCCACGGCGGACGCGGTGCTGGTGGCCAGGGCTTTCCAGCAGGCGCCGGTGGCGATGTCCGTCTTCGACCTGGGGCAGCGCTACATCCGTGCCAACGACAGGGCCGGTGAGATCCTGCAGGTCGACGCGGACACGTTGACCGGGCGGTACTTGCTCGACACGGTGGCCGACGACGAGTCCGGCCGGCGCTTCCACCGCCAGCTGCGCCGGGTCGCCGAGACCGGGCTCCCGCTGCACTACGAGAGCTGCACACGCGCCCCGTCGGAGCGCCGGGAGCACGCCTGGACCATCGACATGTGGCCGGTGTGCGGCGCACCCGGCGAGATGACCGCCGTCGCCATCTCGGCCGTGGACAACAGCGAGCAGTACTGGGCGCGCCGGCGCCTGGTCATGCTCAACGAGGCCTCCACCGTCATCGGCACCACGCTGGACGTGCAGCGCACCGCCGGGGAGCTGCTGGAGGTGGTCGTCCCCGGGTTCGCCGACTTCGCCAGTGTGGACCTGCTCGACTGGGTTCTCGGCGCGGAGGAACCACCCGTCGAGGCGGACGGAGACGTCGTCCTGCGCCGCATCGCCCACCGGTCGGTCACCGAGGACACGCCCGAGGCGGCCGTCCGGCTCGGAGACGTCGACACCCACCCTCCCTTCTCGCCGCCCGCGCGGGCCCTGCGCGAAGGCCGCGCCGTGCTGCGCCGGGCCGGCGAGCCCGACTTCGACCGCTGGGTGCAGGACCGCGACGCCCGAGGAGTGGGCGACCCCGCGTACCGCAGGGGCGCCCACTCTTTGGTGGCGGTGCCGCTGCGGGCCCGCGGCACCACCCTGGGCGTCGCGGTGTTCGTGCGTATCGTCAG
The DNA here is from genome assembly GCF_042892355.1 of Streptomyces sp. NPDC001796. Taxonomy (NCBI): domain Bacteria; kingdom Bacillati; phylum Actinomycetota; class Actinomycetes; order Kitasatosporales; family Streptomycetaceae; genus Streptomyces; species Streptomyces sp. NPDC001796. Next base: position 147,301 of record NZ_JBIAUC010000011.1, on the reverse strand, counting down.
CCCGGGCCCCTACGCCGCGGACGACGCCGTGCTCGCCGAGGAACTGGCGAGCCGGGCGGCCGTCTGCGTCGACAACGCCCGCCGCTTCGCCCGCGAACGCGCGACCGCGCTAGCCCTCCAGCACAGCCTGCTGCCGCGCGGCCTGCCGGGACAGGCGGCGGTGGAGGTGGCCCACCGCTATCTGCCGTCCGGATCGCTGGCCGGTATCGGCGGTGACTGGTTCGATGTGATCCCGCTGTCCGGCAGCAGGGTCGCCCTCGTCGTCGGTGACGTCGTCGGGCACGGCATCCGCTCCTCGGCCACCATGGGCCGGCTGCGCACGGCCGTGCGGACTCTGGCCGACGTGGACCTGCCGCCCGACGAACTCCTGACCCACCTGGACGACCTGGTCATCCACCTGGCCACGGGTGAGGGCGGTGACGAGGTGGGCGAGCTCGGGGCGACCTGCCTGTACGCGGTCTACGACCCCGTCACCCGCCGCCTGGCCCTGGCCGCCGCGGGACACCCCGCGCCGGCCGTCCTCGCCCCCGACGGCGCCGCCCGGCTCGTCACGATGTCAGCGGGTCCGCCGCTCGGCGTCGGTGGCCTCCCCTTCGAGGCGAGGGAGCTCGACCTGCCGGAGGGGTCGCTGATCGCCCTGTACACGGACGGGCTGATCGGTGAGGGTCGCGAGCGAGACCTGGACCACGGCACCACCGAGCTGTGCCGTGCCTTGGCGACCCCGAGCGGCTCCCTCGACGCGCTGTGCGACGCGGTCCTGAAGTCGGTGCTGTCCGAGGAGCCCGGCGACGACGTGGCGCTGCTGCTGGCACGCACCCGGGCCCTGGGCGCCGACCGGGTGGGCACCTGGGACGTTCCTCCGGACCCCGCGTCCGTGGCCACGGCCCGGCAGTACGCCCTCGACCGGCTCGCCGACTGGGGTCTGGACGAGGCCGGCTTCGTCACGGAACTCGTCGTCAGTGAACTGGTGACCAACGCGATCCGCTACGGCGGGCCTCCCATCCAGCTGCGGCTGATCCGGGACCGCTCACTGATCTGCGAGGTCTCCGACGGCAGTTCGACCTCACCGCATCTGCGTCGCGCGCACGCCTACGACGAGGGTGGCCGCGGCCTGCTTCTGGTCGCCCAGCTCACCCAGCGCTGGGGCAGCCGGCAGACCAGCGAGGGAAAGACGATCTGGGCCGAACAGCCGCTGCCGGACTGACCGGCGGCCCGCACGTCGCCGAGCCGCACGGGCGGGCGGGCGGCCCGTGCGGCTCGGCTAGGGGGGCGTCACTTCCCGGTCGGCTCCAGCACGAAGACGGGGATCGCCCGGTCGGTCTTCTTCTGGTAGTCGGCGTACGGCGGATACGCGGCGACCGCCCGCTCCCACCACGCCGCCTTCTCGTCGCCCGTCACCTCACGGGCCGTCATCTCCTGCCGCTGCGGCCCGTCCTGAAGCTCGACCGTGGGATGCTGCTTCAGGTTGTAGTACCAGACGGGGTGCTTGGGCGCGCCGCCCAGCGAGGCCACGACGGCGTAGCGGCCCTCGTGTTCGACACGCATCACGGGAGTCTTGCGGATCTTGCCGGACTTGGCGCCGAGGGTGGTGAGGATGACCACCGGAAGCCCCGTGTCGAGCAGTGTCGTGCCCTTGGTGCCGCCCGAACTCTCGTACAGCTCGACCTGATCACGCACCCACTGCTCCGGGCTGGGCTCGTACTCGCCCTCAAGAGGCATGGCATCCGTCCCATCGTCGTGTACGACTGCTGTCTCGTCCGTGGTGCCGCGGACCCATGCCTGGGCCGCGGAGCACACGGTTCACGATTCAACACCAGCCGCCGGCGGATTCATCCTCACCACGCGCCGGTCGGCATCCGGACCGCCAGTGCCGTGACGACCGCGCAGGAGACCAGCGCCGTCACCAGTCGGCCGCGCCGGCCGGTCAGTGCCCTGCCGAGCAGCGCACCGCCGCCGGCCAGGAGCAGCTGCCAGCTCGCGGACGCGGCGAACGCCGCGAGCACGAACACACCCTGGTCCAGGAGCCGTACGGTCTCCGTGGTGCGGCTGCCGACCACCAGCGCGGCGAAGTAGACGACGGTGGTCGGGTTGAGCAGCGTGACGCCCAGCAGACCGAGGTACGCCCGTCCGGGGCCCGGCGGCACCGCATCGGCCGTCGCGGCGGTCCCGGACGAGCGGTACCGGTGCACGGCGCGGACGCCGCCGTGCACGGCGAGCGCCGCCAGCACCAGCGCCGCCGCCCAGCGCAGGGGGACCAGCACCGGCTGGAGCGCCGCGGCGAGGGCGCTGCCGCCGGCGGTCGCCACCAGGGCGTAGAGCCCGTCGGCGGTGGCGACACCGAGCGCGGCGCACGCTCCGGTCCGCAGGGACGTACGGGCCGTCAGGGACACCAGGTAGGTCCCGACCGCACCCACGGGCACCGCGATGCCGTAGCCCGCGACCAGGCCGGCGACGAGTGCGGCGGTCATGGCAGGTAAGTCACGGGCCTCCGCGGTCGGCCGCACCGCTGCTGTCGCGCCCCGACCCCGTGAACGGCGGCGGAGGACGGCGGCAAGGAGGCTACGGCGATCGGCATGCGCAGAGCCTGGACGAGCGGCGCCGCACGGGCAAGCGAATTACTTTGGCCATATGCGCGGGGCGGCGCATCTGGCCGAACTTCGAGTGGCCCTGTAGATGCCCGAGGCATCTAATGATGATCGGCAAAGGGAATCTTCGTGCGAGGTCATTCATGACGAAAACCGGTACGACCATGTCAGAACCCGTGGCCTTTCCCCAGGACCGCACCTGCCCCTACCACCCGCCCACCGCCTACGAGCCGCTCCGCTCGGCCCGACCCCTGACCCGGGTCACCCTCTACGACGGCCGCGACGTGTGGGTCGTCACCGGACACGCCACCGCGCGTGCGCTGCTCGCCGATCCGCGCCTGTCCTCCGACCGGACCCGGTCCGCGTTCCCCGCCGTCACCGCACGTTTCGCCGCCGCCCGCAACCGCAGGCTCGCCCTGCTCGGCGTGGACGACCCCGAGCACCGCACCCAGCGCCGCATGCTGGTGCCGAGCTTCACGCTCAAGCGGGCCGCGGCACTGCGCCCGCGCATCCAGGCCATCGTCGACGGGCTCCTGGACGCCATGGAGGCCGCGGGCCCGCCGGTCGAACTGGTGAGCGCCTTCGCGCTGCCGCTGCCGTCGATGGTGATCTGCGCGCTGCTCGGTGTGCCGTACGCCGACCACGACTTCTTCGAGGAGCAGTCGCGCAGGCTGCTGCGCGGTCCGTCCGTGGCCGACACCCAGGACGCCCGCGACCGGCTGAACGCCTACTTCGAGGAGCTGATCGACCGCAAGCGTGGGGAACCGGGGGACGGACTGCTCGACGAACTGATCCAGGAGCAACTGCGGGAGGGCGCCCTCGACCGGGAGGAGCTGGTCTCCCTGGCCACGCTCCTGCTGGTCGCCGGGCACGAGACGACCGCCAACATGATCTCCCTCGGCACCTTCACCCTGCTGCACCACCCCGAACAGCTGGCAGAACTGCGCGCCGACCCGGGTCTGATGTCAGCCGCGGTGGAGGAGTTGCTGCGTTTCCTGTCCATCGCCGACGGGCTGGTGCGGGTGGCCACCGAGGACATCGAGATCGCGGGTACGACGATCCGGGCCGACGAGGGCGTCCTGTTCTCCACGTCCGTCATCAACCGCGACACCGCCGCCTTCCCCGAGCCGGACACACTCGACTGGCACCGCCCTGCCCGTCACCACGTCGCCTTCGGGTTCGGCATCCACCAGTGCCTCGGCCAGAACCTGGCGCGGGCCGAGCTGGAGATCGCTCTGCGCACGCTCTTCGAGAGGCTGCCCGGACTGCGGCTCGCCGCCCCGGCGGAAGAGATTCCCTTCAAACCGGGCGACACGGTCCAGGGGATGCTGGAACTCCCCGTGAGCTGGTAGGAGGCTGCGACCATGACCGACATCTCCATCTCCATCGACCCGGACGTCTGCATCGGCGCCGGCCAGTGCGCCCTGACCGCCCCGGGAGTCTTCACCCAGGACGACGACGGCTTCAGCCAGGTGCTGCCCGGCAAGGAGAACGGCGACGGCGACCCACTGGTGCGGGAGGCGGCGCGCGCCTGCCCGGTGGGCGCCATCACCGTCTCCGAGAAGGGAAGCTGAAGGAGGCCGACCCCCGGCGGGCCCCGGAGGAACCGGCCGAACGGACCGAGCCGGTTGAAGAGACCGAACAGACCGAACCGGTCGGACAGACCGAACCGGTCGGACAGACCGAACAGACCACCTGCCGCCCGCCGTGATCACTAGGGTGCGGGCGTGACCCGACACGACAGCAAACCCTTCCTCTACGTCGTCGTCTGCGCCGCCGGCGTCGCACAGGACGTCCCCGAACTGATCACGGCCGCGCAGGAAGGAGACTGGGAGGTGGGCGTCATCGCCACCCCGCTCGCCCTCCGGTTCTTCGACACGGCCGCCGTCGAGGAGCAGACCGGCCGCCCCATCCGGTCAGCGTGGCGCGCCCCCGGCGACCCCCGGCCGTTCCCGGACCCCGACGCGGTCGTCGTGGCACCCGCCACCTTCAACACGATCAACAAGTGGGCCGCCGGCACAGCCGACACCCTGGCCCTCGGCACCCTGTGCGAGGCGTACGGGCTCGGTGTCCCGATCGCCGTCCTGCCCTGCGTGAGCGAGGCGCTGGCGGCCCACCCCGCCTACCGCGCGAGCCTCGAACGGCTCACCGGCATGGGGGTGCGCTTCGGTGACCCGTACGCCGGGGAGGCGGCCGAGGAAGGCACCCGCCCGCGCTTCCGCTGGGAGCGGGCCCTGGACCTCCTGGGGCCGCACGCCTGACGGGGGCCCGTTCACCAGGGCCTACGCCGACCCGACGCTCTACTGTCGTGCCATGACCGCAGACCGTATCGTGCTGGCCGTGCACGACCACGGGGGCGACGGACCGCCCCTGCTGCTCCTGCACGGCGCCGGGCGCACGCTCGCCGACTGGGCGGCCGTGGCCCCCCTCCTCGTGGCCCGGCACCGCGTGCTCGCCGTCGACCTGCGCGGCCACGGCCTCTCGCCGGACGGACCCTGGCGCCTGCCCGAGGTGCTCGGCGACCTCGAGGAGGTCCTGACGGCGCACGGCATCCCGGGCGCTGTTCCCGTCGGGCACTCCTTCGGCGGCATCCTCGCCGTGCTGTACGCGCTGGAGCACCAGGACGTCACCCCCGGAGCCGTGAACCTCGACGGGTTCGGCTGGGGGCGCCCGGACCAGTACGTCGGCCTGGACCCGGACTATGTGGCCCAGCACCTCGCCCAGGTACGGGAGTTGAACGCGGCCGGCCAGGGCAGGAAGCTGCCCCCGGACGGGCTCAAGGACCTCCTCGCCGAACAGCGCGCGATCTCCGAGTGCCTCGGCATCCCCTACGAACTGCTGGAGGCCGGCGTCCGGCGGTCCGTGCGGGAGCGGGACGACGGGGCTCTGGAGCTGCGGCCGGGACGGGAACAGGCGCTGCAGATGCTCGAGGTCATCGACTCGCTGGACCTCTTCGCCCTGTTCGGCAGGATGACCGCGCCGCTGCTGCTCGGCCGGGCCCAGCGGCAGGTGCCCTCCGTCCCCCGCCTGGACTGGTTCGATCCGATGACGCTCGCCTACGCCAGGGGGCTCGCCCGCGACCTGGCCGCTCTCGCCGAGGAGCGGCCCAATGTGACCGTCGCCCCGATCGACGGCACGCACGTCATGCTGCTGGAGAACCCGCGCGCGGTCGCGGACGCCATCCTCGCCTTCACGTCCTGACCGTGGTGCTCAGTGCGGACCGACGGCGGCGAACTCGGTGCCGCAGGGGCCCGCGCCCTCGCTCTCGGGCAGCGCGACGGGCGTGCCGTCCATCATCAGGGTGTCGTAGTAGGCGCCGATGCGCTCCGCGGAGCGGCCGACGTAGTGGCCGATGAAGGAGCGGCGGAAGCGGTCGGCGCTGCGGTTGGGCTGTGAGCCGTGCACCAGGCTGCCGTTGAAGAACAGTACGTCGCCGGGCTCCATCACGACGGGCACCGGCTCCAGGCCGGGCGGTGGCGGCACGTACTCACGGGCGAACGACAGCTCGATGTCCGCCTCCTCCGGGCAGAACAGGTCCATGCGGTGCGTGCCCGGCACCACCTCCAGGCCGCCGTTCTCCCGGTCGATCACGTCGCAGGCGATCCATGCGGCCACACAGGTGCCCGGCTCCACCCGCAGATAGAAGTTGTCCTGATGCAGCGCCTGCCCCCGGGCGCCCGGCGGCTTGAAGTAGAACATGCTCTGCGCGGCCAGCACCTCTTCGCCCAGCAGCGTCTCGAGAACCTGCCCGAGCCTCGGGTCCAGCAGGAAGCGCAGCGACAGCTCGCTGATGCGGTGCGGGTGCATGACACGGGGGTGGACGAGCAGCGGATCGGCGGCCTCGTCCCCCGCGGACGCACGGGGCTCGAAGTGCCCCGGCACGGGGCCCGCGTCCTTCAGCGCCGTGAACTCGGCGCACAGTGCGTCGATCTCGGCCCGGGAGAACAGCCCGCGCACGACCGCGAACCCGTCCTTCTCGAACCCCTCCATATCTCTTACTGCCATGGGCCTTCCCTTCTCAACGGTCCGGTGTGTGCCGCACGCTAGGCGGGAGTGCCTGCGGGGAGGATGCCTGTGTGTGCTGACGACTTGCCCGGGACTGCTGTCCCGGCCCCGCCACCCGGCCTGGTGACGGTCGGATGCTTCGACCAGCCGCCGGGATACGGCATCAACCGGCCACGGGGGGCCGACAGCTGGCTGTTCACCTGGACGACCGGCGGGCGGGGCACACTTGGCCAGGGCGCCACCCGGGTGACGGCCGGTGACGGGGACCTGGTGGTGCTCGGGCCCGGCGTGCCCCACCGGTACGGGATCGCGCCCGGTTCCCGGCACTGGGCGTTCTGGTGGGTGCACTGCCAGGCGCGGAGCTCATGGGTCGGCCGGCTCGGGCCCCATGAGGTGGGTGACCGTCTCTACACGGTCGGCGCCGGACACGGGCGGGAGCGCATCGAGACGGCCTTCAGGCGCATGCTGGCCGACGCCCGCTGGGGCGGGCTCGGCACACCGCCCGAGCCGGTGCCGCCGGCCGACGGCGAGGTCGCTGTCGCTCACGGTGCCGTCGCCCGCGAGTTGGCCCTGTGCTGTCTCGAGGAGATCGTGCTGCTCGCCACCGCCCGGGTGGGCCCGTCCCCCTCCGGAATCGACGAACGGATCCGCCTCGCCGATGCGTTGATCGCCGCCGACCCGGCCGCGCCGCACACCGTGCGGTCCCTGGCCGAGGGCGTCTCCCTCTCCCCGTCCCGATTCGCACATCTTTTCACCGAGCAACTGGGTCACTCCCCGATGACCGCCTTGCGCGAAGCCCGATTGCGCCATGCCTCCCGTCTCCTGGAAGCGACCGAACTCTCGGTCGAACGGGTGGCCGTCGCATCCGGTTTCGTCAGCCCGTTCCACTTCAACCGGCTCTTCCGTCGGCGCTATGGAACATCGCCGGGCGCCTACCGGGCCGCACAACGGGGTGGCTCGGGCTGAATTCCGGGCGCGGACGGGCCGACGGCAGAGAATTCACGGTTACTGCTCCGCAGTTGACTGACATTTGGTCAACAGATCGAATGGGAGAGGTCAAATGGAAAAGTGAGGGACTCTCTTGTTGGGGCTCGGTGACCTGTGCAAGGGTGTTCCCCGTCAGCGCGCGGACCATTGCCTTCACCGTGACGCACGCAGGCGCCGTCGGTCCCCGCCCGCTCCACCAGAGCTGCCTTGGGCGGAGTTCGGCCTGCCGGACAACCCTCCCAAAGGACACCCCGCGTGCTGTCGGCCGGGCCGTGCCTCCATTGGTATGTACTAATAACCTCGCGTGGCTTTTTTGGAGGAACGTGGACGTGAAAGGTGGGGGCCTGAACCATTCCCCCGACCCCGTTCCGTCGTACGGCGTCACCGACGAACAACTCGCCGCAGAACTGAAGAAGTCCGCCGGGAAGAGGCCCGTGCACCATCCGGTGGGTGAACTGCTCGACCGGCACTGGGAAGCCGCCTTCTCCTACGCCCGTCTGTGCGCGGACGGTGCGCATCCCGCGGGAATGCTGACCACCGCCGCATTCACCCGGCTCTTCGAGGATTCCGCGCGCCAGGGCGGACCCACGGCGGCCTGGCGGCCCCAATTGCTGGTGGCCGTACGGCGCCTGGCGGCCGAATGGGGCGCCGACCACCGGCGCGAGCTGCTGCACCCAGTCCTCCGCCCGGACCCCGCCCTGGGCGAGCACGCGGCAGCACGGCTGCTCCCGCCCGGGAACCGGCGGCTGGTCTCCCGCGCCTTCCCGAGGCTCGCCGAGCAGGCCCGCTGTCTGCTGTGGCACGTCGAGGTGGAGCATGAGCAACTCGCCGTTCCCGCAGCCCTGTTGGGGATCGACACAGGCGACGCCGAGGTGCGGCTCGAGCGGGCGCGCGAACAGCTGCGCGAGGCATGCCTGCAGGTCCACCGCGAGTCCGCGCCCGACGAGGAGTGCCGCCGCTACGTCCGCCTGCTGGACGTCTCGCTGCGCCGGGAGAACCCCGTCCTCGACCCCGACCTGCGCCTGCACATGGACGGCTGCGCGCACTGCCACCACGCCGCCGAGCAACTGGAGGGCTTCCGCGCCCGGCTCCCGCTCCTCCTCGCCGAGGGCGTGCTCGGCTGGGGCGCACAGGCCTATCTGGAGGACGCGGCCGCACGCAGCCGGGCGGCCGAACCGGTCCCGGCAGCGCCCGTGGGCGGAGAGCCGCTGGTCGACCCGGCCGACGCGGACCGGCGGTTCGCAGCAGCCGAGCCGCCGGCCGATCCCGCCGACGCGTACCGGTGGTTCGCCCCCGCGCCCGAGCCGCCTGCCGACGCCGAGTACCGGCCCACCACGGACGCGCCGGGCAGCGGGCCCGGCCGTGCCACCCGGGCCGCCTCCGCCGGGCCCGGCCCCCGCTGCGCCGCGCACAAGGCCCCACGCCGATCCCCGCAGCGCCGACAACTCGTCCTCGCCGTGGCGACGGTGAGTGCGCTCATCCTGCTGCCGCTGGTGATGTGGTCCGTCGCCCACTCCGGCGGGGGAGCCCCGGCCGGCACCGCCGCGCCGTCCGATGAGCCGAGCCCCGGAGCACGGGCGAGCGCCTCCGGATCGCCCTCGTGGGTCGGCGCCGCCGCCGAGGTGCCCACCGGCGCCTTCCGCGGCCGGCTGCGCAACCAGGACAGCGGGCTGTGCATCGGCCTGGACCGCGAGCGGGCGGTGGCCGGCACCGAGGCGGTACTCGTCTCGTGCGCCTCGTCCGCGACCCAGCAATGGGCGTACGAGACGGGCGGACTGCTCCGCAGTGTCGCCGCACCCGGACTGTGTCTCGACTCCCACCTCGGCTACTCGGTGCAGCTCGCCCCGTGCGCGGAACAGTCCCGGCCCGAGTCGAGGAACGTCCGCTACGACTTCACCGTGCAGGGCGCGATCGTCCCGCGCTGGAACCAGGACCTGGCCCTGACCCCGGCCTCGTCGGCCACCGGTGCGGGGCTCGTGGTCAAGCCGCGCACGGAGGACGGCACCCAGCGCTGGCTCACCGACACGCCGAACTCGCTCCGGATGCAGTCGGTCAACTGGGGCACCGGCGCCGAGACGGCCAACCCTGCCTCCCAGAGCGCCGCACCCTCGCGTACGACCACCCCCACGACTCACAGCGCCCCGAAGCCGGATCCCACGCCCACCCGACCCTCCTCGGGGACGAGTCGGCCCTCCTCCCAGGGACGGGGAACGTGCTCCTCCCCGTACTGCGCTCCGAACGGCCAGGGCAGGTACGGCGGTTGGGGTGGATACGGCGGATACGGGAGCTTGGGACCCTACGGCGGCGGGAGCGGCCGGCCCTGACCGGGCGGGCGGCCGTGCGTCACTCCTGGACCAGGTTCAGCTCCGCCCAGATCGTCTTGCCGTCGGCGGTGTGGCGGCTGCCCGACCGTTCGGTGAGCTGGGGCCTGCGCGCGCCCTCGTTCCACTCGACGAGGACGCCCTCGTCGTCGATGAGCGCCCGTGCCGTGTCGGCGTCGTCGAACGGATAGCCGGAGCTCATCGTCGCCACTCCATCGCGCACACGCACAGTGAGCAGAGCGCGTCACTGGTGTTCCAGCGTAGTGCCAACGGGTGCTCCGGGAACCCGCGGACCCCACCGGAAGAAGGGAGCAGGTCCGGCTGGAGGTGGCCGGTGGGGCAGAAGGAAGCTGTCGCACCCTTGACGGGCGCGTGTGCCGCACCGTCAGAATCTGTTTGTTCACGATCAGTTGTGAGTACTTCTGGGCCCTGATGAGGGAGAGCCGCCCATGACGGTCACGCGCAGATCGGTCCTGATCGCCGGCACGGCAGCCCCGGCCGCCGGCGCACTCCTCGGCGCCGGGAGTGCCCCGGCGGCGGCAGCCGCCCGGGCTCCGGGACGCCGGACGGTGGCCCTCCGCGACGGCTGGCGGTTCGCGCTGGTCAACCCGGGCGGCATCACCGACCCGAGGGGTGCGTATGGCGAAGCCGCCGCGCCCGGGTACGACGACTCCGGCTGGCGCGAGGTCGCGGTGCCCCATGACTGGAGCATCGAGCAGACCCCCACCACCGAGCACGGCACCACCAGCGGCACCGGCTTCTTCCCCGGCGGTCTCGGCTGGTACCGCACCGCCTTCACCCTGCCGTCGGCGCTCGCCGGGAAGCGGATATCGGTGGAGTTCGACGGCGTCTACATGGACTCGTACGTCTACTGCAACGGCACCGAGGTAGGCCGCCACCCCTACGGCTACACCGGTTTCGCCTTCGACCTCACCGATCTGCTGCACACCGACGGCACCACCGAGAACGTCCTCGCGGTCAAGGTCCAGAACCAGCTCCCGAGCAGCCGCTGGTACTCGGGCAGTGGCATCTACCGCGAGGCCCGGCTGGTGATCACCGAGCCGGTGCACGTGGCGCGCTGGGGCACCCACGTCACCACGCCGGACATCACCGATGCGCGTGCCGTCGTCCGGGTGCGGACCTCGGTGGTGAACGAGTCGGGGGCCACGGCGGACGTGGAGATCCGCTCGACGGTCACGGACCCCGACGGCCGGACCGTCGCCCGGACGTCCTCCACGGTCACCGTCGCCGGCACCAGGACCGAGACCCATGAGCTCATCGCCCCCAGGCCCCGGTTGTGGGACTTCGCGACCCCGGACCACCGGTACACCCTGCACACCGAACTACGGGTGGGCGGCGAGACCGTCGACGGCTACGACACCACCTTCGGCATCCGGTCCTTCCGCTTCGACCCGGACGAGGGGTTCTCCCTCAACGGCACCCACGCCAAGATCAAGGGTGTCGACCTGCACCACGACCAGGGCGCGCTCGGGGCGGCGATCAGCATCGACGCCGTACGCCGGCAGATGACGATCATGAAGTCGATGGGAGTCAACGCCTTCCGCACCTCGCACAACCCGCCCTCGCCGCAGATGATCCAGATCTGCGAGGAGCTGGGCATCGTGATGATGGTGGAGGCGTTCGACTGCTGGCACACCGGCAAGACCACGTACGACTACCACCGGTTCTTCGACGACTGGTGCGAGAAGGACGCCACCGAGATGGTCCTCGCGGCCCGCAACTCACCGGCTGTGGTCCTGTGGTCCATCGGCAACGAGATCCCCGACTCCACGTCCACCGCCGGGCTGGCCATGGCGGACCGGATCATAGGCGCGATCAAGGCCGCCGACGACACCCGCCCGCTCGTCATCGGCTCGGACAAATACCGCAGTGTCCCGAAGAAGGGCTCGGCGGCGGACCTCATGCTCGCCAAGCTCGACGGCCTCGGGCTGAACTACAACACCGCCAAGTCGGTGGACGCCCTGCACTCCGCCTACCCGCACCTGTTCCTCTTCGAGTCCGAGTCGTCGTCCGAGACCTCGACGCGCGGCACCTACCAGGAGCCCGAGCACCTCAACACCGGCGAGAACCACACCCCCGGCCGACGCGCCACCTCCTCGTACGACAACAACCTCGCCTCCTGGACCATGAGCGGCGAGTACGGGCACAAGAAGGACCGCGACCGGAAGTGGTTCGCCGGGCAGTTCCTGTGGTCGGGCATCGACTACATCGGGGAGCCCACGCCGTACGACGTCTTCCCGGTGAAGGCGTCCTTCTTCGGCGCCGTCGACACGGCAGGCTTCCCCAAGGACATGTACCACCTGTTCAGGAGCCAGTGGGCCGACGAGCCCATGGTCCATCTGGTGCCCATGACCTGGAACCACGACAAGGGGGACACGGTCGAGGTCTGGGCGTACGCCAACGTCGACACCGTAGAGCTCTTCCTCAACGGCAAGTCCCTCGGGACAAGGAAGTTCGACACCAAGAAGACGACGGACGGGCGTACCTATCTGGAGACAACCGAAGCGACCGGCGACGACAAGACGTTCACCTCGGGCCCCTACCCCGGCAGCTACACGAGCCCGAACGGCAGCGCGGGCAAGCTCCACCTCACCTGGAAGGTGCCTTTCGAACCGGGCGAGTTGAAGGCGGTCGCGCGACGGGACGGCAAGGTGGTCGCGACCGACGTCCTGCGCACCGCCGGGCCCGCGCACGCCCTGCGTCTCACTCCGGACCGCACCTCCCTGGCCGCCGACGGCCGCTCCCTCCTCTTCGTGACCGCCGAAGTCGTCGACGCCCACAGCGTGGTGGTGCCCGACGCCGAGGACCTGATCACCTTCGACGTGAAGGGCGGCTCCCTCGCCGGGCTGGACAACGGCCGGGAGGAGAGCGCCGAGCGCTACCAGGCCACCACCCGGACCGCCTTCCACGGGAAGGCACTCGCCATCGTGCGCTCGGGCACCAGGGCGGGCGCCCTGAAGGTGACGGCCCGGGCGGACGGGCTGCGCACCGCCACCGCGACCGTCCGCACCACTCCCGCACGGTCCACCGCGCTCACACCGGCGCCGGTGTTCGAGCCCGACCTTCCGGCAGCCCCCACCTACCCCCAGGCCGACGCCGGTTACTCCGGCCGCCCCGACACCCTTCCCGCCGCCATGCTCGACGGCGATCCGGCCACCGGGTGGTCCAACGCCTTCTACAAGTCGGCCACCGCCCTGCTGCCCGCCTTCAACGGCGCCCGGCCGAAGGACTGGGTTTCGGTCGACTTCGGACGCCGGCGGACCATGGACCGCGTAGAGGTCTCCTTCACCGTCGACGCGACCCACGCGCAGCCCGCCTCCCTCGCGGTCTCCGTCTGGGACGGCGAGCGGTACGTGCCCGTGACCGGCGCCGCCGTGGACCGGGCCACCGCCTCCGACACCCCGACCGTGATCACGTTCGACGCGGTCCGCGGCTCCCGCCTGCGCCTGACGATGACCAGTGCCCGCCCGGGCGCCGCCGACGGCGCGGTCCGCATCAGCCGACTGGAGGTCCCGGCCGGCTGAGCCGGGGCCCGGAAGGTACCGGCGGCACTGCCGCCGGTACCGTGGGCGCCCCACGCTGACCTGGGGGTATTTACGATTGGGTACCCTCGCTGTACCGTTACGGCATGCCAGCCCTCAACGTGGAGTTCAGTGATCGGGAGCTAGAGGACCTGCGGCAGATCGCCAAGGAGCGCGGTACGTCGATGAAGGCCCTGGTGCGTGAGGCCGCCGCGGCCGACATCGCGCGGCACCGGGCCCTTCAGGAGGGCGCCGAGGCCTTCCGCCGGTTCTTCGCCACGCACGCCGACGAGTTCGCTGCGGCCTTCCCCGACGACGAGCCACCCGTGAAGGTCGAGGGGCAGGACGCCTGACCGATGACCTCCGTCATCCACATCGACGTGCCCTGGCTGCTCCAGCGCCACGAAGAGGTCCTGCCGGACCAGCCCGTCGTCAACGACTTCTCCGCGCTGGTCGCCGCGGTCGCCCGGCACCGCGTGGACCCGCCCCGCCTCGGCGTGGACTCCGACCCGGCCTGGCGCGCCGCCGCCCTGCTGCACACCCTCGCGCTGCTCAAGCCGCTGCCGTCGGCGAACGCCCGCTTCGCCTGCGCCACCGCGGTCGCGTACATGTTCGTCAGCGGCGTCGGCATCGACCCGCCCTACGGCGCCCTCGTCGACCTCACCCGTGACCTGATCTCCGGCAAGGCCGACGTCTACGGTGCCGCGGACCGACTGCGGTCCTGGCAGATCTGAGGCCGCCCGCATCCCCCGTCCCGCCCGCCTTCTGGGCCGCCGACCGAGGGCGGGAGATCAGGGTCGGCGGCCCGTTGCGCGCGGCAGTGCCGCCGTGCCGCGCGGGGCCGAAGAGAAGGCCGGCTCCAGTGGACTACGGAGCCCCGCCGCGGCGGGAGCGTGCGAGCGGCGCCGGCGTGGGCGCGCGGTTCACACGGGGCACGTGGGACCGGGGAAAACGGTTGCACAAACGGGGAGTTGGCGCCGAGGGCTCCCACCGTCCTATTCCTGGTGCGGATGTTGTTCAAGTGCCTTGTTGGCCATCAGTGACCTGTGCAAAGGTGACCTGTCTGCGCAGGGGCAATGGCCAGGGGCGGCATCGTGCCCGCTATTCCGGGCCGTCGGCGAGCTCAAAAGGCTCATCCACCGGACGATCGCCGTGCAGCCGTTACCCGTGACCTATTCCCGGCGCGGCGCCGAAAAGGCCCAAAGGCCGGGTCCTTTCGGGCAGCAGAACTTCGTGTGCGACCTTGTGCCTTGGAAGGAACCCGCTCAGTGCACACCCCACCCCCGCGTCCGCCCTACCCGCCCCGTCCCGGAGCGGCACCGGAAGAATCCAACGAGAACCTGGCCGCCCGACTCAGGGGCCGGCCCGTGGGCGAGACCACCCTGCCGGTCGCGTTGCTGATGGCCAGACACTGGCAGGCGGCGTACGACTACGCGGTCATCTGCCTCGCCTCCTCGCGCAACGTCGCCGCGATGGTCACCGCCGCCGCCTTCCACCGGGTCCTCGGCGACCTCACCCGCTCCCGTTCCGCGGTGGCGCTGCGTCCGGGGCTTCTCGTCGCGGTCCGGGACACGGTCGCGGAATGGGCGGCGGAGGAGCGGATATCCGGTGTTCTGCCGGAGTTGAGGAAACCCGCGGGGGGTCGCGGTATGCGCGCCGCGAAGTTCCTGACACCCGAAAACAGTGCCCTCGCCGAACACGCTTTCCGCGCTCTGTCCCCATTCGCCCAGTCTCTGCTGTGGCACACCGAGGTCGAAGCCGAACACATATCCGTCCCTGCCGTTCTGCTCGGCATGGACTCCGAGACCGCGGCGGCCGCACTGGAACAGGCACGCGAGGAATTCCGGGCGGGCTGTGTACGCGCCCACCGGGAACTCGCGCCGAGCGCCGAATGCCGCTTCCACAACCGGCTGCTCGACATCCCCCTCCGCCGCGGCGGCGACCTGCTGCCCGAGGTGTACCAGCATGTCCTCCAGTGCCACCACTGCCGTGCCGCCGCCGAACAACTGCGCCGGTGCGAGGACGGCCTCGGCGCACTGCTGGCCGAGGCGATCCTCGGCTGGGGCGCCCGGCGCTACCTCGACTCACGGCACGGCCGCACCCCGCAACCCGCGCGCACCGGCTCCCGGGGCCGGCGCCCGGGCGGCGGCGGACGCCACCGGCTGCTCACCCGGATCCCCGCGGCGGGCCGCAGGATCACCGCGGGGGAGCGGCGGTCGAGGACGCTGCTGACCGGCGTCGGCTTCGCCACCGTCGCCGTCCTGCTGACCCTGCTGGTCACCGGGGTCTGGACCGACGACGGAAGCGGCGCCGACCCGGTCGCCTCCACGAGCGCGACCGGCGGCCCGAACTCCCCCTCGCCCCGCTCCGGCGCCCAAGCGCCGTCCGACACGGCCGGGCTGCCCGCGGCCCCGCAGGAGACCCGGCTGCGCGCCGTCGCCGCCGGCCTCTGCCTCGACATCCGCGGCACGGTCAGGGCCGGTGCGGGCACCCGCCTCGCGACCTGCTCGTCGGCGTGGACCCAGGTGTGGTCGTACGAGAGCGACGGCCTGCTGCGCAGTGTCGCCGACCCGGGCCTGTGCCTCGACTCCCACGCCATCGACGGAGCTGTCACGCTCGCCCCGTGCGTCGAGGCGGGCCGGGCGCACGCCGACGACGTCCGCTACGACCTGACCGTGGGGGGCGAGTTGCTCCCGCGGTGGGGCGCGGGCCTCGCCGTCACGCCCGCGAGCCCCGACTCGGACGCCGACGTCGTCGTCAAGGACCGCGACGGTTCCGACGCCCAGCGGTGGGCGACCGACCCCCGCTCGTACGGGCAGCGGGCGGCCGCGGACGGACCCACCCTTGATCCCGTCTGAGCCACCGCTCCGCTCCGGGCGACACACCGGCGACCCGAGGGCCGCGTCCTCATGCCCGACTACCGTCCGTCCGGGAGGGTAGTCGGGGTGGGCGGATGACCTCGTGATCACCAGTGGTCGCGGCAGACGGACAGAGAGGCGGCATCACGTGCGGACCGTCGGAGTGGAAGAGGAACTCCTCCTGGTCGACCCGGAGACCGGTGAGCCGAAGGCGTTGTCGGCCGCGGTGCTCGCCCGCGCCGCGCAGGACGAGGCGGACGAGGGCCTGTTCGAGAAGGAGCTCTACGGTCAG
This sequence comes from Streptomyces sp. NPDC001796, assembly GCF_042892355.1. NCBI lineage: Bacteria > Bacillati > Actinomycetota > Actinomycetes > Kitasatosporales > Streptomycetaceae > Streptomyces > Streptomyces sp. NPDC001796. The sequence goes on along the minus strand of NZ_JBIAUC010000011.1, from coordinate 130,711 downwards.
ATGCTGGAGTTCGCCACGCATCCGCAGACGGACATGGCGGAACTCGGCGCCGAGATCGTCCGCTGCCGCCGGGAGGCGGCCGAACACGCCGGGGGGATCGGCTGCGGCGTGGCCGCGCTGGCCACCTCACCGCTGCCGGTGAGCCCGTCCATCAGCATGAACCGCCGTTACCAGTGGATGGCCGAGCAGTACGGCATCGCCACGCGGGAACAGCTCGTCTGCGGCTGTCACGTGCACGTCTCGGTCGAGTCGGACGAGGAGGCCGTCGCGGTGGTCGACCGCGTGCGGCCCTGGCTCCCCGTACTGGTCGCCCTGAGCGCCAACTCCCCGTTCTGGCAGGGCAGGGACTCCGGTTACGACAGCTACCGCAGCCGGGTGTGGGGGCGCTGGCCCTCCGCGGGGCCGACCGAGCTGTTCGGGTCGCCCGAGCGGTACCACCGGCGGGTGGCCGACATGGTCGCCACCGGAGTCATCCTCGACGAGGCGATGGTCTACTTCGACGCGCGTCTGTCCGAGCGGTACCCGACGGTGGAGATCCGGGTCCCCGACGTCTGCCTGCACGCGGACACCGCACAGTTGATCGCCACCCTCGCCCGCGGGCTGGTGGAGACCGCGGCGCGCGAGTGGCGGGCCGGCCGGGAGCCGGTGGACCACAGCGTGAGTCTGCTGCGGCTGGCCGCCTGGCAGGCGGCCAGGGCCGGCCTTGCGCGTGAGCTGCTGCACCCGAGGACGATGCGCCGCATGCCGGCGGAGTCGGTGGTGCGGGACCTGCTCGACCACGTCGGTGACGCGCTGGCCGGCACCGGTGACCTCGACCGGGCGGACCAGGCCGTGACCGGGCTGCTGGAGCGGGGAAACGGTGCCCGGGTGCAGCGGGAACTCATGGAGCGGACCGGTAGCCTGCGTGACGTCGTCCTGGAGTGCGTGCGCCACACCCAGGGCGAGTCGGTCTCCTGACGTTATGTCAGGAAACGACGTCGTGAAGTTCCCCGCTCGACAGGAAGTCCGCCGCGTTGCGGACCGCCGCCAGCGCGATCCGTACCAGCGTCTCCCGGGTGACACCGGCGACATGCGGCGACAGCACCACGTTCGGCGCCTTCAGCAACCTGAGGGCCGGGGTGGGCGGTTCGGGGTCGAAGACGTCGATCCCCGCCCCGGCCAGCGTGCCGGTCTCCAGCGCGTCCGCCAGCGCGTCCTGGTCGATCAGAGCGCCCCGCGCCGTGTTGATCACGAACGCGGTGGGCTTCAGCAGTGCGAGGCGCTCGGCGTTCAGCAGATGCCGGGTCGCATCGGTGAGGGGCGCGTGCAGCGTCACGTAGTCGGAGGTGCGCAGCAGTTCGTCGAGGCCCACGTACCGGGCCCCGAGCCGGGCCTCCGTCTGCGCGTCCAACGGCTCCGGGCCCGTGTACACGATCGACATGTCGAAGGCGACCGCCCGACGCGCCACCTCCTGGCCGATGTGGCCGAGCCCGACGATGCCGAGGGTCTTTCCGGACAGCTCCGTGATCGACTGCTGCAGCCGGGGCAGCGCCCAGTCGGCGTCGACGAGCGCGGTGTGCGCCGGGACCAGCTGCTTGGCCAGGACGAGCATGAGCGCGAAGGTCTGCTCGGCCACGTTCTGCTTCTCGGCGCCGCTCGAGCCGATGTTGCAGACCGGGATGTTCCGGGCGCGAGCCGCGTCCAGGTCGACGTAGTCGAAGCCGTGACTCGCGCACTGGATCAGCCTCAACTCCGGTGCGGCGGCGATGTGTTCAGCGGTGACCGGGCCGAGCCCGGTGACGATGACGTGGGCCTCGCGCAGCGCCGCCGGATCCTCGTCGGTCCTCTCCACCACGGTCACCCGGGCCTCGCCGGGGAAGACGGTGGCGAGCGCGGCACCCGCCTGCCGCCCGCCGACGTGCGGTGAGACGACGGCGAGGACGTCGGTGGCGTTGTCGGCGTCGGTGGTGCCGGTCGTGTGGGTCATCGGGTTTCCTCGATCAGGTCGGCGGGGCCGAGCGTGGCGGGGCGGGCGTGCCCGGACAGGGCGAGGGTGAGGTCGAACTCGGCGAGCAGACAGCGGATCACGTGCTCGACGCCCGCCCGGCCGTCGAGCCCGAGACCGTAGGCGTACGGCCGTCCCACGAGCACCGCCCGCGCGCCCAGCGCGAGCGCCTTGAACATGTCGTCGCCGGTGCGGATCCCGCTGTCGAACAGCACGGTCAGCCGGTCCCCGGCCGCCTCCACCACCCGCGGCAGCGCGTCCGCGGCGGCCACGGAACCGGCCACCTGCCGGCCGCCGTGGTTGGAGACCACCACCCCGTCCATCCCGGCGTCGGCGGCCGCGCGGGCGTCGTCGGGATGCAGGATGCCCTTCAGGACGATCGGACCGTCCCAGTGCTTCCGCAGGAACGCCAGGTCCGGCCATGTCTTCCCGGGGTCCGCGAACATGTTCACGAAGTGCAGCACGGCCGCGTCGGGATCCTCGTGCACCGGCTTCGCCAGACCCGCCTGGAACGCCGGGTCGGTGAAGTAGTTGGCAGTGCCCACCCCGTGCAGGAACGGCAGATACGCCTGGTCGAGGTCGCGGGGCCGCCAGGCCAGCAGCGGGGTGTCCAGCGTGACGAACAGCGCCGTGAACCCGGCCGCCTTCGCCCGGGCGAGGAAACTGCGGGTGACCTCGCGGTCCTTGGCCCAGTACAGCTGGAACCACCGCTCACCGTCACCCGACGCCTCCGCGACCTGCTCCATCGGCGTGCTGGAGGCCGACGACAGGACGAACGGCACGCCCTGCGCGGCCGCGGCCCGCGCCGCCGCCGATTCGGCGTCCGGATGCATGATCGACAGCACGCCGATCGGAGCCAGGGCCAGCGGTGCGGGCAGCCGCAGCCCCAGCACCTCCACGGACAGGTCGCGGTCGTGCACGTCCCGCAGCATGCGCGGCACGATCCGGCGCCGCTCGAGCGCGGCCCGGTTCGCCCGGGCGGTGCTGCCGGTGCCCGCGCCGCCCGCCACATAGCCGACCGGGCCGGGACCGAGCCGCTGCTCGGTCAGCGCCTCCAGCCGGGTCAGATCGGTGGGCAGCCGTGGTACGGCGCCCGTCATGCCGTTGAGATAGATCTCGTACTGGAAGTCCGCCCAGTGCCTCGCCATCCCGTACGTCCCGCCTCTCGTCCTTGAGACCGCGCGGTACGACCACGCTGTACGCCGATGATCCTGGCGACCGTGACAACGTCCGTCCACCGTGCTGCGCACATCGCACTGCTGGAATCATCACCCTGTGACAAACCAGCCGCTGAAGGCCCGCAGCGCCGTCCGGGCGGAGATCGCCGCCGACCCGCTGGTCGTGGAGGCGGTCGTCGCCGCCGTCCACGCGACGGTGCCGGTGTACGCCGCGCTCGACGACAGCCGGCTGCCTGAGGTGCGGGCCATCGCGGCCTGGGGCGTGGACCGGCTGCTGCACCTGTGGGCCACCGACGCCACCCTGGGACCGGCCGATCTGCGCCGCTTCCGCGGGATCGCGGCGGCCCGCGCGGCTGACGGCCGCCCCGTGCAGGCCGTGCTGCGCGCCTACCGGGTGGCCGCGGCCGTCCTCACCGACGAGGTCGCCGCCCGTGGGCGCGCTCTCACGGCGGCGGACGGCCTCGCACTGGCCCGGGTCCTGCTGACGGCCCTGGACACCCTGTCGGAGGAGATGGCCACGGCGTACGCGGCAACCACCGAGGACCTGGCCGGGGACCGGGACCGCGCGCTGCGACTGCTGCTCGACGACCTGATCGCCGGACGGCACGCCTCGGTGGGCGCGCTGACGGACCGCTCGGCCCGGCTGGGCGTCCAACTCCCCGACCCGTACTGCCTGCTGGTGGCCGAGCCCGCGACGGGTGGCGGCCCCGACATGCCGTACGAGGCCGCCGCCGGACTGCTCGGTGCGCTCGGCGGCGGCCCCGGGGCGCTGTCGACGGTGCGCGGCTCCCGCGCGGTCCTGCTGCTGCCCGCCACGGCCGTCGGCCGGGCACCGGCCCTCCTGGACGCCCGGGCGTGGCGTGCCTGCGCGATCACGGGCGAGGGCCTGGACCGGGTCGCCGTCGCGCACCGACTGGCTGCCGACGCCCTCGACACGGCCCCCGCCCACGCCCACCGGCCCGGCCGCGTCCTCGACGACGCCGACGCACACGTGCTGGCCCTGCTCGCCGGCCACCCGGCGGCCGCCCCGGACCACATCGCCCGTCTCGTCCTCGGCCCGCTCACCGACCCGGGGCAACGCCACCTGCTCCAGGCCCTGACGGCGTACATCGACGCGGGCTCGGCCACCGCCGCGGCCCGCACCCTCCACCTCCACCCCCAGTCCCTGCGCTACCGCCTGCGCCGCGTGCACACCCTGACGTCCCGTGACCCACGCGACCCCTGGCAGCGCCTGACCCTGGACATCGCCCGTACGCTCAGACCCTGACGGGCCTCACGCCCCGGCCCCGGCACCGACACGGGCCACCGCCCGGACCGGCGCGCCGTCCGCGCCCGGCAGATGCAGCGGGAACAAGAACACGTCCACCGGGCGGCCCGCCGCCTGCGCGGCGACGACCTGGTCCAGGCCCCTCAGGTTCTCGGCGATCACGCCGCCCACCCCGCACAGCACCCGGTGCGCGGGCAGGTCCGGATCGCCGGTGGCGTCCACGCTCAGCGCATCCACGCCGACCGTGCGGACGCTCGCGCCCACCACCGCCTCCATCGCCTCCGGCGTCAGCCAGGGATGGGCCAGGTAGGCGTCCGTGCCCCAGTACGCCGACCAGCCCGTGGCCACCAGCAGGATCGCCCCGGGGCGCAGCCGCAGCAGGCTCAGCGCGGGCGCGAGCAGCTCGGGTGTGATCGGCGTCCGGGCCGGCAGGCCCCTCACGTCCGCCACCACCGCCGGGCCCGCGAACCGCTCCAGCGGCAGCGCGTCCAGCGCGGGCCACGCCGAGTCCACGTGGTACGGCGCGTCGACATGCGTGCCGGACTGCGAACCCAGGTGCAGCGCCAGCACGTTGACCCCGTCCGTGGCCACCCGCAGCGCCCGCTCCACCTCGACCTGCGGGTCACCGGGATACACGGGCATCCCGGTGACCACGGGCACCGACAGGTCGAGCCAGGACTCCATCAGGGCCCCTCGGCCGCGAGTGCCGGAGCGGAGTCGCCCTGCGGCGCGCCCGGACCGGTGATCGGCGGCACGGGCACCTCGGCGGTACGGGCCAGCCGCGCACCCTCGGGCCCGTAGACCGCCCGGGGCTCGGGGAACAGCCACAGCAGCGCCAGGTACAGGACCGCGGCGACGGCCAGTGACAGGGGCAGGCTGATGTCGACGCCGTTCGCCAGGTTTCCGAGCGGGCCGACGAACTGGCCCGGGATGTTCGTGAACAGCACGCCGATCACCGCCGCCACCCACCAGGCGGTCATGCCCCGCCAGTTCCAGCCGTGCGCGAACCAGTAACGGCCGCCGCGCTGACGGCGGTTGAAGACCTGGAGCGCGTCCGGGTCGTACCAGCCGCGCCGGGTGCAGAAGCCGAGCATCATCACGACCATCCAAGGAGTGGTACAGGTGATGATCATCGTGGCGAACGTGGAGATCGACTGCACCAGGTTCAGCCCGAAACGGCCGATGAAGATGAACGCGATCGACAGCACGCCCACCACCAGCGTCGCCTGCACTCGGGTGAGCCGTGGGAAGACGGACGAGAAGTCCAGGCCCGTCCCGTACAGCGACGTCGTGCCCGTCGACATGCCCCCGATCAGCGCGAGCAGGCACACCGGCAGGAAGAACCAGGTCGGTGAGATCGCCAGCAGTCCGCCCACGAAGTCCGGGGCCGAAGGGTCGACGTACTTCGGCGCCTGCTTGGCGATGATGCTCGCGGTGGCGAGTCCGAACACGAACGGCAGCAGCGTCGCGATCTGCGACAGGAACGCGGCCCCGACCACCTTCCGGCGCCGCGTGTCCGCGGGGATGTAACGCGACCAGTCGCCGAGGAACGCGCCGAACGACACCGGGTTCGACAGCACGATCAGCGCGGCGCCGATGAAGGACGGCCAGAACAGCGCCTTGGTCGACGGATCGGCCGAAGCGGTGAAGGCACCCGCGTACGACGGGTCGAAGTCCCCGGCGAACGCGATGGCGCCGAGCAGGAACAGTACGGTCGCCGACGTCACCGCAATCTTGTTGACGAACAGCATGAACCGGAAGCCGTACACGCACACCGCGAGCACCAGGCCCGCGAACAGCGCGTAGGCGACGACGTACGACGGTGTACCGCGTTCGAGCCCGAACAGCCGGTGCGCGCCGCCGACCAGGGCGTCGCCGGAGCTCCACACCGAGATCGAGAAGAACGCGATGGCCGTGAGCAAGGACAGGAAAGAGCCGACCACACGGCCGTGCACCCCGAGGTGCGCGGACGAGGAGACCGCGTTGTTCGTGCCGTTGACCGGGCCGAACACCGCCATCGGGCACAGGATCAGCGCACCGGCGACCACGCCGAGCACCGTCGCTGCGAGTCCTTGCCAGAAGGAGAGGCCGAACAGGATCGGGAAGGCACCGAGGACGCAGGTCGAGAAGGTGTTCGCGCCGCCGAAGGCGACCCGGAACAGGTCGAGCGGAGTGGCGGTGCGGTCGGCGTCCGGGATGCGCTCCACGCCGTACGCCTCGACCTCGGTGAGGGAGGGCGGCGCGGCGGCGGAGGCGGAGGGGGAGGGAGCGGAATTCTCGGGCAACGGGGCTCCAGCGGGGGAGGGACGGTGGAGCGCGTTCGTGGCGCTGCGGGGCCGGACGGCTCCGGGCCACGCAGGGGTGTGCGGTGCGCGAGGAAGCCGTCCCATGGGGATTCGCTGACGCTAGATCCGCGGACTCGGCCCGCACCAGAGGATTCTTCATCCAATCCGGGAGCGCTCGGTGGATGATTCATCCACTTCGGGCCGTACACGGGCCGTGCGACCCGACGGCCTTCCACCTGTTCTGGTGCAGACAGGAAATCTGTAACCTGAGGTGGAGGTCTGGTCCGTCGGACCGAGGAGTCGAGGATGGCCCTCTCCATCGACGATGCCGATGCCGCGCTGTACACGATCGGCCAGGTCGCCGAGATGCTGGGCGTCCAGCCCGCATTCCTGCGGCGGCTGGACGCCCACGGCATCGTGGTCCCGGCCCGCTCCACGGGCGGCCAGCGCCGCTACTCCCGGCGGGAGATCGACCGGGTGGCCGAGGTGATGGACCTGGCCGCGGAAGGGGTCACCCTCGCCGGGGTGCGGCGCGTCCTGACACTGCGCGAGCGGGTGGGGGTCCTGGAGGAGCACCTGGCCGCCGCGCGCGCCGCGGCCGCCCCGCCCGGGGACCGGAGCCGGGCCGACGGTCACCCGGACGAGAGGCCTGGAGCCGCCTCCGGCTGAGGGTGCGAGTCGGCCGGCAGCGGCGCGTCGTGCCGCTCCGGGCGGTGGCTGCCGTCCCCGGGCGCCGGGCTGCGCGGAGCGTCGGAGCTGCCGGGCAGCGGCACGGGATGGCGTGCCGCGCCCGGTTTCGGTCACGTGGCGATTTCCGAGACGTCGGCGGCGGGACACCCGGCGCCTGCGGTCAGGATCGCGCTCCACGTTCACGTCGACGGACTCCGGATCGACGCCCGGCGCATCGAAGCGGACGATGAAAGAACCCCCGCTCCGGTGGGCGCTCCCCGGTGGCCGCGGACACCCCGCGCCTCGGCAGACCAGGCTTGACAACAGGCGACTCAAGTTTTATCCAGACTAGTGAAGAAGTAGGTGCAAACCCGCAGCCCGGAGGGGCACCCGTCGGGCCGCTCGCAGTGGGCGAGGAGGTGGGACGGTGGACACGCGGAGGGGGGCCGGCGACGCGCCGGACCCCTACGACGTCCTCGGGGTGGATCCCTCGGCCTCGCCCGAGCGGATCACCTCGGCCTACCGGCGCCTGGTGCGCCGACTGCACCCCGACACCCGGTCGGACGAGGTGACCGAGGAGGCGCTCGCGCGGGTGCTCGCCGCCTACGAGACGCTCCGTGACCCCGCCGCACGCGCGGCCCTGGACCGCCGGCGGCGCGCCGCGCCCGCTGCAGCCCCCGCGCCGGTGCGTGGTGTCACGGCCGTCGTGACGACGGCCACGGGCCGGATCCCGGCACGGGCGCCCCTCCTGCGCGCGGGCCCGGTCCGGGTGGAACGGCCCCTCTGACCCGCTGGAGGAAGACGGACGACGAGGAGGGAAGCCCCATGGCACGTCCGGTCGGTATCGACCTCGGCACCACGAACTCGGTGGTCGCGGTCCTCGAGGGCGGCGAGCCCACCGTCATCACCAACACCGAGGGCGCCCGGACCACACCGTCGGTCGTGGCCTTCGCCAAGAACGGCGAGGTGCTGGTCGGCGAGGTGGCCAAGCGGCAGGCGGTGACCAACGTCGAGCGCACCGCGCGCTCCGTCAAACGCCACATGGACGACCAGAGCTGGCGCTTCCCGGAGAGCGGCACCATCGACGGCAAGCAGTACCGGGCCCAGGAGATCTCCGCGCGCGTGCTGCAGAAGCTGAAGCGGGACGCGGAGGCCTACCTCGGTGAGGACGTCACCGACGCCGTGATCACCGTCCCCGCGTACTTCGACGACACCCAGCGGCAGGCCACCAAGGAGGCCGGGGAGATCGCGGGGATGAACGTCCTGCGGATCATCAACGAGCCGACGGCGGCTGCGCTGGCCTACGGACTCGACAAGGAGAACGACCAGACCGTCCTCGTCTTCGACCTCGGCGGCGGCACCTTCGACGTGTCCCTGCTGGAGATGGGCGAAGGCGTCATCGAGGTCAAGGCCACCAACGGCGACACACGCCTGGGCGGCGACGACTGGGACCAGCGGATCGTCGACCACCTGGTCAAGCGGTTCAAGAACGCGTACGGCGTCGATCTGTCCAAGGACAAGATGGCGGTGCAGCGGCTGCGCGAGGCCGCGGAGAAGGCCAAGATCGAGCTGTCGAGTTCCTCCGAGACCACCATCAACCTGCCCTACATCACGGCCTCTTCGGAGGGACCGCTGCACCTGGACGAGAAGCTGACACGCGCCCAGTTCCAGCAGCTGACCGCCGATCTGCTGGAGCGGTGCAAGGGGCCGTTCCACCAGGCGATCAAGGACGCCGGAATCAAGGTGTCCGACATCGACCACGTGATCCTCGTGGGCGGTTCCACCCGGATGCCCGCGGTGACCGACCTGGTGCGGGAGCTGACCGGCAAGGAGCCGCACAAGGGTGTCAACCCGGACGAGGTCGTGGCCGTGGGCGCGTCGCTGCAGGCGGGTGTGCTCAAGGGCGAGGTCAAGGACGTCCTGCTGCTGGACGTCACGCCGCTGTCGCTGGGCATCGAGACCAAGGGCGGCATCATGACCAAGCTGATCGAGCGCAACACCACGATCCCGACGAAGCGGTCCGAGATCTTCACGACGGCGGAGGACAACCAGCCGTCCGTGCAGATCCAGGTCTTCCAGGGCGAGCGCGAGATCGCGGCGTACAACAAGAAGCTCGGCATGTTCGAGCTGACCGGTCTGCCGCCGGCGCCGCGCGGAGTGCCGCAGATCGAGGTGTCCTTCGACATCGACGCCAACGGCATCATGCACGTCACGGCGAAGGACCTCGGCACCGGCAAGGAGCAGAAGATGACCGTCACCGGCGGCTCCGCCCTGCCGAAGGACGACATCGACCGCATGGTCCGCGAGGCCGAGCAGCACGCCGAGGAGGACCGCAAGCGGCGGGAGGCCGCCGAGACCCGCAACCAGGGCGAGCAACTCGTCTACCAGACGGAGCGGCTCATCGCCGACAACGCGGACCGGATCCCCGCCGACGCCAGGAGCGAGACGGAGAGTGCCGTCGCGGAACTGAAGGAGCAGCTCAAGGGCGACAACACCGCGGCGATCCGGCAGGCCATCGACAAGGCCGCCGCCGCGGCCCAGAAGATCGGCAGTGCCATGTACGAAAAGGCGCGCGCCGAGGGCGGCACGACATCGGAGCAGGGTGCCGCGGCGGGCGGCGGTGCCAAGGCGGAGGAGGAGGTCGTGGACGCCGAGATCGTGGACGACGACGACACGTCACGGGCGGGCTGACCATGGACCGGAGCCGGCCGCAGAGCACGGAGCTGCGGCGTCTGCTCGACGAGCGCACCGCCGACCTGCAGCGGGTGAAGGCCGAGTACGACAACTACCGCAAGCAGGTGCGGCGCGACCGCATGGCGGTGCGCGAGATCGCCGTGGAGAACGTCCTGCGCGCACTGCTGCCCGTGCTGGACGCCGTCGAGGCCGCCCGCAGGCAGGAGGCGATGACGCCGGGCCTCAAAGCCGTCGCGGAGGTCCTCCGGACCCAGCTGGGTTCGGTCGGCCTGCAGCCGTTCGGGGAGGAGGGCGAGCCTTTCGACCCGGAGTGGCACGAGGCGGTCACGCATGTGGTCGTCCCCGACGCCGACCGCCTGATGTGCACGGAGATCCTGACGCCCGGCTACCGGGTCGGCGACCGCCTGCTGCGCCCGGCGCGCGTGACCGTCGCGGGACCGCCGCCGTCCGGCGCGACCCGGGTCGACGAGGAGAGCGCCGGGGAGCGGGCCGGCAGCGAACGGGGCGATCCCGCCGCTGGGTGACGCGGGAGTTCCGTTCAGGAGGGGGCCGGACCCGGGGGTTCGGCCCCTTTCCGGGCCGACCGGCCGTTCGCCGGTCAGATGACAGCGCTTGCTCAAGCCGATAAGCGGAATGTTTCAGGCCGATTGCCGAGGCGGGGGAATCCAGCCATCCGACCGATTCCCGCGACCCTCACCCGCTCAGTTTCCGGCCTGGAGCGTTCGATTTCTGTGACATCACGCCACTGATTCAACACTCAAAGTTACTGAAATGTGAGGGGTCGATGTGAGTTTCGTGTCAGGAGTCGGCAGACTCGCGCTCGCCGAACCGGCACCCGACCGGACGGCTCCGGCACAGGCTCCATCGGGGCCGTGCCGGCGACCCGACCCGAGCGGAAGGATGCACACAATGCCGAACACCGCGCGCTGGGCAGCGACCCTCACCCTGACGGCCACCGCCGTCTGCGGCCCCCTCACGGGGTCCGCGCTCGCCGCCCCGACCGCCGCCCCCGCGACCCTCTACGCCCCGTCGGCGCTCGTGCTGACCATGGGCCACGGTCAGCAGGCCGCCACCGCCACCCCTGAGCGCGCCGTCACCTTGAACTGCGCCCCGACCGCCTCCGGCAGTCATCCCGATGCCCCCGATGCCTGCGCCGAACTACGCGCCGTCGGCGGCGACTTGGACGCCCTGCCGTACCAGGAGGGCGTCATGTGCACCAAGCTGTACAACCCGGTGGTCGTCACCGTGCAGGGCGTCTGGCAGGGCAAGCGCGTCGACTACCAGCGCACCTTCGCCAACGAGTGTGTGAAGAACTCGTACGGGACCGCCGTCTTCGAGTTCTGACAGACCGGGGTCGCGCGGACTGACGCGAGCATGGATCCAAGGCTCGTGACTGGGGAGTGCGAGCCCTGTCGCGACACGCCACGCGATCCCCCGCCGGGGGCCGGCCGGACAGAGTGGGGCTGCCGGCCGGCCCCCGGAATCACTCGGCCTCGACGGCCCAGCGCCCCACCTCCCGGTAGGCGGAGTCGTATACGGACGACTCGTCTCCGGGCTTCATCCCGTAGTGCTTCAGGTTCCCGCCCCAGTACCGCAGGATCCGCCCCAGCTCCTCGGCGGCGTTCCCGTCCCAGCCGCTGTCGCCCATGTCGACCTCGAGGACGAACTTCACGAGGGCACCTCCCGTTTTTGCCGACGATGTGGCCCCGCGGCCATCGTTCCACCCAAGTGGCCGGAAGGGCCCGGCTATTTCACGCTCACCTCGCACCCGAACCGGCGGTCGTGCCCGACCACCCGCTTCTCGCCCGTCAGCGTCAGCTCGACCGTGTGGCGGGTGTCCGTGCTGGAGGTGGCCAGATCGACGAACAGGGGCCCCGGCTCGAGGATTCGTGAGCCGTCGGGGCCCGTGTACGCCGCCGCGTCGGCCGGGACCGTGACGTGGACCACCGCGGACTCCTGCGGCCGCAGCGGCACCCGCGCGTAACCGATCAGCCGAGTCACCGGACGCGCCACCCGGGCCACGGGGGTGCGCAGATAGATCTGCACGACCTCCGTGCCGGCCCGGTCCCCCGCGTTACGGACCGTGAGCCGCAGCGACGTCTCGCCGTCCGTGGCCGGAGCCGGATCGTCGACCTGCGGCGCCTCCCAGTCGAACCGCGTGTACGACAGCCCGTGCCCGAACGGGAACAGCGGCGTGGGGTCGATGGAACTGGCACCACTCACCTGTCCCAGCGGCGGGGTCAGATACGTCCACGGCTGCCCACCGGGGTCCCGCGGCACGCTCACCGGCAGCCGCCCGGACGGGTTGACCCGTCCGGACAGCACCCCCGCGACGGCCCGGCCGCCCTCCTGCCCGGGGAAGAACGCCTGCACCACGGCGGCCAGCCGGTCGGCCCAGCGGCCCAGCGCGTAGGGCCGCCCCGTGAGCAGGACCAGGACCACCGGGGTCCCGGCCTCCAGCAGGGCGTCGAGCAACTCGCCCTGACCGTCCGGAAGTCGCAGGTCGGGTGCGTCACAGCCCTCGCCCGAGGTGCCGCGCCCGAACAGTCCGGAGCGGTCCCCGAGCACCGCGACGCACAGATCCGCCCCGGCGGGGTCGTCGACGAGCCGGGCGTCCGGGAACTCGGCCGCCAGCGCCTCCCGTACCGTCGGCACCGTCACCCCCATCGGCACGTCCGGGTGTTCCACGCCGACATGGCGCGGGAAGGCGTAGCAACCCATCATCCCGGCCGGATCGTCGGCGAGCGGGCCCACGACGGCGATCCGCCCCCCGTCGCCGAGCGGCAGCACACCGCCGGCGTTCGCGAGCAGCACCACCGACTCCTCGGCGACCCGCGCCGCCAACTCGCGCAGCCGCGGCGGGTCCAGGTCGAGGACCGGCGGCGGCTGCGGCTCCCAGTCGGGGTCCAGGAGCCCGAGTTCGCATTTCTGGGTCAGCACGCGCAGCACGGCCCGGTCGACCGCCGGCTCCGGCGCCTCTCCGGAGCGGACCGCCTCGAGCAGGGGGGTGCCGAAGCAGCGTACGGCGGGCAGTTCCACGTCGACGCCCGCGGTCAGGGCCAGCGCGGCGGCCGCGCCCGGCGAGTCCGCCACGCGATGGGCGGACTCGAGGAAGGACACGCCGAAGTAGTCGGAGACGACCGTGCCCTCGAACCCCCACGCCTCCCGCAGCAGTTCGGTCAGCAGAGGGGTGTGGGCGTGGGCGGGCAGCCCGTCCAGGTCGTTGTAGGCGGGCATCACCGACCGTGCCCCGCCGTCGCGCACCGCCATCTCGAACGGCGGAAGGATCACGTCCGCGAGCTCCCGAGGACCGATCGACACGGGCGCGTGGTTGCGGGCGCCGCGTGAGGCGGAGTAGCCCGCGAAGTGCTTCAGGGTGGCGATGACACCGGCCGACTGCAGGCCGCGTACATAGGCCGTGCCGATGGTTCCGACCAGATACGGGTCCTCGCCGATCGACTCCTCGGTACGGCCCCAGCGGGGATCACGCACCACGTCGAGCACGGGCGCGAGCCCCTGGTGGATGCCGGCCTCGCGCATGCCGTCGCCGATGCCTGCCGCCATCTCCGCGATGAGCGCCGGATCGAAGCACGCGCCCCACGCGAGCGGCGTCGGGAAGACCGTGGCGCGCCAGGCGGTGAAGCCGGTGAGGCACTCCTCGTGGGCCAGCGCGGGGATGCCGAAGCGGTTGGCCGCCGCGACCCTGCGCTGGAGATTCGCCAGACGCACGGCACCCTTCTCCGGCGCCACCGGGGCGGTGCCGAACGGGCGGGTCAGCTGGCCGAGTCCATGGGGGAGCAGAGCATCCAGATCAACGTCCTCGGCCACCTCGTGCTGCAGCGGCGCCACATCCTCGCCGTCGGCGGAGGTGCCGAGCCAGACGCTGTACAGCTGGGCCAGTCTCTCCTCCAGGGTCATCCGGGCCAGCAGATGGGCCGCGCGTACGGGAGCGGGCAGCGTCGTGTCCTGCCAGGGCTGGACCATGGAACTCCTTGATCCCAGGGGGGTTTCCGGAATCCGTCAGAAATTCTCGGACGGATGTGCTCGGAAGTTACGGGGCGCCCAGGGGGCTGTCAACGCTCCGGCGAGCGTTCTCAGTTGGGTGGGAATTCGCGGGGTACAGGGGGTTGCCACGTTTCGTGGGCTGTCTCTAGGGTGCGGCAGCAGTCCCATTTCCGGAGCGTTTCGGAAACTTTTCAGTCCTGGCTGTCGTGATCACATCATCGGACGGATGTGGACGTTCCGTCCCGTACCCCAAGGAGCTCATGATGGGCGACCCGGCTCTGTCCCGCCGCGGCTTCCTGGCCGCCTCCGCCGCCGGTCTCGGAATGACGGCACTGAGCGCCTGCGGAGGCGGCGGCTCGGACGGAGGGTCGTCGGGGACGACCACGATCGAGTGGTGGAACATCACCACCACAGACCCCGCGAAGGGCGTCTGGGCCTCCCTCGCCCGGCAGTTCGAGGCGCAGAACCCCAAGGTGAAAATCAAGATCGTCGCGCTGGAGAACGAGGCGTACAAGTCGAAGATGACCGCGCTGACCGCGTCCGGGAAGCTGCCGGACATCTTCCACACCTGGGGCGGCGGTGTCCTCAAGCAGCAGGTCGACGCCGGACTGGTCGAGGACCTCACCGACGGCACCAAGGCGTGGAGCGGCTCGCTGTTGCAGGTCGCGCGGCAGCCGTACCTGCTGGACGACAAGGCCTACGGCATCCCGTTCGACATGGGCATGGTCGGCTTCTGGTACAACAAGGCGCTCTTCGAGCGGGCGGGCATCAGCGCGCCGCCGACCACGTGGAGCGCCTTCCTCGACGCCGTGCGCAAGCTGAAGTCCGCCGGCATCACCCCCATCGCCCTGGCGGGCAAGGAGAAGTGGCCCGGCATGTACTACTGGGCCTACCTGGCCATGCGTACCGCCGGCCTCGACGCGCTCCGGAAGGCCAGTGACAGCAAGGACTTCACCGGAGCCGGGTTCGTCGAGGCCGGGCAGCACCTGAAGGACCTCGTCCAACTCCAGCCGTTCCAGACGGGCTTCCTGGGCGCCGCCTACTCCACCCCCACCGGCCAGGCCGCGGCCGTCGGCAACGGCAGAGCAGCCATGGAACTGATGGGCCAGTGGGCGCCCCAGACGGAGAAGAGCGAAGGCAAGGGCATCGGCAAGGATCTCGGCTTCTTCCCCTTCCCCACGGTCGAGGGCGGCAAGGGCTCCCTCACCGAGGTCTTCGGCGGAGGCGGCGGCCACGCCGTGCGCAAGGGCGCCCCACAGGCCGCGATCGACTTCCTGAAGTTCTTCGCCTCCGCAACCACCGACCGCACCCTGGTCACCAAGACCGGGGTCATACCGGTGGTCACCGCGGCCGGGGACGCCCTGGCCGATCCCAACCTCAAGGCGGTGAACCAGCAGTTGAAGAACGCGACCGGCTTCCAGCTCTACCTCGACCAGGCCTACGCGCCCGCCGTCGGCCAGGAGGTCAACGACAGCGTCGCCGCCCTCATCGCCGGCTCCAAGTCGCCCGAACAGGTCGCGCAGTCGATCACCAAGGTCGCGAAGGAAGAGCAGTAGCCGCCGATGACCTCCACCTATCTCCCGGACAAGCGGTCCGGCCCCGGTGTCGTCGTCCCGCCCCCGGCCGCCGCCGCGGCCCG
The DNA here is from genome assembly GCF_042892355.1 of Streptomyces sp. NPDC001796. Lineage (NCBI taxonomy): Bacteria > Bacillati > Actinomycetota > Actinomycetes > Kitasatosporales > Streptomycetaceae > Streptomyces > Streptomyces sp. NPDC001796. The sequence continues at coordinate 114,990 of NZ_JBIAUC010000011.1, read as the reverse complement.
CGGGCGGGCCCGGCGGCGCGCGCTGCACTGGCTCACCGCGGTCTCCTTCCAGCTGCCGGCCCTGGTGCTGTTCGGCGTACTGGTCCTGCTGCCGCTGCTGTTCGCCGTGTACGCCGCGTTCTTCCGCTGGGGCGGCTTCGGCATGCCCTCCGACTACGTCGGCGTCGACAACTTCACCAGGCTCTTCCAGGACCCGTTGTTCCTCGGCGACCTGTGGCGCTGCCTGATGCTGGTGGTCCTGTCGCTCGCGCTGCAGCTGCCGTTCGCGCTCGCCATGGCCGTCCTGCTCAACCAGAGCCTGCGCGGCCGGGCCGTCTACCGGATGCTGTTCTTCGCCCCCTACGTGCTGTCCGAGGCCATCACCGGCGTGCTGTTCAGCATGCTCTTCGCCCCGGACGACGGCCTCGCCGACCACCTGTTGAGCGACATCGGCCTCGGCAGCCTCGGCGGGAAGTGGTTCTCCGACCCCTCCACCGTCATGGCGACCCTGTTCCTCGTCATGACCTGGAAGTACTTCGGCTTCCACATGATGCTCTACCTGGCCGGACTGCAGTCCATCCCGGCCGAGTTGACCGAGGCGGCGCTCATCGACGGCGCGGGCCCCTGGCAGCGGTTCCGCATGGTCACCCTGCCGCTGCTCGCCCCCACACTGCGCATCAGCGCGTTCTTGTCGGTCATCGGCTCGATCCAGCTCTTCGACCTGGTGTGGGTGGTCACCACGGGCGGCCCCGACCATCACTCGGAGACGATGGCCGTGACCATGTTCCAGTACGGCTTCAAGCGGTACCAGGTCGGCTACGCCAGCGCGATCAGCGTGGTCATGTTCGGCATCAGCCTCGTCTTCGCCGTCGCCTACCAGCGTTTCGTCCTCCGCCGAGACCTGGAGGGAGCCACCACCACGATGCGAGGAGACGGCGCATGACGCTGACCAAGGCCGGTTCCACCACCCGGCCACCGCGCAAGGGCGCCACCCGGGCGCGCACCCTGCCGGTGCACGCCGTGCTGGTCGTCGTCGGCGCGGTGATGGCCGTGCCCGTGCTGTACGCCCTGCTGTCCGGCTTCAAGTCCACCGACCAGCTCTCCCGCAACCCGATCGGGCTGCCCGCCCCCTGGGTGACGTCCAACTACACCGGCATCCTCGGCTCGGGCGCGTTCTGGCGGATGGTCGGCAGCAGTACGTTCATCGCGGTGGCGACGACCGTCCTCGTCGTCGCGGTCTCCGCGCTCGCCGCCTTCTCCTTCGCGCGGTTCGCCTTCCGCGGTCGCGAGGTGCTGTTCACGCTGTTCACGGTGGGGCTGATGTTCCCCTTCGCGGTGGCGGTCCTGCCCCTGTTCCTGCTGCTGCGCTCCATGGACCTGCTGGACAACCCACTGGGCGTGATCCTCCCGCAGGCGGCCTTCGGACTGCCGATGACGATCGTCATCCTGCGCGGCTTCTTCCGGGAGATCCCCGGCGAACTGGAGGAGGCGGCCACCCTCGACGGCTGCGGCCCGTTCGGCTTCTTCTGGCGGGTGCTGCTGCCGATGGCGCGACCCGCGCTCGGCACCGTCTCCGTCCTCGCCGTGGTCGGCAGCTGGAACAACTTCCTGCTGCCGCTGCTCGTCTTCAACGAGCCCACGTGGTGGACCATCCCTGTCGGCGTCCAGCAGTTCCAGGGCCAGTACGCCTCGGACACCGCGCGCGTCTTCGCGTACCTCGTCCTGGCCATGGTCCCCGCCCTCGCCTTCTACGCGGTCGCCGAACGCCAGCTCGTCGGCGGCCTCGCCACTGGCGCCACCAAGGGATGAGGCACCCGTCCCGCGAACGTACGGCTCAAGCACACACCTGACTGTGAGGAGTCGCACCATGCGCACCACCACCCCGTCCCGCACCCGGCTCGGACTGGCCGGCTCCCTCGCCGCGCTCCTGGTGGGCGTCGGCCTCGCCACCGGCCCGGCGGCCCAGGCGAAGGAGAAGCCGCCGACCCTGGCCGAACTCGCCCAGCGGCAGGGCCGCTACTTCGGCAGCGCGACGGACAACCCGGAACTGACCGACGGCGCCTACACCGCGCTCCTCGGCAGCGAGTTCGACATGATCACTCCCGGCAACGGCATGAAGTGGTACGCCACCGAGCCCGAGCAGGGCGTCTTCGACTGGACCAAGGGCGACGAGATCGTGAACCTCGCCCGGAGGAACCACCAGCGTGTCCGCGCCCACACCCTGGTCTGGCACAGCCAGTTGCCGGACTGGCTCACCTCGCGCGACTGGACGCCCGGCGAACTGCGCGCCGTGCTGAAGAAGCACATCACCACCGAGGTACGGCACTACCGCGGCAAGGTCTACTCCTGGGACGTCGTCAACGAGGCGTTCAACGAGGACGGCACCTACCGCGAGACCATCTGGTACAAGACGCTCGGGCCCGGCTACATCGCCGACGCGCTGCGCTGGGCCCACCAGGCCGACCCGCACGCCAAGCTGTACCTCAACGACTACAACATCGAGGGCACCGGCCCGAAGAGCGACGCCTACCACCGGCTCGCCCAGGACCTCAAGGCGCGGGGCGTCCCGCTCGACGGCATCGGCTTCCAGGCCCATCTCGCCCTGCAGTACGGCTATCCGTCCACGCTGGAGGACAACCTTCGCCGCTTCTCGCGGCTCGGTCTGGACACCGCGCTCACCGAGGTCGACGTCCGTATGCAACTGCCCGCCACCGACGAGAAGCTGGCCCAGCAGGCGAACTGGTACCGCGACCTGACCAAGGCGTGCCTGGCGGTGCGCCGCTGCGTCGGGATCACGGTGTGGGACTACACGGACAAGTACTCGTGGATCCCGGCGTTCTTCCCCGGCGAGGGGGCCGCCCTGCCGTGGGACGAGCAACTGCGGCCCAAGCCGGCGTACTTCGCGCTCCGGGAGGAGCTGGGAGGGAAATAGGGGCGTACCGCGCCGTGGCCCGGCGGTGTCCGCACCGCCGGGCCACACGTGTCAGCCCACCTTCCGCGGCGGCGCCGTGCTGGCCCGCACCACCAGTTCCGTGCCCAGCTCCACGCGCGGCGAGTCCGGCTGCTCGTCGCGGGCCAGCCGCAGCACCGTACGCACGGCCAACTTGCCCATCTCCGCCAGCGGCTGGCGCACGGTGGTCAGCGGCGGAGCCGACCAGCGGACTTCCGGAAGGTCGTCGAAACCCACCACGCTCATGTCCTCCGGCACCCGCAGCCCGCGCCGCCGCAGCGCCTCGATCACGCCCAGCGCCATCTGGTCGCTCGCCGCGAAGATCGCGGTCGGCGGCCCGGGCAGGTCGAGAAGGGTGTTGCAGCCGGTGAACCCGGACTCGTGGTAGAAGTCGCCGGGCACGATGAGGGACTCGTCCACGGCGATCCCGGCGCCCTCCAGCGCCGCCCGGTAGCCGTCCAGCCGGGCCCGCGAGCACAGCAGCCGGGGCGGGCCCGCGACCAGTCCGATGCGGCGGTGCCCGAGGCTCAGCAGATGCTCGGTGGCCGCCATGCCGCCCGACCAGTTGGCCGCGCCGATGGTGGGCGCGTCCAGGGCGGGGGAGCCGGCCGGGTCCACGACCACGATCGGCACGCCCAGGATGCGCAGCTCCTCGTGCAGGACCGGCTCGAGCACCGAGGTGACGAGGATGACCCCGTCGGAGGCCCGCGCCCGCAGGTTCTGCATCCACTCCCGGGCGTCGCCGGAGCGCCCGTGGATCGCCGACACCACCGTGCCCACCCCGGCGGCGTGGGCCACCTCCTCGACCCCCCGGATGATCTCCACCGCCCAGGGGCTGTCGAGGTCGTTGAAGACCAGGTCGAGCAGGGCGGCGCGGGTGCCGGCAGCCGAGGCGCGCTTGCGGTAGCCGTGCCGGCGCAGCAGGTCCTCGACCCGGGCACGGGTCCCCGGGGCCACGTCGGAGCGTCCGTTGACGACACGGGACACGGTGGGCACCGAGACGCCCGCCTGCCGGGCGATCTCCGTGATCGTGACCTTGCCGCGCTCCTCGTGTGCCTCCTCCGCGTCGGCCTCGTGCGCTGCCACTTGCCCCACCTCCGTTGCTCCGGGACGCACTCTCGAAACTTTGCAGAAGTCTTCCGGAAAAACGGCGGTCGTGTGAAGCCGTGTGAGAGGGACGTCCTGCGCGCCCGAGCCTAGAGCCTGGCCCGTTCGGTATCCCGGCCGAGGTCGCATCGGGCTCCCGGCCCCCTGGAGCACCCTCGACCACCTCGAAGAAGAGCGCCGACTATCATCGGGTGCCGACGAGGCAATGGCGCCGAGGACAGCAGACCCCGGCCGAGTCCCCTCCTTCGGCCTCACACAGAAAGCAGGACATGTCCGCCACGCCCGCTTGCCTCCTCACCGCCCCCGAGCTGCCGAGCGACCCCGTCGACATCCGGCTCGTCGTGACCGACATGGACGGCACGCTCCTCGACGGCAGCGGACGCATCCCCGACGGTCTGTGGCCCCTCCTCGCCGAGCTGCGCCGCCGCGGTGTGCTGTTCAGCCCCGCCAGCGGCCGCCAGTACGCCACGCTCGCCCGCCAGTTCGCCGACGCCGCCGACGGCATGGTGTTCGTCGCCGAGAACGGCACGTACGTCGTCCGCGACGGCGTCGAACTCAGCTCCGACCCCCTCGATCCCGCGGTGGCCGCCCGCGTCATCGGGACCGCACGGCGGCTCGCGGCCGACGGCGTGGACGTCGGAGCGGTCCTGTGCGGGAAGAACTCCGCCTACGTCGAGCGCACGGACGACGCCTTCATGGCCGAGGCGAGCAGGTACTACGCCCTGCTGAAGCCCGTCGACGACCTCACCACCGTGGAGGACGAGTTCCTCAAGGTGGCCCTCTTCGACTTCGGCCCCGTCGAGCGCACCACCGCCCCCGCCCTGGAGCCGCTCACGGCCACCCACCAGGTCGTCGTCTCGGGCGAGCACTGGGTCGACATCATGAACCGCACCGCCAACAAGGGCGCCGCCCTGCGCAGGCTCCAGCGCGACCTCGGCATCACACCCGCGCAGACGCTGGTGTTCGGCGACTACCTCAACGACCTGGAGATGCTCGACGCCGCGGAGTGGTCCTTCGCCATGACCAACGCCCACCCGGACGTGGTCCGCCGCGCCCGCTACCTCGCGCCCCCCAACACCGAGAACGGTGTTCTGCGCACCATCACCCGTCTGATGCACCTGCCCACCGGCTGACACTCACAGGTCGTTCACCAGCACGGCCGCCCCGTCGAAGCGCCCGGCCTTCAGGTCGCCGAGCGCCCGCCGCGCCTCGGACAGCGGGTACGGGTGCGTGGTCGCCCGTACGCCGTAGCTGGCGGCGAGGTCCAGGAAGTCCCGGCCGTTCTCGCGTGTGTTCGAGGTGACGCTGCGCAACTCCTTCTCGTAGAACAGCTCGCTCTCGTACCGCAGCGCCGGGACGTCGCTCAGATGGATGCCCGCGACCGCCAGCACCCCGCCTCTCTCCAGCGCCCGCAGCGCCACCGGGACGAGATCACCGGCCGGCGCGAACAGGATCGCCCCGTCCAGCGGCTCCGGCGGCGCGTCGTAGGCGCCGCCCGCTGACGCACATCCGAGCTCGAGCGCCAGCCCCCGCGAGGCCTCGTCCCGGGTCAGCACATGCACCGTGGCCCCCTGCGCCAGCGCGACCTGCGCACACAGGTGCGCGCTGCCGCCGAACCCGTACAGCCCGAGGCGCCCGCCCGGCGGCAGGGACGTCCGCAGCAGCGCCCTGTAGCCGATGATGCCCGCGCACAGCAGCGGCGCCGTGGCCACGTCGTCCACCTCCTCCGGCAGCCGGTAGGCGAAGGCCGCCGGGACGGTGGTGTACTCGGCGTAGCCGCCGTCGGCATCCCAGCCGGTGTACTCGGAGGCCGGGCAGAGGTTCTCGGCGCCGCGCACGCAGTACCGGCACGTGCCGTCCGTGCGGCGCAGCCACGCCACGCCCACCCGGTCGCCGCTCGCCCACCCGCTCACGCCCCCGCCGATCCCGGCCACCACGCCCACCACCTCGTGCCCGGGCGTCACCCCCGGCCGCCGCACCGGCAGGTCACCCTCAGCCACGTGCAGATCCGTACGGCACACACCGCACGCCCGCACGTGCACCAGCAGCTCACCGGGGCCAGGCACCGGGACCGGCCGCTCCACGAGAGCGAGCGGCTCCCGCTCGACGGGCCCCGGCCGGTCCACCACCCATGCGCGCATCACGTGCCCCGTCCCGTCCACGACTGCCTCCTTCCAGTGTCGCCACGCCGACGGTCCGGCGCGCGGCACGGCCCCCGTGCCCGGACGGCCCGGGCGTCGCAGCATCGGTCTGCGCCTTCCGGACAGTGCGGGGGCCCGGCCGTGCCCGGCCCGGGACCGGGGCGGCGGCCGGGGCGTGGCATGATCAGGGGCATGCCTGAACGTGTTGTGGCCGCCTGCGACGGGGCTTCGAAGGGAAACCCGGGACCCGCCGGATGGGCCTGGGTCGTCGCCGACCTCGACGAGATCCCGAGCCGCTGGGAGGCCGGCCCGCTGGGCACCGCGACCAACAACGTCGCCGAACTCACAGCGCTGGAACGGCTGTTGAGCGCGGTGGACCCGGGCGTCGCGCTGGAGATCCGCATGGACTCCCAGTACGCGATGAAGGCGGTCACCACCTGGCTGCCCGGCTGGAAGCGCAACGGCTGGAAGACCGCCGCCGGCAAGCCCGTCGCCAACCAGGCACTGGTCGTGCGCATCGACGAGCTGCTCGCGGGCCGCGAGGTGGAGTTCCGCTACGTGCCCGCCCACCAGGTCGGCGGGGACCGCCTCAACGACTTCGCGGACCGCGCCGCCAGCCAGGCGGCCACCGTGCAGAAACCGGCGGGCAGCGCACACGGCTCCCCGGAGCCGCCGCCGTCGCCCGAGCCGGCCACCGCCGCCCCCGCCCGCCGTGGCGCGCCCGCGCGGAAGCGGACCACCTCGCGCACGATCAAGGCGAAGTTCCCGGGCCGCTGCGTCTGCGGCCGCCCGTACGCGGCGGGCGAGCCCATCGCCAAGAACGCCCAGGGCTGGGGTCACCCGGAGTGCCGTACGGCCGACGACACCTGAGACGACTTTTCCGTGGCTCCGGGGCGCCCTCGCGCGCGCAGCGGTACGTTCCTGAGTCATGAACGGGAACAGCCGTCTGCCGGATGAGCTGCGGGAGCTGATCGAGTCCGGCCCCATGACGCATCTGAGCACCATCAACCCGGACGGGAGCCCTCAGGTCACCGTCATCTGGATCGGACTGGACGGCGACGATGTCGTCAGCGGCCATATGGCGCGGCACGTGAAGCTGCGCAACATCGAGCGGGACCCGCGGGTCGTGCTGTCCTTCGACGCCCCACGCGTGCCCGGGGCATTCCTGAACGAGTACGCCGTGCTGCGGGCGCGGGCCGCGGTGGAGCCGAGCGACGGCGCCTGGGACCTGCTCAACCGCCTCGCCAAGGTCTACATGGCCCCGGACGCCGAGTTCCCGGCACCCAAGGGACCCGGGTACATCGTGCGCTACACGATCGAGCGCATCGGCGGCGTCGGGCCCTGGGCGTCGTCCTCGCACTGAGCGCCCCGGAATCCCTGTCACAACGCGGTGAAAGCCGGCTGTCCGCTGCCCGGGCCCCAGCCGTCAGTCGGCGGCGGACGTCCGAGTCCCGATCATCAGTCCGTGTCGAACGTGTAGTACGCCCTGTGGTCCAGCAGGTCGGCGGGGCGCAGGTCGTTCCACGGCCTCATCGGCTCCTCCAGGTCGACGACGTCCGGTGTGCCGCCCGTGGGAAGGTAGCCGGAGCCGGGGTGGCGGCGCTGCCACTCGGCCCACAGCTTGTCGACGTAGGCGTGGTGCAGCCAGAAGACGGGGTCGTTGGGGGAGACCCCGGTGGCCATCTGACCGCCCACCCACACATGGACGCGGTTGTGCAGGTTGACGCCCCGCCATCCCTCGAGATGGTTGCGGAAGCCGTCCGACGCGCTGTTCCAGGGCGCCATGTCGTACGTGGACATCGCGAGCACGGAGTCGACCTCGGCCCGGGTCGGCAGGTCGCGTCCGCCACCGCCGAGCGAGCGCCGCAGATATGTGCGCCCGTCCACGCGCACCGTGATCTTCCAGTTGGCGGTGGACGCGGCGAACGGCCCGTCCATCACCCGTCCGTCCAGGGTGCGCCCGGTGCCGCCGAGGAAGTCCGGTGCCCACAGCGAGGCGCGCGGCGAGCGGTCGGCGGTCCAGTCCCAGTACGGCAGGGCGACGGAGGAGTCGACGGATTGGAGCGCCCGCTCGAACTCGATCAGGAATCTGCGGTGCCAGGGCAGGAAGGACGGCGAGCGGTGCCCCGTGCGCGCCCCTGTGTCGGTGTCGCCCATGATGAAGGCGTTGTGGGTGGTGACGAAGGCGTCGTAGCGGCCGCTGCGCTTGAGTTCCACGAGCGCGGCGACCAGCCGCCGCTTCTCTTCGGCCGTGAGGGTCGCCTGGTTCTTGCGTACGGTCATGTGCGGGAGCTCCAAAAGGTACTTGGTGCAGGCGGTCAGGTGAGGGGGACGAGCGGGGCGCCCCGCAGTTCGACCACGGCCGCGCGTGCGGCGGCACGCGGGCTCGGCACCGGGTCGTAGTGGCTGACCACGCTGATCCAGCTCCCGTCCGCGTTGCGCATCACGTGCAGCTCGACCCCGTCGACGAACACGCCGTATCCCGCACCGTGGTGGTGGCCGCCGGCCAAGGGGCGGCCCTGTATCCGACGGCCCAGATAGACCTCGTCGAAGGCTTCCGGCGCGCTGTGGCCGTGGCTGTGGCTGTGCCTGTCTTCGCGGCTGTGGCCCGTGGCCGCGGCCGACGGGGCGGGGAGTCCGGCGGTGGCGGCGACGGCGGCGCCTGCCGCGAGGGCGCGGCGGCGGGTGAGCCGGGGCATGAGAATCCTCCGGGGCGAAGGGGGTTGATGTGACGAGTCCTCCCTATCCGCCGACCGGTGAGCCCTGGAAATCGAGGGAAGGTGGTTGGCTACGATCAGGACAATTGCCGCGATGTCTTACAAAGTTGAACCAAGATGATCTTGCTGTGCGGCTGTTCGCCGAGGCTTCGGAGCAGGAAATTCCGCCTTGTTCGGGGGGTTTGGAAGTGGATTTTTCTCTCCTGATGGCCGCCTCGTGGTCCGGCTCACGCCTCACATGTGACGCGAACCGCCGCCTCTGGCACGGCTGTTGGGGGACGGGTGACGTCACCGGCGTCAAAGCCTTGGGTGAATGGCGATTCACCCGCTACGGTGAATAGCCATTCACCTTGATTCCCTCTGGTCGATCCACTGGAGTGCGCATGGTCCCCATACCCGCCGGACCGGCCGGGCGGCCGGAAGCGCGCGACCGGTCGGCGGTCCGCGCGCTGGCCTTCGGCGGCATCCTCATGGCCGTCATGCAGACGGTCGTCGTCCCCCTGCTGCCCGACCTGCCCCGGCTCACCGGCGCCTCCGCGGGCGCCGTCTCCTGGATGGTCACCGCCACCCTGGTGTCGGGAGCGGTGCTCACCCCGGTGCTCGGGCGCGCCGGGGACATGTACGGCAAGCGACGGGTGCTGCTGACCGCACTGGCGCTGATGACGCTGGGCTCGGTGCTCTGCGCGCTCTCGTCCGACATCGGCGTGCTCATCACGGCGCGGGCGCTCCAGGGCGCGGCCGCCGCGGTAGTCCCGCTGTCGATCAGCATCCTGCGCGACGAGCTGCCGCCCGAGCGCACCGGATCCGCGGTCGCCCTCATGAGTTCCACCGTCGGCATCGGTGCGTCCCTCGGCCTGCCGCTGGCCGCGCTCGTGATCCAGTACGTGAACTGGCACGCCATGTTCTGGGTGACCAGCGTCCTCGGCGCCGCCGGTTACGCCCTCGCCCGGTGGGCGGTGCGCGAGTCGCCCGTCTGCGCCCCCGGACGCTTCGACGTCCTCGGCGCACTGGGCCTCGCCGCGGGGCTGGTCTGTCTGCTGCTGGCCGTGTCGCAGGGCGGCCAGTGGGGATGGGGGAGCGCACGGATCCTCGGCCTGTTCGCGGGCAGCGTGCTGATCCTGGCGCTGTGGTGCCTGCAACAGCTGCGCGCCGAACGGCCCCTCGTCGACCTGCGGTTGGCCGCTCGCCCCGGCGTCGCCCTGCCGCACCTCACCGCCCTGCTGGTCGGCTTCGGCTTCTATGCCAACTCGCTGGTGACGGCACAGCTCGTCCAGGCGCCGAAGGCCACCGGCTATGGTCTCGGCCTGTCCATCGTGGGAGGCGGTCTGTGTCTGCTGCCAAGCGGAGTGATCATGCTGCTGTTCTCCCCGGTGTCCGCCCGCATCTCGGAGGCCCGAGGCCCCCGGACGACCCTCGCCGTCGGCGCGGCCGTGCTCACCCTCGGATATGCCGTACGCATCGCGGACAGCCGCCACCTGTGGATGATCATCGTGGGCGCGTCGGTCGTGGCCACCGGCACGACCCTCGCCTACTCGGCGCTGCCCACCCTCATCCTGCGCGCCGTACCGGCGGGGCAGACCGCCTCCGCGAACGGCGTCAACGTGCTGATGCGCACCATCGGCCAGGCCGCCTGCAGCGCCTGTGTCGCCGCCGTGCTGGTCCACCACACCGAATCGGTGCCCGGCGCCCCCGTCCCCACGCTGCACGGCTATCTGCTGGCGTTCGCGATGGCGGGTACGGTCGCCCTCGTGGCGTGTGCCACCGCCCTCGCCATCCCGGGGGACCGCACCCCGGGCGGCACCCCGGGGCGCAGGACGCCGTCGCCCGACACGGCGCTGGAAGGAGCCTGAGCACCGTGACCACCTCACCGGCCACCGCCCCCGCCCGCCGCGACGCCGAGACGACCAAGGCCGCCATCCTGCGCGCCGCCCGCCATCTGCTCGCCCGGCACGCGCACGCGGACATCACGCTCAAGGCGGTGGCCGACCGGGCCGGGGTCAGCCCGCCGCTCATCCTCAAGTACTTCGGCAACAAGGACACCCTGTTCTCCCAGGTGATGTCCTTCGAGGCGGACGCCGCCGCCCTGCTGGACGCACCGCTCGAGAACCTCGGCCGGCACATGGTCCGCCATGTGCTGCTCAGCCAGACGCGACAGGGCGCCGACCCGCTCCTGCGCATCGTCTTCGCGCCCCTGCACGGCGAGCAGGGCGACATCCTGCGCGCCAACTTCCGCACCCAGGTCAGCGACCGCCTCGCAGCGCGTCTGAGCGGTCCCGACGCGGGCCTGCGCGCCGAACTCGCGGTGAGCGCCCTGCTGGGCCTCGGCGTGATGTTCGGCATCGCGCGCGGCACCCACCTGCGCGCAGCGGACCTCGACGACATCGCCGACCGCTGGGCACCGGCCGTACAGGCACAGCTGGCCCCTGATCCGGGGTGAAGAGGACTGTTCCGCACAGCCGACCTGATCCCGACAGGCTCTAGCCCACCCCTGCCGGCCGGAACTGGATGCTGATCCGGGGTCCGGTCGCCCGGCTGCTCTTCGGGATCGAGTGCTCCCACGTCCGCTGGCAGGAGCCGCCCATCACGATCAGGTCCCCGTGCCCGAGCGGACGCCGGACGGCCTGCCCGCCGCCGCGCGGCCGCAGCGCCAGATCACGCGGCACGCCCACGGACAGGATGGCGACCATGGTGTCCTCCCGTGCGCCGCGGCCGATGCGGTCCCCGTGCCAGGCGACACTGTCCCGGCCGTCCCGGTAGTAGCAGAGACCGGCCGTCACGAAGGGCTCGGCGAGTTCCGTCGCGTAGCGCGCGGACAGGGCGTCGCGCGCCTCCTCCAGGACGGGGTGCGGCAGCGGGTCCCCGGCGTGGTAGAAGGCCAGCAGCCGCGGCACGTCCACCGTGTGGTCGTACATGTGCCGCCGCTCCGCGCGCCAGGGCACCTCCTCGGCCAGCTGCACGAACAGCGCGTCGGCCCCGCTGAGCCAGCCCGGCAGCACATCGATCCACGCCCCGGCGCCCAGATGAGTCCGCCGCAGCCCGTCGAGCGGACCGAGCCGGATGTCGTCGGTCTGGTCGAACAGCGAGCCCTGGAGGTGCGTGGCCATACAGGCAGCGTACTCCGCGATTCGAATGTATGTTCAGTCGCGTCCCGGTGATGCGCGCGTCGACCCGGCAGGGGCCCCGCTCGCTTCGCTGAGCTGGACCCCTTTCGGTCAGTGCTCCTTCTGTGGAGTCAGTTCACTGGGCCGTACGACGACGTACCCCTGGCCCTCCAGCTTCAGCTGCACCGCCTCTCCCGAACCGCCGCGCAGCATCGAGCCGATGGACTGCGACCGGTGCAGCGAGGTGTGCAGATGGGCCGTCCAGCCCACCACCGCGTCGGTGTCGACGAACACCGGCAGCCCGGGCGAGACGGGTATCACCAGCGGATTGCCCTCACAGATCAGGCCGAGCCGGCCATGCCCGGTGAACAGGCTGTTGAACAGCCCGCCGCCGGCTATCCCGGCGCCCTTCACGGTCTTGATCTCGTACGACAGGCCGGCGTCGAAGCAGAGCACGTTGCGCCCGTTGACGGTGAACTCGTCACCCGGCTCGACGTCCACGATGAAGCAGTTCTGCGCCTCGTGCGCGAACCACGCCTCGCCCTGCCCGCGCACGGACATCAGCGGCAGCCCCTCACCGGTGACCGCCCGCTTGAGCATTCCGCCGACGCCCTGGCCCTTGCGTTCGAACCTCAGGTCCCCGCGGTAGGCGACCATCGAGCCCTGCCGCGCGAACATCTCGCCGCCGACGACGTACCGGATGGACTTGGCGTTCTGCAGGGACATGCCCGGGGCGGCGGCGGGCTGCACCATGTGGTCACTGGAAAAGAGATCACCCTTCATGCGGGCATCCTGTCCCGGACGGCTCCCCTCCGCCAAGATCAGGGCTGTTCTGAAACGCAACAACTCTGGCGGCGCGGACGGGCTCGCGATGCAGCCGCAGGGTGCCCGCGTCGGCCGCGGCGAGGTCCTGGAGGTCGTCGATGACCCGCTGCAGGATCAGGGCCTCCTCATGGAGAGAGGCCAGCAGTTCGGCGTCGGGGGCGACGGTGCTCGCCGCCCGCGCGGAGGACGCCAGTGCGGTCTTCGAGGTAGCCGACACGGGCAGCGGGATCGCCCCCGAGGACCTGCGTCACGTGTTCGACCGGTTCTGGCGAGCGGAGAAGTCCCGCAGCCGGCGCACCGGCGGCAGCGGTCTCGGACTCCCCATCGTCCGCCAACTGACCGCGGCCCACGGCGGAACCGCCACGGTCACCTCAAAGGTCGGCACCGGCTCGGTCCTCACGCTGCGGCTGCCGGCGACGCGCGCACCCGCGGACGTCCGACCCGGCCGCGCAGTCGTCGGCACGCCCCTTCTGCGGAGTTCTGGGCCAACGCCACGCCGCTCGGCGCCGGCTTCTCCCGTTCGACCGGTGATCGGCGGCGAAGCGGGGAACGATGTCCCGGGAGTCTCGATGCGGGAGGACGGGAACGCATGACGGTGCTCGGTGTCGACATCGGAACGTCCAGCGGCAAAGGCGTGCTGGTCGGCGAGGACGGAACGGTTCTCCGCACGGCCACGCGCCCGCACACGGTCAGCCGCCCCACGCCCGGCCACGTCGAGATGGACGCCCGGGTCTGGTGGGACGAGTTCGTATCGCTCGCGCACGAACTGCTGGCCCCCGGCACCGACGTGGACGCGGTCGGCGTCAGCGGAATGGGCCCCTGCGTCGCCCTCGCCGACGAGACGGACAACCCGCTGCACCCGGCGATCCTCTACGGCGTCGACACCCGCGCCACCGCCCAGATCGCCCGTCTCGACGCCGAGTTGGGCCGCGACGCCGTCCTGCGGCGCTGCGGATCCCTGCTGTCCACCCAGGCGGTGGGCCCCAAGATCGCCTGGCTCGCGGAGCACCGCCCCGACGTGGCCGCCCGCGCCCGGCGGCTGTACATGCCCAGCTCCTACCTGGTCAACCGGCTCACCGGCCGGTACGTCCTCGACCACCACTCGGCGAGCCAGTCCGTGCCGCTGTACGACTCCACCGCCCAGGACTGGTACCGGCCCTGGGCGCGCCGTATCGCACCGGACCTCGAGCTGCCGTCCCTGCACTGGCCCGGTGACATCGCCGGCCACGTCACCGCCGACGCTGCTGCGGCCACCGGGCTCCCCGTCGGCATCCCGGTGGTCACGGGGACGATCGACGCCTGGTCGGAGGCGCTGAGCGTCGGAGCCCAGCACACTGGCGACCTGATGCTCATGTATGGCAGCACCATGTTCCTCATCAACACCGTGTCGGAGCGGCTGCTCGTGCCCGAACTGTGGAGCACCGTGGGCGCGTTGCCGGGGACGCGCAGCCTCGCGGGCGGTATGGCCACCTCGGGGGTGATCACCGACTGGCTGCGGGACCTGCTCGGCGAGGGCGATGCGGACGCGCTGCTCGCCGAGGCGGAGGCCTCCGGGGCCGGGGCCAGGGGCCTGCTGATGCTGCCCTACTTCGCGGGGGAGCGGACCCCGGTCGCCGACCCGGACGCCCGGGGAGTGATCGCAGGACTGACCGTGGAGCACGCCCGCGGCGACCTCTACCGCGCCGCGCTGGAGGCCACCGCGTTCGGCGTACGGCACAACGTGGAGGCGATGCGCGCGGCCGGTGCCGACATCCGCCGGGTCGTCGCCGTCGGCGGAGGCACCCGCGGCGGCCTGTGGACCCGTATCGTCTCCGATGTCACCGGCCTCGAACAGGAGATCAGGACCGTCACGCTCGGCGCCAGCTACGGCGCCGCGTTCCTGGCGGCGAGCGCGATCGGTGAGACCGACATCGACGACTGGAACCCGGTGCGCGAGCGCGTCACCCCCGACGCCCGCCCGCGGTCCCGCTACGACGACCTCTACGACCTGTATCTGCGGCTGTACCCGGCGACCCGTGACATCGGGCATGCCCTCGCCCGACACCAGCGCGCGACCGCGAAGGCCCCGCCGGCGTGAGGTCCGCCGCGCCGAGGCGGCACGACGGACGCCCTTCAGAGCCCCGCTCAGCCCTTGATCTCGGTCCAGGCCTGCACCCACTTCGTGTACGGCACGCACTTGACGTCCGTACGTCCGTCGAGGCACTGCTCGATGGGCGTCGTCCAGAACGCGATGTCCTTCCAGTAGCTCTCGTCGGTGGCGTGGAAGGTGTCGCAGAAGGCCGGGTCGCTGGTCTGGTCGCAGGACTTGATGTTGGCGGGTGCCTCGCCGTAGTACTCGGCGACCTCGGCGTTGACCTTCGGGGAGATGATCCAGTTCATCCATTTGTAGGCGCAGTTGGGGTGCTTCGCCTTGGCCGAGAGCATCCAGGTGTCGGACCAGCCCGTGGCGCCCTCCTGCGGCAGCACGGCCTTCACCTTGGCGCCCTCGCTCTGGGCGAGGTTGGCTATGACCTGCCAGGTGGTGCCGATGACGGAGTCGCCGCTCTTGAAGGCGGCGATCTCCTTCAGGTAGTCGCTCCAGTACTCGCCCACGTTGGCGCGCTGCCGCTTCAGCAGGTCGACGGCCGCCTCGAACTGCTTCTGGTCGAGCGCGTAGGGGTTCTCGATGCCCAGCCCGGGCTGGGTCTCCTTCAGGTACAGAGCCGCGTCCGCGATGTAGATCGGGGAGTCGTACGCGGTGAGGTGACCCTTGTACTTGGCCGCGTCGTCGAAGACCGCGGACCAGGAGACGGGGGCGGGCGAGACCTCCTTGGTGTTGTACATCAGCAGGTTGGCGCCGCGGCCGTGGGGGATGCCGTACGCCGTGCCGTCGACGGAGTTCCAGTTCTGGTTCTTCAGTCCGAAGAAGACGTCCTTGTAGTTGGGCACCAGATCCGTGTTCACCGGGGCCGCCTCGCCGGAGGCGATGAGCCGGAGGGATGCGTCGCCCGAAGCGGAGACTGCGTCATAGGCGCCGGTCTTCATCAGTTTGACCATCTCGTCCGAGCTGGCCGCCACTTTGTTGTGAACCTGACATCCTGTCTGCTTTTCGAAGGGAGTGACCCAGTCCGCCTTCGGATCCGAGGAGCCGTCCTCGACGTAGCCCGCCCAGGAGATCAGGTTCACCTGCCCCTCCGTCCGGCCCAGTTCCGACTGCGCCTTCAGGTCCGGCGGGTTGAAGCCGGCCGAGGAGGAAGCGCTCGACTCGGAGAACGGTCCGCAGGCGCTGACGAGCAGAAGAGAGCAGGCGGCGGCCGTCGTTTTGAAAGATCTGTTCAGACGCAAGGAAGTCTCCACGGGGTGTGGGGGGGGTGGGGGGAATCGGGGTGAAAGTGTGACGGTGGGTGACAGCGGGTGCGCGGGCGTACAGGATGCGACGCGGGTGAGCGGCACGGCGGTCGGGCCGCGCACCGCGCCCGCATGGGGGTGGCGTGATGGCAGGAGCGGCTCCGGTCGCTACTGGGTGCGGCGGCGAACGGACGATGCTCCAGGTCGCGGGCGGGTCGGTGGCCCTGCCCGGGGATCGCCCGCAGGTCGGGGTGGCGCCTTCGGGCGACGGCGTGGCCAACACCTTACGGAGCGTCGCCGTCGGGTTCAACTTCTGAAGGCGGACAGGAAGTTGACGCTGAGTCAAGATGCGGTGAGGCGAACCGGGCGTATACGGTCGCGGTCATGTCCGACTCCCTGAAGCAGCCCGGCTCCTCGCCCTGCCTCGTCCCGCCCCCCGCTCCGACGGGTCCGAGCACGGCCATGAGCGTCGGCGGCAGCCCTACGGGCGCGGCGACCGCAGTCCTCGATCCGGTCACGGACACCGGCGTCGCGGCCCGGGTGCGCGGCACCCTGGAGGCCGTCTTCGACACCGTCGCCCAGGTCCGCGCCGACACCACGGCGCTGCTGACCCGTATCGGCGCCCGGGGCCGCCGCCCGGCGACCGCCGACCTCGCGGCGCTGCGGCCCGGACTGCATCTCCACCTCGCCCGGCAGGAGCTGGTCTCCGGCGTCGGCTTCATCGCGGCGCCCGGTCTGCTCACCGACGTTCCGGCCTGGCTGGAGTGGTGGCAGACCCGCGCCGACGGCTCGGTACGCCCGCTGCTGCTCGATCTGGACCCGCGGCAGTCGGCGTACTCCGACTACACGCACTGGGACTGGTTCGCCCTGCCCCGTGACACCGGCCGCCGCGCGGTCGCCGGGCCCTACGTCGACTACCTCTGCTCCGACGAGTACAGCCTGACCCTGTCCGCGCCGGTCCATGTCGAGGGCCGCTTCGCCGGGGTCGCCGCCGCCGACGTGTATCTGCGGCACTTCGAGGCGGCCGTGATGCCCCTGCTGCGACGACTGCCCGCACCGGCCCACCTGGTCAACGCCCGCGGCCGGGTGGCGGCTTCGGCCGACCCGGCCCACCTGGTCGGCTCGCTCACCAAGGGCCCCGACTTCGGCGCCCTCCTCGCCGACGCGCGACCGGGCCGCCACCAGGGGCTGCGCCTGGTCCCGTGCGACGACATCCCGCTCGTCCTCGTAGTGGCGGAGGGCTGACGGGGCCGCCGCCCGGCGCGTCAGCCGTAGGGCCGTGTCTTTCGGACCAGCTCGGCGCCGCGCGCCCTGGCGCGCACTCCTGGAGGCGAGCGGACCTCGCCCGCCTGGCGATGACCTGGCTCGATCCGCACGTCCACCTCGACACCGTCTTCCTGCTCAGCTCGATCGCGGCCGGCCACGGCGCGCTGCGCTGGACCTTCGGCCTCGGCGCCGCCCTGGCCGGCCTGTGCTGGTTCGCGTCGCTCGGCTTCGGCGCCCGGCTGCCCGCCCGCTCCCTGTCCCGCCCGTCCTCCTGGCGCGTCGTGGACGGCCTGGTGGCGGCGACGACGATCACGACCGGCGGCATGCTCGTGGCCGGCGGCTGAGGCGCGGCCAATCCCCGCCCGCCGACGCCGCAGGAGCGACCCGGGTGTCCGTCCGCCGGGTGGATCGGTGATAGTGAACCCGGAATTGAAACGTGTACGAGGCAAGGAAGTCCGTGGACACGAGCGAGAGCACGACCGACAACGGAGCGGCCCCGGAAGACGGCCCGCAACCGGCACAGGCCGGGGCTCGCGGCTGGCGACGCTGGGCGATGGACACCCGCCCGCTGCGCCGTCCCGCCTACCGCCGGCTGTGGTCCTCGACGATCGTCACGGCGGTCGGCAGCCAGCTCACCGCGGTCGCCGTGCCCAAGCAGATCTACGACATCACCGGCTCGTCGGCGTGGGTGGGGTACGCGAGCCTCGCCGGCCTGCTGCCGCTCGCGCTCTTCGCGCTGTGGGGCGGCGCGATCGCCGACAGCATGGACCGCCGCAGGCTGCTGCTGATCACCAACTCCGGCCTCGCCGTCACCTCCGTGCTCTTCTGGGTGCAGGCCGTAACCGGCCTGGAATCGGTGGTCGTCCTGATGGTGCTGCTCGCCCTCCAGCAGGCCTTCTTCGGCCTCAACTCCCCGGCCCGCAACGCCTCCATCGCCCGTCTCGTCCCGCCGGGCGAACTCCCCGCGGCCAACGCCCTCGGCTCCACCGTCATGCAGACCGGCCTGGTGGCCGGCCCCCTCCTGGCCGGCGCCCTGATCCCCGTCATCGGCCTGTCCGAGCTGTACCTGATCGATGCCGTCGCCCTGTGCGTCACGGTGTGGGCGGTCGTCCGGCTCCCCGCCCTGCCGCCCCAGGCGGCCGCGGCGAACAGCCGGGCGGGCTGGCAGGCGATCGCCGAGGGCTTCCGCTACATCTCCCTCCACAAGGTGTTGCTGCTGTCCTTCCTCGCCGACATCATCGCCATGGTGCTCGGCATGCCACGCGCCCTGTTCCCGCAGCTCGCCGCGCAGACGTTCGCGCCCTACGGGGAAGGCCTCGCGCTCGGCCTGCTGTTCGCGGCCATCCCCATCGGAGCGGTGCTCGGCGGCCTGCTGTCCGGCACCTTCTCCCGCGCCCGCCGCCACGGCCTCATGGTGATCGCCGCAGTGATCGGCTGGGGTGCGGCCATCACCGGTCTCGGCCTGACCACGAACCTCTGGGTGGCCGTCGCGTTCCTGGCGCTCGCCGGCGTGGCCGACATGGTCTCGATGGTCTTCCGCGGCGCGATCCTGCTGTCGGCGGCCACCGACGAGATGCGCGGCCGGATGCAGGGCGTCTTCACGGTCGTCGTGGCGGGCGGACCCCGCCTCGCCGACGCCCTGCACGGCACGGCCGGCTCGGTCCTCGGCGTTCGCGCCGCCATCGCGGGCGGCGGGCTGCTGGTGATCGCGGCGACCCTGGTCCTGGCCCTGGCGACGCCCGCACTGCGCACGTACCGGATCTGAATCCGGAATCCGCGCCCAATACACGTCACCCGTTAATTGCACAGTGATTTACAGGCTGACCAGGAATTACTCCGGGCGCGCATTCCCTCCGGCCGGGGTATCGTCGGCATATGAATACGGTGAGCTTTGCAATACAGGCTGCCGCTCGCGATTGGACGCTCAGCGTGTTCTTCATCCTCGTGGGCGTGATCGTCGCCGGCGCGCTGATCTGGGCAGTGCGGCTCGGCATGGCCGTGCGCGACCAGGAGCCCGCACCGCCCCGCCCCGAGGAGCACCCACACCTGCCCGACGGCGGACCGGTCCTGGAGGAGCGTGAGGTCCGGGAGCCCGAGGAGATGCCGATCGCGGGACAGGAGAGCGAGCGGCTCATGCCCTACCAGCTTCACCACGCGGCGAGCAGGCGGTGCGGCGACCAGCACCGCAAGCGCTGGCTGCCGGGTTCCAGCGGAGGCTTCGGCAGCGGCGGCCCCGGCCATGTGTGAGCCGGCCGCCGACCACCTCACCGCAGGCCTTGTCAGGGCAGGTCGGCAGCCGCGTCCTCCGGCGCAAGGTCCGGCCGCAGCCGCAGCCATGAGGGCTGTCTGAGCAGCCCCGACCGGGTGCGGGTGCTGTAGCGCACCTCGCCGACGAGCCTCGGCAGGACCCAGCGGGCCCCCGCCACCCGCGGATCCCGCTCGAACGGACACCGCGAGGTCTGCACCGCCTCCAGCAGCCGGGCGAGTTCGGCCCGCTCGCCCTCGCTCCAGCCGGTGCCCACCCGCCCGACGTAGCGCAGCCGCCCGGCCTCGGCCCGCTGCCCCACCAGCAGCGCCCCGGGCAGTCCCCGCAGCCGTCCCCGGCCGGGCAGCCAGCCGCCGACGATCACATCGACGGCCCGCACATTGCGGATCTTGATCCAGGAACGCGACCGTACCCCCGGCTCGTAGACCGAGTCGAGCCGCTTGCACACCAGCCCCTCCAGACCCGCCTCCCGGGTCGCCTCCAGTGCCCGCGCCCCGTGGCCGACGATCGCGCCCGGCGTCGACCAGTGCGCACCGGCCGGAGCCAGCCCCTCCAGCAGCCGGCGCCGCCGGGCGTAGGGAAGCGCGAGAAGTTGCTCGCCGTGCAGGAACATGACGTCGAACAGCACCAGGTGCACCGGGATCTGCGCCGCGCGGCGGGCCGCCAGCGCGGGGGAGTGGGCGAGGCCCATCCGGGACTGCAGCCGCTGGAAGTCACCGCGACCCCGCTCGTCGAGCGCCACCACCTCGCCGTCCAGCACGGCGGTCGTGGCGCCCAGAACGCCGCCCAGCGGCCGCAGTTCGGGGTACGCGCCGGTGATCACCTCGCCCGAGCGTGCCCGGAGCTCCAGGCTGCCGTCGCCGGGCAGATAGACCACCACCCGCTGGCCGTCCTGCTTGGTCTCGTACGCCCACTGCATGTCCTGCCCGGCGGGGGGCAGCGTGCCGGGGCAGGCGAGCATGGGGGCGATCAGCGGCAGTCTCACGGGTCAGTTGTGGACACCGCCGCACACCCTCACTCGTCCCGGCCGTGCGATTTCCCCCGAACGGGGCCTCGCTGTTCGGAGCAGGTCCGCTGTGAGGACCCTAGGGCCGCCGGAAGATCGTGACGGAGTGACCGACGTCGTCGATCGCCCTGCTGCCGCGGATCAGCTGCCTCAGCCGGGCGTCGGCCTTGGCGATCGACGTGTCCGAGACGACGAGCAGCCCGTGCACCCGGTTCGCAGGCACCTTCAGCGGGTCGCGCCCGTGGATGCCGTACCAGGAGGGCACACCGCTGCCCTTGTAGACGAGCCAGACGCTCTTCTCGTCCGGATACCGCTCGCGCAGCCGGTCCGCCAGCCGTCCGAGGTCCTGTCCCCAGTCGACGTTCGAGTCGTGCAGCCTGAGGTACGTCTTCGCCGGTCCGCCGAACGCTTCGTTGGAGTACGGCAGATAGTAGGGGTACGTCCGCACCGAACTGACCGCCACGAAAGCGGCCAGGGCCGCCGTCACCGCGTACACCCACCGCCGCCGCAGCGCGAGCACACAGGCCGCCACGACGGCCAGGAACACCGGAACGAAGATCGCGTACCGCACCCCGAGGTCGCGTGAGCCCTGCATGGCCGCGGCCAGCAGCACCCCCGGCACCAGCAGCACATACGGGACGGCCGGGCGCAGCCGCGGCGCCACCACCATGGCCACCGCCCCGCCGAGCCACAGCGCGAGCATGCCGAGCGGCGTCTTCACCAGCAGCGCGGCCGGCAGGTAGTACCACCGGTTGCCGGTGTAGAGCCGGCCGAACAGATAGCCGCGCCACTGCGCGCTCTCGAATCCGAACTGGATCCGCATCCCGTCGCGGTACGGCTCCGGGAACGGCAACGCGTGGACCAACAGGGCGCCCGGACCGTGCACCGCGGGCGTGTGCGCGGGTGCCGTCCACCGCAGCCGGGGATCGACGACGAGATAGACGGCCCACACGACGGCGACGAGGACCAGCGCGACCCCGACGGCCGCCGCCCCGGCACGCGCCGCACGTCGCGGCCGCGGCACGCCCGCGCCCTGTGCCTGCCAGTACGACCACCCGGCCAGCGCCAGCAGCACCGGCACCGCGGGGAGCGTGCTCATCTTCGTGGCCACGGCCGCCCCGGTCGCCACCCCGGCGAGCGGCAGATACGGCAGCGGCCGCCGCCGCGCCCGCCACACCATCCAGGCCGCCGTCACCACGAACCCCGCCGCGGGCACGTCCAGGGTCGCCAGGGAGCCGTTCGTGATCAGGTCGGGTGAGAAGGCGTACAGGACAAGCGCCACCAACCCGCCGACCGAGCCGGTCAGTTCGCGGGCGAAGCCGAACACCACCAGCCCGAACAGCAGCGTCACCACCATCACCGGCAGCCGGGCCCAGAACATCACCCGCCACGGGTCGTTGCCCGACGCGTACAGCAGCCGCCGCCCCAACTCTCCCTGATCGCCCTGGAAACCCGGCTCGAGGTGCGGGTGCGCGAAGACCGTGCCGGTCGCGATGATCAGTTTGCCGAGGGGCGGGTGCTCGGGGTTGAAACGCAGACTGTGCTCCCGCACGTACACGACGGCCGTGCCGACGTACACGGGCTCGTCGATGGTCGGCGTCTGCCGCACGGCTGTGGTGGCCATGGCGAACGCCATCTGGACCAGCAGCGCGCACACCGTGAGCACAAGCAGCGGCCGCCGGTAGCGCCGCAGCGCCGCCCGGCGACCCGGGCCTTCGGCGTCCGCCTTTGAGGCGGTGCCGGCCGCTTCCGGGGGCCGGGGCCCTTCGCCGCCGGACGTGACGGGCGGCTGCTGGTGCGTCATCGTCCGCGCCCCCGGGTTGTACGTCGCCTCCGAGCCGTCCGTGCCCCTGCATGCTGCCATGACCTTTGCTACGTCGGCACGGCACGACCTTGCTCAATCGCACGCGTGTCGTGATCGGAAGGACACGGATGCGCGCACGCCCCCCGGGCAGTCGTGCGGATCACGGAGGCGGTCTGCTCCCTTGCCGCAAGTTCCCGGGCTGGGGCGACCGGCGGCCAATTCCTTCGCGGAAATGGGCGGTTATTGTCTTGGCGGCGTATCGCGCAGCGTGTCGCCGCATGGGCTCACGGCCGTTGCGGTCGGCCGGAAATCCGCCGGAGCCGTGCGGCCGGTCAGGGGCGGGCGTACTCCTCCCGGACGGCGGCGGCGAGTTGGGCGAGGGCGTCCTCGGCGCGGGTGCGGTCGGCGGCGTCGAGCACCGCCAGTGCGTCCGCCGCGACCTCCCGGACACGCTGGGGCACCTCGTCCAGGGCGGCCATCCGATAGGCGAGGGTGCGCCGCGCGGCACGCTCCTCGTGGGTGACCCCGAGGGGGCCCGTACGGGGGAAGACCGCGGCCTCGTACGCGGCGACGTGCACCAGCACCCCGTGCGCGATCCCTTCCGCGTAGCCACGCATTCCCGCGTGCCGCCGGGCCGCGGCGAAGTGCGCCAGCGCACGCCGGCGGAAGGTCAGGGCGCCGAGTGCGCCCGCCGCGCCCGCGCACACCGCGGCCACGAGGGCGACCCGCGCGCCACCGAGGAGGGCACCGATGAGGGCGCCGCTCGCGGTGGTCAGACAGACCAGCCCGGTGACGAGCAGAAGAAGGGCGCGGGCGGGCGTGATCGGGGCCATGACGTGCAGTGTGCCAGCGGTGCGGGGGGCCGGTACCCGGCGTGCCGCGCACGTGATGTGCGACACGTGCGCGATCGCCTTTCCCGCGGCCCTGAAGCGATTCATGCTGGGCACGGCTTGATCGGTGATCTAGCCGGGCAAATCCATCAGCCGTCCGATCTTGCTTGCATTTGACACTTTGTTGCGTGCGCGGATAGGAACATGGCCGGAAGTGGAGAGGTGGACCGTGCACGAGCCCCATGTGATCGGTGACTGGCAGGAATGCGGGGACGAGCATGCCGGTCTGCGTGTCCGTGTCCACGGGCTGGAAAAGGCGGAGCCGCCGCGTGGGCGTGACGATTCGGCCGAAGGCCTCACCTATTTCCGCTTCCGGGTGACCGTGGAAAACCGGTCGGCGGAACCGGTCGGCATCCATCTGGAAGACGGTCAACTCGACGTGAGGACGGGTCCCGACGGCGAGAGCGCATTTCTCGACTGGCGCAACTCGCACTTCATCGAGGGCTTCGACCTCTATCCGCTGCGCCGTGCGACCGCAGTCCTGTACGCCGCCGCCCCGGAATCCGCTCTGAGCCTCGTGGACATCCAGGTCCAGCTGAAGGCGGACGACGAATGGACGGACCGGTATCTGTGGTCCGGCGACATGACCGTTCCGGACGGCCCGCAGGGCACGGCCACCCGCGCCGACGGCATCTCCGAAACCCTGGCCGGCCAGATCAGCACATTCCTGCGCGAGCAGGCGGAGCGCGGCCAGCACTGAGCGCCGGTTCTGGTGCCTGTGCGGGCACTGGAGCCGCTGCAGGCAACGTTCGCCCGGGGCGCTGGTGCCTGTTGCGGCACTAGCTTCGGACGGCGCGCGCCAGCCACGGCGTGAGCGAGGCTCGCAGGATCAGCTCCTTGTACGTCTCGTCCCCGGGCAGCGGCACGGTCAGCCACTGACCGGGCGGGAAGAGGCGGCCCGTCACATAGGCCAGACCGCCGTAGACGGACCGCAGGAACGCCGGGACCACGTCCCGGGGGAGATCCTCGAAATCCACGCCCTCGACGGTGATCTGCGCGTCGTCGTCGGGGAAGAGCCGGACGGTGACGGCCGGTGAGCCTCCCAGCTCGACGAACGCCTCGTGCGGCAGCGAACCGTCCGGATCGAGAACCGCGAACGCCCCGGCGGAGGCGCGGCGGGAGGTCTGGTCCGCGCCGATGTCATGAGTGACGGTCATCGCCAGGCCGTACTCCCGCGCGATCTCACGTATCGCCGTGACGGCCGACTCGGTGGTGGGCAGATGCGGATGCCTCATGGCCCGTCACAGTAGCGGGTCGGGTCGGGTCGGGTCGGGTCGGGGCGCTGCGCCGCTCGGCGAGGGCGGACGGCACTCAGGCGAGGAAGTCGAGGACCAGTCGGTCGATCTCCTGCGCATGGGCGAGAGGCAGCGTGTGATGGGTCGCCGAGGGCAGCACATGGATCCGCGCATGCGGCGCCCGTTCCCGTACGCGCTCACCGATCGTGCGGGTGTCGTGCGCGCGGCTGCGGGCCGCCAGCACCACCAGCAGGGGCACTGCGGAGCGGCGCAGGAGTTCCGGGTCGGGCGGGCGAGGATCGACGATCTTCGGGATGTACCCGGCCGTGCCGCGAGCGGTCACTTCCAGCCACCCCTCGTCCAACGTCGTCCCACCCGTCTCCCACTCCAGAAGCCCGCGCGCCGCCCGCTCGCTGGGCTTCAGGAACAGCGGCGCGGCTCGCAGCAGGTACTGCGCCCGGTATCCGCCGAAGCAGCGTGTGGGATCCAGCAGCACGGCCCCGCTCACCCGCTGCGGCGCGTGCAGGGCGTAGGTGAGCGACAGCCAGGCCCCGTAGGAGTGCCCACAGAACGCCGCCCGCTCGACCCCCAGTTCGGCCAGCACCTCGTCCAGCCATGCCATCAGGTCGCCCTTGTCGCGTGCCACGCGACCGTCCGCGACGCTCCGTCCGGCCTGGCCGATGGTGTCCACCGCGTGGATCCGGTACCGGGCGCTGAGCCTGCCGACATCGGCGAGCCAGACCGTCGACGTGGCGCCGCCGCCGGGCAGCAGGACCAGCGCCGGTGCGTCGTGCGGGCCGCAGGAGTTCACCCGCGTCGTCCCGTACGCGGTCGGCACGTCGACGGACTCGACCGGCACCGGCCAGCGCCCCAGCACGGCGTCGTACGCCGACAGAAAGCGCTCCTCGGCTTCCGAACCGCGGAAACGCGGCGCAGCGGACATGGGACCTCCCCCGGTCGAAAGGGCATACGAAGCTGCCTCACTCAACGATATACTCACTCACTGAGATATCCCAACGGAAAGGCGCCACGTGGACCACCGGGACCCGCGTCTGCAACTGGTCCACCTGCTGCGCGGCATCACCGTCGAACTCGACCTGCTCGGCGCCGAGTTCGCGGCGCGGAACCGCTTGCACCCCACAGATCTGCGGGCACTGATCCACCTGCTCGACTTCGACCGGACGGGGACCGATGCCACGCCCGGTCGACTGGGTGCGCAGCTGGGACTGAATTCCTCGGCCGTCACGGCCGTCGTCGACCGGCTGGAGCGGCGGGGCCTGGTCGACCGCGCACACGACCCGCGCGACCGGCGCCGGGTCCTGCTCACCGTCACCGACCAGGCGACCGACCTCGGCTGGTCCTTCTTCGGGCCGCTGATCAGCCGGCTGGTCGCGATGGAAGACCAGTTCGACGAGAACGAACTGGACGCCGTCCGCCGCTTCCTGCAGACGGCGCAGTCCGTCCTGGTGGCGGCGCGTCAGGAGAAGTGACCGCCTGACCGATGGTCCTGGCCGCCGCGATGCGGCCAGTGCCACACCGCACCGGCCAGGGTGCCCCGGAAGACCAACGGCACGACCAGGCCGGGGATGCGGGCCGGGCTCATTGTCGCGCCGGCGGAACGGAAGGACGGTGCAGGGGCGTTGCCGTGGCTTGATCGTGCCTCTGTTCGGCGTGCGGCCCATGATCTGGGCACCTGGAACTGTGTACGAGCGGGTTCCCCGGGGCGCCCGGCGGGCCCCGGCGCGGCTCACTCGCGGTAGACGGTGAGCACGGCCCCGTTGATCTCGATGCGCTGAGGCGTGGGGCCCTCACCGCGGCGCAGCAGGGCGAGGCACTGGTCGAAGAGGGCCAGTTCCTCCTCGCTGAGCACGGCCGCCGCGAGATCGAGGAGTTCCCCGATGGCCGCGTCGGTGAGGTCGGCCGGCAGTTCGCCGGAGAGCAGGACCACGGACTCTCCCGTCGGTCCCTTGACGATGGCGGTGGTGGGGCCGCCGTGTACGAAGAGCAAGGTTCCCCCCAGAGGACCTGGGGCGTGCGGCTCACGGGGCCCCAGGCAGGAGGAGAGACTAGCGGCGGATCATGCGCGTTCGGGTGGAAGTGACGTCTTCTGGTGCAAGTGACCGGTGGGACGGGAGTCCGCTCGCCGTACCCCCGCTCGCGCGGTCGCGCTCAGGACGCGTCCGAGGACCGGCCGAGCAGTGACTCGACGAGGGCCGCGACATGGCGGCGGTCCTCGGCCGACAGTCGCTGCACGCTCGCGATGAGCACGTCCACCTCGGGGTCTCCGGAGGCCTCGGACGCGGGCACCGGTTCGGCGGCGGGGGCGTAGAGGTGGATGCCGCAGGCCTCGGCGGCGGCCCGGCGGATCGTGTCCAACGGCAGACCCAGACCCTGGGCCAGCCCCTCGAGGGTGGCCGGCTGCGGCATCCGGGCCATGTGATCGGTCGTGGCGAGGTGGTGCACCGTCGAGCGGGGGATGCCTCCGCGGCGGGCGACGTCGCCGTACGACCAGCGCTCACTGTCCAGCCGGTCGCGGATGATCTGCTGCAGTGCGTTGGCCACCGATGGTCACTTCCTGCTCGCCGCCGGGCGGAACTCTTCCGCGTCGGATCATTCTAGGGGCGACTTGGGTGCGTGACGGAAGGTGTTCTCCCGAACCGCTTGCGTCACACCGGCCTCGGCCCCTAGTGTCCAATCTCGTTGGACAGTCCGTCCGACGGAGTTGGACACGATCCGGGGGGACCTGACCGTGTCCGACGGCATCGCATTCCGAATCCCGAGGGGGAATCGACCATGATGGATCCGCGTGAGCTGGACGCCGAGTCCGCCGAGCTGCTGCCGGGCCGCGAGGCCCTGGGCCGGCTGAAGTTCAGCTTCGGCAAGACGGTGAACGTCACCAAGCACGTCGCCAACGTCTCCGCGCACAACGAGTCGGCCGCGCTCAACGACCACTCGTCGTGGTCGGTGGCGGACTCCGGCGCCGCCCAATCCATCAACATCACCCAGTGATCCGGTGCCGCACGGCCCGGCGCCCCGGCACCGTGCGGCACCCGGTACCGCCGCGGCGACACCTCACCACACCTCCGCTCGCCGCGGCGGTACCACCACCGGGCGGCAATACCTGACGACTTGTCACCTCACACCGGCCGGGCGGCGATCTGCGTCCGCCCGGCCCCACCACGCCGTACAACGAACGTCTTTGAGAAAGGACACGCCATGAGCATGAACGCCCACGAGCTGGACGCCGAGACCGCGGAGCTGCTGCCGGGCCGCGAGGCCCTGGGCCGGCTGAAGTTCAGCTTCGGCAAGACGGTGAACGTCACGAAGCACGTCGCCAACGTCTCCGCGAGCAACCAGTCGGCCGCGCTCAACGACCACTCCGCATGGTCGGTCGCCGAGTCCCAGGCCACGCAGTCCATCACCATCCACCAGTAACCCCCGTACCACGAGGGCACGTTCCGCGGACCGCGCCGGGGGCAGGCGCGGTCCGCACCCGGGGGGAGGAAAGGCGCACATGACGCTGCTGGGGGACAACGCCGCGGCACTGTACGACACCGGACCGGTGCCGGGGCCAGGGGGAATCCCGGTGACGTACGAGCAGGTCGCCACCGGCGACCTCCCCGTCGTCGGCCCGGAGAAGCCGCTCGTACCGCGGCTGAGCGGCGGGCTCCAACTGCACGGCGAGTACCAGGGATCGGGGTTCACCGAACCCAGGTACATCGCCCGTCGGGGGGACGGGCAGGTCGTGCAGCTCACACGGCTGCTGCATCTGGTCGCGTCGTCGATCGACGGCAGCCGCGACCTCGAGACGATCGCCCACCGGGTCAGCGCCCGGTTCGGACGCGAGGTCAGCGCGGGCAACATCCGCTATCTGATCGAGAACAAGCTGGAGCCGCTCGGCGTGACGGTCCCCGAGGGCCAGGAGGACGACCAGGTCTCCGCGCCCAGATCGGACCTGCTCCTCGCGCTCAAGGGCCACCGCGTCCTGTTCGACGAGCGGCGCGTGGCGAAGATCGCCCGCGCGCTCGCCTGGCTGCACCGCCCCCTCGTGGTGGCGGCCGTCCTCGCGGGCATCGCCGTCCTGGACGTGTGGCTGTTCGTGTTCTTCGGCGCGATCACCCCCGTGCTGCAGGTGCTGGACCAGCCGGTCCTGCTGCTCGTCGTGTTCGTGCTGACCGTGGCGTCCCTGGTGTTCCACGAGTTCGGCCACGCCTCCGCCTGCCGCTACGGCGGCGCCCGGCCCGGCTGCATCGGCTGCGGACTGTTCCTGATCTGGCCCTCGATGTACACGGACGTCACCGACGTCTACCGCATCGGCAGGGGCGGCCGGCTCCGCACAGACCTCGGCGGCGTCTACTTCAACGTCGTGTTCATGCTGGCCATGGCCGGCGCCTACGCCCTGAGCGGCCAGGCCTTCTTCCTGGCCGCCGTCTATCTCGGCCACTTCGAGATCCTCGAACAGCTCATGCCGGCCGTACGCCTCGACGGCTACTACATCCTCGGCGACCTCGCCGGAGTCCCCGACCTCTACGGCAAGATCAAGCCGATCCTGCTGAGCCTGGCCCCGGGGGCTGCGGGGCGCAGGGCGCGTGCCGAGGTCGCCGCGCTCAAGAGGTCCGCGCGGGCCATCGTCGCCACCTGGGTGCTGACCATGGTGCCGCTGATCATCGGCGAGCTCGGCTACGCGCTGTGGAACCTGCCCCGGATCACCACCACGATGATCCGCTCGCTGACCGAACAACTCCTCGGCACCGGCGGCGCTTTCGCACACGGTGAGATCGCGGCGGGCCTGATGGGCGTGGTCGGCTGCGTCATGCTGCTGTGCCCGATGGCCGGCGTGGTCTACCTGTCGGTGAAGCTCGGCGGGCGCCTGTGGCGGGGAGGGGCGAAGGCGACGGCCGGCCGGCCACGGCTGCGCCTGGCGCTGTGCGCCCTGGTGCTGGCCGGCCTCGGCGGTCTGAGCTATGCCTGGGTCTCGGGTCTGACCCCGGCACCGCTGCCGAAGCAACCGCCGATCGCCCCGATCCTGCAGCCCGGCGTGTCCACCTCGCCCCCGCCCGCCCGGCACGCCACGCTCCCGGACCAGCACACCACCGCACCGTCGGCCACGGCCACCACCGTGCCGTCCGGCACGGCGTCCCCGAACGCCTCGGCCGATCCCTCGGCCACGGCCGGCCCGTCGACTTCGGCGAGTCCGCACCCGAGCGACTCCAAGGCGTCACCGCAGGGTCCGGCCGCCCGGCCCTCCGGCAGTCCCGTCACGAGCGGGCAGCCCCCCGCCTCCGCCTCCGCGGGGTCCGGTTCCGGCTCGCCGTCCGCGCCGTCGTCCCCGGCCGACAGCCCGTCCGCGCCGCCGAGTTCGAGCGCGCCGCCGGCCGTATCGCCGTCGCCCACCGCCTCCTGATCGCCCCGGCCAGGGCCCGGGGTCCAACGACACCACTCCAGCGGGAGACCATATGAACCAGCACCGCAAACCCCGTCCGCCATCCGCCCTCACCAGGCGGGCCGTCCGTGTCGGACTGTTCGCCGCCGGGGCGGCCGGACTCGCCACGGCCGTCCCGGCGCAGGCCGCCACCGGGACGCCGCACCACACCGCGGTCGCCACCGACCAGACGTTCAGCCGCGCCGACTTCCGGCACCACGCACAGGCCAGGGACTCCTTCACCGTGCGCCAGCTCGGCACGGTCGACGCCGCGAGCGTGCGCAACCAGGCGAACGCCGTAGGGGTGGGCTGCTCGGTCGACGACCACTGCCGTTCGGTCGCGCTGTCCTTCCAGATCGTCACGATGGCCGGGGAGCACACGCGTCTCACGGCGGTCAACCGGGGCGACGCGGTCAACGAGCACTGTGACGGCTGCCAGACCCTCGCCGGCGCCTACCAGTTCGTCGTCTCCACCCCCCGCCCCTTCACGCTGGACCAGGAGACCCAGCGGCGGCTCGCCGACATCCACCGGCGGCTGGACGCGCTGACCCGCTCGAACCTGCCGGCCACCGACCTCAAGAAGCGTGCCGACGCCCTGGCCGCCGAGGTGAACACCGTGCTGCGCGACGCGGTCGCGAACGCTCCCAAGGGCGATGAGCGGCCCACTGTCACGCTCCACCGCCACCTGGACGGCTGGCCCGCCCACTGACCGGGCCGGCCCGGGCCGCCGCCCCGAACCACGGGGCGGCGGGCCTTCTCCAGGCCGGCCAGGGGCGGCGTGCCGATCCGGCCCGCACACGGACCGGCCCGGGCCGCTCGCTGCCGAGCGGTCCGGGCCGGTCGAACCACCTGCGGTGCCTCGCGGGTCGACGCACCGCCCGTCAGCTGCTGCGGGCGCGCAGCGCTGCCAGCGCACGGTCGGCGTGCGCGCTCATGCGCAGTTCGCTGCGCACCACCTCCAGGATGGTGCGGTCCTGGTCGATGACGAAGGTGACGCGCTTGGTGGGAGCCAGGGAGAAACCCCGTCTGACCCCGAACCGCTCCCGAACGGTGCCGTCCGCGTCCGACAGCAACGGGAAGCCGAGCGTGTGGCGTCCGGCGAACTCCTGCTGCCGGTCGACGGCATCCCCGCTGACACCGACCGGTCGCGCGCCGACGGCCGCGAACTCGGCGGCCAGGTCCCGGAAATGGCACGCCTCGGCGGTGCAACCCGGGGTGAGGGCGGCGGGGTAGAAGAACAGCACGACCGGCCCGTCGGCGAGGAGTTCGTCGAGGCGTCGCTCCGTGCCCGTCTCGTCCAGCAGAGTGAAGTCCTCCACCTTGGCGCCCACGTCGACACGACCCGCCATCACTGGATCTCCTCGTCCTCGCCGATGCAGGCGCCCGTCCCCGGGGCCCGCCCGGGCTGATCCTACGGGGACGGTCCATCGGGCGCGCGGCGGGGTCCACTGCCGTCGGCGCCGAGGCCGCGCCGGGGCGGTGACCTCGAAAGGCCGGGTCTCGAGGTCGGCGACTGGCTGCACCTCGACCCGGAGGGATGCCGCGCACAGGTCACGGCAATCCCTTCCGTCCTCTTCAGCAACACGGGCGAGTGGTAGCGGAGTTGGCGCGGCGTCATTCGTTCGGGGACTGGCACCGGCGAACAGCGGTTCCCTAGGATGGTGTGCCCGCCGAGCCGGTTCGTGGGCGCGGCCCGGATCTGGGGGAACGATGCAGTCTGGCAGGCAGTTGTCCACCTCGATCGACGCTACGGTGCCGACGGCCGCCCGTATGTACGACTACTACCTGGGCGGCAAGGACAACTACGCGGCCGACCGGGCCGCGTGTGAAGAGCTCGACAAGGTCGTGCCCAGCACGAGGGCGCTCGCGTTGAACAACCGGCGGTTCCTGCAGCGGGTCGTGCGGACCCTGGCGGAGGAGTACGGCATCCGTCAGTTCCTCGACCACGGATCCGGACTGCCCACCCAGGACAACGTCCACCAGGTCGCCCAGCGCATCGACGCCGCGTCCCACGTCGTGTACGTCGACAGCGACCCGATGGTCCTGGTGCACGGCCGGGCCCTGCTGGAGCAGGACGAGCGCACCGTCGTGATCCAGGCCGACATGCGGGACACGGAGACGATCTTCACCCACCCGGAGACCCGACGCCTGATCGACTTCTCGCAGCCGGTCGCCGTGCTCTTCAACTCGGTGATGCACTGCATCCCGGACAGCGAGACCGACGGGCCACCCGCCCTGGTCCGCCGGGTGGCCGACAGGCTCGTGCCCGGCAGCTTCATGGTGATGTGCCAGCTCGTCAGCGAGGACGCCCAAGTCAGGGACTTCGTCACGGACTTCATGGACCAGGCCACGCAGGGCCACTGGGGGCGCGTACGCCAGGAGAAGGACGTGGAGGCCTGGTTCGACGGCATGGACATCCTGGAGCCTGGGCTGGTGGAGGTCTCCACCTGGCGGCCGGACTCCGAGGTCGCGCCCCGCCAACTCACCCAGGAATGGATCGAGTTCGGGGGAGTGGGACGCATCCGCTGACGGGCCCCACACCGGGAGCGTCCGCGCCGCCCACGACCCCGGTCACCCGGCCGGGTGACGTCAACCGGCGGGGTAACGCTCCTGAAGGGTCGTGCGCAACAGGGCCAGTGACTCGCGCGGATCGAGCGCCTCGTCGGCGAGCCGGTCCAGTACCACCCGGTACTCCTCCGTCTCGTCCCGGTCCTCCAGGAAGTTGGCGCTCCTGATGTGCTCCAGGTAGACGATGTCCGGCAGGTCCACGCCGGCGAAGCGGAGATAGGTGACCGGGATCGCCGGGGCCGACGCGTTCGTCACGTCCAACGGCACCACCTGCACGGTCACATGCGGACGCTGCGCCATCTCGACCAGGTGCTCGAGCTGCTCGCGCATCACCTCGCGGCCGCCCAGCACCCGCATCAGCACCGACTCGTCGACGACGGCCCACAGTCGAGGAGCGTCCGGACGAGACAGCAGCTCCCGCCGCCGCATCCGCAGCTCCACCCGGCGCTCCACCTCGGCGGCCGACGCCGTCGGCAGGCCCCGCTCCACCACGGCCCGGGTGTAGGCCGGTGTCTGCAACAGCCCGGGTACGTACTGGATCTCGAAGGTACGGATCGCGGTGGCCGCCTCCTGCAGCCCGACCAGGCGGTCGAACCACTCGGGCATCAGCCGCTTGTCGTAGCGCTGCCACCAGCCCGGCTCACCGGCTCGCCGCAGCAGCTGGACCAGCACCGAGGCCTCGTGGTCATCCGCCTGGTACAGCCGCAGCAGCGCATGGACGTCGTCTTCCGTGGGAGGCCTGCGCCCCTTGCCGGCCTCGATGCGCGACAGCTTCGCGGGGCTGAAACCGAGTGCCCGCGCCGCCTGCTCCTGGGAGAGGCCGACGTCCTCGCGCATGCCCGCCAACTGCACGCCGACCAGCATCTTCAGAAGAGTCGGAGCGGGCTGGGTCCGGGTGAGATACGGTTCGAGACGGGAGAGGCGGTGCGACGAGGCGGACATCCTGACTCCCGGTCAGCCGACGGACAACAGACCCTCATTATCGCATCCGGTAGCGCCCTGTCGCAGGGGACGGCAGGACCGAACCGACGGGATCCGCCTCACAGCAGGTGATCGAACTCCCCGTCCTTGGCGCCTGCCAGGAACGCGGCCACCTCGGCGGGTGTGTACACGAGGGCGGGTCCTTCCGGATCGCGCGAGTTGCGCACC
Source organism: Streptomyces sp. NPDC001796 (assembly GCF_042892355.1). Classification (NCBI taxonomy): domain Bacteria; kingdom Bacillati; phylum Actinomycetota; class Actinomycetes; order Kitasatosporales; family Streptomycetaceae; genus Streptomyces; species Streptomyces sp. NPDC001796. The sequence continues at coordinate 81,237 of NZ_JBIAUC010000011.1, read as the reverse complement.
GCGATGGCCCCGTCGGCCAGGCGGGCCAACTCGACACAGTTGCCCTCGGCGTTGCTGTGCCCGCTCTTGATCCAGCGGGCGTCCAACGAGCCCGCCTGCACTCCGTTCGGCACTGAAGGCACCGCAGTCTCCTTCCGTTCTCCGTCGTGCAATTTCCCATGCAATTGCACAACGGTACTGACTGCGTGGATAATAGCGGCGACGTCCACCGCTTCACAGCCGTCCGCGTGCTGACGTCGCATCAGGACGGTGCCGTGTCGTAGCAATGCCGTGTCGTTCTTGGGCCCCACACTGTCTGCGGGAGTGGAAATGGCCACATCACTGAAGGACCTGGGGCACGTGCCGTGGGACTCCATCAAGGACTCCAGCGGCTCCGCCGAGGCCATCCCGGTCCTGCTCCACGACGTCGCCCGGGGCGACGAGCCCACCGCCCGGGCGGCACTCGGCCACCTGCGCGAGCGCATCTGCCAGTACGGCTTCGTCGTCGACCAGGCCACGGCGGCCACGGTCCCGTTCCTGTGGGAGCTGGCCCGGCTTCCCCAGGTGACCTGCCGTGTGGAGATCCTTCACCTGCTGAGGAGCATCGCCGACGCCCACCAGTGGGAGAGCACCGCCTCCGCCTACCCCAAACTGCTCAACTACCCCCAGGACTACGTGGGGTGGGAGCGTGCGGCCCGCCATGCCGTGCGCGCCGACCGGGGGGTGCTGCGCCAACTGCTCGCGGAGCAGGACGTCGAACTCGTCGAGGCCGCCGCCGAACTCGCCGCCGCACTGGCCGGCTGAGGTCTCGCACCGGCCGGCAGAGGCCTGCGGACCGATCGCCGGGGGCTGCCGAACGGTCGCCAACCCTGCGAGTCGGTCGGCCGAGGCCGGCAGATCCGGCGCCAAGCATTTTTTCGCACTCATGGCTCGCCCACGGACGGGTATGCGTGGGGCGATGAACGAACGACACCACGCCACGCCGACCCTCGACACAGGCTCCGAGGCCCGGTGCCGTCCCCGCGACGCCACGGGACCCGCAGGTCTGCCCGACTCCTTGCGCGCGCGATGAAACCGGTGGACCTTCCCCCGCGGGACGGCGGGAACCCGGGAGGAGCCGACGAGCGCGACACCAGCACCCCCGTGGGTCCGCGGCACGCGCACACGCCCGACGACGTGCGGCAGAGCGATCCGTCCCCGCCCGGCGGCCCGGTGACCAGCGCGGCCACGGCGCGCGCGTACGTGCTCGCGGTCGTCCGGGGCCACTGGGCCACCGCGCCCGTGCGGCCCACCGAGCAGGCCGTCACCGACCTGCTGCTCGTCACCTCGGAACTGGTGTCCAACGCCATCCGGCACGGGGGCGGGCTCGCCGGTTTCGAGGCCGTCCCCACGCGGGAGGGCGTCCGCCTCGTCGTGCGCGACCGCAGCCCGGACATCCCCTCCGTGGCGTTCGGTACGGGCGAGCTTCCCAACAGGCAGGACAGGGGTGGGTTCGGCTGGCCGTTGATCATCAAGCTGGCGCGCGACATCGTCATCGAGTCCCACGTGGGCGGCAAGTCCGTCAGCGTGCTCGTGCCACTCGGCTGAATCGTGTTTCCAAGGGCGAAGCGGGGCAACGCGGAACAGGACGCCCTGTGAAGGAGCCCACATGATCGCCGTAGCCCTGCTCATGCCGGTGTCCATGCTGTGCCTCGTGCTCGCGCTCGGCAGCTATGAGGAACGCCTGCTCACCCCGGGCGGCACCAGGAAGGCCCGCGGCGCGGGACGCCGCCGGCTGCGCGTCGTGCCCCGCTCCTCCCCGGACGGTGCCGACACCGGTTCCCGGGTACGCGAGAAGCCCACGGCGCAGAAGGCCGGAGACACTCGGGCCGCCGCCGGTACCACCCCGGACGGCTCCGGGTCGAGGTGGCGGGCGGCCTGATCCCACGGACCGCCCCACGCCCACCCTTGGGTCGCCTGACGGCACGGCAGGAGGCTCACGCCTCGGCAGCGCGCGAACCGAAGGGGCCGCGCGCTACCAGGGCAGGAACACGTGCACGTCCTTGCCGTCCGCCTGGACGACCACGCTCACCTGGTGGCACAGCGTGTGCACCAGGTGCCAGCCGATGCCCCCGCTCTGGCCCGGCTTGAAGGGGCGCGGTGCCGGAGGCGTCGTACTGGTGTCGTGCAGCGTCACGTGGACACCGTCGTACGTGGGACGCATCCGCAGGCCGAACGGCCCGGGCGCGTACTGGACGGCGTTCGCCGCCAGCTCGTCGACCACCAGGAGTATGTCGTTCCAGTACTCGGGACTCGTCGGAGGCGAAGCCCGCGCCAGCCGTCGCAGAAACTCCTCGGCGGCCAGCCGTGCCCCGGTGACATCGGGCAGGTCGCCGCCGAAATCCGCCACCAGGGCCTCGACCGTCTCGAACGGCCAGGCCTTGTCCCAACGCGGCTCGGTTGCCATGCCGTCCTTCCCCCGGCCGGCACTCCGGCCGGTTCTCGTCGTTCGTCGCGCTGTCGCCCGGCCCCCCTTATGACGGTTGCCAGAAAGCCGAAGGATACGCATCCAGGATCACGGCACGGGCGGCTCCCCAGCGGTCCCGGCGGTCTCGCCGTCCACATGGCACAGCAGGAGGCACACATCGTCCTCGCCCTCCGAGTCCCTCAGCATCGGTTCGAGTACCCGGTCCGCGGCGCCCTCCAGACCGCCGTTCGGGTCCGGCACGGCGAGCGTGGACATCGCCTCGGTGAGACGCTCGATGCCCGGGTCGATGCCGTAGGCCCGCCGCTCCACCAGGCCGTCCGTGTACAGGGCGAGCGTGGAGCCGGGCGGCAGGGGCACGGTGTGGTCCTCGATCTCCTGCTGCACCGGAACGCCCAGCATGGCGCCCGGCTTGGCGTCGAGGGTGTGCACCCGGCCGTCGGCCGTGCGCAGCACCGGGGGCGGATGACCGGCCGCGGCCCAGGTCAGCACCGGTTCGCCGGGTCGGAAACGGGCGATCACGGCGGTGGCGTACAGGTCCGGCTGGAGATGGTGCAGGAACAGGTGCAGCCGGGTGAGGAGCCGGCCCGGGCTGCCCCCGTCGACGGCGTACGCGCGCAGGGCCGTCCGCAGCTGGCTCATCATCACCGCCGCGTGCAGCCCGTGCCCCGTGACATCGCCGATGACCGCGATCAGGCTCCCGTCGGGCTGCCGGAAGGCGTCGTACCAGTCACCGCCGATGTTGAGACCGTGGGTCGCCGGCAGATAGCGGGCGGCGAGCTGGAGCCCGGGGGTGACCGGCAGCTCGGTTAGCAGGGCCCGCTGCAGCGTCTCGGCGATGTCGCGGCTGTGCTCGAAGCGCTGCGCGTTGTCGATCGCGATGGCGGCCCTGCGGGCCAGTTCGATCAGCATGACGGCGTCGTCCGGATCCCACCCGTCGCCGGGCGGGGTGAGGGTGATCACGCCGAGCGGCACCTGCCGGGCCGAGAGCGGCAGGCACAGCAGCGGCCGGGTGGGGTGCAGGGCGGAGGGCGGCCGGTCCTCCACGCCGGGCAGACCGCCCGGCTGGGGCGCCGCGTACTGCGGGCGGCCGGTGCGGGCGGCGAGCACGGCGGCGGCCGGACGGGGCGCGTGGCTCGGCTCCGCCTCGCCGTCACCGAGCAGCCATACGTCGGCGGTCCGCGCGTACGTCGGGGTGAGCAGCTCGGGGAGCAGGCGCACGATCTCGTCGTGGTTCAGGGACGCCGTCAGTGCCGCGCTCGCGTCGGCGAGGAAGGTGAGCCGGCGGCGCGCCTCCTCGGCCTCCGTGCGTGCGGCCCGCTCTGCGGCGAACAGCTCGCGCTGTGTCTGGCCGGCGGCGTCGAGCTCGGCGTGCAGCGCGAGGACGCCCTGGTTCGTCTGGTGCAGCTCCTCACGGTGGAAGGCGACCAGCGCCTCCTGCTCCGTCAGCGCGTCCAGGACGCGCGCGGTGTCCTCGTCGGCGCTGAACAGCGCCTCGGCAAGGGCCGGCGGGGAGGCGCGCACCGCCACCGTGTCCGGCCGGCCGCCCGGCTCCGGTGCCGGAACCTGCGCCTGCCACGTCGGTTCCTCGTGGGGGCGCTCGTCCGGGTCGGGGCGGACGGTGACCCGCAGCCTTGGCTGGTCATCGCCCCGCGACGGGGGAGCGGTCCCGAGGGTCAGCCGCCAGGCGCCGCCCTTGGTGAGGCATTGGCGCAGCTGCTCGGTGAGCGCGGTGACCAGGCGGGTGCGGTCGACGACGGAGACACCGAGATCGGCCGCGAGCCGGGCGGTGGCGATCCGGGCCCGGGCGGCATCGACGGCGGTGATGATCTGCCACGTGTGGGTCATGGTTCACGCTTCGGCGGTGTGGGGGACAGCACGGTCACCGTGGTGTCGTCGCGGACGGGCCGGGCGGCACTGCTGGCGTCCCGCACGATCACGGCGGCCGTCACCCCCGGGTCCAGCTCCGCCGAGAGCACGTCCTCCCGCAGGGACCACCGGCTGGGCAGTCCGTCGCTGTGCAGGACGAGAAGACAGTCGGGCGACCAGGGCAGCCGCTGACAGGGGATGTGCGCCGGTCGGTGGGCGCCGACTATGCCGGGATGGGACAGCAGGTGCTGCCAGTCACCGCCGGAACGGAACCGCGCGCCGATGTTGCCGATGCCGGAGAAGGCCAGACTCCCTTCTGCCAGGTCGACCTGGGCGACCGCGACAGCGGCGCCCCGGGTGCTGCGCAGCGCCGTGTGCAGGACGCCGAGCAGCTCCGCCGGCGACAGATGGGCGCTGGCCCGCAGCTGCCGGACCGCCGCGTCGGACGCCTCGGCCGCGGCCGGGCCGTGCCCCAGTCCGTCGGCGAGGAGCAGCGTGACCCGCTCCCCGAACCTCACACACGCCCAGGCGTCGCCCGATTGGGGTCCCGCCAGGGCGATGTTGACGCCGCCGGCCCGCACCGGGGCGTGTTCCTGCCGGGCGTGCCCGTACCGGCGGCGACCGGACCCGGCCCTTATCCGGGCCAGGGCGATGGTGCCCCTCCCGGGCGCGCTGTGCAGGTCGAAGTCGTCCGCTATGCGCCCGCAGGTGCCGAGTCCGGCACCCAGCGAGGACGTGGTGGAGAAGCCGTCGCCCAGCGCGGCCGCGAGATCGGGGATGCCCGGGCCGTGATCGATCGCGACGATCTGCAGCGCCGGCTTTCCGGCGGCCACGTCGGAGGTGAGGTCCGCGTCCACCGTGTCGATGAGGATCCGGCCACCGCCGGCGTGCTTGAGCAGGTTGGTGGCGAGCTCCGTGGCGACGAGCACGGCCGCGGCCGTACGGCCGTCGTCGAACCCCGCGTGCCCGCAGGTGTCCTGCACCGCCACCGTGACGTCCCGGACACGGGTCGAGTCGTGCACGGGCACGTCCCAGACGCGGGTCATCGAACTTCCTCGCGGGGCCGCGGCGGTCCGGCGGCCCAGCAGATCACGCTGACCCGGGTGCCTTCGCCGGGACGGGAGTCGATCGAGAACTCGTGTACCAGCCGCCGGGCTCCGCCGAGCCCGAGGCCGAGACCGCCGCCCGAGGTGTAGCCGTCGGTGAGGGCCCGCTCGATGTCGGGGATGCCCGGTCCCTCGTCGACGAAGGACAGGCGCAGCCCGCGGGTGCGGCCGTTGTCCAGGAAGGCGATCTCCACCCGTCCGCCTCCGCCGTGGACGAGTGTGTTGCGTGCGAGCTCGCTGGCCGCGGTGATCAGTTTGGTCTGCTCCACCAGCCCGAAACCGATCTCGGCAGCCGCCTGCCGCACATGCTGCCGCACCCACGCCAGATCCATGTCCGTGCGGATGGGCAGGCATGTGGTGACGCGGCCCGATGTCTCCGTCACGCGTTCTCCTGGCGTGCTGGGCCGTGGGACAGGGGCGTGGACGCCCGTGTCAGCATCCGCAGTGCGTCGTCGGTGTCGAGCGCGGTGCGCAGACCGGGCAGCGTGAGGCCGAGTTCGACCAGGGTGATGGCCACCGCGGGACGCATGCCGGCCACGACGGTCTCCGCGGCGAGCAGCTTGGCGCTCGCCGCGACCTCCGCGAACACGCGTCCGAGGAAGGAGTCGACGATCTCGACACCGGAGACGTCTATGACGACTCCGGTGGCGGAACTGCCCGCGATCGTCTCGCTGATGTCCTGCTGCAGCTGTTCGGCGGCCTTGTCCTCCAGTTCGCCCTGAAGGGTGACGAGCAGAACGTCACCGAGCCTGAGTACGGGGACGGAAGCACCCGTCGGGTCCTGGAAACCGCCGGTCACCGCTGGCCTCCTCCGTGGGCCGCCCGGTCGACGATCACTGCGCCCAGCTCGTGGAGGGCGTAGGCGAGGGCGTCGGCCAGGCTCGCCCGGGTGATGACCGTGCCCAGGTCGATCCCCAGATGCACGATGGTCTGGGCGATCGCCGGCCGGATACCGGAGACGATGCACTCCGCGCCCATGAGGCGGGCCGCCGCGACGGTCTTCATCAGGTGCTGCGCCACCAGGGAGTCCACGGTGGGCACTCCGGTGATGTCCAGGATGGCGAACCTGGCCTGCTGGGTGACGACTGCCTCCAGCAGGCTCTCCATCACGACCTGGCTGCGGGCGCTGTCCAGGGTGCCGATGAGCGGCACGGCGACGATGCCATTCCACAGTTTGATGACGGGCGTGGCGACTTCGAGGAGTTGCAGCCGCTGCCGCTCGATGATCTCCTCGCCCGTGCTCAGGGCGGTCTCCATGACGAGCACCCGCAGCGTGCCCAGCAGGGCGGTGAGCGCGACGGCGTGCGATCCGCTCGCCTGGCCGTCCGCCCCGGACAGTTCGGCGCTCAGCAGCTCCCTGACCGAGGGGCCCAGGGCCGCGACCTCGTCGGCGATCTGCGACGGCGTCGCGCCCGCCCGTGCCCGCGAGGCCGCCATGCGCGTGAGCTGTTCGCGCATCCCCGCGAAGCCCGGGGCCCGAAGATCCTCGATCCGTCCGGAGGCGGCCACCGCGGCGAGCGCCTCCACCAGAGAGCCTGCGGCTTCCACGGCCTCGTCGCGCGACACCGTGAACACCGTACGGAAGAGCGTCTGGTCGGCCCAGCGCTGAGAGATCTGCTCCCGACGGCGTAGCAGGAAGTCCCCCACGACCCGTGTCGACGCTCCTGGGTTCGTTGCCGACTCCTGGTCCGTCACGTCCCTGTCTCCTTCGTACGTACCCTCCCCCGACGGCTGGGGAGCCTGCCCGGAGAGCGCGGTTCCTTGTCGCGCGACCACTGTAATCATGGGAGATCACCCTCGGCACCCGAGGGCGCCCTGGAGATCATCCAACGATCGGGGGATCCAGCCAACTGCCGTCCGTATACACGGCGTCGGACCGTTGAGGGCGGGCGACGACGAACACGGAGACCACACGGGCGGACGACGCTCCCCGACCGAAACGCGCCAGTTGACCGGCCGTCAGCACACCCCGCCGCTCACCGGTCTCGTCGGCGCACCCGCGGCCCGGCCCGGCGCCTCGGAGCGACGCCCCGCCCACGAGCCTAGGGCCGGCTCAACGCGTCGCCCGTGTCGTCCAGTGCGTCCTGAACGGTCTTGTAGGACGGCACGGTCAGGCTCACCCCCGTCAGGTCGAGGATCCGCTGGACGGCCGGGGCGGGGTCGATGAGACCGATCGAGCCACCCACCTGACGGGTCTCCTTGTAGGCGTTGAGAATGATGTTGATGCCGGACGAGTCCATGAACGGCACCTCCGACAGGTCGAGCAACAGATGCTGCCGGCCGTGGTGCATCTGGTTGGCGAGGTGGTGGTGCAACTCCGTCGCCGTGTCGACGTCCAGGAAACCCTTCACAGTGACCAGCGCGACATCCTCCCGGGGCATCGTCACATCGATGGAGAGCGGGGTCTGCTCAGCCGACACAATGTCCTCCCATCCGTACGGTGTGGCGGGGCTCGCCTACCCCGGGGCGGACAACAGATGCACCGCGACCCGCGCTCCGGAGGTGATCAACATCTCGCTGCCGGAATGGCACCCGACAGCGAGTTCGCCGCCGAGTACCCCCTAAACCTCCGCCTACACCCGGCCCTCACGGATGGGTGAAGAAGAAAGCGGAAATCGGCCACGCATACTTCCCGGGAAGCCGGGCACCAGCACCTCAGACCGCTCGTGGGCGCCCTCCCCCCTGGTGCCTCGGGCCGGCGGCCCCGCCGATGTCCCTCCCCCCGGCACGCGGCGGGGCCCTCTGCTGTCGGCATGCGGGCCCGGCATCATCCGGACGAGAGGCTCTACAACTGCCTGGAGTCCCCGGAGTCCGACGGTCCTGCCGGGGAGGTGTCCGCGGAGGGCTCCGCCTCGGGGGCGGCGTCACCGTTCTGCGGGCCCGGTACACCGAGCGACTTCACGCCGTCCACCACGCGCTCCAAGGGCTTGGCCAGGGTACGCAGGGAGAAACCTTCCCTCTTGCGTGGCCGGCGCGGTGCGGGCAGCGCGCCGGCCTCTTGATAGGCCTCCAGCGCCTCGTGGGCGAGCTCGGCCGCCTCTCGGTACATGTCCCGCGACTTCGTCATGGCCTCGAGCGCCTCCGCGTAGGCGGCGAGCTGACGGCGCGCCATGGCCAGTTCCTCCTCCAGGGTGGTCAGATGCCACTGCTCGCGTAGCGCGGCCAGGGCCTCCTCGGCGCCCTCGGGCAGGGGCGCGGGCTCCTCGGCGAAGCGTCGCACGGTGTCGATGAGTTCCGTGGGGCGCGAACCGTCGAGGAAGACCGTGCGCACGCTGAACCCGTTGTCGCCGGCGCCGGGACCGGACGGCGCCGCGGGCAGCACCACGGCACCGCCTCGGGGCACCCGGGCCCCGAGGTCGTAGAGGGCCCAGTTGACCACCTGGAACTGCTCGGGCGCGGCCCGGTGTTCCACGACGCGGTGCCTGAGGCCGGGCGGCAGCAGCGGGGCGAGGGGGCGCAGCCCGCGCTCGCCGGGGGTCATCGCCTCGTGGACGACCACGTGGATGCTCCACGAGTGGCGCGCGCAGTCCTTCAGCAGGCGCCGCAGCGCCCGGTCCTCCGTGGGCAGCGGGTTGATCTCCCTGAAGCGCAGCCCCGGCACCACGTCGTGGTCCCAGGGCACGTCCGGCTCATCGGGCCAGAAGACGGTGGCCGGAGAGGGCCAGTGGAGGTCCCAGGCCCGGTCCGCCTCGGCCACCAGCACCCAGTCCTGGGCGCCGTCCTTGTCGTCGGGCGCCCCGACGTCGAGGCGGGCCCGTACGACGACGTCGTCCGCGACGAGCCACCGCGCCTCGAAGGCGCGCGCGGGCGTGCCCTCCCGGGAACCGTCGTACTCGGTCTCGTCCTGGATGACCTTCTCGCTCTTCAGCTCACGCAGGCGGCGGCGGACGGCGTCCTCGGCGCCCGGGCCGGGGTGTCGCCCGCGGGCCAGCCACACGGTGTCGGGAGCCGTGGCACGGGCGGTGGAGGACTTTGCCATGGATCACTCTGGTGAAAGGGGACAGGGACGCCTCCCAGTATGGTCCGCGCACGTCAACGGCCGGGAGGGGAGGGTGGTCAGTGATCGCGTGTCGCGCCGTGGGCCGGTCCGCCGAAGGGTGAGCCGTGGGGGAAGGAGAAGGGTCGAAATCGCGCCAAAAGCGGGCCGTGTGAGATGAGTTGTGCATGGTTCGCACGAGACGGGGGAGCCGGGACGGAAAAACCAGAGAAAGGGCCCCACTGTGCTCATGCCCGATCCCAAGGCCGTCAGAAGACTGCTGACCCGGTACGCGTCCCTGCGGATCGCGCTCGCCGAGCGGGAGTCACCCGAAGCGGCACGAGAGCTGGCGGATGTCAGCTACACGCTGTGCGTCATGACGGGAACCAAGGACGTGCGCGACGCCGTCGCCGCCGCCGACGCGCTCCTCGAGGGCAGCCCGAAGCACACTCCGCAGCAGCCGCACCGGTCCGGAATCACGGCCCCGGGGCCCGGCCCCGTCCCCGGCGTCGTGATTCCGGACCGGGAGTCACTAAGGCAGTAGCTTGTCCAGCGCGGCGTGCCCCTCGGAGGCAAGCTTCCGCTCTGCCCAGGCGAGGGTCTTGGGGGTGATGTCCCGCCCCGAGGCGAGGACCAGATCCTCCGCCGAGGTCTCGAGCGGGCACGCGTGCAGCAGCTCGTCCGGCGTGGCACGGTCATCGGCCGGACGACGCGACGCATCGGGCTGTGACGTCGACATTCTGTCTCCTCTGCGAGTCGATCCTCCCCTCACCTTTCCCCCAGATGGCGCAGCGCGCATCCCGAAGGGGCCGGAATCGGCCCTCCTTCACGGAACGTCGCGGGGCGGGCGCTCCGCGTGGCCGAGGAGGGTGTGCAGGCGGTCGTACGACGGTCGGCCGCAGGCCCCTCGGCTCACGCGCTGTCGCGCCCGGCGCGCCCGCGGCGGCGCAGCAGGAGCAGTCCGCCCGCTACGGCGGTGACGCCCGCGGCGGCGGTCCACGCGGGGACGTCCGCGGAGCCGGTGTTCGCCAGGTCCCTGCCCCGGCCGCCCTGCGGCCCGGCCGTGGACGACGGTGCGGAGGACTCGCTTCGGGCCCCGGTGGCCGCGCCGGAGGCGGGCGTCGGGGACGCCGTCGCCTGGGCCGTGGACGCCCGGTCGCGGGTGAACGTCAGGGTGCCGAAGCCGAGCTGGTCGTATCCGCCGCTGTTGGGCCCGTAGTCCCCGCCGCCGCCTTCCGGGGCCGTCCTGGCCGCGATTCGCGTGACGTAGGGGGCGTCCAGTCCTCGACGCTCGGTGTAGTGGTTGGCGATCATGGCCCAGATCGGGCGGGTCATGGCCGGATCCACGGCGGCCGCCCTGCTGGTGGTCTCCCTGCCGGACCAGACGCCCGGTGCCCCCTTCTTCCGGGTCAGCGCGGTGTAGGGCACGGATCCGCCCATGCTCCACTTGGCCACGTACTCGGCGCCCTTGAGGAAGCGGCTGTCGTCGTACCCGTACAGGTCGATGCCCTGGTTCCACGCCATCTCGCACACCGTGGCCATCAGGCCGACGCCGAGCAGGGCGTGGCCCTGATCGCGGCCCGCCTCGGCCCATTCGGCGAGGCCGTCGGGGTGCACCACGGGGATCGCGTTCCTTACCGAGCCCATGCCGTCGCCGCTGCGGAAGTAGGAGACCGCTTGGTCGACCGCGGTGCGGTCGTCGCAGAGGATGCCGACGGCGAGGACGCAGGCCATCGCGGCCAGGTCCCAGTTGGTCCAGTAGTTGCTGACGTAGGCGCCGTTGTGGCGGGTGAGGAAGTCGGAGCTGACCGGCAGGAAGACGGACCGCATCATCTTCTGGAAGCGGGCCAGTTCGAACCCCTCGCGGTCACGCACGAGTTCGGCGGCGTTGGCGAACTGGTAGCCGTACAGTCCGGCCGCGAGGAACCGGTCCGCCGTGCCGTCCAGCCTGGTCAGGGTCGCGGACCAGGCGTTGAGAATGGCCACTGCGGTGTCCGCGTGCGCGCTGTCGCCGCCGACGTGCCGGCGCAGGGCGTTCTGGTAGGCGGCGTGGACGTCGTTGTAGAGAACCCTGTAGTTCTCCGGCGTGCCCGATCCCCGGTACACGGTCGCCGCCGGGCGGGCCGTCCAGGTGCTCTGCGCGTGCCGGTTGGCGGTGAGCCTGGCGAAACCCGCCGTGTAGGGAGCGGCGCCCGCCTTCACCCTGGCTGCCATGCGGTCCAGGTCGGCCTGGGTGTGCAGCAGTCCCGGGTGCGCGAAGGCCGCGCCCGCCGCCGACGCCCCGGGTGCGGGGACGGCGGCGGTGACGGCGGCCGCGCCCGCGGCCGTACCGGCGATCTTCAGCATGGTCCGGCGGCTGATCGGTGCTCTCACGTGGGTGGGTCCTCGTTCTCGTCGGATGGTCGGTGCGGACGGTTTCGCACAGGAGACGGCCCCGGATCCGGCCGATAACAAAAAGTGCCGCGGCCTGGACGGACAAGCGCACACCGGAGGGCCGCCGCACACCGGAGGACCGCTCCCTCCCGCACGCGCAGCCGTCTGGAGATCCCCCGCTGCCACCGAACGTCGTACGGCATAGTGAGCCGCATGGACATGGACGCACTGGACCGCGCCCTGCTGCGGGAACTGCAGGACGACGCACGGCAGACCAACCGGGAGCTGGCCGCGCGGACAGGGGTCTCCCCGTCCACCTCGCTGGAGCGGGTACGGCTGCTGCGGGAGCGCGGGGTCATCACGGGCTACCACGCGGCCGTGGACCTGGAGGCGGTGGGCCGCCCGGTCCAGGCCCTCATCTCGGTCCGCATCCGGCCGCCGGCCCGTCCGGTCATCGAGGGGTTCCGCGAGTGGGCCGCCCAACTGCCCGAAGTCATCGGCCTGTTCGTCACCTCCGGGCCGCACGACTTCCTCATCCACGTCGCCGTCCCGGACGTCAACGGCGTCTACGCCTTCGTCATCGACCGGCTGACCGAACGACGTGAGGTCGCCGACGTGCAGACCACCATGGCCTACGAGCACGTCCAGCCCCGCCGCATCGAGCCCGCCGCCGAACGCCCGGCGGCCGCGCGCCGGAAACGGTGAAGAGCACCGATCCATCTCCGCACGTTCAACGCCATATCCGGCGACTTGCCGCACGAAGTGCACCACCAGTTGTCAGGCGACTGCGATCACCCGCGAAAGTTCGACAGTCAAGCGCCATAGCCGTACACCTGCCTAGCATTCTGCGACACCAGCCGCAGGAATGCTCAGGAGAAATGCTCATGGCCGACGAAAACACGACCGGAACGCGGATCGGCTTCACCCCCGAGGAGGCGGACCCCACCGTCTCGACCCGTGCCGCCCGGCTCAAGTGGGTCGTGGTCGTCGACCGGGACCTGCCCTCGGGCCGCGCCGTCAACGCCGCCGTCTGCGTCGCGGCGGCCACGCAGTCCGCGGTGACCGGCCTGCTCGGCGAAGACGCCACCGACGCCGAGGGAACCGTGCACCCCGGACTGCCCTGGGCCGGCTGCTCGGTCCTGGCGGCGGACGCCGACACCCTCCGCGCCATCCGTGCCAAGGCGGCCTCGTACGCCGACACCTTCGTCGCCGACATGCCGGTCGCGGCCCAGGAGACACTGGTCTACGCCGACTACCAGGCCACCGTGGGCAAGACCGCCACCGACGACCTCGTGTACTGCGCCGTGAGCATCGTGGGCCCCCGCAACCGCGTCAGCAAGATCGTGGGCAAGCTCCCGCTGCTGCAGTGACCCTCGGCGGGGCGGCCGTCAGGACACCGCGTCCACCAGGGCCGCCAGCGCCGACGCGAGGCGGGGCAGGCCGGGGCCCGCGGCACCGCCCGGTTCGGTCATGTAGGTGTCCCGGCGGATCTCCACCATCAGGGCCGCGACCCGGGGCTGTGAGCCGTAGAACTCCAGGGGGACGTACGCCCCGGAGAAGGGGCTGTCGACCCCCGTCCCGCCGAACCCCGCGAACGCCTCGCGCGCCAGGGCGAGCAGTTCGGGCGGCGTGTGGAAGGAGTCCGTGCCCAGACAGACAGGCGGCCGGGGGCCCTCGCCGTGCAGTTCGTAGGGCAGAGGGGCGGTCGGGTAGGAGTGGACGTCGAGGACGATCGCGCGGCCCGTGGCGGCCAGCCGGTCCGCGACGGCCGCCGTCATCGCCCGCGCGTACGGGTGGAAGTAGCGCCGCAGCAGCGGTTCGGGGTCGGTGCCGGCCCCTCGCAGGGCCTCGCGGTGCGTGGTGCGGGTGTAGACGGCGCCCATCCCCACGGCGAGCATCTCCTCCCGCTCGTCGGGGAACCGCTCGGGATCGACGACCAGCCGTGACAGCCGGTTGACGAACCGCCAGGGCGTGACGGTGGCGGCCTTCGCGGCGAGGCCGGCCAGTTCGCCGGTGTGCGCGTCCGTGATGTGATCCAGTTCCCCGGCGAGGGCCGTGTCGTCGAGCAGGATGCCTTCACGCACCTCCGCCGGTATCTCCCGCGCCCCGTGCGGCACATGCAGGATCACCGGAGAGTCGTCGGCGCCGGGCAACAGGTCGTACGAGGCGTCGGTGGCGCGGGACATGGCGGCTCCTCCGGGTGCGGTGACCAGGAGACCGTACCCGGCCAGGGGACACGTGTGTGGCGGTCAGGCCGCCAGGGCCGCGCGGGCCGCCGCGAGTGCCTGCCCCGCGTAGCCGCCGCCGAAGAGCACCGTGTGGACCAGCAGCGGGAAGAGCTGGTGCAGCCTGATCCGGTCCTTCCAGCCGTCCGCGAGCGGAGCCGCCTCCTGGTACCCGGCCAGCACCCGGTCCAGGTGCGGGCAGCCGAACAGGTGCAGCATGGCGAGGTCGGTCTCCCGGTGTCCGCCGTGCGCGGCCGGGTCGATCAGCCAGGCGTGGCCGTCGGCGCCCCACAGCACGTTGCCGTTCCACAGGTCGCCGTGGAGCCGGGCGGGCGGCTCCGCGGGACCGGACAGCTCCGGCAGCCGCCCGCAGAGGCGTTCGAACAAGGCCGCCTCGGTGGACCGCAACGTGCCGCCGTCGACCGCACGGCGTACATAGGGCAGCACCCGGTGCTCGCCGTACCAGCTCGGCCAGTCCTCACCGGCGACGTTGCGCATCGGGGCCAGGCCGATGCACGCGTCCTCGGGACCGCCGGGCGGCGGGGCCCCGAACGCGGGCGCGCCCGCCGCGTGCAGGGCCGCCAGTTCGCGGCCGAAGCGCACCGCCGCCTCGGCGCTCGGCCGCCCGGGCGGGACACGGTCGGTCACCAGCCAGTGCTCGTCATGACCGTGCACGGCGGGGACGCGCACCGTGCCGGCGTCCGCCAGCCAGCGCAGCCCGGCCGCCTCGGCCCGCAGGGAGCCGGGGTCGTCGCCACGCTTGACCATCAGCACCCGGCCACCGTCGAGGACGACCTCGGTGAGCGCACCGGAACCCGAGCGCACACCGGTCACCTGACGCCCGGTGAACCGGGCCGCCGCGGCCCCGGGTCCCTGATCGGTTTCGGTCATGGCGGGCACCTCGTCGGCAGGACTCCGTGTACTCCCGGCCCGCTCCGTACGGGCTCCGACGGCCCGGACGATACCGCAGCCCTCCGGCGCGCCGACGCGCCGACCGTGAACGCCGGCCCGGATACCTTCGAACCGACGCCGGGATGAGTGAGCACGTGACGAGGGGGCACTCGTGAGGCGTTGTGTGTGCGAGGCATCTGAGGACTCTGCTGACCGGATGGTTCAGCTTTGTGGACGGCGAGGCCACCGCGGGGGATGTGCTGGCCCTGCGGCGGGTCGAGGACGTGCTGCGTCACCACGGGATCCCCTACGACGTGGCGTGGAGCCCCGGCTTCCGACCGTCGGCGCTGCACCTGGACGACGTACGGCCCGCCTCTTATTCGCATCTGATCTTCATCTGCGGACCGCTGCACGGACCCGGGATCGAGGAACTGCACCGGCGCTTCGCGCACTGCGTGCGGATCGCGGTCGGCACCTCCGTGCTGGACGCCGACGACCCGGCCGTCACCGGATTCCACCGGGTCCTGCCGAGGGACGCCCCCGCCATGGGCCCCGTGCCCGACCTGTCCACCCACGCGCCGAGCGAGACGACCACGCCCGTCGTCGGGGTGATCCTCACGCACGGGCAGCACGAGTACGGGGAGAGGCGCCGGCACGACGAGGCCGCCGAGGCGGTCACCCGGTGGCTGGCCGGCAAGGACTGCGCGCGCGTGGAGCTGGAGACCCGGCTCGACAGCCATGACTGGCGGCTGTGCGCCACGCCCGGACAGTTCGAGTCCGTGCTCTCCCGGATGGACCTGGTGGTCACCGACCGGCTGCACGGACTGGTGCTCGCGCTGCGCGGCGGAGTGCCGGCCCTGGCCGTGGACCCCGTCGAGGGCGGCGCCAAGCTGACCGCCCAGGCCGAGGCCTGCGGCTGGCCCGCGCTGGTCCCCGCGGACCGTCTCACCACGCGGCGGCTGGACCACTGGTGGCAGTGGTGCCTGACCTCCGGCCGGGTCGCGGCCCGGCAGGTGCGCCGCGAGTTCCTGGAGGACCCGGACGACGACAACACACCGGCACTCGTGGCGGCCCTGACGGACCGGGCCTGAGGAGCGCCCCGGCGTCCGGCCGGCCGCACACCGCGGGGCCGCCTGCTCGGGGTGGCTTCGTGACCTTGTGCAGGCGCGGACGGGTGACCCGTGCGGGGCCGCCTGCTCGGGGTGGCCCCGTGACCCCGTGCAGGCGCGGACGGGTGACCCGTGCACGCCGAGACGAGGGTGCGGCCTTCAGGGCGGCGACCGGGCCGCGGGGCTGGAGCGTCCCGCGGCCCGATCGCCCCCCGTCGTGTGTCCCGGTCAGGCCGTCGGTTCCGCCACGCGCAGCGGAACGGCGGCGCCCGACAACGTCTCCTCACCGTCCTGCGCTACCTCCGACCACCAGCCGAGGCCGTCCTCGATGGACCGCAGCAGCACACCCTCCCTGACCGCCCACGGGCAGATGGTCACCGTCTCGAAGTTCCCCAGTTTCATGGCGGTGTGGCCGACCAGGGCACCGGCCAGGCTCTGGCGCGCCCGTGGCGCGGAGATGCCCGGCAGGTCGGCCCGTTCCGCCGACCGGCGGGAGGACAGGTCGTCGATGGCCCGCCGCAGATCCGCACGGCGCAACTCACGGTGCACGAACGGGCCGTGCCGCCCCGGCGGCGCGCCGCACAACCGTGCCAGCTGCTGGAACGTGCGCGAGGTCGCCACCGCCGTGCAGGGGCTCTCCCAACGGGCGCGCGTGGCCACGTCGCGCAGCTGGTGACGTACCTTGCGGCGCAGCGCCTTGATGTCCGCCGGGGTGGGCGGGTCGTTCTCGGCGAAGAACTCACGGGTGAGCCGGTTCGCACCGAGCGGCAGTGACGCGGCGAAGTCCGGCAGGCTGCCCCTTCCCAGCGCGACCTCCAGGGAACCGCCGCCGATGTCGAGCAGCGCCAGCGGCCCGGACCGCCAGCCCATCCACCGCCGTGCCGCGAGGAACGTCAGCTCCGCCTCCACCTCGCCGGGCAGCGTGCACAGGGCCACACCCGTCTGGCCGCGCACCGCCTCCAGGACCTCCCGCCGGTTGGGCGCGGCACGCACCACCGCGGTCGCGAACGCCAGAGGCGGCCCCGAGCCCCACCGTTCGGCCGTCGCGGCGGCCTCGGCGACCGACTGGGCCAGTTGGTTCACCGCCGCGTCCGCCATCCGCCCGTCCGCGTCCGTCTGGTCGGACAGCCGCTGCTTCCACTTCGCGGTGTGCACCGGGAGGGGCACACCGCGCTCCGCGTCCGCCACCATCAGACGGATCGTGTTCGAACCCACGTCAATCACGCTCACCCGCATGGCGGCGAAGTACCCCGTTCGGCCCGGGGGATGCCGGACGCTCCGTCCGGCCGCGCGGTTTCACTCGTACGAGCCACGGCGAACCACGGTGGCCGCCACGCGGTAGGCGGTGCGGTGCCCGCACCCCTGTGGCACGCCCTCACCGCAGGCCGGAGCATGAAAACGACTCGCCAGGGCACTCGACCGGCCGCCGTGCGCAGGCGCGCATCACCCATCGGCGGAAGGAAGGCGGAAGACCACGTGCTGATGACGCCGACGACCACGTTCTCCCCGCTGCCGACGGCCCGGCCCTTCTGGGGCCGTGCCGTGGTGACCGGGGGCGCGGGGTTCCTCGGCTCACACCTGTGCGAGCGTCTCCTGGACAGCGGGATCGACGTCGACTGCGCGGACGACCTGGCGTCGGGATCGGTGGCCAACATCGCCCATCTGACCGGCCGGCCGGGCTTCCGGTTCGTGGAGTGCGACATCGCGCGGCCCGAGAGCCGAGAAGTCCTCGCCGGCCCCTACGACGTGGTGCTGCACTTCGCCGGTCCCGCCTCTCCCGCCGACGCCCGGGGCCGCGCCCTGGAGACGATCGCCGCCTGCGGCCTCGGCACGCGCAACGCGCTGGCCGTCGCCGACCGGGACGGCGCCCGCTTCCTGCTGGGCTCCTCCTGCCAGGTCTACGGCGATCCGGCGGTGCACCCGCAGCGGGAGGACTACTGGGGCGACGCCGACCCCGTGGGACCGCACAGCGCCTACGACGAGTCCAAGCGGTTCGCCGAGGCGCTCACCACCGCCCACGCGAGCGCCCGGGGCACCGACGCGGGAATCGTGCGGGTGTTCACCACCTATGGTCCCCGGATGCCGGCGGACGGCCGCCAGGCCATCCCCGCCTTCATCCGGCAGGCACTGGCCGGTGACCCGGTCACCATCGAGGGCGACGGCCGCCAGACCCGCTCCCTGTGCTACGTCGACGACTCCGTCGACGGCATCCTGCGGGTCGCCGCCAGCCGGTCCGTGCGGCCCGTCAACATCGGCGGAGACGAGGAGTCCACCGTCGAGGAGATCGCGCGCCGGGTGATCGCCCTCACCGGCTCCGACTCGCGCCTGGCCTTCGTCGACCGGGACCCGGGTGATCCCGCGCGGTGCCGGCCCGACACGACCCTCGCCCGGGAACTCTTCGGCTGGGTGCCGAAGGTGACCTGGGAGGAAGGGCTCAAGCGGACCATCGCCGCCCTCACGGACAGGACCCCCGAGCCAGTGGCGCACGGGGGAGGGGCGCGGTGAAGGCGCTCGTCGTGCGGCTCGGCGGCTTCGGAGGCGTCCTGCTGACCGGGCCGGCCGTCCGGGCGGTCGCCACCCGGGCCCGGCACGTGACGGTCCTGTGCGGCCCCCGCGGTGCCCCCGCCGCCCGGCTGCTGCCCCATGCCGACGACGTCCTCGTGGCGGAGGGCGCCCGGCAGGGCGCCGACCCGTCGGCCGAAGGCGAGGCGGACACCGACCGACTGCTGCGGCACCTGTGCGAGGGCTCCTACGACCTGGCGCTCGAGCTCACCCCGCTCCACCGAAGGCCCCTGCCGGTCGAGGAGCTGCTGCGCACGGCGCGGGTGCCCCGCGTCGGAGCCGTCGGCCAGGACAGCCCGGCCCGGCGCCCGCAGGGCCGCCCCGACCACGAGGCCGAGGCGGCACTTCAGGCAGCGGCCGGCCTGGGCTTCTCGCTCCGCGACGGGGACGACGGACGGCTGCGCGTGGTGCCGTCGCCCGACACTGCCGGCCTCACCGGCAACGGCTCCTACGTGGTGGTCCACCCCGGGGCCGGCGTTCCGAACCGCGCCTGGGACCCCGACGGCTGCGCGCAGGCGGTCGCCCTGCTGGCCGACGCGGGCCATCGAGTCGTCGTCACCGGCGGCCCGCACGAGACCGCCCTGACCAGCTACGTGAGCGGCGGCACGGCCGTGGACCTCGGCGGCCGCACGGACGCGCGGACCCTGGCCGGGGTGGTGCGGGCCGCCGACGTCGTCGTCACCGGCAGCACGGCCCCCGCCCAGCTCGCCGCCACCGGCACCCCCGTCCTCTCGCTCCGCTCTCCGGTCGATCCGCGCCGGGCACCCTACGGCGTGCCCGGTCTGCTCCTCGGCGACGAGACCGGTTTCCGCGAGGACACGCGTGTCCACCCGGGTCTGAACGAGATCACGGCTCACGACGTGCTGCACGGCCTGCGGAAGCTGCTCCGGGAGGGCGCGTGAAGGACATCGACGCGCGCGAGCGGCACGCCCCCCGTGTCACCGTCGCCATGATCACGCGCGACCGTCGTGACAGCGTGCTGCGCACCCTGGACCGGCTGGCCGACCTGCCCGAGCGGCCGCCGGTCATCGTCGTGGACAACGGCTCCAGCGACGAGACCGTCGACGCCGTACGCGACCACCCGCTGGGCGTGAGCGTCCTGGTCGCCGGACGCAACACCGGCGCACTGGGCCGCAACCTGGCGGCACGGCAGGCCGCCACGCCCTACGTCGCCTTCAGCGACGACGACTCCTGGTGGGCGCCGGGCTCCCTGGACACCGCCGCGGACGTCCTCGACGCCCACCCGCGGCTCGGCCTGCTGGCCGCCCGCACCCTGGTCGGCCCGGACGCCGCCGAGGACCCGCTGAACTCCGTCCTCGCGCGCTCGCCGCTGCCGCCCGACCCCGACCTGCCCGGCCGCCCGGTGCTCGGCTTCCTCGCCTGCGCGGCGGTGGTCCGCCGCCGGGCCTTCCTGGAAGCAGGCGGCTACCACCGGGTGCTGTTCTTCGGGGGCGAGGAGACCCTGCTGGCCTATGACCTCGCGGCCCGCGGCTGGGGCGTCAGCTATGTGCCGTCGGTGACGGCCCATCACCACCCGGACCCCGGCGAACGCCCCGGCCGCTCGGCGGTCCAGCGGCGCAACGCCCTGCTCACCGCGTGGCTCCGCCGGCCCGTCACGGTGGCACTGGGCCACACCGCCCGCCTCGCCGCGGCGGCGGCCCGCGGGGAGCGCGACGCCGCGGCGGCGCTGCGCGGTGCGATCGCCCGGCTCCCCGCGGCCCTCAGGGACCGCGAACCGCTGCCCGCACGGATCGAGCACGCCGTTCGCCTGCTGGAGCGGGCCACCTCATGAGCACCGACGACCGAGGACGAGCGGACATGCCCCACGACCCCTCTCATGTGCCCGCCACGACACCCCGGAACGACACCGGCACCCCGCACGGTGACGACCTCCACCCCGACCGCCGGACCACGGTCGTCGTGATCACCCGGGACCGCCGCCCGGAACTGCTGCGCACCCTGCGGATCCTGCGGGACCTTCCCGAGCGGCCCAAGGTCGTCGTCACCGACAACGGATCCACCGACGGCACCGCGGACGCCGTCACCCGGCACTTCCCCGAGGTCCGGCTGCTGTGCCCCGGACGCAACCTGGGAGCGGTCGGCCGCAACCTGGCCGTGCGCCACGTACGGACGCCCTATGTGGCGTTCTGCGACGACGACACCTGGTGGGAACCGGGATCCCTGCGGCGGGCCGCGGACCTCCTCGACGCCCATCCCCGGCTCGCGTCCGTGACGGGCCGCATCGTGGTCGAGCCGTCGGGGGAGGAGGACCCCGTCGTCGCCGAACTGCGCGACTCACCCCTCACGGGCCCCGACTGGCTGCCCGGCCCCGCTCTGGGGTCCTTCCTCGCCGCCGCGACCGTGATGCGCGTGGACGCCTTCAGGGCCGCGGGCGGCTTCCACCCCGGACTGTGGCTGGGCGGCGAGGAGGAACTCCTCGCCACCGACCTGCTGCGCCGGGGCCACTGGCTCAGCTACGTACCCGAACTGACCATCCATCACGCGGCGTCGCAGGTACGGGACAGCACCGAACGGCGCGTCCTCGGACTGCGCAACACCCTCTGGTTCACCTGGCTGCGCCGTCCCTGGCCGTCCGCGCTGTGCCGCACCTGGTACCTGCTGCGCACCGTCCCCCGGGACCCCGCGTCCGTGCGGGCGTTCGCGCGGGCGGCGGCGGGGCTTCCCTGGGTCCTGAAACAGCGCGATCCCGTGCCCGCCGACCTCGAGGCCCGGCTGGTCGCCCTGGAGGAGGCGAGGCGGAACTCCCCGGCCCGCAAGTACGTCGGCTGACCGCAGGCGCACACACCGCGGCCGGGGCACCTCGCCCCGGCCGCCGCACCTTCGACATCGGATCACTCGTTCTCGAACACCGCCTTGCTCACCTCGGCCGGGTTCTGGAACTTCTTCTTCCCGAGGTGATCGATGCGCTCGGTGATCTCCTTGGGAGCCCGGTTGTCCCGAGCGACCTTCTTGAGCTGCTCGGTGTCGGCCGGGTACTCCGCGCCGGACAGTGCTTTCTGCAGATCGGTGGGGCTGACACCCGCCATGGCTCCTCCAGGCGGTGAGACGTTGCGGTTGACACGGCGCCGCCAAAAGCGCCGGACCCCCGAGTACCCGGGGCCCGGCGGAGCCATGCGCAGGCCGGGCGCTCGATCCCCGGCGACAGGGCCACGGCCGGGGAGTGGCTCTCAGGCGCCGCGCTCGCCGCCCTCCGTCGCGGGTACGGGGCGGCGCTGGAACTTCGGTTTCACCGGTCACGCACTCACGGGAGGTCGCCGCGACTTCGCTTCCCGCAGTCGGATCATCGCAGCCCGCTACGACGTCGTCGCCGACCTGCAGGTGGCCGAGGAGGCGAAGAACCTCCTGATCAAACTCGGCTGGCAGGAGTCCTGGTTCAGCGGCGGTCACCGGTGCCTGCTCTTTCGCCGGGATGTGCGACCACAAGCGCGTGCGGGAGCGAAGTATCGCAAGTCGAGTCCTCGCGATGCACGGCGCTCACGAGAAGACCTCCACGAGGAAAGAGCGACACTGTCGACTGCCGAGCAGGCGAAGGTTTGCCCGCTAGGATCAGCTCTGTGGTTCCCGCCTTTTCGAATTGGCGATGGGGTGAGGCGTCGTCGTGAAGGTTTGACAAAGCGCCCAAGTGTTCATAGCCACTTGGTCGCCGCAGCCAAAGGCGCGCGACGAATTCGCGGGCCGTCCGCCGCCGTCCGAGCCGGAAAGGGAATTCATGGTGCTGTCTGCCCTTGTGGGAGCCGCCGACCCGCCACAGCTCCTACCCGCGCGCGAGCAGATGGCGTTCACCTTGGGCTTTCACATTGTTCTTGTGCCCTTCGGTGTCGCGTTCACCTTCATGATGTTGCTCTGCCACTACCGGGCGCTGCGCCGCGCCGATCAGCATGCGCTGCTCCTGGCACAGCGGTGGTCGAAGGTGGCGGCCGTACTGTTCGCGGTCGGGGCCGTCTCCGGCACCGTGCTGACTTTCGAGTTGGGGTTGCTCTGGCCCGGACTGATGGGCAGATATGGCCCCGCGTTCGGCTTTCCCTTCGCCATCGAAGGGCTTTTCTTCTTCCTCGAAGCCATCTTCATGGCCATTTACATCTACGGCTGGAAGGGGCTTGCACCGTGGCCGCATTTCTGCACCGGCGTCGTGGTCACCCTGGCGAGCGTCGGCGGAACGGCCTCCGTCATCGCGGCGAACGGCTGGATGAACCAGCCCGCCGGGATCACGGTGAACAACGGGCGCGTGGTCGGCGTGGCCCCGTCCAAGGTCTTCTTCAACGGCGCATTCTGGTGGGAGATGGTGCACATGCTCCTCGCGTCGTACATCGTCGCGGGGTTCATGGTCGCCGGGGTGTACGCGTGGGGCCTGCTGAGGGGACGTCGGGACCAGTACCACCGTCTTGGTTTCCAGGTGCCGTTCACGGTCGCGGCGATCGCCATGCCGCTGCAGTTCCTCGTCGGCGACACCATCGCCCGTCAGGTGTTCGACAGGGAACCGGCCAAGTTCGCCGCCATCGAGATGGTTCCGAAAACCGGCAATCACATCCCGGAGACCCTCGGTGGCATCTTGGTCGACGGCAAGGTCCGCAACGGCATCGGGCTTCCCGACGTGGCCTCCATCCTCGCCGGCTTCCGCCCCTCCACCACAATCAAGGGCCTGGACGCCATCCCCGTAGCGGTACGCCCGGATGACGCCGTGGTCAGCGTCGTGCACCTCGGTTTCGATGTCATGGTCGCAACCGCGACGCTGCTGCTTCTGCTGTCCCTGTGGTACGGCTGGCTTTGGTGGCGGCGACGCGAGGTGCCCACGAACCGCTGGTTCCTGCGCATTGCGTCGATCGCCGGTGCGGTTGCGCTGCTGTCCCTGTGGAGCGGTTGGGTGGTGACCGAGGTCGGCCGCCAGCCCTGGACCGTCGTGGGGCTCTTGCTGACGAAGGACGCGGTCGCTACGCGGGGCAATCTGTGGCCGCTCTTCGCCACGGTCCTTGCGATCTACTTCTGCGTCGGTGCCGGTGCCTGGTTCGTCCTGCGCACCATGCGCCGCCGGTGGTCTGTGGAGGGCACCGACGCCGTCGCGGTTCCGTACGGCCCCCGGCCTGCCCTGCCTGCCCCGGCGACGGACGAGCGCGGTCGGAGCTGATGAGATATGAGCACTCTGATCGCGGTGGTCCTGTTCATCGGTGTCATCGCCTACGCCCTCTTCGGCGGGGCGGACTTCGGAGCCGGCTTCTGGGACCTGACGGCCGGAGGGCCTGCCCGCGGACGCCGCACTCGCGAGCTGATCGACCTGTCTCTCAGCCCCGTGTGGGAAGCCAACCACACATGGCTGATCTTCTGTCTCGTCACGGTTTGGACGGCCTTTCCCCAAGCCTTCACCGCCATCACCACAACCCTGTACTTCCCCCTGGGACTGGCGGCGCTGGGCATCGTCGCCAGGGGAGCCGGCTTTGCCTTCCGCCATGTGCTGACCCAAGGCCGGGCGGAGCAGACAAGCGGCGCCGCCTTCGCCTGCTCGTCGGTACTCACCCCGTTCTTCTTCGGCACCATCGCGGGCGGGATCGCCTCCGGCCGCGTCCCCTCGGCGGGACATGGTGACGTGTTGTCCAGTTGGGTCAACCCGACCTCCGCTCTGGGCGGCGTACTCGCGGTCACGGTCTGCGCCTATCTCGCCGCCGTGTTCCTCACCGGACAGGCCAGGCGGCGAGGGGACAGCTCGCTGGAAAAGGCGTTCCGCTATCGCGCCTTCGGCGCGGGCGTCGTTGCGGGCCTGGTGGCGCTGGCGGGCGTCTTCCTGCTGCACGCCGACTCCCCGCGGCTGTTCCACCAGCTGAGCACGGTGGGCGCGCCTCTCCTTGCCGTCTCCGGCCTGTGCGGCCTCGCCGCGCTCCTCCTGCTGCGAAGGGGCCGTCCTTCCGTCGTGCGTACCCTGGCGGCCATCGCGATCGCCACCGTCGTCGCGGGCTGGGGAGTCGCCCAGTACCCCTACCTCCTGGGCACGCACGTGACCATTCAGCAAGCGGCGGCTCCGGCGGCCACCTTGTGGGTGCTGTTCGCGGTGTCCTGCGTCGCGGCAGCGCTGATCGCTCCCTCGCTCTTCCTGCTCTACAGCCTGCAACTGCGACGCAAACTCGGCTGACGAGGAAGGAGGGTCCAACGATGACCACTGCTCACCGGACTCGTGCGGTTGCCACGGCATGGCGCTCGTCCTCGCCTCGCAGGACGCCACGCCAGGCACCTGTTACCTTGTGAGCACGAGAGTGGGTTCCCGCTTCGACAGCAGCTCCCCGCGGAGTCGTGCGGCAGCGGTGGAAGCGGATGAAGGGGCAGCTGCCATCCCGGGGATCTTCGCTCCTGCGCCCCGTCGGGCTCTCGGCGAGGCTCCGAGCGGGTGGAGATGGCGTATGGCCGCTACCCTTCGCTTCGGCGAACGTGTTTTCGTGCTGATCCTCGCCTACATCGCGTTGTTCTCCGCCGTGGTGGTCGAGATTTCGGGCGCTGGTCACGTCCGGTGGGCTCTCTACGCGGTGTTCGCCCCGCTGGTGGCCGCCGCGTTGTTGTCGTTCCGTCTCACCCTGGTGGTCGGCGTGCTCTCCGTCGTGGCGGTCGGCCTCATCTATGGCGTCGCATTGCCCGACGTCCTCCCGGGCGGTCGTGTCGTGGTCCTCGTGGGCGTGGCGGTGGCGGGCGGTGTCGGCCTGGCGGTCTGCCGAGTCCGGCTACGGATCATGATCGCCCGGCGTCGGCTGGCCCTGCTCAGCGACGCCAGCGAGCGCTTCGGCAGTACGCTGGACGTGACGCAAACGGCGCGCGACCTGGCGGAAGTCACCGTCCCGCGGTTCGCGGACGTCGTCAGCGTGGGGGTGTTCGAGAGCGTTCTAAGAGGCAGAGAGCCCCCGACCGAGCCGCCGGGGGAGCCCGTCGAGTTGCGCCTGGTGGCCCTGCAGCCCGTAAGCCCGGGGGTCCACCGAGGTGCGCTGAAGCCTGGTGAGCACCCACAGGTGTCGTTCCCGGCCCGTTACCTGAGCGCGTGTGCGCCTGCGCGAGCCGGATACGTCGATGACGTCGACGTGAAGGGCTGGCTGGCGCAGGACCCGAGCCTCGCCGCCCTGGCGCCGGGCGGAGGCGACGGGTACGCGGCGATCGCAGTGCCGTTGTGTGCCCGAGGGGGCATCCTAGGGACGGTGATCTTCCTGCGGCATCGGCATCCCCGCCCGTTCGACAGCGATGATCTTGTCTTGGCCGAGGAAATGGGGTCCAGGGCCGCAGTGTGCCTGGAGAACGCCAGACGGTACTTCCGCGAACGCGAAACGTCCCGGATCCTGCAGCAGAACCTCCTGCCCAGGCGTATGCCCGAGCTCGCTGCGGTGGAGGTGGCGAGCCGGTACCTCCCGGCACACCACGGCGCCGGAGTGGGCGGTGACTGGTTCGACGTGATACCGCTGTCCGGCGCCCGTGTCGCGCTGGTCGTCGGTGACGTGGTCGGGCACGGGCTGCTCGCTTCGGCGACCATGACCCGGCTGCGTACCGCCGTGCGCACACTGGCCGACATCGACCTGCAACCCGACGAACTCCTCACTCACCTCGACGACGTCGTCCTACGGCTGAGCACCGAGAGCGCACTCGGGGGCGCCAGGGCGGACCTCGATGTCGGCGACGCCGAGGGAGAGATCGGAGCAACCTGCCTGTACGCGATCTACGATCCTGTCGCAGGCCTCTGCACGCTCGCCAGCGCAGGTCACCCCCCACCCGCAATGGTCGCGCCGGACGGGAGCACCCGGATCGTCGACGTTCCCCCTGGCCCCCTCCTCGGGCTGGGAGGCCTGCCCTTCGAGGCGATGGAGGTGCAGGTGCCCGAGGGCAGCCTGTTGGTCCTCTACACCGACGGTCTCATCCGGGGGAACCACCGCGACCCCGACAGCGGACTGCAGGAGCTTCTGCACGCACTGAGCACGCCGGAGCCCTCGTTGGAGGAGAGCTGCCGGGCCGTTCTGGACACCCTTCTCGACGGCCGGCCCACCGACGATGTGGCCCTTCTCATGGCGCGCACGCGGGTTCTGCACTCCGACCACGTCGCCGGGTGGGATCTTCCGGCGGACCCTGCCGTCGTCGCCGACGCCCGTGAGCAGGCGGCCCGCCAACTGGCTGTCTGGCGGCTGCACGACGCGGCGTTCACGACCGAGCTCATCGTCAGTGAGCTGGTGACCAACGCGATCCGCTATGCGCAGCCCCCCGTCCGGCTCTCCCTCATCCACGAAGACGACAGTGTGATCTGCGAAGTGTCCGACGGCAGCACCACCACCCCACATCTGCGACGAGCGCGAACCTTCGACGAGGGCGGCCGTGGCCTGTTCATCGTCGCTCAGCTCGCCCGGCGCTGGGGCACGCGACAAAGCCGTCATGGGAAAACCATCTGGGCGGAGCTGGCGGCGGGAGACGGCCCCCCGGGGGCCGCCTAGTGCCGTGGCCGGAAAGAGCCTGCTCGCCGACGTGGAGGAGCATACGGGCGGCGTGGTGACGGACGACATGGCCCTGTTGGCGGTCGAGCGGCAAGACGTCCCGGCCGCAGCAGTGGGGGCTGCGTGATCGTTGCGTGGCCGGGAGCCCTACGAGGCCGACCGATGACGATCGACAGTGACGGCGGAGCCGCGGGGTCCCCCTAGAGGGCGGAGGCCGTGGCCGTCCCTTCCGGCATGTTGGCCAGTGACCGTGCCAGTACGGAGAGCCGTGGCAGGCGGGCGCTCGTGTCACATGTGGACCAGCCGCGGCGACCTGGCGCGGTCGGTGCGGGCGGGTCCCGACTCCGACCTCGGGCACACGGCCGCACAGGGTGCCGAGCAGGCACGTGAGGGCGGCAAGCCCGCCCGGGCTGTCGCATCACTTGCGGGACGCGCCGAAGACGCCCCTCCAGGAGTAGCCGGAGGACCGACGTCACGGCGGCCGGCCACGAACGCTGTGAGCAAGTACACAGGAGCACCAAGTCCCCGACACGATCGGGGACTTGGTGTGTGTTCGGCACCCCGTCCGGAGCACGCGACGACGACTGGCCGGTCCCGTCTGCCACGATGGTCGACGTCGTTCTCCCGGGACTCGCACCGCGGCTCACCGGCGGCACGGCACCCGCAAGATCCGGGGGAGCGACCGCGCAGCGCAGCCGGTGTACCGAGCTCCCGCCGATGTTCCGTGTGAGTCCCCCGGGACCCCTCCCCGAAGATCACTGTGCCTTCTTCCCCTGTCGCTTCCGCGCCCTCTCCTGCCCCCATGCCGGCTGCTGCCGCGCCGGACGCCGCCTCCGCGGCCCCGGCGGCCGAGTCGTCCTCGCCCTGGAGATCCCTGAAGTACCGCAGCATGCGCTGGTGGTCCCTGGCGAACTTCGTCTCTAACGCCGGCACCTGGATGCAGCTCACGGTGCAGAACCTGCTGGTCCTGAAGATCACCGGGTCCGCCGCCGCCACCGGTCTGTCGATCTCCGTCCAGGCTGCCCCCGCTCTCCTCGTGAGCCTCGCGGGCGGCGCCGCCGTCGACCGCCTGCCCCGGAAGGTGACCGCTGCTGTCAGCCAGGCGCTCCTCGGCGCCGTCGCCTTCACGACGGCCGTCCTCGTCGCGCTCGGCCGCCTCGACGTGCCCGTGCTGATGGTGCTGGCCGCCGTCACCGGCCTGATCGCCACCGTCGACGGGCCCGCGTGCGCCCTGCTGGGCAACGACCTCGTCCGCGAGGAGGACGTCCCCTCCGCGATAGGCGTGGGCTCGCTGGTGCACAGCGCGGGCCGGCTCGCCGGTACGGCGCTCGCCGGTGTGGCGGTCGGCTTCTTCGGCACGGCCGCCGCGTACGCCGCGAACGGGGTCTCCTTCCTGTTCGTCGCCTCCGTCATCCCCTTCCTCCGCCCGGCACCCGGCGCCGTACGGGCTCCCGTGCGCCGTGCGCCGGCCATTCCGGCCCAGCGCGGCGGTCGGCCCGCGGGCGGGGACATGACCGTGCGGCAGGGCCTGGCGTTCTTCGCGCGCCGCCCGCGGCTGGTCGCCCTCGCGGGCATCACCGGGATCAGCGCGATCTTCGGACGCAACTACGGCCTCACCCTGGCCGTCCTCGTCACCGGCCCGCTCGCGGGCGGCGCCGGGGCGTTCGGCACGGTGTCCACCGTCCTCGCTGTCGGAGGCATCGTCGGTGCGGTCCTCGGTGCCCGGCTGCGCCGGCCCTCCGTGCGGGTGGTGGGCACGCTGGCCGCCGTGGGCGGACTCCTCCAGGTCGTGGCGGGGCTCTCGCCCTCGCTCGCGTTCCTGCTGGTGCTCGTCCTGCCCATGGCCGTGGTGGAGTCCGTCTCCGACACCGCCGGCACGACCGTCCTGCAGACCGATCCTCCGGCCCACCTGCGCGGCCGTGTGCTCGGCGTGTGGCGGACCATCAGCACGGCCTGGGGCCTCGGCGGCCCGCCTGCACTCGGCCTCCTCATGCAGACGGCCGGGGCCCGCGGCGCCCTCGTCGGCGGAGGCGTGATCATCGCGGGCACGATCGGAGCGGGCTTCGCCCTGCGCCGGCGCCGCACCACCCCGGTGGTGCTGCGCACGGGGGGCTGCGGAGTACCGGACCTGAGCACCGCGGCCTGAGCCGCCGGACGGCGGACGATCGGCCACCGGGGCTGGCGTCCGTGTCGACGCCCATTTCCCGGGCCGGCGTCCGTGCCGCCGCCCGCTGTGGGGGACGGCCCCCAGCCGCCGCCCGTCCCCGGGGCCGCCCCCCGTCCGGGCCTCCACGCCGTTACTGGGCCGTCGCTCCGGTGCTGCCGAGGTGGTCGCAGTCCGGCCAAGGCCGGGATCGAGGGTCGGCGGTATCGGTCGGCGGTCTTCACCGGGTCTGGCGCCGCCCTCCGTCAGCCGTGGGCCCGCAGACCCGTCGTGAGTGCTCCTGCGCCCTCACGCCGCACCCCACGGCCCGGCCCCGGCTCCAGCAGGCCGTGCACCGCCTCGGCGACCTCCGCCACCGTGATCCGCAGCAGCCGCTCGTCCGGCACCCTCCCGTGCGCGTCCCCCGGCCTCGGCCCATCGTCGTCCCCCGGGTGCCACAGCACCCGGTGCCGCGCGCCGGCCGGCGGCCCCCACAGCCGAGGGGCGACCGGGCCGAACAGGACCACCGAGGGAGTACCGAGGGCCGTGGCCAGATGTGCGAGCCCGGTGTCGCCGACCACCACGCAGCGGGCCCCGGCCACCAGCGCGGCCAACCGGTCGAACGGCACGTCGCCGTCGCCTCCCATGACCGCGTCCGGCGGCAGCCCCGCCCGAGCCGCCACGTTCCGCGCCAGCGTGCCCTCCCCGGCGCCCGCTGTCACCACGACGTCGTGTCCCGAGCGGCGCACCTCCCGGGCGACGGCCGCGAACCGCTCCGGTGGCCAGCACCGCGCGGCCGCGTCGGCCCCGGGGTGCACCACGACCGCGCCGGGTGCGGGGGAGGGCGTCGCGGGCGCCGGGATCGACACGTCCTCCGGGTCCGCCCGGACGCCGTACCAGGCGAGCAGACGGCACCACCGTTCCCGCTCGTGTTCGTCCTCCCGCCACACCGGACCGGGGATGTCGGGAGTGTCCGGGTGCGCATAGGCGAACAGTCGCCGCGGCCCGAGTCGCTGCAGCAGGAGGTGGCTCGGCGGGCCGTTGCCGTGCAGATCGACGGCCAGATCGGGGGCGGGCCCGGTCCAGTCCAGCTCGGTGGGCACCGCCCGGCCGGGGGCGGAGGCGGGCAGCACCCGGTCCACCAGGCCGGTCGCCGCAGCTGCCTGCGCCAGCCGCCCGGGCGTGGCCAGCACGATCTCATGGCGGGGCAGATGCCGCCGCAGCGCCCGCAGCGCGGGCACCGCCGCCAGCAGATCGCCGAGCCCGAGCGCCCGCAGCACCAGCACCCGAGGCGAGTGCGCCTCGCCCGTCATCACGACGGCGGCACCGGTGGCACGGCGGCCCGTGCCGCCCGGCGGGCCAGCAGCGTCGTGGAGCGGCCGTCGAGATAGGGCAGTACGACCGCCTGCCCGCCCCAGGCCCGCAGCGCCTCCGCCTCCGGCAGGTCCTGGACGGAGTAGTCGCCGCCCTTGACCCACACATCCGGCTGCAGCCGCTTCAGGACCGTCTCCGGGGTGTCCTCCTCGAAGACCGCGACGGCGTCCACGCTGCCGAGCGCCTCGAGGACCCGCACCCGGTCCGCCACCGTGTTCAGCGGGCGCCCCGGCCCCTTCAGACGGGCGACCGAGGGGTCCGAGTTGAGGCACACGATCAGGCAGTCGCCGATGCGCCGCGCACTCTCGAGCAGGCCCACGTGCCCCGCGTGCAGCAGATCGAAGCAGCCGCCGGTGGCCACCACGGTGCCGCCCCGCGCGCGGACCCGCTCGGCGACCGCGAAGGCGTCGGTGCGGGGAGTCTGCGCAGCGGGAGGCGGCGAGGTCCGCCACAGCGCCGGATTCCCGGCCCCGCCCGCCGAGACGAACGCGGCGGCCTCCGCGACGCCCCGCTGCAGGGCCTCCTCCGGCAGTGCGCCGTCCGCCAGCGCCGCCGCCGTCGCGGCCGCGAAGCAGTCGCCCGCACCGCAGGGGTCCCCGCTGGCCCGGTACGGCGGCGGCACCAGCATCGGCGTGCCGTCGCCCGGCCTGGCCAGCAACGCCCCGCGGTCTCCGAGGGTCACGGCGACACCGGCCGCCTGCCAGCGCTCCGCGAGCCGAGCGGCCCGGTCGGCGTACGCGCGCAGCGAGTCGCCGTCGCCGGGGCACAGGGCGGATGCCTCCGCCGCGTTCGGGGTGACGAGTCGCGCCCCCGGCACGGGAGTCTCGCCCCGGGGGTGGGGGTCCCACACCAGCGGCGTACGCGGCACGACGGCCCTCAGGTGCTCCCGCACGGCACCGGCGGTGTGCCGTCCGTAGTCGGCGACCAGCACGGCGTGCGCCTGCGCGAGCGCCTCCCGCACCGCGGCGTCCGGCTCGCCGGGCGTGCCGCCGCCCCGGTCGATCCGCACCAGGGGCCGGCCGCTCGCCAGCACCCGAGTCTTCACCGGCAGGCTGCCCTTCAGCGGGATCTCCACCAGCCGCACCCGGCCGCGCAGATCACGGCGCACGGCCTCGCTGGCCGAGTCGTCGCCGAGCGCGGTCACCAGCACCACCTCACGCCCGCCGCGGGCCGCGAGCGCGGCGGCGAGCCCCGCCCCGCCGGGATGACGCCGGTCCTCGGTGACGTCGACGACCGGGGCGGGGGCGTCCGGGGACAGCCGGGTGGCGACACCTTCGATGTCCTCGTCGAGCAGGGCGTCCCCGACGACCACGAGCGGAGCCCGCCCCGTCACGACGCCCTCCCGTGCACGCCGACCGCACGTGGCGCGGCGGTGTGCCGGGTGGCGACGCCGAGTGCCGCGTCGAAGCTCTCGCAGAGCAGGTGCACGGCCACCAGATGGGCCTCCTGAACGGTCGCGGTGCTGCCGACGCCGATGCACAGGGCCTCGTCGGCCGCCTCCGCCAGCGGGTTCGGGCCGGGCCCGGTGAGCGCCCAGACGCGCAGCCCGGCCGCCCGGCCCGTCACGGCCGCGCTGATCAGGTTGGCGCTGCGGCCGGAGGTGGACAGCAGCACGAGTACGTCACCCGGGCGGCCGTGTGCGGCCACCTGCCGGGCGTAGACCTGGTCGAATCCGTAGTCGTTGCCGATCGCGGTCACGCTGGAGGTCTCCGCGTGCAGCGAGATGGCCGAGTAGGCCGGCCGTTCCTGCCGGTAACGACCCACCAGCTCGGCGGTCAGATGCTGGGCCTGGGCGGCGCTGCCGCCGTTGCCGGCGGCCAGCAGCCGGCCGCCGGCTGGAAGGACGATCGCGAGTCGGCCGCCCCACTCCGCGATCCGGTGCAGGCCGTCCCGGCGCAGGCGGACGAGCGCCTGCTCCAGTGAACGGCAGTGCAGGTGCGCGGCATCGAGTGCAAGGGATGCAGAAGAATCGGTCATGCTGATCGGGCGTACCGCGTCACGGGGACGGCGGCCGGACCCGCACCTCCTTCGGACGTCGGAGCTCCGCGGTGGGTCGGGAACGCTGTCGAGGGCCGGGCGGACGGTGCGTGATCACACCACCCCCGTGGCGGCGGGCTGGGCCTCCAGGACGGAGCAGTACGTCGCCTCGGTGGCCGCGGCGACCCGTCCCCAGCCGTACCTGCGCAGCACCCGACGGCGGCCCGCCGCGCCGCACGCCTCCCGCTTCTCGGGGTCGGCGAGGAGTTCACCGACGGCCCGGGCGAGGGCCTCGGGGTCGCGCGGCGGCACCAGGCGCCCGGTGGTCGGGTCGGAGACGGTGTCCAGCTGGCCGCCCACCGCGCTGGCCACGACCGGCCTGCCGCAGGCCATGGCCTCCAGCGGGACGATGCCGAACGGCTCGTAGTCCGCGGGGCACACCACCACGTCGGCCGCGCGCAGCAGCGGCGGCACATCGCGCGGCGCCACACCGCCCTTGAAGATCACCCGGTCGGCGACGCCGTGCTCCTCGGCGATGCGGCGCAGCCGGCGCACCTCCGGGTCCTCGTCCAGCCGGTCCGCCGACGGCCCGCCGACGACGACGAGTTCCGTCTCCGGCAGCAGGGCCAGCGCGGCCACGGACACCGCCGCGCCCTTGCGCGGCACCAGGCGGCCCAGCTGGAGCAGCCGGTGCCGGCGGGTGCCGCGCTGCGCGACAGGACCCTTCGGCGTGAACAGCTCGGCGTCCACCCCGCACGGCACGATGCTGACCTTCCCGGCGGGTATGCCCATCCTGCCCAGCTCGACGACCTCGTCCCGGCACGTGGCGATCACCCGGTCGCAGCCGAGGCCCACCTCCGTCTCGTACGCGATCCGCCGCGGCGGGCTGGTGTCCGCCAGCTGCTGGTGCCGTCGCTTCACGGTGCCGAGCGCGTGGTACGTGTGCAGCAGCGGCAGCCCCAGCTCGCGGACGGCCCGCAGCGACGCGAGCCCCGACATCCAGAAGTGCGAGTGCACCACGTCCGGCGCCCGCACCCGCCAGACTCCGGCCAGGTAGCGCCCGAAGTCGGCCATGTAGGGCAGCAGTTCGTCCTTGGGCAGCGGCTCCGGCGGACCCGCGGGCACATGGCGTACCTCGACCCCTTCGCGCAGCGGCACCCGGTCCGGCAGGTCCTTGTCGTCGCGGCGGGTGTACACGGTCACCCGGTGACCCCGGTCGGCCAGCGCCCCGGCCAGGCAGGCGACGTGGACGTTCTGCCCGCCGGCGTCCACCCCGCCCAGGGTGGCGAGGGGACTCGCGTGTTCCGAGACCAGTGCGATCGACAGGGAACCGGGGCCGTCGGCGTCGACGGTGCCGGGCTGGATGGGGTGCAGGGATGAGGTCATGAGCGCGCCTCCGTCATCACGCGCTCCCAGTCGTCCAGGAAGCGCTTCAGCCCGTACCGGCCGAGGGCCGCCTGGCGGGCACGGGAGCCGGCCTCGGCCGCGGCCTCGGGTTCGTGCAGGTAGTGCCGGGCTGCCCGGGCCAGGAGGTCGGGCCGGGTGGACAGCACGCCCGCGCCCTGCGGGACCGCCTCGACCACCTCGGTGGTGGCGAGCGCCAGGACGGGCATGCCCAGGTGCATGGCTTCCAGCAGCGACAGGCCGAGGGAGGTCCAGCGCACCGGATGGAGATAGAACCGGCGCTGCGCCATCGCCCGGTGCAGCTCGGCCTGCGGCAGGTCCGCACTTCGGCACTGCTCCTCGGGCAGCCCGAGATGGCCGGCCAGACCCTCAGTGCGCATCCCGAACACATCCAGCGGCGCCGCCTCCGCCAGCGCGGGCAGCAGGTCCGTACCGGTGTAACGGCCGCGCCGCACCGGCTCGTTGACGACGACGGCCCCGCGGGCGAGACGGCCGGTGTACTGGTGCCCCGGGTCGACGATGCCGTGCTCGATGACCTCGGTGCGCGTTCGGCCGCAGTCCCAGAACAGCCGGTTGAAATGGGTGACGTGAACCAGCGTCAGGTCGCCCCGGTCGGCGAAGGGGTGCCGGGTGTTCGGCACGTCGCCGTCCGGGGCGTTGTGCTCCAGGTAGACGGCGGGTATGTCGCGGCCGGGGCGGCGGCCGCCGAGCCAGCGCTCGGCCAGCTCCAGTTCGTGCGGCCGTTGCAGGACGACCAGGTCCACCTCCGCGTCGCGCAGCTGTTCGGGGGTCGCCTCGCGCACCGAGGACGGCCAGGAGAACGTGCGGGCCCGCCCCAGTCCGTCGGGGTCACGGCCGGGTGTCACCGGAACGAGGTAGGTGTGGGGACCCTGGACGAACGCCGTCGTCCAGGAGCCGTGCACATGCCACAACAGGATGTTCATACGGTCGCTCCTCGTTCCGTCTCGGGACCGCGGCCGGGACCGGACACGTCCTCCGCCGGGCCGCACGCGTCCCCGGGCCCTGCCACGTCCTCGGAGCCGGACGCGTCCTGCGGGCGGGACGCGTCACGCGGTCCGGGCGACGCGTCCGTGGCGAGATCCGCTCGGTCCGTCTTCCGCGTCCGGTCCGCGTCATGCATCGCCGTGGGCCTTCTCTCACAGAGCGCCGCCACAGCGGCCAGCACCTCGGCATCGCTCACGCCGTCGAGACACGGGTGTCCCGGCACCGGGCAGTCCCGGGCGCGGGTCGCCGCGCACGCCGCGCTCTGGTCCCCGAGCAGGACATGCGGGACGCCGTACGGGGCCCAGCGCTCGGCAGGTACGACCGGCGCGAACAGGGAGGCGACCGGGGTGCCCACCGCGGCCGCCAGATGCGCCGGCCCGGTGTTGCCGACCAGCGCCACCCGCGCCCGGGCCAGCACACCCGCCAACTGCCGCAGATCGGTGAGGCCGCCGAGGTCCAGCCCGTGCGATCCGGCCACCTTCGCGGTCAGCTCCCGTTCCCCACGGTCCCCGGTGACCACCACCCGATAGCCCTCGGCGGCCAGGGCGGCCGCGGCCCGCGCCGCCCGCTCGGGGCTCCACGCCCGGGCCGGCACCGCTGCACCGGGGTGCAGCACCACGTACGGCTCCGACCCGGTGAGGTGAGTGGTGTCCGGCGGCGTGGTGACCCGCAGCGCCCCCTCGTCGCCGGGCGGCAGCGCGAAACCGGCGTCCCGCGCCAGGTCCAGCGTCGCCAGGGCCTCGTGCCGCCGCGGCAGCCGGCGGTGCCGCAGGTCGAGCAGGGCGCCCGGATAGTCCTCGCTGTCGGCGGCCGTCCAGCCGACCCCGGCCAGCTTCAGCAGCAGCGCGATCGGCAGCGGACTCTGGTGGTACGAGACGAGCACCAGAGCGCGGTCGAAGCAGCCCGCGGTCAGCGTCTGAAGGAGCCGCCGCGTCGCCGCACGGGAGACCGGCGCCGGTTCGAGGCCAACCCACGGGGCGTCGTACTCCAGTACCTCGTCCACGCCCGGCAGTAGCTTCGCCGCCTGCACCCCGCGGGGACCGCACAGCATCGCCGTGTGCGAGGAACCGGCCGCCACGGCACGCACGGCGGGCCCGGCCAGCAGCACGTCGCCGGCGCTGTCGAGGCGCACCACCAGGGTGCGGGGAAGGCGTCGGGTGTCCGTCATCGTGCCTCCCCCGCGATCGAGGCGGCGCACGGCCCGTGACCGGGGCCGTCCTCCGGACCCAGCACCAGGCGCACCGCCGCCAGCAGGTCGCCGGCCGTGGTCTCGGCGACCTCGATCTCCTCCGGGAGGGTGACGGGGGTCGGCACCAGCACGCCGTGGGCGCCCGCCGCCCGGGCGGCCCCCATGTCCGCGCCTATGTCCCCGATGACGACGGCGCGCTCCACCGGGACGCGGAGCCGTGCGCAGGCGGCCACCACCAGGCCCGGCGCCGGCTTGCGGCAGCCGCAGCCGTCACCCGGGCCGTGCGGGCACACCGCCCACACGTCGAACGGGCCGAGCAGTTCCTCCACCCGCCGCCGCACCGCCTCCACCTGAGTGCGCGTCAGCAGACCGCGGGCCACGCCGGACTGGTTGCTGACCACCCCGACGGGGATGCCTCGCGCACGGACGGCGTCGACCGCCTCCCGCGCCGTCGGCATCGGCACGACCCGTGCCGGGTCACCGTTGTAGGGCACATCGGACACGAGGGTGCCGTCCCGGTCGAACAGCACCGCCGCCGGCAGGGTGCCCCCAGCCCGCGGTCGGCCGCCGGTGCCCCCAGCCCGCGGCCGGCCGCCCTGGGGGCCGTCGAACAGCCACGGCCCGGTCGCCGACGGCACGGCGGCCTCGGGGCGACGCGGCGGCAGCGGGCGTTCGCTCATGGGTGCACCCGTTCCTCGAACGACCGGCTCCGCACCGGCGGTTGCGAGCCGGCGTCGTGTGCGTCGTGCGGCGGCTCTCCACGGTGGACGATGTGACCGCGCAGCCAGTGCCAGGTGGCGGCGGGCGGGATCAGCACGCTGGTCAGCGCCATGGTGGCCACCTCGTCCGGGGTTCGCGGCCCCGGGCCGATCCGTGCCAGGGCGAACTCGGCGGTCCCGGCCAGCCAGCCGGCGGCACAGACCGCGGCGGCCCGGGGCCTGCGCAGGGCCGCGCAGGCGAGGGCCGACACCGCCGCTCCGGTCACCGCCAGATGACCGGGCAGCCGTCCTCGTGGCGCTCCCGCCCTGCTCCACCACCCGGGGCCGTGCAACCGGGTCATCAGCACGTCGTCCGTGTTCCCCGCCTGCAGGCGCACCGAGACCCAGCGGTCGGCCGGGCGCACCGGGTGCGTGGTCGTCCGGGACCCGGAGGTCACCGTCCACCCCGCGGCCTGCACTCGCAGGGCGAGGTCCGCGTCCTCCCGGAAGGCCCGGCGGAACCGTTCGTCGAAGCCGCCGACGGCCTCCAGGGCCGTACGCCGGTAGGCCATGTCGGCGGTGATCCACCGCGCGGTGGCGAGGCCGGCGGTGTTGCGTTCCCAGTCGGTGGGCCGGCGGTCGGACGGCAGCGGCACATCGATCCGGGCGGTGATCGCGCCCGTGAGTTCCGTCGCCTCCGCCAGATCCAGGGCGAGGTCGTCACCCCAGGTACGGCCGGGCACCACGTCGTCGTCGAGGAACACGATCCAGGGGATCCGCCCGGCCGCCCGCCACCCGTCGTTGCGGGCCGCGGCCGGCCCCCGGGCACGGCCGCGCACCACACTGGTGACCGGGTGCAGCGGCCCCGGAATGTCGACCGTGAGCGGCTCGCCCTCGCCACCGGGGCGGTCGTCGACGAGGACGACCCGCACCGGCCGCGGCCCGGACGCCTCGGCCAGCGCCCGCAGGCACGCACTGAGGCTGGGCCGTCCCAGCGTCGGTATCACCACCGCGTACGCGTCGTCGGCGTGGACGGTGGTCACCATGTCGTCTCCGCGCTCCGCCATCACGTGCTCCTCGCGTCGGCGCCGCGGAAGAAGTCCCCTCGCCGCACCGCGTACGGGCCGATGGCGAGGAGATCGACGGGGGAGGAGCCGAAGCACTCCAGCGCGTCGCGCGGATCGTCCACCATGGGCCGGCCCGCCGTGTTGAGGCTGGTGTTGACCACCACGGGCAGCCCGGTGAGCCGTTCGAACTCATCGAGCATCCGGGCGACCAGCGGCTCCTTGGCCGGGTCGACGGTCTGGATGCGGGCCGTGCCGTCGACGTGCACGACCGCCGGGATGCGGTCCCGCCACACCTCGGCCACGTCGTGCACGAACAGCATGAACGGGCTGGGCAGCGGACCGTCGAAGATCTCAGAGGCGCGGTCGGCGAGCACCATCGGCGCCACCGGCCGGAACTGCTCGCGGCCCTTGACGTCGTTGAGCCGCTCCAGGTTGCCCGCGTGCCCTGGGTGGGCCAGCAGCGAACGGTGCCCAAGCGCCCGGGGACCGTACTCGGAACGGCCCTGGAACCAGGCCACGATCCCGTTGTCCGCGAGGGTCTCGGCGACGGTCCGGGCGATGTCCGCAGGCCGCTCGAAGGGCACCGCCGCCGTCTTCAGCCATGCCCCGAGCTCCGCGTCCGACCAGTCCCGGCCCAGATCGGCGCCCGGCATCGGCTCCGGCTCGTCCCCCTGCCCGGCAGCCAGCAGCAGCGCCCCGCCCAGCGCCGTGCCCGCGTCACCGGCCGCGGGCTGCACCCACACCCGCGAGAAGGGCCCCTCGCGGGCGATCCGCGAGTTCGCGACGCAGTTCAGCGCGACGCCCCCGGCGAGCGTGAGCACGTTGTGGCGCGTCCTGCCGTGCAGCCAGCGCACCAGGTCGAGCAACGTCTCCTCCAGCACGGCCTGGGCGCTCGCGGCCACGTCCGCGTGGTCCTGCGTCCACGGCTCGTCCGGGCCGCGCGGTGCGCACAGCTCGTGCCAGGGCACCCCGGTGGCGTGGAAGCCGCCGTCACCCGTGGGGTACACATGGCGGCGCAACTCGGCGAGCATGCGCGGACGGCCGTGCGAGGCGAGCGCCATCACCTTGAACTCGTCGGACGACCTGAGGAACCCGAGGTGTTCGGTCAGCTCCTCGTAGACCAGCCCCAGGGAGTGCGGCAGTTCCTGCGCGTACAGGGGCTCGAGACGGTCCCCGACCCGGCGCGCGGCCAGGTGCGAGGCGCGTTCCCCGCGGCCGTCCA
The DNA here is from genome assembly GCF_042892355.1 of Streptomyces sp. NPDC001796. Taxonomy (NCBI): domain Bacteria; kingdom Bacillati; phylum Actinomycetota; class Actinomycetes; order Kitasatosporales; family Streptomycetaceae; genus Streptomyces; species Streptomyces sp. NPDC001796. The sequence continues at coordinate 42,145 of NZ_JBIAUC010000011.1, read as the reverse complement.
GGACCAGTACGGAGGAGTCCCCGGCGTCGGGCGCGGCGAAGGCGCTGGACGCGGCGTGCGCCATGTGGTGCGGCACGAAACGGACGATGCCGGGGTCGAGGCCCGGCAGCGCGGCCTTCAGGAAACCGGGAGCCTCGCGGGCGTACGTCTGCCGCAGATGGTCCCAGGGGTCGTCCAGACCCATCGCCTCGGCCGGGCGGGCGAGATCCGGATCGTAGGAGTAGACGACGGCGTCGAGGTCCTGGGGGCGCAGTCCGGCGCGCCCGAGGCACCACGCGGCGGCCTTCTCCGGCAGTTCCCAGGCGGAGAACGGCACCGGCCGCTTGCCGTGCTTGCGCCGGGAGAACCGCTCCTCCTCGGCGGCGGCGACGGTCCGGCCGTCGATCACCAGGGCGGCGGCGGGGTCGTGGAACAGAGCGTTGATTCCGAGGATGCGCATGGGGTTCCGAGGCCTTTCGGCGGTAGAGCCGGACGGAAGCGGGTGGTGAGGGGGCGGGCGCGGGGCGGCGTGTCCGGTACGGGGCTCGAACGGCGGGGCGTGTCCGCTGTCGCGGGGCGCGGCCGGCAGGCGGGCGCGCGGGTCAGCCGCGGGAGGTGGCGCGGAACCAGTCGATGGTGCGGCGCAGGCCTTCCTCGGCGTCCACCTGCGGCTCCCAGCCGAGCTTGTCGCGGGCCAGCGTGATGTCGGGGCAGCGCACGGCCGGGTCGTCCGTCGGCCGCTCGATGAACCGGATCTCCGACGTCGATCCGGTGAGGCGGATGACCAGACGGGCGAGCTCCAGCATGGTGATCTCGGAGGGGTTCCCGATGTTCACCGGGCCGCGCATACCGTGCGCCGCCGCCGCGAGAATGCCCCGGACGGTGTCGTCGACGTAGCACAGGGACCGCGTCTGGCGTCCGTCACCGGTGACCGTCAGCGGCTCACCGGCGAGCGCCTGCCGCACGAACGTCGGAACCGCGCGGCCGTCGTGCCCCCGCATCCGCGGACCGTAGGTGTTGAACAGCCGAACGATGCCGGTGTCGGTGCCCTTCGCCTCGGAGTGCGCGGTGGTCAGGGCCTCACCGAACCGCTTGGCCTCGTCGTACACGCTGCGCGGCCCGACCGGGTTCACATGCCCCCAGTACCGCTCGTCCTGCGGGTTCTGCTGCGGGTCCCCGTAGACCTCGGAGGTCGAGGCGAGCAGGAAGCGCGCGCCCGAGCTGTGCGCCAGGTCGAGGGCGTTGCGCGTACCCAGGCTGCCGGTGTCCATCGTGTGCAGGGGCAGGCGCAGATAGTCCGCGGGCGACGCGGGCGAGGCGAAGTGGAGTATGAGATCGGGCTTCCGGTCGACGGTCAGCCCCTCCGCCACATTGCCCCGCACCAGCGTGAACCCGGGCCGGTCGAGCAAGGGCGCCACGTTCTCCGGCCGGCCGGTGCTGAAGTCGTCCACGCAGGTGACCGAGGCGCCCGCGTCCAGCAGGGCGGCGCACAGGTGGGAACCGACGAAACCCGCGCCGCCGGTGACGACGGCGTGGTCCCAGTGCCGTGACAAAGGGCTGACCATTGAAGAACTCCTCCCTACGCGGCGACGGCTCGTCGGGCACCTGTTCCGGGCGCCGGGCCGCTGACGTCGCGGAAGACCGTCGAGTACCCCGATCAGCGTCCGTCGCCGCGGCGCCGGTGGCTCGGTGGTGTACGTCATCCGAGTGAGTGACACAGGGTGAGGACCCGCGGTATGCACGCGCCCCGACGGGCACGGTGGCCGCGTCCACGGGCGCCCGTGGCGGTGCGGCGGGGCGCAGCGGAGGCACCGGACGGGACGGCGGACGTCGCCGGGTCGTTGACATGCGGCACCGGTTTCCCCACTGGTCGCAGCCCAACCACCGGATTTCTCCCGTCGTCCGGGGACGCTTCTCACACACTCGGCGCCAATGCCGCAGCTCAAACCGGGTAGCCGTACGGCCTGAGGTCCCTGCGACCCCGCAGGCCGCGCGCCCACAGTCGGCCGAACCAGGAGGCAGCACCCATGAGCACATTGTTCCGGCCGCACGCGCTGCACGACTACGCGTTGCTGGCCGACGGGGAGCGCGGCGCGCTGATCGGCCCCTGCGGCGACATCGGCTGGCTGTGCTCACCCGGCTGGCACAACGACGCCGTCTTCGCCTCGCTCATCGGCGGCGGCGGTGTCTACGCCATCACGCCCACGGCCCGCCATGTCTTCGGCGGCTACTACGAGGAGGGAACCCTCATCTGGCGCAGCCGCTGGGTCACCACCGACGGCCTCGTCGAGTGCCGGGAGGCCCTCGCCTTTCCCGGCGAAGCCGGCCGCCTCGTGCTGCTGCGGCAACTGCACGCCGTCGACACGGTGGCCCACGTACGGGTCCTGCTCGAGCCGCACGGCGACTACGGCCGCTCCTCACTGGCCTCCGCCCACCGCACCGACGACGGCGTGTGGTACCTCACCTCGGGCGCCCACCGTCTGCGCTGGCAGGGCGCCCCGTTCGCCGTCGCCCGCGGCCAGGGCCTGACGGCCGAGATCGTGCTGAAGCCCGGCGAACGCCACGACCTGGTCCTCGAGTGCTCCGCCTCACCCCTGCCCCGCACCGCGCCGCGGGCCGCCGAGGCCTGGGCCGCGACGGAACAGGCCTGGCGCGAGGCCGTACCCGCGCTCGACCACACGATCGCCCCGCGCGACGCCCGCCGCGCCTACGCCGTCCTGCGCGGCCTGACCACCCACGGCGGCGGCATGGTCGCGGCCGCCACCACCAGCCTGCCGGAACGCGCCGAGGCGGGGCGCAACTACGACTACCGCTACGTGTGGATCCGCGACCAGAGCTACGCCGGGCAGGCCGCGGCCGCCACCGGCGCCCCCGAACTCCTCGACGGGGCCGTGCGCTTCGTCGGTGAGCGGCTGCGGGAGGACGGCCCGCGACTGGCCCCCGCCTACACGGTGCACGGCACCCCCGTCCCCGGCCAGAGGGAACTCGACCTGCCCGGCTATCCCGGCGGTTTCAGCCGTGTCGGCAACCACGTCAGGGAACAGTTCCAGCTGGACTGCTTCGGCGAGGCGCTTCTGCTGTTCGCGGCGGCCGAACGCCGGCAGCGGCTGGACGCCGACGGGTGGAAGGCCGCCGAGATCGCGGTGCGCGCCATCACCGAGCGCTGGCGGGAGCCGGACGCCGGGATCTGGGAACTGGACTCCCAGTGGTGGACCCACAGCCGACTGACCTGCGTCGCCGGGCTGCGCGCCCTGGCCGCCGCGGCCCCCCGCCATCCGCTCTCCGACCACTGCGCCCGGTTCGCCGACACCCTCCTCGACACCACCGCGCAGCGCTGCCTGCACCCCGACGGCCGCTGGCAGCGCACCCCCGACGACCCGGAGACCGACGCCGCCCTGCTGCTGCCGGCCGTACGCGGCGCCCTGCTCCCCGACGACGACCGCACCCGCGCCACCCTGGCCGACTGCCGTCGCCGACTGGCCCAGGACCACTACATCTACCGCTTCCGGCACGACGAACGCCCCCTCGGGGAGGCCGAGGGGGCGTTCCTGCTGTGCGGGTTCGTGATGGCGCTCGCCGAGCACCAGCAGGGCCGGCTGATCGACGCCCACCGCTGGTTCGAACGCAACCGTGCCGCCTGCGGGGCGTCCGGCCTGTACGCGGAGGAGTTCGACATCGCCCAGCGGCAGCTGCGCGGCAACCTCCCCCAGGCGTTCGTCCACGCCCTGCTGCTGGAGACCGCCGCACGGCTGGCCGAGGATCCCGAGGGGCACGGCTGACGCCGGGACAGGCGCCCGCGTCAGCCCTCGGCCGCCTCGGCCGTCGCGCTCCACCCGTACTGCAGCAGGTCCGACACCGTGACGGCGGTGAGGCCCGCGCACACCAGCCGGGTGGCCCTCGGCGCGGCGGTGTAGGAGCACACCAGCGCCCCGGCCACCCACGCGGACGTGCAGAACGGGCAGGACAGCAGGTCGCCCACCGCGCGCCGCACACCGCTGCCGCGCGCCTCGTCCATCACCTCGTTGGCCGTGCTGTCGGACTCCCGCCGGGTGAACGGCGCCCGCAGAAAGCTGGTCACCTTGTCCTTGGTCAGCAGCCGGGACGCCTTGAACGTCGCCGTTCCCAGCAGAGCGACGTCCCACGGCGGCACCTGCTGCGGCAGCCGCAGACCCCGGCGGCGTGCCACCGCGGCGAACAGCGCGGCACCCGCCGTGAACGTCGTCGCGAGGAGCGCGTAGCCCGCCAATGGCGTGTCGCCGCTCTGGTCGTAGCGCGTGTCTTCCACCGTCATACGAATGCCTCCCTAGCGGCCCGCCACCGGGTCAGCCTTCGCTTTCGGGCCGCTCTCCCGTGGGCCCCCGTCCCGGCCGGGTGCGCGGACCCCGGCTGTTCCAGCCCTCGTCCTCCTGCGGCTCCGAGTCCCCGTGGCCCCCGCCCACAAACGCCTGCCGGGGGTCGGCCTCCGCCGCCTGGACCCTCGACACCACGCGGCTCAGTCTCACCACCGCCCATACGATCAGGGCGACGCCGATGGCCTCGGGCAGCAGCCACCAGCCGGTCCGGATCCGCTCGTCGAACAGGGTGATGCCGAGCAGCAGGCTCACCGTGGCGTCCCCGATGGTGAGCGCCGGCTGGGACGCGGTCAGCCAGCCCGCCTGGAGCGCGTTCTCCAGCAGCAGGATGGCGCTGACACCGGTGAGCGCGAAGCCGTACGTCTGCCAGGACTGCAGGAAGGCGACGATGCCGCCGTCCGCGAACCTGCCCGTGGCGGACTTCAGCAGCGCCGCGGTCAGGGCGTTGCCGACAGCGGAGGCCGCGGCCAGCACGGCGGCCCGGAACAGCGGCGGGCGCCCCGGGCGGGCGATGACGACGGCGGTGGCCATCGCACCCAGGCAGGCCGCGAGGACCGGGATCCAGCGCACCATGGACGCCTGGTCCACCACTCCGGAGGGAGCGGCGGAGCCGAGGACCAGGGCAAGGCCCATGACGACACCGGTGATCGCCCACCAGGCCGCCGCCGGCAGCCGTCGCTGCATCAGGGGAGCGGCGATCATCAGTGCGAACGGCAGCTCCAGCACGAACAGCGGCTGCACCAGTGCCATCGGCCCGTTGACCAGGGCGAGCGCCTGGAACAACGCGGCGCCGACGACACCGCCGATGCCGATCACCCAGGCCGGCCGGTGGGCCAGCTCGATCAGCAGCCGCAGGCCGCCGCCGCGCGCGACCGTGGACGCCGCCTTGCGCTGGAACGCGGTACCGACCGCATTGCTGGCGGCACCCATGACGGCGAACAGCGCGGCGAGAAGGATCACTCCTCCAGCATGCCCCCGGACGCCCGGAGCAGGCGGCCTCCGGGCGTCAGGCGCTGCGGACGCGCCCCGCCGCCTGCCGCGCCCTGGACTCCTCCGCGCCGGCTCCCACAGCGTGCTCGCGGAGCGGCCCCACCGACAGCCCCGCCGCACGGCAGTCGTCCACGATGCCGGGGAGCGCCCCGAGCGTCGCACGCCAGCAGCCGACCGCTGCGGCGTGGTCCGAGTCGTGCAGCAGCAGGGTGCCGCCACCCCGCAACTCCGTACCGGCCGTGGCGCGTACGGAGGCAGGCGTGGCGTCGGCCCTCCAGTCCTTGCCCCAGGCCGTCCACAGCACCGGTCGCAGGCCGGCCCGCCGGGCCGCCGCCCAGCGTCCCGACGTGAGGATCCCGTACGGCGGCCGGTACCACAGGGGCCGACGGTCCGCCGCGTCGTGGACCGTGTCCACCGTCCGGACCAGGTCCGCCGTGTCACGGGCCGGAGACGGCAGCCAGGGCCTGCCGTGGCTCCAGCCGTGCACGGCGAGCTCGTGCCCCCGCTCCGCGATCTCACGGGTCAGCGCCGGACAGCGCACGACACTCTCGCCCAGCACGAAGAACGTCGCCCGGACGCCGAGGTCGTCCAGCGCGTCGAGGAAGTGCGGCGTGGAGCCGGGATCGGGCCCGTCGTCGAAGGTGAGAGCGATGTGATCGGGGCGGCCCACCCCGGCGAGCCCGGGGAGGAAGCGGTTCCGCAGGCCGGGCAGCCAGGTGGCGGCAGGGCCGATGTGCGCGGCCGCGACCGCCGCGACCGGCGCCAGGAGGGCCGCAGCGCGCCCGCCGGCAGAGGGACGGTGAGGACGAGTCATCGGGCAACTGCCTCCTTGTCGTCAGGCACCCGGGGCTTCGCCGGGTTCCGGGCCGTCGTCGTGGGGGACGGGATCGTCGTCAGGGGCCGGGCTGCTCCCGGTCCGGTCCTGGCCGGCGGCCGACGGCCTCCCCGGCACCCGCTTCCGGGCCTCGGGACCCGGCCCGTCCCGGCCGTTCGGTGCCGTGTCCCAGGCACCGCCGGCCCACGGGGCGCCCGCCAGTCCGATACTTCCCGCACCGATGAGCGCGAAGCCGAGCACCTCGGGCAGCACCCGCACCCCGAGGGCGATCTGCTCGTCGAACAGCGCCGATCCCAGCGCCACCCCGACCATCGCGTCCCCGAGGGTCAGAGCCGGCTGCGACGCCGTCAGCGACCCGGCCCGGAACGCGCTCTGCAACAACAGGAAGCTGACCACGCCGATCAGCGCCGTCACGTACGGCGGCCACTGCGTCAGCACCGCCCCCACGCCCTGCGGGAGCCGTCCCATGACCTCCTTCAGCAGCGCTGCCGTGGCGGCGAACGACACCGCGCTCGACAGCCCCAGGAGCGTGGCACGCGGTGCGCCCCGAACCGCGCGGGCCGAGACGACCAGAGCCACCACGGCGCACACCACGGCGACCCCCGCCGGAAGCCAGCGCCCCGGCAGGGCCGTGGTCCGGCCGGAGGAGGGCGCCGCCACCCCCAGGAACAGCGCCAGGCCGGCGGCGAGGGCGGTGAACGCCAGCCAGGTGCGCCGACTCGGGCGAGCGCGGAAGACGACGCCGCCGACGGCCAGGGTGAACAGCAACTCGGTGGCCAGCAGAGGCTGTACGACGGCGAGACTGCCCACGGCCAACGCGGCCGCCTGGAACACGGTCGACAGTGCCAGCAGCCCGGCCCCCGCCAGCCAGTACGGACGCCGCAGCACATGACCGAGCCAGCGCACCGCCTGACGCACCCCGCGGCCGCCCACGGGCGAGTCCGTCGCCGCACGCCGTTGCAGCACGGAGGCCGAGGCGTTGGACAGCGCCGTGAGCAGCGCGAGTACGACGGTGAGAGCGCTCACCCGCCACTCATCCGAACGTGGCGGCGAGCCGCCGGTACAGGCCGGGCGCCGCACCACGGATCCGGGCGGGCAGCCGCAGCCAGCGGGGCACGTACACCTCGTCCCGGCCCCGGCTCACCGCGCACCAGACGGCGTCCGCCACCCGCTCGGGCGGCACCAGCCTCGGCCTGGACCTGCGGTAGGGCACACCCCGGCGCTCGAAGAAGGGGGTGTCCACCACACCGGGGACCACGAGGCTGACCCGCACCCCGGTACCGCGCAGTTCGTAGCGCAGGGCGTCGGCGAACGCCGCCAGCGCCGCCTTGGCCGCGGAGTAGACGGCCTCACCGCGCACGCCGACCGCACCCGCAAGCGATCCGACGATCACCACATGCCCGGAACCCGCTTGGACCATATGGGGGACGAGCTGCCGTACCAGATGCAGTGTGGCGAGCAGATCGACGTCGATCACCTCGTCGATGGCGCGTGGGGGCATGGTGCTGAACTCGCCGGCCCAGCCGATACCGGCGCACGCCACCAGCAGGTCCACGCGGCCCATCCGCTCCAGGGCGAACTCGGCCAGCTGCCGGCCGGCTCCGGGACGGCTGAGATCCGCCGGGTAGCCGATGGCCGCAGCGCGGTCGGCGACCTGCGCCAGACGGGTCGCGTCCCGCCCGTTCAGCACCAGGCGCCAGCCGCCCTCGGCGGCCAGCCGGCGCGCGACGGCTGCCCCGATACCGGAGGAGGCGCCGGTCACCAGTGCCGTGCCAGGGTGCGCCGCCCGGTCACCGGTGTGCCGGGGCGCGGTGCCGGCGGAGGGGGACGGAGCGTCCGCGGAGAGGGCGGGGACGGATCGAGGAGGGGAGGGAGCATGGGACATGGCGGCGACCTCGGCTCGGCTGCGACGGCGAACACCGGACGGAACGGGTGGCGACGGCTGTCGGTCGGGTGCTCCTGGCTTCGAGCACTCCTGCGCCGACAGGGTTGAAGCGGACGAGCGGACGGTGAGTATCCCGCTCGCCGCACCGCGAAACCCGCAAGGCGTGTTTGGAAAATGCGGCTTGGGACAATCAGTACCAGTGCGTGCATTTTCCCCCGTGCCTCGACGGCGAGCGACGCGAGCGGCCATGAAGCATGCCCGCCGCCCGGCGGCCGAAGTAGCCCGTTCGGCGGGATCGGCCACCGCCCCGGCGGCCCCGCCTCCGTCCCCCGGCGGCTCCCGGCGGATCCTGATCGTGAGCGCGAGTATGGGCGCCGGGCACGACACGGTCGCCGGGGAACTCGCGCGGCGCGCACGGGGGCGCGGCCATGAGGCGGACGTCGTCGACGTCCTCGCTCTCCTGCCGTACGGCCTCGGCGCGGGACTGCGCCGCTTCTATCAGTCCTCGGTCCGGCACTTCCCGTGGGTGTACGCCTTCCTCTACCGCACGTTCCTGCGTCGGGGCCCCGGCCGCCGCCCCAGCGGTGTCCCCCTGGCCCGCCTCGCGGGCAGCCGCCTGACGGACCTCGTGGACCGCACGGGCGCGGATGTCGTCCTCCCTGTCTTCCACCTGGCGGCGCAACTGACCGGCCACCTCAGGTCCCGGGGCCGGCTGCGGGTGCCGAGCGCCGTCTTCCTGATCGACTTCGCGGTGCACCGGCAGTGGCTCCATCCGGGCAACGACCGCTACTTCTGCCTCACCGACGAGGCCGCCCGTGAGGTACGGGAGGACATCGCCGTCCCCGCCGAGACGACCGGACCGGCCGTGGCCCCCGAGTTCCTCAGTCCGGCTCCGGCCGCCGCACAGTGGTCCGGGCGCCTCGCCCGGTCTGCTCCGGGGCGGGCCCCGGTGATCCTCTCCGCGGGTGCCTGGGGGGCGGGCTCACGTCTCTCCTCCACCGCCGGCCTACTGGCCGCACACGGCTTTCTCCCGGTCGTGCTGTGCGGCCGCAATGAGGTGCTCCGCAAGCACCTCGCCGAGATCCCTGGGGTTCTCGCGCTCGGCTGGGTCGCCGACATGCCCGACCTGATGCGTGCGGCCGGTGCCCTGGTGGACAACGCCGCAGGCCAGACTGCCGTGCAGGCTCTCGCTGCGGGCCTGCCGGTGGTGGGATACCGCCCACTTCCGGGCCACGGTGAGGAAGGCGTCCACCGGATGGCCGCGCTCGGTCTGACGGAGGTGGCCACGACGGAGTCCGAGCTGCTCGATGCGCTGAACCGCCTCACGACCCCCGGTCCCGACCGCGACCGCCGCGTCGCTCACGCCCGCACGCTGTTCCGCGCGGACGTCCTGACGCGGGTGATGGAGCTCCTGGGCGCCTCACACGAGTGAGGCGCCCAGGCGGGCCGTCCACCGGGGCGCCGTGCGCCGAGACAGCCGGAAGCGTGCCGGTGCGCGAGTCACGTACACCGGCACGCTCACCGTGGGCCGTGCCGTACCGCGGTCTCACTGAGGAGCGCGGCGGGCGACGCCGATGGTCAGGCCCATGGCTGCCAGGCCCAGCGCAGCCGTCACCGCACCCACCGCGACGTTGTTCGCGATGATGCCGGCCCGCGCGCTGTGCGTGGCGGTGACCACCCAGGGGGAGATGATGAGCCACACACCGAGCGGGGCGACCACCCAAGCCAGGCGGAGCATGCGCTCGGGCACCAGGGTCATACAGAGCCCGATCAGGCCGACGGCGAGGCCGACGATCAGGTTGTTGACGGTGATGAAGGGCGTACCGGAGAAGTGCACGACCCAGGGTGATATCGCGGCGTAGACACCCGCCAGGAGGATCATCCCTTCAAGGGCGATCGCCCCGCCGCTGGCCGCCGTGCGCTCGAGCCGTTCCCGCATCTCCGCTATCTCGGGATGCGTGCCCATTCCACTGGAGTGCTGCGGATACGACATCGCTGTGCCTCTCGACGAGGATTGATTTTTTCCTTACATACACAGTTCCCCCATTCAGGTGGATGTACCCAGTTTTGCGTTATTCGCGGTCGTGGCGTCTCCGTACCCCTCCACGTGGCGGCGCTCCGGGCCGCTGCCCCGCGCGATGAGGACGTTCCGGCCACCGGATGACGCGCAGATCCCGCCGGGCGGGCGAGCCCGGGCGAGGTTCACGCGGTGCGGTTCAGGGCGGGGAGGTAGGCCTGGGACTGCCCCTTTTCGGTGGGGTGGTACGACTCGGTGGGGGCAAGCCAGTTCACGCTGTGGAGCCATGGGGCGGAGGAGCAGATCTCGTGGCCGGTGAAGGCGCCGGTGACGTCGACGTAGGTGAACCCGTGGTGCGTGGCCCGTTCGTCGATGACCTTGTCGAGGCGGTCGACAGCACCGTTGAGGGCGGAGCGGGTGGTGTCCGCCAGCCCCGCCTTGCAGCTGCCGTTGAGCTGGTACAGGTGCGGGTAGCCGAGGACGACGACATGGGCGTGGGGGGCTTTGGCCCGGATGGCGGCGTAGAGGCGGTCGAGGTCGCCGGGGAGGGCGCTGTCGATGCGGTCGAGCGCTTCCTTGACGGCGTCCAGGCAGGTCCCCGAGCCGTGCAGCACACAGGTCGTCATCACATGGGAGAAGCCGGCGTCACTGCCGCCGACGGTGATGGTGACCAGCCCGGTGCGGGCGTTGAGCGACCCGAGCTGACGGCTCAGCACGTCGAGGGCGCGGGCGCCGTTGCAGGCGGTGAAGTCGAAGCTGGACGGCGCGTGGGCCGCGGCCCACAACGCGGGGAAGGAGTGGCTGCTGCGCAGACAGTCGGTGCTGGAGGTGAGATAGCTGCCGGCACCGACACCGGCGGAGTAGGAGTCGCCGAGGGCGACGTACCCGGTGGCGTACCCCCGAGGCGCGGCGTGTGCCACGGGAGTTGCGGTGAGGGTGCAGACGGCGGTGAGGAGCGAGCACAGTCGGGCGGCGATACGCGAGGGTCTCATGCATTCCGCTTACCACCGCGCGCCGGGCCCCGCTGCGGTGCCGTCGGCGACGCTCGTCCCGGTTGAGAGGCGGCGGCACCTGTGCTCGTGCGGCTCGGTCGCCCGGCGCAGGCCTCGTACGCCGCTGAAGCCCGCGGCGGCGCGCGGTCTCCCGGCCACGGACGGCACCCGATCAGCCGCCACTCGACCGGCGGCGTTTGCGTGCCGCGTCCGGGGAACACGCCGACCGGGGCAGCCGGCACGGTCGCCCACCGGGCACTCGGCTGACCGGCGCCCGCCACCGGGCGGGGCGCAGGGGCGATTGCCCCTCTCGGTGCCCGGGCGTGCGGCGTGCCCGGCACGGAGGCCGGGCGATGACAAGCGCCGCCGTGGCTGTTTTGGCCCGCGCCGTGTGCCGCCCGCGGTATACCGCCGCGTGCCGTCGCCGGGCCGTAGGCCATACTGGCCGGGTTCCGGAGCAGCCGCGCGAGGTGGAGACATGGACACACCACAGGGCAGGCGGCAGGCGGCCTCCCAGCTCCTGCCGACGGCCGAGTTGAAGGGCGGCCTGCTACCGGACCGGGCCGGGATGCGGGCGACGGGTGAAATCAGCCTGGCGACGCAGCCGGTGTGGGAGCTTCTGCTGGAGGAACTCGTGGACGGGGACGAGCCGGTGTGCCATCTGGAGCTCTCCGGGGTCACCTTCATCGATGTGCGTGGCGCCGCCTCTCTCGCGGCGGCGGCCGAAGCTCTGGGGGAAGGGCGGCGCATCGTGCTGTGGCAGCCTCCGGCGAGTCTGCGGCGAACGCTGGAGTTGTTCTGGCCCGGGCTGTCGGTGATCGAGGTGGCGCAGTCATGACTGGCACGAAGGCGGACGACCGTTTCTGGCACCCCGCCCTGTTCTACTCCGGCCGCGACGAGTACCTGGCCGGCACCGTGTCGTTCGTTCAGGAAGGGCTGGCCGCCGGGGAGCCGGTGGCCGTGGCCGTGCCGGGCGACAACCTGCGTCTGCTGCGGGACGCGCTCGGCGAACGCGGCGAGGCCGTCCAGTTCCTGGACATGACCGAGGCCGGGCGCAATCCGGGACGGATCATCCCCCGGGTGCTGCGCGGCTTCGCGGACGCCCACCCCACGGGCCGGGTACGGATCATCGGGGAGCCCATCTGGGCCGGACGCACCGCGACCGAGTACCCCGCGTGTGTGCAGCACGAGGCCCTGATCAACGCGGCCTTCCGCGGCCGGGCCGTGAGCATCCTGTGCCCGTACGACACCTCCCGGCTGGATTCCGCGGTGCTCGCCGACGCGCACGCCACCCACCCGACGGTCATCGAGCGCGGCCAGGAGCGCGCCAGCGGCACCTACGCGCCCGAGCAGGTCGTCAGCCGGTACAACCAGCCCCTGCCTCCCGCGCCGTCCGGCGCCGCCGAGTATCCCTTCGACGCCGCGGCACTGCCCGCCGCCCGCCACTTCGCCACCGAGCAGGCGTCAGTGCTGGGCCTGGCGAAGCACCGGACGGCGGACCTGGAGCTGGCGGTGGCCGAGCTGACCACGAACAGCGTGGTGCACGGCGGCGGTCGGGGCACCCTGCGCCTGTGGGCGGAGGCCGGGCAGTTGGTGTGCGAGGTCAACGACGCCGGGGTGCACACCGATCCGCTGGCCGGGCGCATCCCTCCGCCCTCCGCCCGGCCCGGCGGCCGGGGCCTGCTGCTGGTGAACATCCTCGCCGACCTGGTCCGCCTGCACACCGGCCCGGCCGGCACGACCACCCGCATCTATCTCGCCACCGAGCAGTCCGCCCACGAGGCTCACCGAGCATCCGCCACCTGACCCTGCGTCGACACCGCTGCGGCGAGGGGAAGATGCTGTACCGGCGTCCGGGGCGCGGCCCAGGCGGCAGCCGCTCGGCGGCCGCCACGCCACGGTGCTCGGGATGATGGCGACCCGCGCGGCACGATGCCTGATATGACGGTCACGCCCGAGGCTGACCGAACAGGCTGACCGAACGGGTTGACACGGGAGGAGGCGGCCATGGATCTCCGGCAGATGGAGGTCGTTGTCGCGGTCGCCGAAGAAGGAGGGTTCAGCGCGGCGGCACGGCGGTTGCACGTGGTGCAGTCAGCGGTGTCCACCACGGTGCAGTCCCTGGAGCGCGAGTTGGGCACACCGCTGTTCCAACGCACCACTCACCGGGTGTCGCTGACCCCCGCGGGCGAGGCATTCCTGTCGGCCGCGCGCGCCACCCTGCTAGCGGCCCAACAGGCCCGTACGGCCGTCGATCCCTTCAAGGACGCACTGCGCGGCGAGATCACCGTGGGTGTGATGCAGGGCCTGTTCACCGGTCTTGCCCAGGCACTGGCCGACTTCCACCGCGAGTACCCCGCGGTGACGCTCAGGCTGCGCCAGGCCCCCATCGGCGACATCCCGCAGACACTGCGCGACGGCAGCGTGGACCTTGCCGTCGTCGCCCTCGACACACCCCGGCTGCGGGGACTCACAGCCCGGTTGCTGGCCCAGGAGGACATGGTGCTGGTGACAGGGCCGGCCACCGGTGCCCCGTTGCCCCGGCGGCCGGTGACCCTGGCCGAAGCAGCCCGCCTGCCGCTGGTGGACTTCCCCCCGGGCTGGGCGATCCGGCACGAGGTCGACAAGGCCTTCCGGGCGGCCTCGCTCGAACGCGCCACCACCTTCGAGGTGAACGACGTGCTGGCGGCGACCGACCTGGTCCGGCACGGCTTGGGCGTGTGCATCATGCCCCCGTCGCTCGCCTCCCGGTTCCCCGATCTGCCGGTACGCCCGTTCGCCGGACAGGCACCGGCGTGGACGGTGAGAGTCGTCCACCCGCAGGGACAGACGCCTCCCGCCGTCGCCGCGCTGCTGCGCCACATCACCTGACCCGTCGCCGGCTGCTGCTCACCCGGCCCGTCGCGGCGCTGCCGCGCACATCGCAGATGACCAAGACCTGGGGATGGCCGGCGTCGACGCGGGAACCCGGGCCCCGCAAGAAGGCGATGTCACCACAGATGAGGTGAGTCATGGCAGAGCAGAAGTCGCCGTCCCTGCCGATGCCGCTGAGGGCCGTTCCCCGGCCGGTGCGCGGCGCGGCCTCGGCCCTGGGCCGGCTTCCCGGCGCCGGGACGGTGGGCAGGGCGGCCGAGGGAACGCTCGAGAAGGTCGGAGCCGTGTCGCCGCGGGGGCGGCGCCTGGCGGTCTACGCCGGGGCCGGAGTGCTCGGCGCCGTGGGCGTGGTCGAGTGGCCCCTCGCCCTCACCGGCGCGGCGGTGGCCTGGCTCACGCAGCCCCGGCCGCAGGCATCCGGGCAGACTCCGGCCCGGGTGTCCGGGAGCGAGGGGACAACCTCCATCGCGACCCGGCCAAGGGCGTCCCGGGCGAAGAAGCCCACGGCCTCGGCCCCCGCACCCGAGCCATCGAAGAAGCCTTCGGCGTCCTCCGGACGCGGTGGCTCCGGCACGCGCCGCGCCCGTACCACCGGCTGAGGGCGCGTCATGGTTCTTGCGCTGCTGACGAGGCCTTCCACCACCGCTGGACGTATCGTTCCGGCGGCGGTCCACCTGTTCGAACGGTCGGCCCCGACCGCCGTGGGCGCGGCCGCGGGAGCCGTGGCCCAGACGGCGCGGGCGGGGGTGCGGAGCGCGGACGCCGCGGTCCGTGTCGCCCGTGTCGCCCGGCACGCGCTACCGGGCCGTCCCCGTCCCTGGCGGTCCGGCACACGGGCGCATCTCGCGCTGCGGCAGGCGGTTCCGGGGGAGGAGCGGCGGGCGGACGGAATCGCGACGAGGGCGCGGCGGGTGGCCGCGGCGCTGGCGGAACACCCGGACGTGGCCTTCGCTTACTGGGACGGTGGGTTGGCCCGCCTGGTGGTGGCCGCGACCGAGGACGCGGTCACCGACCGTGTGGTGGAGGACGCGACCGGCCTCGCGGAACGCCACGGGCTGGTCCGGGCGGACGACCTGCCGGAGGAGTTCCCGCATCCGGCCGGGCCCGCAGGGGTACGGGCCGCCGCGACCGCGCTGGCGGCCGACGTGGCCGGCACCGCGGCCGCTGTGATCGGGTCGGCCCTGCGCCTGCCGCCGTCGCCGCGCCTGGTGACCGCGGCCGTGACACTGCTGCGGGAGAACCCGCGCGTTCGCGACCTGCTGCGCGCCCGGCTCGGCCGCACCGGCATGGACCTGGCGCTGGCCTGGGCGAACGCGGCCGCACACGGCGCCGGCCAGACACCCACTTCCCTGGTGCTCGACGGAGCGCTGCGGTCGTGCCAGTTGGCGGAGACGGTGGCGCGCGCCGCCGCCTTCGACGCGGTCCACGACGAGGTCTGCACGCCGGAGCGGGTCAGCGTGCCCGCCGGCGAGGTTCCACGCCCGCCGCTGCGCACGACTCCGGCCCAGGAGTACGCCTCTCGTGCCTCCACCGGAAGCCTGATCGGAGCCGCGGTGACGCTGCTGGTCAAGCGCAGTGTCAACGAGGCCGCCGAGGCGGTGCTGGCGGGATCGCCGAAAGCCGCGCGCTATGGACCCGGCGCCTTCCAGGCCGTCCTGAGCGGCGCGCTGTCACGGGAGGGCGTGCTGGTGCGCGACCCGCAGCGGCTGCGGCAGCTGGAGACGGCCGGCACGGTCGTGCTGCACCCGAGCGCGCTGCGCACCGAGAGCGGCGAGGCGGATCCCTGGGCCGAGGTGGTACTGGACGTGGCGCGCCGGGCCGGGCTGCGCGTCGTGGTCGTGGACGACCCCGCACTGGAGGAGTTCACCGGCCTCGCCGACCAGGTCGTGGACGCGCGGCGGCCCCTGGACGACGTGGTCCACGGGCTGCGCGGCGACTCCGGCGGCGTCGTCACGGTCGCCCGGCTCGGCTCGGCCGACGAACGCACCGTGCTGGCCGGGCTGCTCGCCGGCGACGTCGCCGTCGCCCTCACGGATCGGGACGCCGCCGTCGTATGGGGAGCGGACGTCCTGGCCGTGCACGGCCTCGCCGACGTGTGGCGGCTGCTGGTCGCGATCCCCGCAGCCCGCGCCGTCGGGCGCCGCGCGCAGACCCTGGCCCGCTCCGGTGCCGCGCTCTCCGGTCTGCTGGTGGCCGTGGGCGAGTCCAAGGGCGGCCGGGGGCGGCGCGGTCTGCTGCCCGGCCTTCGGCACGTTCCGGTCGACGTGAGCGCGGCGACGGCCCTGGTTTCCGGAGCGCGGGCGGCGCTGGGCGTCGCGGCGGCCCGCGCGCCGCACCCCCGTCCGCGCGTGCCCTGGCACGAACTGCCGCCCCAGGAGGCGCAGGCCCGGCTGGCGACCGAACGTGCCCGCGAACCTGATCCGGTCGACCTGGTCACCTCCCGGCTGCGCAAGGCGACGCGCGCCGTCGTACGGTTGCCCGTTCTGGCCCCGGCGCGCTGGACCTTCCAGCTCGCCCGGGCGGTGCGAGGTGAACTCGACGATCCGCTCACGCCGGTCCTGGCGGTCGGCTCCGCCGCCTCCGCGATCCTCGGCTCCGTCGTCGACGCGGCGCTCGTCGTCGGCGCGCTCGACCTCAACGCGCTGGTCGGCGGCATCCAGCGGCTGCGGGCCGAACGGGCGCTGTCCGGCCTGCTCGCCGAGCAGAAGCAGAAGGCACGCGTGGCCCCCGCGCACAAGGACGCGGCGGAACCCGTGCGGACGGTGGACGCCGCCCGGCTCAAGCCCGGCGACGTCATCGAGCTCAAGGCGGACGACGTCGTACCCGCCGACGCCCGCCTGCTCCGGCAGGACGGCCTCGAGGTCGACGAGTCGGCGCTGACCGGGGAGTCCCTGCCGGTCGTGAAGCAGGTGGATCCGACCCCGGGCGCCCCTGTCGCCGACCGCGGATGCATGGTCTTCGAGGGCACCACCGTGGTGGCGGGACACGCGCGGGCCGTCGTGGTGCAGACGGGCGAGAGCACCGAGGCGGCCCGCGCCGTGACGCTCGCCGCGCGCACCCCGCCCTCCGCCGGGGTGCAGGCCAGGCTGCAGGAACTCACCCGCAAGGCACTGCCGCTCACCCTGGGCGGCGGAGCGGCGGTGACCGGACTGGCGCTGCTGCGCGGCACGCCCGTTCGGGAGGCGGTCAGCGGCGGCGTGGCCGTCGCCGTGGCCGCCGTGCCCGAGGGCCTGCCCCTGGTGGCCACGGTCGCGCAGCTCGCCGCCGCCCGGCGGCTCGGGCACCGCGGCGTCCTGGAGCGCACCCCGCGCACGCTGGAGGCCCTGGGCCGGATGGACACCGTCTGCTTCGACAAGACCGGCACCCTCACGCAGAACCGGCTGCGACTGACCCGTGTCGCCGACGCCGACGGCAGGGTGCACGGGGCGACGGAGGCGGCGGTCGCGGGCATCGTGCGGGACGCGGCGCGTGCCTGCCCCCGGCTCAAGGGCGACTCCGAGCGGCCGGTGCACGCCACCGACGCCGCCGTCCTGGACGCCGCCGGTGCCGACCCGCAGTGGGAGCAGGCCGAGGGCCTGCCGTTCGAGGCGGCCCGTGGGTATGCCGCGGCGGTCGGCAGCGCCGCGGACGGCCCGCGCACGCTCGTGGTCAAAGGGGCCCCGGAGACCGTCCTGCCAGCCTGCTCCGCACTGCCGGACCACGCGTCCGCCACGGCCCGGACGCTCGCCGGCGAGGGCCTGCGTGTCCTGGCGGTGGCCAGGCGCACCCTGGGCGAGCACGAGAAGGAGACCGACGTCATCGAACGACCGCTGGACCGACTGGAGTTCGCCGGTCTGCTGGCGCTCTCCGACGCGCCGCGTGAGACGTCCACGGCCCTGGTCCGCGGTCTGCGGGACGCCGGCGTGCGGCCGGTCATGCTGACTGGTGACCATCCGCAGACCGCCCGGGCGATCGCCACCGAACTGGGCTGGCCCGAGGACACCGTCGTGGTCACCGGAGACGAACTCGCCGCCGCGGACCGGTCGGTGAGGATCCGGATGCTGGCCGGCGCGGGCGTCGTGGCCCGGGTCGCGCCGGAGCAGAAGCTCCAGGTCGTCGAGGCCCTGCGGGACGCCGGCCAGGTGGTCGGGATGGTGGGCGACGGCGCGAACGACGCCGCGGCGATCCGCGCCGCCGACGTCGGCGTGGGGATCAGCGCCCGGGGATCGGCCGCCGCCCGCAACGCAGCCGACCTG
Organism: Streptomyces sp. NPDC001796; assembly: GCF_042892355.1. Classification (NCBI taxonomy): domain Bacteria; kingdom Bacillati; phylum Actinomycetota; class Actinomycetes; order Kitasatosporales; family Streptomycetaceae; genus Streptomyces; species Streptomyces sp. NPDC001796. Next base: position 23,986 of record NZ_JBIAUC010000011.1, on the reverse strand, counting down.
GTGCTCACCGACGACGATCTTTCCGTCCTGGTCGAGGCGGTCCGCGAGGGCCGCGCCCTGTGGCGCAGCGTCGCCGACGCCGTCGCCATCCTCATCGGCGGGAACGCGGGCGAGATCGGCTTCGGCGCCATCGGCACCCTGCTGTCGGGGACCGCGCCGCTGAGTACGCGTCAGATGCTGCTGGTGAACCTGTTCACGGACCTGTTCCCGGCCATGGCGGTGGCGGTGACGCCGCAGCGGCAGGAGCCCTCGGCGGGGGAGCAGGACGGGGAGGGGGAGGACGACGCCGCATTCGTGGACGGGGTGCCACGGGTCCTCGGGGCGCCCCTGATCCGGCAGATCCGCCATCGCGCACTGACCACCTGCCTGGGTGCGGTGGCGGCCTGGCTGATCGGCCGCTTCACCCCGGGCAGTGCTCGCCGCGCCGGCACGATGGCGCTGTGCGGGGTGGTCGGCACCCAGCTGGCCCAGACCCTGGCCGACCGCCGCGACAGCCCGCTGGTCCGCGTCACGGCCCTCGGATCCGCCGTCGCACTCGTCGCCCTCGTCCAGACGCCCGGCGTCAGCCGTCTGTTCGGCTGCACTCCGCTCGGACCGTTCGCCTGGGCGGGCGTCGCCGCGGCGATCGCTCTCGCGCTGATGGGCCAACGGGCGCTGCCCCGGCTGGAACCGGCCATCGCCCGACTGCTGCCGACGGGACAGGGGTGACGGCCGGCTGGGGAGGTGCGCGGGCGATGCCCGGAGGGCCGGCCCCTCCGGGACCCGCTCTCCCCGTCGACTGACGGATCGCCTCGCCGACACCCGGGCCCGGCGGCATGCCGCCGGACCCGGGCGGGCATCGGGAGGGACCTGCCGGGCCCGCGAGCCCGGCATGATCCGAACGAGAGCCGCTAGCCGCGCTGACGGTGGGACGGGTTCGGGGCGGGGACCAGGCCGAGTTGCTGGGCGCGGAGCACCGTGCTGATGCGGTCCCGGGTGCCCAGTTTCCGGTAGACGTTCTGGATGTGCTTGTGCACCGTCCGGTCGGATATGCCGAGGCGGCGGCCGATGGCGGCGGCGGTCAGCGCTTCCGTGAGCAGCAGCAGGACGGCCGCCTCCCGCGGAGTGAGATCACAGTCCGCGGCCATGTCCTGCGGAGCACCAGGAGCAACGAGTCGCTGCCAGCGTTCCAGGAGTCGCCGCTGCTGGTCGACGGCCGCCAGCAGGGGCTGCACCCGCCGGGCGAAGCCGACCTGGTCGTCGGTGAAGTCCGATCCCGAGCGGTAGACGAGACACCCGGTGATGGGAGTGGTCGCCTCGGGCAGCGGGATCGCCAGCACATGGTCCATGTCGAGCGCATCGTCGACCAGACGTGCGGTCGCACTCGCGGACCAGGCCGCACCGAGCATCCGGCCGGCTGTGACCGGCGCGCGCTCGCGATCGCTCCCGTAATGCGCCGCGAAGGGGAACCCGGCGCGCAGCAGCCCCAAGGCCTCGTCGTCGAGTAAGTCCAACGCCGCTGCCGCCTCGGGCGCCGTACCGATCGTGCCGGCACTCTCGCTCCAGTCGTCCAGCTTGTAGATCAGGACCTCGCCGCCGCACACATCCGGCAGCGTGGCGGCCATCAGGGGCCACAACCGTCCGGGTTCGCGTTCGTGGAGCGCCGCCGTGGCAAGCGACAGCATGCGTTCGTAGGCCGCGTCCAGCCCCTGTGCCATGTGCCCTCTCCGCTCATCCGGTCGTTCGTCGTACGCAGTTCTACCCATACCGGTGCGGCCCCTCGCTGATCCACACTCCAACCGAAGCGACATCGACGTTCCCGGACGCGCTCCGGCCCACGGGCGCCGGGCGGTTGCGGCGGAGTGGATCAGGCGACCGGGGGGTGCCTGATCCGGCTCATGGGGTCGATGGCGAGTGGCCCACCAGGGTCCGTGCGGGCCGGCGGCATAGGGGAACGCCGGCCCGCACGGCTGCCGCGATCCCGTGACTCCTCGCTCCTCCCGGCCCGCCGCCCGGCGATTGTCTCCACCGAGCTCGGCCCCTGACCCCGGGCTGCCGTATCCGGTCCGCACGTCGCGGTGCGGGGCCATTGTCAGTGGCCCCTCCTACGGTGTGAGCAGTGGGACCCGCCGGAAAGGCCGCGGGTCCGCTCTTGGGGAGGGGTCTGTCTGTCATGTCTGCCGGGTCCGCGGTGTCGACGACGTATCTGGAGCTGTCGCAGGAAGACGGCGGTGCGCACAAGTTCTACGAAGTGGCCGTCGACGGCCAAGTGGTGACGGTCCGGTACGGACGAATCGGCGCAGCCGGACAGACCCAGACGACGACCTTCCCGACGGCGGACAAGGCACGGGCCGCCGCCGCGAAGAAGGTGGGGGAGAAGGTCCGCAAGGGATACGCCCCGGCCGTTCCCGGGCAGCGGGCTCCGCGCGCGGTGACCCGGCGTCAGGTCGCCTCGGCCCCGTCCACCGCCCGCGCCGTGGCGCCAGTGCTGTGGCGGTTCCGTACCGGCTCCTCGGCGTTCGGTATCCATGTCGACGACGAGCACTGCTGGGTCGGCAACCAGGCGGGCGACGTCTACACCCTGGACCACGACGGTGGCGTGCTCGCCCGCTTCAGCCTGCCGGACGGCGTCAAGTGCCTCGTGGCCGACGACTTCTGGATCTACGCGGGCTGTGACGACGGCAGGGTGTACGACCTGTCCTCGAAACTGCCGTTCGCGGCGTACGAGATCGCGCCGGACGTCGACATCTTCTGGCTGGACATCCACGAGGGCGTCCTGAACGTCTCCGACCGTGACGGCCGCCTGACCGTCATCGATCACGAGGACGAACACCAGTGGGCCCGCCGCAGCCAGGGCGAGCACGCCTGGATGGTCCGCGCGGACGACCGGGCCGTCTACCACGGCCACCACGGGGGCGTCACCGCCTACGCGCCCGACGGCGGCCGCGAGCTGTGGCACACGCCCACCCGGGGTGGCGTCCTGTTCGGCTGGCAGGAGGACGGCACCGTCTACGCGGGAACCGCGCACCGCGTGGTCCAACGGCTGTCGAAGTCGACCGGCGCCATAGAGGCCACCTACGCATGCGACAGCGCGGTGTACTCGTGCGCCACATCGCCCGGCGGGCGGTTCGTCTTCGCCGGTGACGCCGCCTCGTCCGTGTACTGCTTCGACCGCGACGGCACGCGCCTTTGGAAGCTCGGCACGGGCGGCGGCTCGGCACTGTCGATGCAGTACCGCGGCGAGCGGCTGTATGTGGTGACCACGGACGGCTCGCTGGTGTGCGTGGACGCGAGCGATGCGGCCGTCTCCGCGGCGCAGCAGGGGACGGTGCCGGTGGCGCGGGACGTCAAGCTCGCCGCCGCGCTGCCGACCTACGCTCCGGCCACGGCCGCGGGCTCGGTGGCCACCGTCGCCCACGCTCCTGCCGGGACGGTCGTCGTCGAATGCGTCCAGGAGAGCGGCCGCCTCCGCGTGCATGTGGTGTCCGAGGGCTACGACTCCTCCTGGAACGTGCAGTTCCCGCGTGCGATACGGGAGCCCGGCGCCCGCTACGTCGTGGACGCCCTGCACGCTGCGGCCGGCGGCTTCTACCGGGTCCGCGGCGACATCCGGCGGCTGCTGTGACCGGTCCGGGTACGGCCCGCCGCGCCGTAATGCCCGCGTCAACGCCGGTATACGGTGGTGCCCGGAACCGGGGGATCGTGCGCCGCTGATCGGGGCGCTATGCTCGCGAACAGACCGTGTGATGACAGATGGACCTGTCAGTCGACATCCGCGCCGGCCGTGCGCACGGTACTCCGAGACAAGGAGGGCCGTCGTGAACCTCGCCAAGGAAGCCCACGTGGCTCTGGACCGGGACGTGTTCATGCGTGGGCTCGTCCGCGAGCTGGCGACGTCCCTGGAGTCCGTGGTCGGACTCGAGGAGGCCTCCGGCTACATCAGCCTGGTCGGCCAGTCGGTGGGGCTGCAGATCAACGAGGCCTACACCGAGGCCATGGGCCTGCCGCAGCTGACCCGCGAACAGGTCGCCGACGTGCTGGTCGACCTCAAACAGCGCATCGAGGGCGACTTCTATCTCATCTCCCAGGACGAGCACCGGATCGTCCTGGGCAGCCGCAGCTGCCCGTTCGCGGAGAAGGTGCTCGGGCGGGAGTCGATGTGCATGATGACGTCCAACGTCTTCGGCACCATCGCGGCGCAGAACCTGGGATACGCGCGCGTCGAACTGGAGGAGACCATCGCCCGCGGCGCCACCGGCTGCCGCGTCGTGGTGCACCTCGAACCCGACCTCGACCTGGGCGAGGAACCGGGCCGTGAGTACTTCGGCGACGCTGCGTCCGTCGAAGAGGAGGCGGTCGACGCAGGGACCGGAACGGGTGGCTGAGATGGACCTGGCGATGTTCCAGGCCATCGTCAGAGCGCTTCCCCACGCCGTCGTGGTCTGCACCGCCTCCGGCCGAGTGGTGGCCGCCAATCCGGCCACGAGCCGCACGGTGGACACGCTCCGTCCCGAAGCGGAACTCGCGGACCTGGTGCTGGACCCCGCCGACCTGTACCGGCGGATCGCACAGTGGGCGCGCAGCGGATCCCCGCTGCCGGGCGTCATGACCGTGCGCGACAGTGCCGGCGCCCCGGTGCGCCTGCGTTGCCACGGAGGCCGGGCCACCTGGTGGAAAGGCCCCGAGCCGGCCATCCAGCTGCACCTGTCCCGGCTCGACGTCAGCGACCGTTTCGTGGCGCTCAGCCAGCGCGTCAGCCTGCTGAACCAGCAGATGGCCTACCGGCATGCGATCGCCCAGCAGCGGGACCAGCTGCTGCGCACCGAACAACGGGCCAGGGCGCGGATGCAGCGCCTGTACCGGCTCACGGCGGCCTTGGCGGCCGCCGCCACCCTCACGGACGTCTGCGACGCCGTGTACAAGTGCGCACCCCAGGCCCTCGACGCCGCAAACGTGACGCTCGAACTGCACCCGCGGCGCATCGTGCCGTCCCTCGGCCCGGCCGACACACTGCCCGTGACCACGGCCCCCTGGGTGGACCTCGACCGGCTGCACACGGCACCGGTGTCCGTGCCGTCGTACGAGGCCGAGCAGCGCCTTCCGCTCGAGACCGAGGGTGTCACCCTCGGCACCCTGGTCATCCACTACGCGCCAGGAGCCGAGCAGGACGCCGAGCACACCGTCGCCATCGGCCAGCAGATCGCCCAGGCGGTGCGCAGGGCGGGTCTCTTCGAGCACGAACACCGGCTCGCCGAACGCCTCCAGCGCAGCCTGCTGCCCAACCTGCCACCTGTCGAGGGACTGGACATCGCCGGCGGTTACGCCCCCGGTACCCAGCTCGTCGACGTCGGCGGCGACTGGTACGACGTGCACATCCTCGACGACGAAACCGTGGGCCTCACCATCGGCGACATCGCCGGCCACGGCATCGCCGAGGCCACCGCCATGGCCCAGACCACCACCGTGCTGCGCAGCATCGCCCGGCGCAGCGGTACCCGTCCGCCCGCAGTCCTGGCGGAGCTCAACGACTTCCTGGGCACCTACCACCACGGCCTGATGGCCACGGCCTGCTACGCCGCCTTCGACCGCCGCACCCACACCCTGCGTTACTCCCGGGCCGGCCACCCTCCGCCCCTGCTGATCCACGCCGACGGATCGAGCCGGTACCTCGAGGGCGCGCTCGCCCCACCGCTCGGCCCTGTCCCGTTCACCGACTACCCGCAGGCGGAGACCAGGGTCCCCACGGGCGCCACCCTCGTGTTCTACACCGACGGTCTGATCGAGCGGCGTGGCCAGAGCCTGGACGTCGGCCTGGCACACCTCGTCCAGACGGCGCGCTCGACCGCGGGCCTCGACGCCGAGGGCGTCTGTTCCCTGCTGCTCCATCAGCAGCCCGACATGGAGATGCCCGACGACAGGGCCCTGCTCGCCGTGCACTTCCCGTCGTCGTCCGCCGGCTGAAGCGCGTGCGGCCGCACGCACGGTCTGCCGTACCCGCCCGTGCATCCGGTGATGCCGCGAGGCCCCGGGCGGGTACAGCCGAACCGGGCGTGCGGGGAGCCGCCTACAGCTCCTTGACGCGGATGTCCCGGTAGGAGATCACATCCGTCGTGCTGTGCACCTGCAGTCCGATGTAGCCGGAGGCGAACCGCCTCCCGCCACGACGGTGAAGCTCACGGTCCGCGGTTCGGAGGTGTTGCCCGCCTTGTCGCTCGCCCGGTAGGCAATGGTGTGCGCGCCCACGCGGTCGACCACCACGGGAGCGGTGTACGCAAGGTAGGGCCCGCCGTCGAGCGAGTACTCCACGCTCACCGCACCCGAGCCACCCGCGTCCGTCGCACTCACCGTCACCCTGGCGCTGCCGACGTAGGCTCCGTCGGAGTTCTTCGTGCCCTCGACGGTCACGCCGGTCACCGGCGGGGTGGTGTCCTGCGGCGGCGCCGCGACGACCGTGAACTCCACGCTCGTCTCGGCGGAGACGTTGCCCGCCTTGTCGGTGGCGCGGTAGCGCACGGCGTGGGTGCCCAGCTGGTGCACCATCACGGGACCGGTGTACGGCTGCCAGGCGCCCGATCCGACGGCGTACTCGATCGCGTTGACCCCGGAGCCGGTGTCCGAGGCGGTGACGGTGACGGTGGCCATGTCGATGTACGCCCCGTCGGCGTTCCGCTCGCCGCTGACCGTGGCCGAGGTCTCCGGTGGTGTGGTGTCGCCGGAAGGCGGCGCGACGACGGAGAACTCGACGCTCTTCTCGGCCGAGACGTTGCCCGCCTTGTCCAGGGCACGGTGGCGGACCTTGTGGCTGCCGACCTGGTCGACGACGACCGGCGCGGTGTACGGCTGCCAGGCGCCCGCGTCCCCGATCGCGTACTCGATCCGGTCGACGCCGCTGCCGCCCTCGTCGGTGGCGCCGATCGTGACCGTCGCCGAGCCGACGTACTCGCCCTGCGCGTTCCGCGCGCCGGTCACCTGCGCGGAGGTCTCGGGCGGTGTCGTGTCCGCGCCGCCGCCCTCGGTGACCACCAGAACACCCTGCATCTGTCCGTGGCCGGGGATCGTGCAGTGGTAGAAGTACCGGCCGGGCGTGAGCGTGACCTGCGCGGTGTGGTGGCCGCCCATGTCGTCGTTCGGATTGGCCAGGATGTTGAGCTGGACGTCGCTGTTGTACTCGGGGTCGCTGGTCACGAACGTCAGCGTGTGCGGCATGCCGGTGGTGTTCCCGGTGGCCGCGCTGTTCTCGAAGACGATCGTCGCCGGCCCCGCCAACGCGGTCGTGGGCGCCGAGGCGTACTTCGTGATGTCGTCGCCGGCCGTCCAGGTCAGCACCTGCTCGGCCGCCCGGGCCTCGGATCGACCTGCCGTCTGCCCGGCCGCGGACGTCGTCTGCAGGCCGAGCATCGTGAGCAGTGCGGCCAGCAGCGCGGCCCAGAGTCTCGACTGCCGTGTCACTCGGTCCTCCTTGCCAGCTGGTCGGCGGCTGGCGTCGGTCCGCCGCCGGTGTAGGTGATGCGCCACAGTGCCGACTTGGAGTCCGAGGTGAAGAAGCCGCGGCCGTAGTCGAGGACGTACAGCGCGCCGTCCCCGAACTTCCAGTCCATGAGGTTCTTGATGCCGTCGTTGCCGGTGGGCACGATCTTCTTCAGCGACTCCGAGTGCACGGGCAGACCTCCGTCCCCCTGTGTCCTCGGATCCATGAGCACCGCGTTGCGCGGCTGGTCGGCGTCGTAGAAGTCACCGACGAACCACTTGCCGTCCCAGTACGCGGGCCACTTCTTCTCGCTCGCGTTCGTTGCGTCGTACCGGTACACCGGTCCGTTCATCGCGGCCTGGCCGCCGCCCTTGAGCCAGGGCAGCCGGTAGGTTGCCTCCTCCTGCTTGTAGGAGGGGATTCCGTTCGCGTCGCGCGGGTAGTCCGGTGCTCCGCCCTGCGGCGAGTACCAGATGTTGTTGCCGGTGACGGGTGGCAGGTCGACCAGGCCGTCGTTGTTCGGGGACTCGTTCTTCGGGTGGTCGCAGTCGTACCAGCCCAGCGGCTGGGAGGGATCGGGCAGGTTGCGGTCACGGTAGGGCTGTTTGTCGCCCATGCAGTACGGCCAGCCCCGGTTGCCCGCCTTGGTGATCACCGCGAAGGTGTCGTACTTGGCCGGCCCCCAGGTCGGCGTTGGCCTCGATCCCGGCGTTCACGACCGGGGACTCGTCCCCGGCTGCGGCGGATCCGTATGCGTCCGCCGTCATAGTCCCGGCACCAGCTGATCGGATGGTCCCAGCCGTTGCGGCTCGCCCGCCCTTGGAGTCCCAGGCCATCCCGCCGCCCGCATGGCAGCAACTGTGGATCTGCACCGGCCACTCGAGCAGCACCTACCGAGCAGTCCCTCCTCGACCTTGGTCAGCTCGTCGCCGCCGCCCTTGTTGCCGAAGGACGGAACGATCCCCGGATACGAGCCGCACGACCACGATCCCGCGCACTGACGTCGAGGTCCGTGTCACCGCGCAGCAGGGGCTGCCGAACCCGTGTCAGGCCGTGGCCTCGCGAATCCGTGCGAGCAGGGCCCGCAGTTCGGCGCGGTCTTCCGCGCTCAGCGCGGCCGTGGCTTCGGCGAGCGCGAGGCGGTCCACCTCCTCCGCTTCGCGGTGACACCGCCGGCCCTTGTCGGTGAGGCGGAGCAGGAAGGCCCGGCGGTCCTCCGGATGGCGCAAGCGCTCCACCAGCCCGTCGCGCTCCAGGCTGTCGACGATGCTGGTCGCGGTCCGTGCCGCGACCCCCGTCATCTCGCTCAGGTCCCGCATCCGCAGAGGCTGTTCCGCCCGTGCGAGCATCCGCAGTGCGCGGAGCCGGGCGACCGAGGCGCCACCCGCCCGCAGCCGGGCCTCAACGAAGCGGCGCAGTTGGTGCGTCGTCTCGTAGAGCTCGTCGATCAGGATGTCGCTGCTGCCCTGCACTGCCATGTCGCTTCCCCGCTCCGTCGCGATAATCATTCTATGAGCACGCTCATAGTGAGTATGCTCAGCATGTGCTTCCGCTTCGCCGTCGCCCCGCCCTGCCCCGCCTCTCCCTCCGTCCCGGCCAGCGCCTGGTCGTCCCGGTCATGTGCGTCTGCGTGACGTTCATCGCGATCGTCGACGGAGCCATCACCACGGTGGCGCTCCCGTCGATCGCCCGCCACTTCCAGCTGACCACCGCCGCCCTGGACGGAGTGGTCGTGGCCTATCCGGTCTGCCTGGCCATGGCCATCCCCGCCTCGGCCTGGCTCGTCGAACGATTCGGCGCCAAACGCATCCTGCTCACCGCACTGACCGGCTTTCTCGGCTCCTCACTGCTGTGCGGCGCGGCCGCCGGCCTCGGTCAACTCGTCGCCTTCCGCGCGCTCCAGGGACTGTCCGCCGGAGTCCTCTTCCCCGCCTCGGCCTCCTTGCTGTTCTCCACCTTCAACTCCTCGGAGCAGGTGCGGATCTCCCGCTACATGATCATCCCCCAGCAGATCGCCCCGGCCGCCGCCCCCATACTCGGCGGCCTGCTGGTGGACCACCTGTCCTGGCGCTGGGTCTTCTACGTCAACCTGCCGGTGGGCCTGCCGGCTGTGCTGTTCGGGGTGCTGTTCCTGTCCGGGCACCGCGGCCCCCGGCCCGGCCGCTTCGACCTGCTCGGACTGCTGCTGAGCGCGGCGGCCCTGGGCGCCGTCATGTTCGGCGTCAGCGAAGGCCCCAACCGAGGCTGGTCCTCCACCGGCGTGGTCACCGCCCTGGTGCTCGGCGCCGTCCTGCTCGCCGCCACCATCGCCTTCGAACTGCGCACCGCCGAGCCCCTGTTGAAGCTCCGCCTCTTCGCGGACCGGCTCTTCAGGGACACCAACCTCATCAATCTGGTGGGTCTGGTGCCGATCCTGGGCGCCATGTACCTGGGACCGCTCTTCCTCCAACAGGGACAGGGCCGCACCGCCCTGGAGTCCGGCACCAGCACCTTCCCCGAGGCCTTCGGCGTCCTGCTGACGGTTCAGGTCGCCGGGGCCCTCTACGCGAGGATCGGCCCCCGCGTCATCGTCGGCTGCGGCCTGGCCGGTGTCAGCGCGGTCCTGCTGCTCTTCGCCACCTGCGACGCGAACACCGGCCTGTGGACCTTCCGCGGCTACATGTTCCTGCTCGGGCTCGCCATGGGCGGCGTCTTCATGCCGACCACGGTGGCCTCACTGGCGACCCTCGCGCGGCCGGACCTGGCCCAGGCGTCCACGCTGAACACCGTCGTACGCCAGACCGGAGGCGCCCTCGCACCGGCGGTGGTGACCATGGCCCTGGTCATGAGCACCCCCGCGGCGGCCGCGGCGAACCCGCCCGTCACCGTCTACCAGCACGCCTATCTGGCCCTGGCCGTGATCGCCGCGGTGACCGCGGTCTTCGCCTTCACTGTCCCCGACGGCCCGGCCCGCGCCGCGGCCCGCGGCACCACCGTCGCGAACCGGTCCACTCCCTTCCGGCGCCAGAGGGCGAACGCCCGCTAGGGGTCCGGTCGATCACGTAAGTCGTTAAGCTGCCACTTCTTCTCGAAGGAGGCGGTGATGGCACCCGAAACCGCCGTCGCAATGGTGCAGAAGATCACGGACGGGGATTACGCCGACGATGCCGAGGCCAGCGGCATATTGGAGGCGCTTGACCGGGCCCTTGCCTGTCCCAGCGGATATGTGAGCGACTTGATCTTCTGCCCCAAGAACCGGAATCCGACAGCGGCAGAGGTGGTCGATCAGGCTCTGGCCTACCGTCCCCTTGCGTTGTGAGATGACCTCAAGTCCAAAGCCAGATGATCAAGGCAACGGCGGTAACGGTGCTTAGGAACGCCGCGGGGTGGCGGCCCAGATCCGAAGGCGCCCCCGGCCCGCGCAACACCATGCTTGGCGGAGCCAAAGGCACCTCCCCGTACGACCCTTGGGAGCTCTACCTCAGCCAACCTGCCCCGTCGGCCGCATCGTGATGTGGTTGATGTCCACGCCCGCGGGCTGGTTGATGGCGAACACAATCGTGTCCGCGATCTGCTCGGCGGTCATCGTGGCGGCTGCCTCGGGGGTGCCGCCACGGGCGTGCCAGAAGGGGGTGTCCACGATGCCGGGGGCGACAACGGTGACGCCGACTCCGTCCTGGCCGACCAGGAGGCGGGTGTTCTCGGCGAGGGCGTGGGCGGCCCACTTGGTGACGGAGTAGAGGTTGCCGGGGGTGTGGCGGACGCCGGCGACCGAGCCGATGATCACGATTCGGCCCTTGGAGGTCCTCAGGTGGGGCAGGGTCTCCTGGATCAGCAGGGCGGGGCCCAGGACGTTGGTGAGGATCATGGCGCGCATGTCCTCAGGGGCATGGGTCTCCAGGTTGCCGGGCAGGGAGAAACCAGCGTTGGCTATGACGTTGTCCAGCCGGCCCCAGGTGTCCAGCACGTGGCGGACGGCAGCGGCGACGTCATCCGCTTCGCTGGCGTCGCCGGTGATCGTCAGCAACCGCTCGCCCGCCCCCGCGGTGGTGGCGAAGGCGGCCAGCTTGCCCGCGTCGCGTCCGGTGACGGCCACGCGGTGGCCCTGCTTGAGCAGGGCGCGGGCGGTGGCGGCGCCGATTCCGGTCGAGCCACCGGTGATCAGCGTGACGGGGTCCATGGGGACGGCCTCCTCGGCGACAGGGGTCATCGGGGCAAAGCGCCTGCACTATACCCAGCGATCTTCGACGCTCGCTCCTGGCCTTCTCCGACGGCTCTGCTCCTGACTGTGGATCAGGAGTTGGACTAGGGCCCCCGCCTCCGCACCGTCGCGAGGTCGAGCAGGCCGAAGGCGACGACGAAGGCCGTCATCGGCGGGTCGACCGTGGCCGTCATGATCAGCGCAGGCTCACCAGGACCAGGCCGCGCCGGAAGAAGCAGGCGCCGAGGAGACGGCGAGCGTCGCTGCGGTCGCTGAGCCGGCCGGAGGCGATGGTGCCCATCACGTCGAAGACGCCGATGAACGCCAGGAGCGTCGAGGCGGCGGTGACCGGCATCCCGTGGTCGTGGGTGGCATGGGGGCCGCCGCTGAGTGCTACGGCTGTGCGGTCGGAGGGGCGAAGCGGTTCACGGCGGACAGCGCCGCCCGCAGTGCGGTTCTGGTCTCGGCGTCGATGCGGCGGACCAGTTCGGCGGCCGGCAGGTCGCGCACCAAGGGATATGTCTGCCCCGCCCAGAGGTTGACCAGGTCCGCCTCGCCACGTGCGCGGCCCGCCTGACGCAGCGGAGCGGTCAGATGGTGCACCTCGGGATAGGCGGCGGGAGCATCCGTGGTGTGCCTGTCCAGGAACTCGTTGCGGATGCCGCGTGCCGCACGACCGGTGAAGGCCCGGGTGACGGCGGTGGTGCCGGGCCGGTGCAGGGCTCGGCGGTGCACTTGGGCCGTGCCGGCCTCGGGGCAGCACAGGAAAGCGGTGCCCAGCGCCGCGGCTTTGGCGCCCGCGGCGACTGCGGCGGCCACCGCGCCACCGGTGGCGATGCCGCCGGTGGCGACGAGGGGCAGGTCGGTGTGTGCCGCCAGAAGCTGCAGCAGGCTGAGCAGGCCGGTGCCGGTGTCGTCGTGGGATCCGCCTCGGTGGCCGCCCGCCTCGCTGCCCTGTGCCACGAGCACGTCGGCGCCCGCGGTGGCGGCTTCGGTGGCCTCGTCCGGGGAGCCGACCGTCACCCATACCTCGCTGCCCACGCCGTGCAGGTCGGCCACGGTCTCAGCACTGGGGCAGCCGAAGGTGAACGACACCACGGGAACGGGTTCGTCGAGCAGGACGGCGAGTTTCGCTGCCCAGCCGTCGTCCTCGAACACGGGATCGCCGAGCTCGACGCCGGCGTGACGGGCCGTGTCGGCGAGCGATGCGGCATATCGCACCACCTCCTCCTGCCGGGCCGGCCGTCCCGGCACGAAGAGGTTGACGCCGAAGGGTTCGCTGGTGAGACGGCGCGTCACGGTCAGCCGCTCGGCCAGGGAGGTGGCACTCAGATAGCCGCCGGCGAGAAATCCCAGCGCGCCCGCCTCGGACACCGCGGCCGTGAGTTCGGGGGTGGACGGACCGCCGGCAAGTGGAGCGAGGACGACGGGGACAGGGCGGCTGTCGAGAATCACCGAGTGTCTCCTTTCCGGCCGTTCTGGCCGGCGACCGCAACCGCAGGCGCAGGGACGCCGACCACCAACCGGCCTCTCGGCACTCCGGCGGACCGGTGCTCATGGCGTTGACCATGACGGCTGTCATAGTCAGGATGCTTTATGACAGTGGTCATAGCAAGTCGGCCTTAGGTGAGGTCCCCTGACGCCTCGTCGCTTCGACGTCGGCTGGTCCGGGCGGACACTTGTGAGGATTCCGCGAAGCTTACCCGTGCACGGCTTTTCGCCCGGTTTCATTCGCACGTCGGCAGGTGACCCGAAGCGAGTACACGAAGTACATGAAGTGCACGAAATGCACGAAGTGCGCGTTTCCCAAGGGCACGGACGATTTTCGATCGCAGGTGACTTTTCATGGACAACTGGCGAGACCACGCCGCGTGCCGACACGAGGATCCCGACCTCTTCTTCCCGATCGGCACCACGGGTCCGGCGCTGCTGCAGACTCAGCAGGCAAAGGCGGTCTGCCGACGCTGCCCCGTGCAGGAGGAGTGCCTGCAGTGGGCGCTCGAGACGAATCAGACCATCGGTGTGTGGGGCGGTACGAGCGAAACCGAACGCCGCGCGCTGAAGCGGCGCGCGGGAGCCCGGCGCCGCTCCGGGTAGCCCGAGCGGCGCGCAAGAGTGCGCCGCACGCGCGTTGCTCGCGGTGATCCCCGGAGAGTGCGCCCAGTCAGTGGGGGCCGCGGCGGTGCGGCGGCCCCCACACTGTCTTCACCCCACTCCAAGACCCGCTCCCACGACCCCGGCCGCCGGGCTCCCCCTCCCGTGACGAGGAAGCCGCGGGAGGGGGGAGCCGCGGTGGGAAGCCGTGCGTCGAAACGCAGGCATGTGCGGAGGATGCCGGGGTACACGAGGCCTCGTCAGCTCGCGCAGGCAGGGAGGCCTGCTTGGATCTGGGAGGGAAACACGTGACGGCAGCGACCACGGCGACAACGGCCGCGCACATAGCCGGACTGCCACAGCTCGCCGACCCGTCCGGGGTCGCACCCAAGGACGCCCGTGCGTTGTCGAAGCTGTTCTTCGACCAGTTGGCAGTGCTGGAGGAAGGTACGCCCGAGTATCAGTACGCGCGCAACACGCTGATCGAGATGAACATGTCCCTCGTCCGCTTCGCGGCGGCCCGGTTCCGCAGCCGCGGGCCGGAGGAGATGGAGGACATCGTCCAGGTCGGCATGATCGGGCTGATCAAGGCGATCGACCGGTTCGAACTCTCGCGGGAGGTGGAGTTCACCTCCTTCGCGATTCCGTACATCGTGGGTGAGATCAAGCGGTTCTTCCGCGACACCTCCTGGGCGGTGCACGTGCCACGGCGCCTGCAGGAGGCCCGGGTGCAGCTCGCACGCGCCACCGAGGAGCTCCGCAGCCGCCTGGGCCGCGCTCCGACGGTCAAGGAGCTGTCGGAGCTGATGTGCCTGTCCGAGGAGGAGGTCATCGAGGCTCGTCTGGCGGCCAACGGCTACAACTCCTCCTCGCTGGACGCCGCCATCAACAGCAGCGAGGACGGTGAGACCGCGCTCGCGGACTTCATCGGCGCCGACGACCAGGCGCTGGAACTGGTGGAGGACTTCCAGGCGTTGGCCCCCATGATCGCCGAACTCGGCGAGCGGGACCGGCAGATCATTCACCTGCGGTTCGTCGAGGAACTCACGCAGGCGCAGATCGGCGAGCGCCTCGGCGTCTCCCAGATGCACGTCTCCCGCCTGCTCTCCCGCACGCTCGCCCGGCTGCGCGAAGGCATGCTCACCACCAGTTGAGACACCCGCACCCCGGAACCCCCGCCGGACGAGCGGCCCCTGGAACGTCCCGGAGACGATCCAGGGGCCGCCTGGCACCGGACTCGCGCCCTCGCACGCGTCGACAGCGGCGCGCCCCGGCCTGAGCGACGGTTCGGCGCCGGGAATGCGGTCAGCGGGTGGCGAGGAGCTCGAGTGTGTCGATCACGCGGTTGGAGAAGCCCCACTCGTTGTCGTACCAGGCGACGACCTTGACATGGCGGCCGTCGACCCGGGTGAGGGCCGAGTCGAAGATCGACGAGGCGGGATTGCCCGTGATGTCGGACGACACCAGCGGGTCCTCCGAGTACTCGAGGATCCCGGCGAGCGGCCCCTCGGCCGCGGTGCGGTACGCCGCCAGCACGTCCTCGCGCGTCACGTCGCGGGCGACGGTCGTGTTGAGTTCGACGATCGAGCCGACGGGGACCGGCACACGGATCGAGTCGCCGGACAGCTTGCCGTCGAGGTTCGGCAGCACCAGGCCGATCGCCTTGGCGGCGCCCGTCGTGGTCGGCACGATGTTGACAGCCGCGGCGCGGGCTCGGCGGGCGTCGCGGTGCGGACCGTCCTGCAGGTTCTGTTCCTGTGTATAGGCGTGCACCGTCGTCATGAAGCCGTGCTCGATTCCGGCGAGTTCGTCCAGCACCGCGGCGAGCGGTGCCAGCGCGTTGGTCGTGCACGAGGCGTTCGAGACGATCGTGTGTACGGCCGGGTCATAGGCGTCGGTGTTGACCCCGAACGCCAGGGTGACGTCCGCGCCGTCCGACGGCGCACTGACGAGCACCTTCTTCGCGCCCGCATCCAGGTGGGCGCGGGCGGCCTTGGCCGAGGTGAAGCGGCCGGTCGCCTCGAGCACGATGTCGACGCCCAGCTCGGCCCACGGCAGCTGCGCCGGTTCCCGCTCGGCGAGCACCGTGAGGCGGCGGCCGTCGACGACGAGGGCGTCCCCGTCGACGGTCACCGGTCGACCGAGCCGGCCGGCCGTCGTGTCGTAGGCCAGCAGCCGCGCGAGCGTGGTGGGTTCCGTCAGGTCGTTGACGGCGACGACCTCGAGGTCGCTGTCGCGTTCGAGCAGGGCGCGCAGCACATTGCGTCCGATGCGGCCGAATCCGTTGATGGCGATACGAGTCATGAAAGTGTCCCTTCGGTCCGCCACCAGGTTGCCGGTGCGACAGCCGCCCGGGACAGCGGCGCGATCGCCACGGTTCGCAAGGATCGCGCCACCCGCGGGGGGCTACTCGCCCTGGGCGAAGGTGCGCCGGTATTCGCTCGGCGTGGTGCCGAGGATGCGCTGGAAGTGCAGCCGCAGATTCGTGCCGGTCCCCAGACCGACGTCGGCGGCGATCTGCTCGACGCTGCGCTCCGAACGCTCGAGCAGTTCGCGGGCCAGGTCGATGCGGGCGCGCATCACCCACTGCATCGGCGTGTACCCGGTGTCTTCGACGAAGCGCCGTGAGAACGTGCGCGGCGACACCGCCGCATGCCGGGCGAGCATATGAAGGGTGAGGGGCTCGTCGAGCCGGTGCAGCGCCCATTCCCGGGTGGCGGCGAACCGCTCGCCGAGCGGCTCGGGCACGCTGCGCGGCACGTACTGCGCCTGACCGCCGCTGCGGTAGGGGGCCGCGACCAGGCGCCGGGCGGCGTGGTTGGAGGCGGCCACGCCGAGGTCCCCGCGCAGAATGTGCAGGCACAGGTCGATGCCCGAGGCGGCGCCGGCCGACGTCAGCACGCTGCCCTCATCGACGAACAGGACGTTCTCGTCGACCTGGACGAGCGGATGCTTCGCCGCGAACGCCCGCGTGTAATGCCAGTGGGTCGTGGCACGCTTGCCGTCGAGCAGGCCCGTGGCGGCGAGCGCGAAGGCGCCCGTCGAGATGGCGGCGAGCCGCGTTCCCCGAGCGTGGGCGTTGATCAGCGCGTCGACGACGGCCTTCGGAGGGTCCTCGCGGTCCGGGAACCGGTAACCGGGGATGAAGACGATGTCGGCCCACGCCAGCGTGTCGAGGCCGTGGGCGACGTGGTACGACAGACCGTCCCCGCCGGTCACGAGACCTGGTGCCGCGCCGCACACCCGCACCTCGTACGGCATGCTCGCCCGGGTCGTGAACACCTGTGCGGGGATACCGACGTCAAGCGGCTTCGCGCCCTCGAGCACCAGGACGGCGACACGACGCAGACGGGAGGCTGACACGGGGAACAGGGTACGCAGGCGCGGAGCTGCGGCGGTCTCTGGCCCGAGCGGGCCGGACAGGTGATCGGACACGACAGGTGCGCCCGCAGAGGCGGCGACGGGCGGCTCCTCCGGAGCAGGGGAACCGACCCGAAGCGATCCGTTGCGATGCCGGGCGACCGCGGTGCGCGGCAGCGGTGGTGGGTCAGGGCAGGGCGATGCCGTCCAGCTTCCCCGCCTTGGCGTCGTCGACGAGTGAGGAGAACTGGTCGGCGCTCATCTGGACGCGCTGACCGAAGTCGTCGGTCAGGACGATCCGGCGGTCGGCAGTGGCGCTGGGGTCGACGAACAGTTGGGGACAGCCGCACTTGCAGTTCCCGCAGAACGTCGCCACGGGTTCCAGGCCGTTGATCTCGGACATGGTGCTCCACCTTCCGGTGTGTGGGATCGCGGCGCCTCGGCATCCGGGTGTCCGGCACCAGCCGCCGCGGGGGGGATTGTCCAGGGGATACCCGGCACAGACGGCGGGGACGCGCGACCCGGGTGCGTGTGGAGGCGCGGAGGCCGCAGGCGTGCTCTTGTGCCCCCTCCGGTGCCTCGATTCCGGCGAGCGGGCCGGGAACCGAACGGTGTCCGCGTCCGACTCGTAAGCCAGTTCCCGGCCCCGCGCCGTGTCCTGGATCACGCGCTTCTGCTTGAGTGGAGAGCCGGGGCGTTTTCCGTACCCACGCCTGACGAACCATGTCCGGATGCGAGGATGAGGCGCCATGACGGTCGGGTGGTGTTCTCGCGCGATACGGGCCGCGGTGTTCGCGGCCGTCTGCGTGCTGCTCGCCGCCCTTGGGCACGTCACGATGTCCGGCAGCCCCGTCCCGGCGTGGGCGCTGGCCGCGGGTGCTGCCGTGACCGGCGCCGTCGGCTGGTGCCTGGCCGGCCGGGAGCGCGGGCTGCCCCTGATCGTGGCCGTCGTGGTCGCCGCCCAGGCCATGCTGCACTCCGCGTTCTCGCTCGCCCAGCCGGGGGGTGTGGGACCGGAGTTCGGAGGTATGGCCTCCCTCGACATGGGTTCCCTGGCTTCCACGGGTGACGACATGGGGTCCATGGACATGGGCTCGATGCCCATGGACTCGATGGACATGCGGGCCATGGGCATGAGCCCCATGGCTCACCTGGGCCACTCCTCGGGCGGCACCTCGTCCTTGGGCATGCTGGCCGCCCACCTGCTCGCCGCGCTGCTGTGCGGTCTGTGGCTGGCGTGCGGGGAGAAGGCCGCGTTCCGCATCCTGCGGGCCGTCGCCGGACGACTGGCCGCGCCGCTGCGGCTGTTGCTCGCCCTGCCCCTCACCCCGGACCGCCCGCGCGTCAGGGTGCGTCGCCGTCGCTCGCACCGGGCGCCGCGCCTCCTCCTTCTCGTCCACGCGATCACCCATCGAGGCCCCCCTGTGGGGACGGCTGTCGGCTAAAGACAGTTGGTTTCCCGAGGCCGCCGTACGCGCCTCGGGTCACGGCCGTACGCCCAGCCGTGCGCCTGAGCGCCGAAGTGCCGAAGTGCCGACGCGCCGAAGCGCCAAAGCGCCGTAGGGCTGCAGGGCCGTCTCCCCACTCGCCGGAATCGCCGGAACCCGCCGGACCGCCCGCACTCTCGCGGTCCGCGGTCCGGACCCCGGATGAACCGAGAAGGACTCCAGGTGATTACTCCTGCCCTGCCCACCTCGCGGGACGACAGTGACAGAGCGGTATCGGACGACGAGTCGACGACTGCCTGGGCTCTGGCCGCCCGGAGCGGCGACACGGACGCCGTGGAGCGCTTCGTGCGCGCTCTGCACCGCGACGTCCTGCGCTACGTCGCCCACCTGTGCGGCGATCCGCAGGCGGTCGACGACCTGGCGCAGGACACGTTCCTGCGCGCCCTCGGCAGTCTGCACCGCTTCGAAGGGCGGTCGTCGGCTCGAGCGTGGCTGCTGTCCATCGCCCGCCGCGCGGTGATCGACAGCCATCGGTACGCCGCCGCCCGGCCGCGCCTGTCCGATACGGCGGACTGGCAGCTGGCCGTCGAACTGGCCCAGCCGCAGGGCCTGCCCGGCTTCGACGACGGGATCGTCCTGCTGGACCTGCTCTCCTCGCTGCCGGACGAGCGCCGGGAGGCGTTCATCCTCACCCAGCTGCTCGGTCTGCCGTACGCGGAGGCCGCCGAGGTGAGCCACTGCCCGGTGGGCACGGTTCGCTCGCGGGTGGCGCGGGCCCGGGCCACGCTCATGGACCGGCTGTCCGACACCGACGAGCCCGCCGCCGCACCGGTCTGACCGGCGCAAGTGCGCGCCTGACAACCGGCACCCGCACCGCTTGCGGGGGTGACGAAGCCGGCACAGGCGCCGCGGCGTACCGCGGCGCCTGTGCCGGCGTCACCGCCTGTGCGACACTCCCAACTCGATGAGATGACGCTTGGTCACCCGGCCGCCGTACCGCCCGTCGATCAGGCCCGCGATGCACTCCAGCAGGCCGTTCCTGGCGGCTTCCGGAAGAGCCCGGTGGCCGGAGTAGGTCCGCAGCAGTTCCAGATAGTCCGACGTGGTGTACGTGAGGTCCCGCTCGTAGCGGCGGAAGACCGTGGGGCCGAACCGGCCGCTTCGCGCGACCTCCTCCGCATGGTCCGAGCCGTCGATGTCGGCGGCCGCAGGGGGCCGCAGCCCGGGCGGCGTGTCCGGGTCGAAGCGCTCGTAGCAGCGCTGGACCTCGACGAAGAACTCCTCGGTGCCGCCCCTCACATGCTGGTTGCGCACCACGGCGAGCGCCCCGCCGGGACGCAGGGCGTCGGCGGCCTTGGCCGTCCGCACCGCCGGGTCGATCCAGTGGAACGCCGTCGCCGAGAGGACCGCGTCGAACGGCTCCCGGGGCAGCGGCCAGCTCTCGAAGTCCGCCGTCACCACCTCCACCTCCGGGGCCCCGGCCAGGTTGCGGCGGGCGACCACGGCCATGTGCGGTCCCGCCTCGACGGCCGTGATCCGGCAGCCCCGTTCGGCCAGAGGCACCGTCGCCTGGCCGGTGCCGCAGCCCACTTCCAGTACGCGGCTGCCGGGTCGGACACCCGCGAGTTCCGCGAGGTCGTCGTACAGCTCCGGCGGATATCCGGGCCTGGCCCGGTCGTACAGCTCCGCGTCCTCGTCGAAGGTCCGGCTCAGACGCACCCGCCGGGAGTCCTCGGGCCTGTCGTCGCGTCGCGCGTGCGTGGCGTTGTCGGGCATGGAGAGCAGGCTAGTGCTGTCACGAAGAGGCCCGCCGGGCCAAGGGGTGTGGCTCCGGCCATGAGCCGAGTCGGATGACATGGCGGCGAGAGCGGAGGCTTCCCCTATTGAGTGGCACGTGGCCTGTTGTACTGCAAACATCTGCGGATGCTCACTCTTACCGATGATCGCGGTCACCTTTCATACGTCGTCGCCGGCGACGGACCTCCCGTCGTACTCGTGCACGCCGGAGTCGCGGACCACCGTATGTGGGACGCCGTCGTGCCCGACCTGGCAAAGGGGCACACCGTCATCCGCTACGACCTCCGTGGCTTCGGTCGGTCCGCACCCCCGGCCGGCCCGTTCAGCGAGACCGACGATCTGCGCCGCCTCCTGGACCACCTCGGCTACGAACGTGTGCGGCTCGTCGGCGCCTCCTGGGGTGGCCGCGTGGCCCTGGACTTCGCTCTCACCCACCCCGCCCGAGTGCGCTCCCTGGCAGTGCTCGCCCCGCCATGGCGGGGATACCACTGGTCTTCGGACATGGTCGCGTACGACGAGGCGGAAACAGCGGCACTGGCTTCGGGCGACCTGGACGCCGCCGTCCGTATCAACCTGGACATGTGGCTGCGCGGGCCGGCTCGGCAGTGGGAGGACGTCGCTGTCGGGCTGGCCGACCGGCTCCGGGACCCGATACGAACGTCGCTGGTGAACCAGGAGATCGTGGGAGAGCACTCCCGGGGCGGCGCAACCGGCGACATCGCCGGCATCTGCGTCCCCACACTGGTCGGGATCGGCAAGCTCGATGTCGCCGACTTCCAGGACATCGCCCGCCGGTACGCCGCCGGGATCCCCGGTGCCACCTTGGTCGAGTTCCGCACCGCCGCCCACCTCATCGCGCTGGACGCGCCGGCCGAACTCGTCTCGGTCCTGGGCCCGTTCCTCGCGCGTTAGTGCCGGATCTGGATGTGGCTCACCGGGTGTCGTGCCGCCTCGGCGTCGGGCCGGACCCGAACTCGCCGGAGGCGAACCCGGTTCGGCTTCTGTGGCGACGACGCCCAAGGCCGGCCCGGGGTGACCGAGCCGGCCCTGGACGCGCTGTCGGCTGTGTTCGCCGAGCCGGTCGTCAGGCGGGGAGCGCCTGGATGGCCGGGGGGCGTACGTCGAGCCGGCCGTGCGACCCGGCGGGCGCAGTGCAACGACCACGAGCACCAAAAGAAACGACCTTTGGGGCGCCCGCCTCAGCTCTGCGGTGCCCGCAGCCGCCGTACGGAGGCGGGGACCGGGCCGGTCGACTCGCGGGCGATGTAGGCGGTGCGGAGGGTGTGGCGCCGGGGTCGGGGCGAGGCGCCGTTGATACGGCGGACCAGGATGTCCGCCGCCAGGCCGCCCAGTTCCTGCACCGGCTGGCTCACCACGCTGAGCCGGGGCCGGATCAGCGTGGCCCATTCCGCGTCGTCGAAGCCGATGACGGAGACGTCTTCGGGGATGCGGGCCTCCAGGTCGAGCAAGGCGTCCAGGGTGCCGAGCGTGGCGACGTTGTCGGTGGTGAACAGCGCGGTGGGCCGGTCGTCGCAGGTCATGAGCTCGAGGACGGCGGAGCGCGCCCAGGCCCGGTCGTAGCCGGTGTGCCGGATCAGCTCCCCCTCGCGCGGGATACCGGCGGCTCGCAGTGCCTGACGGTAGCCGGTGAGCCGCTCGGTGGTGGTCCAGATGTCGGCACCCGGCGCCAGCCGCGCGGAGTCGTCGGCGGGTGAGGCCGACGAGACGACCGCGATGCGGGTGTGCCCCGCGTCGGTGAACCGGGCCACCGCCGCCTTGGCGGCGCCCCGGTTGTCCACGACGACCGTGTCCAGCGCGGCGCCGCTCAGCGCCCGGTCCAGGAGCACCACCGGGATGCCCGCGGAGACGGCCCGGTCGAGATGCTCGTGCTCGGCCGCCGCGGGCGCCACGACCAGTCCGTCCACGCGCCGCTCGATGAACAGCTGCACCGCGGCCTTCTCCTTGTCGCCGTCCTCGTCGCTGTTGGCCAGGATGACCTGCAACCCCGATTTGGCGGCCACATCGGCGACGCCGCGCACCGCACGGGCGAAGTAGGCGTTCTCGATGTCGGCGACCACCACCCCGAGGGTGTGCGTCCGCCCACTGATCATGCTGCGGGCCACGGCGTTGGTGCTGTAGCCGAGCTCGGCGGCGGCGGCCAGCACCCGTTCCCGGGTGGCCGCGCTCGCCGACCCGTAGCCGCCCAGGACCCGGGCGGCGGTGGCCTGCCCCACGCCGGCGTGCCGGGCGACGTCCGGGATGGTGACGCGACGAGGCGGTCGTGGCTCATTCGGCATGGCGGATCTCTTCGTGACGGCTCGGCGGACGCTGCGGAACGGGTCGATGAAATTCAGCGCCATTCAACCATTGACGGGTGACGCCCGGTCGTGGGTAAGGTACGTGCCACTTCGGTTGGTAACGTTATCAACTTTGCCCACGGGCCCGCCCCGCCGTCCTACGGCAGGCTCCGCCTCCCCGTCCCGCATCCCCGCACGGTCGCCCGCTCAGCCCACGCCCCGAACACCGGAGGTTCCACGGATGGCAACCGACACCCTTGCTCCGCCACCGGACCCAGGCCCGGCCATCACCCTCGTCGACGTGGTCAAGGACTTCGGCGGCACCCCCGGCGGCGCGGCCGTACGCGGCGTCAACCTCTCCATCGCGGAAGGGGAGTTCTTCTCCCTGCTGGGGCCCTCGGGCTGCGGCAAGACGACCACCTTGCGGATGATCGCCGGCTTCGAGGAACCGACCGGCGGTCAGATCCTGCTGCACGGACGGGACATGGTCGGCGTGCCGGCCAACAAGTGCGACATCAACATGGTCTTCCAGTCCTACGCCCTGTTCCCGCACTTGAGCGTCGCCGACAATGTGGCGTTCGGACTGCGCCGCCGGCGTGTGGCGAAGGGCGAGATACGCGACCGGGTCGATCGGATCCTGCACACCGTGGAGCTCGCCGACAAGGCCGACCGCCGCCCCCGTCAGCTCTCCGGCGGCCAGCAGCAGCGCGTGGCTCTGGCCCGCGCCCTGGTCAACCGGCCCCGCGCCCTGCTGCTGGACGAACCCCTGGGCGCCCTCGACCTGAAACTACGGCAGTCCATGCAGCTGGAGCTCAAACGCATCCAGCGGGAGGTCGGCATCACCTTCGTCTACGTCACGCACGACCAGGCCGAGGCCCTGACCATGTCGGACCGCATCGCGGTGATGAACGGCGGCCTGGTCGAGCAGGTCGGCACGCCCCGCGAGGTGTACGAACGGCCGGCCACCGCGTTCGTCGCCGGGTTCATCGGCACCTCCAATGTGATCAGCGGGCACCTGACCGCCGTCGAAGCGGACAGCGGAGTGATCGACTTCGGCGACGGCCAGCGCATCACCGTGCCGCTGCCCGGCGGGTCGGGGCCGGGGACGGCCCTCGAACTCACCGTGCGGCCCGAGAAGATCACCCTGACCACCGGGCCGGGCGACGCCGACAGCGCCAGCCGTATCCGCGGCACCGTGGGGGAGGTCGTCTACCTGGGCACCTCCACCAGTTACCGGGATTCTTGCAGAAAGCCCCGGCGTTCACGCCGGGGGTGAATGCATCTCAGGACTGCTCTGACGTGCACGTTAGAGCGGACGTTTTTGCTGCTCGATGTACTGGCGGACGATCGCCAACGGTGCTCC